>NZ_JAOBTQ010000001.1:1801591-2402121 GCF_033366695.1 Streptomyces sp. SCL15-4
TGCGGTAGTCGGGTATCTGCTCGGTCGTCTGCGCCTTCCAGCTGCGGGACGACCAGAAGACCTTCGCCTGCCAGTCGGAGTGCGTGTCGTCGGAGCGGCTCGCGCTCTTGACGCCCTTGGCGAAGGTGCTGAAGCTCTGGTACTGCGTCCACTGGTCGTACGCGGTGCGCAGCGGCACACCGACGTCGACGGACTCCATGATGACGGTGGGCTTCTTGCCCGCGCCGCCCTTCTTGCCCTTGCTTCCCCCCAGGTTTCTCACCGCGTCCATCACGTTCTCCTTGGCGCGGGAGGCGCCCAGCTCCAGCGCGGAGCGCAGCGGGCCCTTGCCCTCGGCCAGCTTGCGGCCGCCTTCCAGTGCCAGCTTGGCGAAGCCCGGGCTGTTGCCCTCGGCGATGTCGTTGAGCCGGACGGTCGTCTCGCCGAGCTTGCGGCCGACGCCGGCCAGCATCCGCTCTGCCTGCGCGGTCAGATAAGCGCGGACCTCCTCCTTGAGCCGGTCGGCGGCCTCGCTGTGGGCGAGGTCGGCGAGCGGACCCGCCGGGTTGCCGCCGGCGGCCTGGGAGGCCGTGGAACGGAGGGTCTCGGTCATCGGTCATCGCCGCCCTTCGACTGCCGGGAGCCGGCGCCGCGGGCGGACTCACCCGCCGCGGCCGTCCGCTTCGCCGCCGTCCTGCCGGCCGCGCCCGTCTTCCTGCCCGCTCCCTTGCCGGCGGCGGACAGCGGCTTCCCGGCGGCCTTGCGCCCGGAAGCCTTCTTCTCGGGGGCCTTCCGCTCGGAAGTCCTCTTCTGCGGGGCCTTCCCGTTCCCCCGGGACGCCTCGTCGCGGGCCCGGCCCTTCGTCCCGGCGTCCTCGTCCGCGCCGGTTTCCTCGCGCTCGTCCGGCTCCTCGCCCAAGCCGCCGGGCACGGCGCCCGACAGCTCGTCGTGCACCCGGTCGGTGCGGCTGCGCAGCCGGCCGGCGAGCGAACTCATCTGCCGCTCGACCATCGCGCCGGTGGCGGCCTTGCCGACCCCGCGCAGGTCCTGGCGCAGCTGGTCCCCGATCTCCTTGAACTGGGGGTTGCTCTTCAGCTGCTGGTTCGCCAGCTCCGCGAGCGCCTTGGGGCTGAGGTTCAGCTTCTTGCCGGCCACCAGGGAGCCGACCGCGAGCGCCATCTTCAGCTTCTTGGTGCGGCCGAGCAGATATCCGGCCCCTACGGCGAGGCCCAGTGCCGTTCGGTTCATCGTCCCGTCCCGTTGCCTGTCGTGTCGCCGGAGTGCATGGCGGTCTCCAGCCGGTCGAGCAGTTCGTCCTCGCGCCGGTCGAACTCCTCCTCGGTGATCTCGCCCGCCTCAAGCTGCTCTTCGAGGCGGGCGAGTTCGGCCCATACGGTGGCGGGGTCGTAGTAGATCCGTTCCGCCTCCTGGAGCACCTGCCTGATGGCCCAGGCGCTGCCGCGCACGGGGGCGAACGGCAGCATCAGCACTTCGCCGATCAGTCCCATGGTGTTCTCCTTCCGTCCGGGCCCGGAGCGCTAGCGCGCCCCGGTGTCCGCGCCCGCCGTACTGCCGGCGGGCTGGGCCGGGCCGGGTTCGACGAAGCTGTACGGCGGCAGCGGCCCGTTGATCCGCAGGTCGAGGTGGGGATGGCCCTGGCGGACCTCCTCCACCGCGGCCAGGAAGTGCTCGGCCGAGTCCCGGGCCACGAGGTACGACACGTTCAGCAGCCAGCCGGTGGACTCGGGACCCACGCTGACCGCGGCGGCGGCCGGTGCCAGCAGGTCCCGCACCTCGCCGGCGTCGTCGGCCTCCTTGGCCTTGACGAGACCGGCGATCAGCTCCCCGAGGCGGATCTTGTCCTCGTAGCTGCCTCCGCCGGACCGGCGGTTGGCCTCGGCGAGGGCGCGTGCCTCGGTGTTCTCGGCCATCACCAGATGCAGCACGGCCTCTTCGACGTGCGTGGCCTTGACGTTGTACTCGACCTTGCCGTCCAGCTCCCGCAGCCGCTCCGCGTAGTGGTCCGCCCGCTCGGTGAGCACCTGGACGACCGCGTCGTCGTCCGTGGCGACGCTGCCGAACCGCATGGGCAGCACGCAGCCGCCGGCTCCGGCCTCGGCGAGCACGTTCTGGTGGGCGAGCAGGTCCCGGCGCTTGGGGCGCAGGTCCTCGGGGGCGTCGCTGACCACGGCGGTCAGGTCACCGGCCGTGAGGACGCGCACCGGGCGGGGCGGCTCGCCGACGCCGGTCATGCCCTCGGGCAGCGCCGGGTGCGACCGGGCGGTGATCCCGTAGACGTAGGTGCTCACTCCTGCTCCTCCTTACGACGCGCCGGGGCCTTGCGGGCGCGCGGCCGGGACTCGGTCTCCCCTTCCTGCCGGGCCTGGTTGAAGGCGTCGGATATGGTCTGCGCGGCACCGGAGAGCGCGCCCTTGGACTTGCCGCGGGCTCCCTGCTCGGTGAGTTCGCCGACCATGTCGGGCAGGCCGGGGCTCTTGTGCGGCCCCGACTCCAGGTCGAGGCGGTTGCACGCCTCGGCGAAGCGCAGGTAGGTGTCGACGCTGGCCACGACGACCCGGACATCGATCTTCAGGATCTCGATACCGACCAGGGAGACGCGGACGAACGCGTCGATCACCAGCCCCCGGTCGAGGACGAGCTCGAGCACGTCGTAGAGGCCGCTGCTGCCGCCTCCGCCTCCGCTCTGCTGTGCCGGAACAACAGTCATGCCGGCGATTCCTCCTCGTGCCTAGTAGGTGCGCGGTCTGCGCGGTCGGGGCGCGCGGTCGGCTCAGCGGCCGCCGCGCGCGTCGGCCCTGCCGCGTTCGTAACGGCGGACGCGCCGGTATCCGGTCAGCTGCCCCTCGGGGTCCAGCTCGACCTGGTAGCTCGCCATCAGGCTCATGGTGTCGGGCACCCGGGCGAGCTCCAGCACCTCGACTTCGATGGACCAGCCGTCCTCGGTCTGCTCGAAGGAGGAGACGGTCTCGGGGACGAGCCCGGTGAGTTCGGTGAGCTGGGTGCGCGCCTCGCGCAGCACCTCCATGGGGGTCGGCCGGCGGCCGCCCGCCTCGTTCCGTTCGTTCCGCTCGTTACGTTCGTTCTGTTCGTTCCGCGCGTTCTCGTGCTTTTCGTGTGAGTCCTGGGGTTCTTGTGAACTCTGTGTCTTCGGTGTGCTGTTTGTGTTCGACATGGCCACCTCTCCCCTGCGTGTGGCCGCTCCTCCCTTGGCCAAACCTCGGGAGCGCATGTGATCGAGGCGGGGCCGGCCCCGGCCCCGCCCGGCACGATGGCCCACGGTGCGGTGCGGGCCTGTTCGACGGCGTCGGCGAGGGTCCACCTGCGGACGTCGAGCGCGGGATCGTCCACCTGTTTCCAGGCTAGGGCGACGGGGGCCGGAGCGCCCGGGCGGGCGCGGACGGTGCGGTCGGCGGTGGTGATCCGGCCCGGGTGCCGGACGGCGGCGGCATCGTCACGGGCCCTTGGTGTACCGGGGCGCGCCGTCGCGGCCGG
Source organism: Streptomyces sp. SCL15-4 (assembly GCF_033366695.1). Classification (NCBI taxonomy): domain Bacteria; kingdom Bacillati; phylum Actinomycetota; class Actinomycetes; order Kitasatosporales; family Streptomycetaceae; genus Streptomyces; species Streptomyces sp. SCL15-4. The sequence continues at coordinate 1,805,084 of NZ_JAOBTQ010000001.1, forward strand.
AGAAGAGGACTCCCCGGCCGCTGGATCTCCACCGCGTGCCGGCCCGCCCGGATCGCCGGGCGCGGCGCCGTGGCTCACCGCACGACCGCCTCCTCGACCAGCAGCCGGACCGCCGCCGCGATGCCCACCGAGTCGATGCCGGCCGCGTGCAGCTGCTCGTCCGGCGCGGCCGAGCCCGGCATGGTGCGCACCCCCAGCCGGACCAGACGGGGCACCGGCCGGCCGTCGCCGAACACCTCCGCGACGGCGTCGCCGAGGCCGCCCTCCGGGCGGTGGTCCTCCACCGTGAGCAGGCAGCCGGTGTCCTCGGCGGCGCGGCGCAGGGTGTCGGCGTCGACGGGCTTGACCGAGTACAGATCGATCACCCGCACCTCGATGCCCTCCTCGGCGAGCCGGTCGGCGGCCGTCAGCGCCTCGGGCACGGTCACTCCGGCCGCCACGATCGTCAGCCGGTCGTGCTCACCGGAGCGCAGCGTCTTGCTGCCGCCGACCGGGAACTCCTCGTCCGGGCCGTAGAGCACCGGGGTCTTGCCGCGGGAGGTGCGCAGATAGCGGATGCCGTCCAGGCCGGCCATGGCCGCGACCAGCCGGGCCGTCTGGTTGGCGTCGCACGGGTAGAGCACCGTGGAGCCGTACACGGACCGGAACATCGCCAGGTCCTCCAGGCCCATCTGCGAGGGCCCGTCCTGGCCGATGGCGACACCGGCGTGCGAGCCGACGAGGTTGATCCCGGAGCCGCTGATGGAGGCCATGCGCACGAAGTCGTGGGCACGGGTGAGGAACGCGGCGAAGGTGGCGGCGTACGGCACCCAGCCGCGCGTGGCCATGCCGACGGCGCTCGCGACGAGCTGCTGCTCGGCGATGTAGCACTCGAAGTAGCGGTCCGGGTGTTCCTTGGCGAATTCCTCGGTGCGGGTGGAGTCGCCGACCTCGCCGTCCAGGGCGACGACGTCGCCGCGCGCGGTGCCGAGCGCGGCGAGGGCCTTGCCGAAGGCGTCCCGGGTGGCGGCCTCCTCGCCCACCTCGAATCGCGGCAGCCGGACCGCCTCGGTGGTCAGGGAGCGCAGCGCGGCGGCGACCTGCGGCTCGCTCACCCGGACCCGCAGGTCACGCTGCCCGCCGAGTTCGGCGATGGCCTCCTCGGCCTCGGGCAGCGGCTTGCCGTGCAGTCCCTCGCGGTCCTCCACGGAGGCGACGCCCTTGCCCTTGAGGGTGCGGGCGAGGATCACGGTGGGCTGCCCGGCGGTGGACAGCGCCTCGCCGTACGCCCGGTCGATCTTGTCGACGTCGTGCCCGTCGATCTCGATGGTGTGCCAGCCGAAGGCCTGGAAGCGGCGGGCGTAGGCGTCCAGGTCGTGGCCGTGCCGGGTGGGGCCGCGCTGGCCGAGCCGGTTGACGTCCACGATGGCGACGAGGTTGTCCAGGTTCTCGTGACCCGCGTGCTCGGCGGCCTCCCACACCGAGCCCTCCGCCAGCTCGCTGTCGCCGCACAGCACCCACACCCGGTAGCCGGTGCGGTCCAGCCGCTTCCCGGCGAGCGCGATGCCGACGCCGACCGGCAGGCCCTGGCCGAGCGAGCCGGTGGCCGTCTCCACCCAGGGCAGCCGGCGGGGCGTGGGATGGCCCTCCAGCCGGCTGCCGAGCTTGCGGAAGGTGACCAGCTCGCCGTCCTCGATGGCGCCGGCCGCCTTGTACGCGGCGTACAGCAGCGGGGAGGCGTGTCCCTTGGACAGGACGAAGCGGTCGTTGGCGGGGTGTTCGGGACGCTCGAAGTCGTAGCGGAGGTGGTTGGCGAGGAGGACGGCCAGCAGGTCGGCGGCGGACATCGAGGACGTGGGGTGCCCCGATCCGGCGGCGGCGGACGCCCGCACGCTGTCCACGCGCAACTGCTGGCCGAGTTCGGCGAGTTCGTCGGTGTTCATGAGTCTCCTAGATCTCCTTACAGGTCTGCTCGGGGACTGCTCGCAGGCCCCGTCGTGCTCGGTTTCGGGGCGGGGTGGCCGTCCGGCCGGATGCCGCGGCTCCCGTGGGTCATGGGCTCCTCTCCCCCGGCGTCCTCGGCCCGCTCGTGCTCGGGTCCGCGGCGTGCCTCGTACGGGCCGGGCCCCGGCTCCTCGGGGGCGCCCGGGACCCGTGCCGGTTCCGGTGCGGCCGTGTCCAGCGGTACCGGCCGGGACCGGTCCAGCCCCAACTGCACGCCTTGGCGCGGGAGTACGGCGTCCAGCAGCCAGTCGGCGGCGACCCGGACGCGGTTGCCGGGCAGCGCGGCCAGGTGGTGGCCGCGGGTCACCGCGCCGGCCGCGAGACCGGACAGCGGGATGCCGAACGGGTTGGCGGCGGCCCGGGCCCCGCCGAGGTCGACGGCGAAGCCGGCGCCGCGGTGGTGGTACGGGCGCCGGCGGCGGCCGAGCCCGAGCGTGGCGGCCAGGTTCTCCCCGGCCACCCGGCCCTGCCGCCAGGCGTGCCGGGCCGTCATCGCCGTGAACTCGCCCGGCCGGTCCGGGTCGGGCACGGCGGCGGCGTCCCCGCAGGCGAACACCTCGGGCCGATCGGGCAGCCGCAGATAGGCGTCGACGATCAGCCGTCCGCGCTCCAGCGGCTGCCCGAGGGCCTGCACCAGCGGATCGGGCCGTACGCCCACGCACCACACCAGGGTCCGGGACGCGAGGAACTCGCCGTCGCTGAGCAGCACGCCGTCGGGGGTGGCCTGCCGGACCGAGGTGCCGGTCCGCACCTCGACCCCGCGGGCCCGCAGCACCCGCTCGGCCGTCCGGGACAGCCGCTCGTCCAGCTCCGGCAGCACGCGCGGTGCCACGTCCAGCAGGATCCAGCGCGGGCGCAGCCCGGCCGGCAGCGGGTTCCGGCGGGCCAGCCGGTCGGTGAGCAGGTGGGTCTGGGCCGCCACCTCGGTGCCGGTGTAGCCCGCGCCGGCCACCACGAACGTGCACCGGGCGGCGGCCGACTCCGGGCTGTCGGCAGCGGCGAGTTCCACCTGCCGGGTCACGTGGTCGCGCAGGTACAGCGCCTCGGGCGGTCCCCGGAAGCCGTGCGCGTGCTCGGCGACGCCGGGGACCGGCAGCAGTCTGTTGACGCTGCCGACGGCCAGCACCAGCCGCTCGTAGCCGAGCGTGTCCGCGCCGCCCTCGGGGCCGCGGTAGTGCACCGTGCACCCGTCCAGGTCGACGCGCTCCGCCTCGCCGAGGACCAGCCGCACCCCGCGCAGCGTGCCGGGCAGCGACACGGTGACCCGGCGGGCCTCCAGGACGCCGGCGGCGACCTGGGGCAGCAGCGGCAGGTACAGGAAGTGATCGGTGGGGTTGAGCAGCGTGATGTCGGCGCGGTTCCGGGTGAGCCGGGCCAGCGTGCGGGCGGCCTGATACCCGGCGAAACCGGCGCCGACGATCACGACGCGAGGTCGGCTCACGGTGCGCCTCCGGCGGTGTGGCTCGTACGAGGTCTTCCGCGTAACCGGGGCCGGGGCCGCCAAACGCCGGGCGGGCCACCGTTACGCCGGCCGGGGCCGGGACAGCGCGGCGTCGCGCTCCCGGCGGCGTCTCGCGCCCGGCGCGACCGGTCCTCCGGGGCCGGCCCGGGCCGGGCCACGCGTCCCGGGTCGGCGGCGCCACGAAGGTGCGCCGCGTACGGAGACGATGCCGCGCGGCACATGAGCACGTTGCGGGCGTGCGCCGGCGGAAGTCGGAGAACCGAGGGTGCCGCCGCGGCTCACCGGGTGAGCACCGCCGGACCGGCCGCCGTCAGGCCCTGTGGCGCGGGCTGTCCGGCGGGTTCTGGGGCATCGGGGGGTAGGGCATGCCGAGGCCCGACGGCGGGGCTCCGGGGGCTGTGCCGCCGATCACGCGGTGCGGGGTGTGGTGGTCTCCGTGGGCCGCGCGGCGCAGGAAGTACGCCGCCACGCCGAGGAGTGCCGCCGTGATCAGGGCCGCGGCCCAGCCGGGCAGGCCGGACGCCAGGGCCAGGCCCGCCGCGAGGGCCACCGCGCCGCCCGCGTACAGGGCGGCGGCGCCCGAGGCGGCGTACAGCATGGCGGTGCGGCGCTGCTTGCGGGACTGCTCGCGCAGTTCGTCGCGCACCGTCTCGCGTGCCACCTGGGCCAGTTCCTCGACCAGGTGGCGGTCCAGATGATGTTCCAGGTGCTCCGAACGGTTCATGCCGTGCGGGTACCCGTCCCTCACTGTGCGTAACGCGGAGACCGTGCGCGCCGCGGGCGGCCCCAACTAGGCTCGCCCGTATGGAGATTCTGGGCGCTTCGCTGCGCATCTGCGTCGACGACCTCGACACCGCGGTCCCCTTCTACGAACGGCTGACCGGCACCGGCGCGCTGCGCTTCACGCGCGGCGGGGTCGAGGTCGCCGCGGTCGGCTCGTTCCTGCTGATGAGCGGCCCGCGGGAGGAGCTGGAGATCCTGCGCAAGGTGGCGGCGACGATCGCGGTGAAGGACGTGGAGGAGGCCCATCGGCTGCTGACCGGGCTGGGCGCGAGGATCGTCGCGGGACCGGTGCCGACGCCGGGGGGCCGCAATCTGCTGGCGGTGCACCCGGACGGGTCGGTCTTCGAGTACGTGGACCAGCGCGGCTGAACCGGTCAGCCGCGCATCTCGGTGGTCAGGGCCCAGCGCTCGTGGTCGCGCCAGGCGCCGTCGACGTGGATCATGTCGGGCGAGAAGCCCTCCAGGCGGAACCCGGCGCCCCGGGCCAGGGCGATGGAGGCGGCGTTGCCGGGCTGCACGTTGATCTCCAGCCGGTGCAGGCCCAGCGGGCCGAACGCGTACCCGATGACCAGTTCCAGCCCTTCGCGCATCAGGCCCCGCCCGGCCGCGTGCGCGAAGGCGCCGTAGCCGAGGGCGCCGCACCTGAAACCGCCCCGCACGATGTTGTTGATGTTGATGAATCCGGCGATGTCCCCGCTGTCCCGCTCGCACACCAGGAAGCCGGCCCGGGCCGGGTCGTCGATCAGCCGGCCGGCGTAGTCGGCGTACGCCTCGTCGGTGTCCGGCGGGAACAGCCAGGGCCGGTGCAGGTCCTTGCTCTCGCGGGCCCGGGCGGTGAACTCGGGGCCGTCCCCGAGGGTGAAGGGGCGGATGGCGACGCGGGGGCCCTCGGCGAGGTACCGGGACGGGTGGTGCGGCATCCGTCCAGCCTACGGCGTCAGCGCAGGGCCGGCTCGTCCAGGGTGAGCGTGCCCGCCTCCGTATCGAGCGCGGCGGTCACCCCGAACGGGACCGTCAACGCGCCCGCGCAGTGCCCGAATCCGGTGTTCTCGGCGACCGGCACCCCGAGCCCGCCGAGCCGGTCGGCGAACAGGGCCCGCAGCTCCTCCTGGCCGGCGCAGTCCTCCCAGGAGCCGAGCAGCACCCCGCGCACCCCGTCCAGCCAGCCGGCCCGCAGGAGCTGGGTGAGGTACCGGTCCAGCCGGTAGGTCTGCTCGCCGACGTCCTCCAGGCACAGCAGTCCGCCGCGCGCCGAAGGCCGGGCGCCCGGGGTGCCGAGTTCCGCGGCGAGCAGGCACAGGCAGCCGCCGAGGGTGACGCCGCGGGCCCGGCCGGGGACGAGGGGGGTGCCGCCGAAGGTCAGGGTCCGGACGGTCTCGGGCGCGAACAGCGTGGCCCGCAGGTGCTCCTGGGTCCGCTGGTCCTTGACGAAGTCGGCGCCGGCCGCCACCGGCCCGTACAGCGTGGCGAGCCCCAGCCGGGTGGCGATGGCCTCGTGCAGGACCGTGACGTCGCTGAAGCCGATGAACAGCTTGGGTCCGGCCGCGCGCAGCGCGTCGAAGTCGAGCAGGTCCAGCATGCGCTGGGCGCCGTAGCCGCCGCGGGCGCACAGCACCGCGTCCACGGCGGGGTCGCACCAGGCGTTCTGGAAGTCGGCGGCGCGGTCGGCGTCGGTGCCGGCCAGATAGCCGAGGCCCGGCCGCCGGTCGAGGACGTGAGGCGCGGCCACCGGGTCCAGGTCCCAGCCGCGCAGCACGTCCAGGCCCGCCTGGAGCCGTTCCTCGGGCACCGGACCGCTGGTGGCGACGACGGCGACCCGGGCGCCCGGGGCCAGCCGGCGCGGGCGGGCGAGTCCGTTCACGGGGTCAGCTCCACCGTCGGGGCGGGCGGTGCCGGGTCCAGCCCGAACACCTGGGTGTACAAGGAGAGTTCGGCCTCCAGTGCGCGGATCATGGTCTCCGCGCGGCGGAAGCCGTGGCCCTCGCCCTCGAACGCGAGGTAGGCGTGGGGTACGCCCCGGCCGGCGGTCCGGGCGAGGAAGCGCTCGCACTGGGCGGGCGGGCAGATGACGTCGTCCAGGCCCTGGAGCAGCAGGAACGGCACGGTGAGCCGGTCGGCGTGGGTGATCGGGGAGCGTTCGGCGTACCGTTCGGGGACCTCGGCGAGCGGGCCGATCAGCGACTCCAGGTAGCGGGACTCGAAGTCGTGGGTCTCGCCGGGGCCCCAGGAGGTGAGGTCGAGCACCGGGTAGCTGATGGCGCCGCAGGCGTAGACATCGGTGGTGGTCAGGGAGGCGGCGGCGGTCCAGCCGCCGGCGCTGCCGCCCCGGATCGCCAGCCGGGCGGGGTCGGCGGCGCCCTCGGCGGCGAGGGCACGGGCGACGGCCGCGCAGTCCTCGACGTCGACCACGCCCCACTGTCCGCGCAGCCGCTCCCGGTAGGCCCGGCCGTATCCGGTGGAGCCGCCGTAGTTCACCTCGGCGACGCCGATGCCCCGCGAGGTGAAGTAGGCGACGGCCAGGTCCAGGACGAGCGGGGTCCGGCTGGTGGGTCCGCCGTGCGCCCAGATCACGTACGGCGGGCGTTCGCCGTCGGGCGCGGTGCGCGCGGGGTGGTGCGGCGGGTAGACGTGGGCGTGCACCTCGCGGCCGTCGGGCCCGTGGAAGGTGCGCACCTCGGGCCGCGGGTAGTAGGCGGGGTCGACGGAGTCGCGGTGGCGGGCGCCGACCACGCGGGCGCGGCCGGTGACGGTGTCCAGCTCGACCACCTCGTACCCGGTGTGCGGGCCGGCGCCGACGGTGACGACACGCTGACCGTGCACGGCGAGGGTCGGGGCGCACTCGGTCCAGGGGCCGGCGGCGTCCACGATCTCGCCGGTCTCCGGGTCCAGTATCCCGAGCGCGGCCGGTCCGCGTCCGTGCACGACCGCCAGCAGGCCGTTGTCCAGCGGCGCGAACCAGCGCGCCCCGAGCTGCCACAGCGGACCGCCGAACTCCTCCTGGCGGCCGCACAGCGGGGTGCCGTCGCGGTAGAGGTGCCACCAGCCGCCGCGGTCGCTCGCGTACACAAGGCTGCCGTCCGGCGCCCACTCCGCCTGGCAGACGGCCTCCTCCGGGCCTCCGGCGACCGTGCGGACGCCGGTCAGCCGGCCGTCGCCGGTCACGTCGGCGACCAGCAGCTCGGTGCCGTCCCACGGCATCCGCGGATGGTCCCAGCCGAGCCAGGCGGCCCGCCGGCCGTCGGGCGAGAGCCGGGCGCCGGTGACGAACCGGTGGCGGGAGGCGGTGAGTTCGCGGACGGCGGCGCGGTCGGCGGCGGCCGAGCCGTCCAGCGGTACGGCGACCAGGACCCGCCGCACGTCGTCCGGCCCGTCCCCGGTGAACTCCTCCAGCACGCACCACACCTCGCCGCGGGCCGGGTCCACGCGGGGTTCGGCCCAGCGCAGGCCGCCGGCCACCGGGGAGAGGGGGGTGAGCGGGACGGGTTCGCCGCCGGGCTCGTACCGGTACAGCCGCTGGTCGGCGAAGTGCGCGAAGACGATCAGCGGCCGGCCGCCGGTCACGGCCCCGGTCCAGGGCCGGCCGCCGTACTCGATGACCCTGCTGCGGACGTTCCACGGCGCCGGCAGCACGGTCTCCTCGGTGCCGTCGGCGCGCCGCCGGACCAGGGCCCGCCGGCCGCCCTCGGCCGGCCGGGGTTCGGTCCACCAGATCTCGTCGCCGACGAACTCCACCCAGTCCGGGCGGCCGTCGTGCGCGGCGGCGAGCGCCGCGGTGACGGGCGACGGCCACGATCCGTACGGCGCGGTGCGCATCTGTTCCCCCATCGTCTACGCCGTCCTCAAAAAGCGGTCCAGGACGCGGACCCCGAAGTGCAGTGCCTCGACGGGCACGCGCTCGTCCACGCCGTGGAACAGCGCCTGGTAGTCGAGGCCGGCGGGCAGCTTCAACGGGGCGAAACCATAGCCGGTGATGCCGAGCCGGGAGAACTGCTTGGCGTCCGTGCCGCCGGCCATGCAGTACGGCACCACGTGTCCGCCGGGTGCGAACTCCTCGACGGCGGCCCGCATGCGCGCGAACAGCGGGGCGTCCACTGGTGCCTGGAGGGCCACTTCGCGGTGGGCGTACTCCCAGTGGACGTCCGGGCCGGTGAGCCGGTCCAGGGTGGCGGCGAACTCCTCCTCGGTGCCGGGCAGACAGCGCCCGTCCACATAGGCGACCGCCTCGCCGGGAATGACGTTGAGCTTGTAACCGGCGTCCAGCATGGTCGGGTTGGCGCTGTTGCGGACGGTCGCCTCGACCAGCCGGGCGGCGGGGCCGAGCTTCTCCAGCAGCCGGTCCACGTCGGCGCGGCCGGCGTCGATGCCGTACAGCTCGGCGAGCGCGTCCAGGGCGGCCCGGACGGTGGGGGTGGGCCGCAGCGGCCATTCGTGCTCGCCGATGCGGGTGACGGCGGCGGCGAGCCGGGTCACCGCGTTCTCCCGGTTCACCTTGGAGCCGTGCCCGGCCCGGCCGCGCGCGGTGAGCTTCAGCCAGGCGGTGCCGCGCTCGCCCGCCGCGATCGGGTAGATCTCGCGGCCGGAGCCGTCGTGGAAGGTGTAGCCGCCCGCCTCGCCGACGCCTTCCGTGCAGCCCTCGAAGAGTTCGGGGTGCCGGTCGGCGAGGAATCCGGAGCCGTCCACGGCGCTGGCCTCCTCGTCGGCGGTGAAGGCGATGACCAGGTCGCGGCGGGGCCGTACGCCCTGCCGGGCCCAGGCCCGGACCACCGCGAGGATCATCGCGTCCATGTTCTTCATGTCGACGGCGCCCCGCCCCCACACCATCCCGTCGCGGACCTCGCCGGAGAACGGGGGCACGCTCCAGTCGGCGGCCTCGGCGGGTACGACGTCGAGGTGGCCGTGGACGAGCAGCGCGTCGGCGGACGGGTCGGTGCCCTCGATCCGGGCCACCACGTTGGTGCGGCCCGGGGTGCGCTCCAGCAGCAGGGGTTGCAGGCCCGCACCGGCCAGCCGTTCGGCGGCGTACTCGGCGGCCGGCCGCTCCCGGCAGTCCCCGCCGCCCCGGTTGGCGGTGTCGATGCGGATCAGGCCGGAGGTGAACTCCACGACCTCGTCGAGTGCCTGCGGGTCAGCCATACTGCTCCTCCACGGCGGCGGAGGCGATCGTGGTGACCGCCTTGAACGTCCTGATGCCCTCGTACATCGTGGCGCTGGTGTACGCCACCTTCCGCTCGCCGGCCCGCGCCACGCCGGGGACGACGGTGGCGGCCTGGGCGAGGTGCTCGGCGTCGAACTCGACGGCCACCGTGAACGGCCCGTCGCCGAGCGGCTGGTGACGGACCGCCAGCGAGGCAGCCTCCTTGGCCGCGGCCCGGATGCCGGCGGCGGTCCGGGCCGGGGTCCGGCACACGGCCGCGTACCGCGAGACATGGTCCTTGACGGCCACCTTCCGTGCCTCGGGGGCGTAGCCGAGGGCGTCCTCGCAGGCCACGTCGTCGCCGGTGACGAGGACGACCGGGACGCCGTACTCGGCGACGACACGGGCGTTGAGCAGACCCTCGCTGGCGCGGACGCCGTTCAGCCACACTCCGGTGATCTGGTTGGCGAGGTAGGTGTGGGCGAGGACGCCCCCCATGCCGGCGCCGGCGTGGTAGCCGACGAAGGCGATGCCGTCGACGTCGCCGTGCTGGACGCCCTCGACCATCGACAGCGCCTTGTGCCGGCCGGTGAGCATCTCCACCCGCTCGTCGAGCCGTTCCAGCAGCAGGTTGCGCATGGTCCAGTGGGCCTCGTTCACCAGCACCTCGTGAGCGCCGCCGTCGAAGAATCCCTCGGCGGCGGCGTTCACGTCCGAGGTGAACATCGCCCGGCACCGCTCCCACTGCGGCGTCCCCGGCAGCACGTCGGCGGGCCAGGTGACCCCGGTGGCGCCCTCCATGTCGGCGCTGATGAGGATCTTCATGCCGTGTCACGTTACGCGCCGTGCAGCCCCCTGGCCACGACCCCGGCGAAGGACGCGAACCCGATGTCGGCACCGCCCCGGCCCCTTCCGAACCGCCCCCGACGCGCCACCGCGGACCGTCGGCGACCGATCCCGCCCCGGCCGGAGTGCGGTCAGGACCGGGCGAGGACGAACCAGCGGGCCGGGAGGTCGATGCGGGTGCCGTCGGCGAGGTACTCGGTCTGCGGCAGGGCGGTCGCGCCGTCGGCCAGTACGGTGAGGCCGGCCTCGGCGAGCAGGCGCGGGATCTCGTCGTCGGGGGCGGCGGCGGGCTTGAGCCCGTGGTGGAAGACGCGGCGCAGCTTGGGCGGCGGGCCGGCCGGTCCGGCGGCGGCGCGGCTGAGGACGTCCCGGGAGCCGGAGGTCAGCTCGACCACGAAGGCGCGGCCCTCGGTGCCGATGATCTCGGCGACGGCGGCGGCGACCGCCGGGCGCGCGGCCGGTTCGCTCTGGTGGATGACGGCCCGCATGTAGACGTGGCTGTCGCCGAGCCGCCGGTGCAGGGCGCGGACGGCGTCGGTGTCGGTCAGGTCGAGCTGCCGGAACTCGACGGGCGCGTCGCCCGCGGCGCGGCGGGCGTGCTCGACGGCCGCGTGCGAGAGGTCGACGCCGACGGCGCGGGCGAACCGGGTGGCCAGGTAGCGGGTCTGCGTGCCGTTGCCGCAGCCGAGGTCGACGATCGTCCGGTCCGGGTCGGCATGGAGCAACAGCAGGTCGCTGTGCGGCGCGGCGCTCAGCGAGGGATCGGAGTCCCATATCGCCTCCCCACGGACGTCGGAGGTCTCGCTCCAGTAGCTCTCCCACGCGTCGCGATAGGTGTCCGAGATGTTCATGCGGTCTCCCCACGGGTCGGTTCCGTGATCGGGATATCGCGGCGGACCGGCGCGGGGCAAGGGGCGCGCGGCCACCTTGTGGGAGGGACGCGCGGCGGGTCAGCCGCCGGCGGTGAGGGTCTGTTCGAACCACACGGTCTTGCGGTGCCCGGTGGCGCTGGCGCCCCACTCCCGGGCGAGCCGGCTGACCACGCGCAGACCGCGGCCGGTCTCGTCGTCGCCGCCGGTGCTCAGCAGGACGGGCAGGGCGGGTTCGTCGTCGGTGACCTCGAACAGCAGCGCGTCGGTGCGCACGATCCGCAGGCCGATCCGGTCGCTCCCGGCGTGCAGGACGGCGTTGGTGACGACCTCGCTGACCAGCAGTTCGGCCGTCTCCACCGCCTGCGGCAGGCCCCAGGCCCGCAGCTGTTCGCGCACCAGCCGGCGGGCCCGGGCCACCTCGCGCGGCGCGGCGTCGAGCCGCCACTCGGCGACATGGTCGTCGGCGATGCCGTTGAGACGCGCCATGAGCAGGGCGACGTCGTCCTTGCGTCCGCCACCGGTGTTCAGCGCCCGGATGATGGTGTCGCAGGCGTCGTCCATCGAGGCCGCGGGATGGGCGGCGGACTCGCAGAGCGCGGCCAGGCCCTCGCCGATGTCGGAGCCGCGCACCTCGACCAGGCCGTCGGTGCACAGCACCAGCCGGTCGCCGGGGGCGACCCTGACCCGGACGGCCTCGAACGGGACGCCGCCGACGCCGATCGGGGCTCCGGTGGGCAGTTCGAGCAGTTGGCTGCCGCCGTCCTCGGCGCGCACCAGCACGGGCGGGATGTGACCGGCGTTGGCGAGGGTCAGCTCGCCGCGGATCGGGTCGTAGACCGCGTACAGGCAGGTGGCGAGGTAGGTGTCGCCGAGCCGGCGGGCCAGGTCGTCCAGATTGCGCAGGAGCTGGGCGGGCGGGGTCTCCATGGCGGCCATGGTCTGCACGGCGGTGCGCAACTGGCCCATCATCGCGGCCGAGTTCAGTCCGTGGCCCATGACGTCGCCGACCACGAGGGCGGTGCGGGAGCCGGGCAGTTTGATGGTGTCGAACCAGTCGCCGCCGATCCGGCCGAGCCGGGTCCCGGGCAGATAGCGGGTGGCGATGTCGCAGCCGGCCATCCGCGGGGTGATCTGCGGCAGCATGCTGTCCTGGAGGGTGTCGGCGACGTTCTCCTGGTACGTGTACATGCGGGCGTTGTCGAGCACGAGGCCCGCGCGGGCGGCGAGTTCGGCGCCGGTGGTGCGGTCCATGTCGTCGAACTGCGGCCGGTCGGGGCGGCGCATCAGCACCATGAAGCCGAGGACGACGTTGCGCGCCTTGAGCGGGACGATCAGCAGGGACCGGCCGCCGATGAGGGGCCTGAGGTCGCGCTTCTCGAACTCGCCGGAGATCCGCTCGGACAGCTCGTCGGTGACCCGCGGGACGAGGACGGGCTCGCCGGTGACCATGCACCGGTAGAACGGGGTGTGCTCGGGGAAGGCGAAGGCCTCGCCGACCGGCACGGTGTCGTCCCAGCGGCCGGGCTCGTCGTTGTGCTCGACCCAGACGCGGAACATCACGGTGCTGGCGTCCGGCGGGCCGTCCGGGAAGCCCTCGCCGGCCAGCACGGCGGCGCGCAGATGGGTGCCGGCGAAGTCCGCGAACCGGGGCACGGCGGCGCTGGTGACCTCGCGGATGGTCTCGCCGAGGTCCAGGGAGGAGCCGATGCGGGAGCTGACCTCGTTCAGGAACTCCAGCCGCTCGCGGACCGCGGCGTACTCCAGGTCCTGCTCGGCGCCGGCCGGCACGGCGGCGGCCACGGCCCGGTTGCGCGGCGCGACGGCCGCGGTGTCCGGGAGGGTCTCGGCGCGGGTGCGGCCGGGGCGGCGGGGCACGCCCCAGTACGGGGTCACGGGCACCCGTTCGTACCGACTGAACTCGAGGATCGGATAGCCGAGTTCGAGGACCTGGGAGACGATACGGGCGCTGAGGCCCGGGCCCATGTTGGGCAGGATGTCGGGCAGCCGCCGTTCGAGGTCCTCGGAGGCGGGCAGTTCGGTGTGGCGGGCGAAGCCGGGCGCGATGCGTTCGGCGGTCTCGTCGTCGTGGCCGCGTTCGGCGCACAGCCGGGTGGCGTCGGCGGCGAGCACCAGCAGCCGGGAGGTGCCCGGGCCGACCAGCGGGTAGGCCCACCACAGCACGTCGATCCGGTCCTCGGCGGCGGGCCCCTGCCGGTGCGGGCCGAGCCGGACGCGGCCGGCCCTGGCGAAGCCGTGCTGCCCGTCGAGCGCGGCCTCCAGGTCGGGGCCGGTGCCGCCGGGCGCCGTGAGCGGGTCGGGGGCCGGGGCGTCCAGGTCGTCGGGGAGGGTGCCGGAGACGGGCAGCAGATCGGCCGCGGGCCGGCCGACGGCCTCCTCCCGGTGGACGCCGAACAGGCGCCGTGCACCGCTGCTCCAGTGGGACACCAGGCCGGCGCGGTCGACGACGACCACGGCCAGCGGGACCCGGCCCGCCGCGGTGTCGCCGTCGTCTCGCCCGGCAGGCGCGTCCCGCTCGCTGCCACGGTCCATGGCCCAGGCCCTTTCTCCCCACGGCTGTCCGCAAAACGATCTGTGCCGCCCGCCACTACGGTAAGGCGGCGGCCGGTCGCGATGTGTGGCAATCCTGGAATTGGGTGCACCGGATGCACCGGCGCACGGCCCGGCGCGCTGCGTGCGCCCCCCGGTCAGTCCTCGTGCCCCAACTGGAGGTCGCGTTCCGTGCGTCCGCCCCCCGCGACCTGGAGCACCGTGGCGACCGGCGGGTAACCCGCGGCGATGACGGTGTACTCGCCGGAGGAGAGGTCCACGAACCGGAAGGTTCCGTCGGCTCCGGTGGTGAGGGTGTCGACCACGTTGCCCGCGGCGTCCAGCAGGGTCACCCGGGCCTCCTCCACGGGGCGTCCGCCGCCGGCCCGGACGGTGCCCTTCAGGACGGCGCCGCCCGCGAGTTCGATGTCCTGCCGGGTCTCCCGGGAGGCCTGCACGGTGACCGGCACCGCGGCGGGCCGGAAGGCGGGGGCGCTGGCGGCGAGGGTGTACTCGCCGGCCACCAGCTCGGTGATGACGTAGCCGCCCTCGCGTCCGCTGCGGGTGGTGGCGACGACCTCGCCGTGCACGTTGGTGAGGGTGACGGTGGCGTCGCGGACGGGGCTGCCGTCGGCGGTGAGCACGCTGCCGGCCAGGCGTCCGGCGCCGCCGAGGACGACGTCGAGTTCGACGGGGCGTTCGCCGACGGTGACGGAGACGGCCTGCGGCTGGTGTCCGCCGGCGGCGGCGATCAGCACGTAGGAGCCGGAGCCGGGCGTGCTGAGCGCGTACCGTCCGTCCTCGCCGCTGGCGCCCCGGCCGACCTGCTGCCCGGCGACGTCGATGAGGGTGAGCGCCGCGCGGGGCACCACGGTGCCGTCGGGGTGCTGGACCGTGCCGCACACGGGGATGCCGGCCGGGTACGGCGAACGGGCGTGCGGGAGCGGGACGGTCACCGGCGCGGTCTCCTGGCCGAGGGCGGGGGCGTTGTGGGACACCAGCGGTTTCTCCTTGAGGAAGAAGGCGATGAGCAGGCCGAGGACGAGCACCGGGACGAGGTAGAGGAAGATCCGGGGCATCGCGTCGGCGTAGGCGCGGATGTAGGCGTCGCGCAGGGCCGGGGGCAGCGCGTGGACGAGCTGCGGGGTGATCGAGTCGGCGGCGGGCAGTCCGGTGCGCGCGGGCAGCTCCGCGCGCAGCGAGGAGGTCAGCCGGTCGGCGAAGAGGGTGCCGAAGACGGCGGCGCCGACGCTGCCGCCGATCTGCCGGAAGTAGTTGTTGGCGCTGGTGGCGGTGCCGAGGTCGGCGGGGCGCACGGAGTTCTGCACGGCGAGGACGAGGACGGGCATGACCAGGCCGATGCCGGTGCCGAGGACGGCCATCCAGATGCTGTAGTGCAGCCGGGGGGTGTCGGTCTGGAGCCGGGACAGCAGCCACATGCCGACGACGGAGACGGCGCTGCCGAGCACGGGGAAGATCTTGTAGCGGCCGGTGCGGCTGATGAGCTGGCCGCCGACGAGGGAGGCGCCGACGATCCCGGCCATCATGGGCAGCATGAGCAGCCCGGACTCGGTGGCGCTGGCCCCGTCGACCATCTGCAGGTAGGTCGGCAGATAGCTGGCGGCGCCGAACAGGGCGACGCCGATGACCAGGCCGACCAGGCCGCTGACGGTGAACACGGAGTCGCGGAACAGCCGGAGCGGGATGAGGGGTTCGGCGGCGAGGTGCTCGGCGACGAGGAAGAGCACGGTGGTGACGAGGGCGCCGGCGCCGAGGAGGAGGACGGGCCGGGAGTCCCAGGCGTACTCGGTGCCGCCCCAGGTGGTGAGCAGCACCAGGCAGGTGGAGGCGGCGGCGAGCAGGATCGCGCCGGGCACGTCGAGCCGGGCCCGCACGGGCGGCCGGGGCAGTTTCAGCACGACGGTGACGACGGCGAAGGTGACCAGTCCGAAGGGGACGTTGACGTAGAAGCACCAGCGCCAGGAGAGGTGGTCGGTGAAGTAGCCGCCGAGCAGCGGGCCGGCGACGGAGGCGAGGCCGAAGGCGGCGCCGATCAGGCCCATGTACCGGCCGCGTTCCCGGGGCGGCACGATGTCGGCGATGATGGCCTGCACGCCGATCATCAGGCCGCCCGCGCCGACGCCCTGGAGCGCGCGGTAGAGGACGAGCTGGTCCATGCTGCCGGCCCGGCCGGCGAGCGCGGAGCCGACGACGAAGACGGCGATGGCGAACTGGAAGACGCCCTTGCGGCCGACGAGGTCGCCGAGCTTGCCGTACAGCGGCAGGCCGATGGTGGAGGTGAGCAGGTAGGCGGTGACGGCCCAGGACATCTTGTCCAGGCCGTGCAGTTCGCCGACGACCTTGGGCAGGGCGGTGGCGACGATCATCTGGTCCAGGGCGGCCAGCAGCAGCGCCAGCATCAGCCCGGAGAACACCAGCCGGACCCGGCGGGGCGTCAGCGGCACGGCGGGCGCGGGGGACGGCGGCGCGGTCGCGGTCTCCTCGCCGGCCGCCGGTGCCACGGCCGGCTCCTGCTGCGCCAGTGTCGTCCGGCCCACGGACCGCTCCCCTCGTCACGCCTCACGCGTTTCCCGCGTGAGGCGACAACGGGGCCCGGTTGCCCGGGGTTACGGCACCGTCCGGCCGGCGAGGGAGATCCACTCGAACCGGTGAAAGAGTCAACCGCAGGTCAACGTCCTTGTACCGTCGGGCAGTTGGTCTACTTCTCGACCTCGGCGGCGAGGTTGGCGAGCAGGGCGTCGTAGATCCGGCCGAGGCCCTTGGGAGCGAAGGTGCGCTCGAAGAAGCCGCCGATGCCGCCGGCGCCCTGCCAGGTGGTGGTGACGACCACGCGGGAGCGGCCCTCGCCGGCCGGGGTGACGCGCCAGGTGGTGACCATGGAGGAGTTGCGGTCCTTCTCGACCAGCTCGCCGTCGGTGGGCTCGCTCACCTCGAGCAGGCAGTCGCGCACCCGCTTGCTGGTGGCCTGGAGCTTCCAGTGGACGAGGGTGCCCTCGCCGTCACCGCCCTCGCGCACCTCGTACTCGCTGAACTGCTCGGGCAGCAGCCGCTGCCGGGTGCCGCGGTAGTCGGCGAGCGCGTCGAACACCTTCTCCGCGTCCGCCGCGACGACCCGCTCCGTAGTGGCTTCGACCTGCGCCATTGCGTTCCTCCAGGACCTGTCTTCCAAGGACTGGGGCAAGCCAACCACCCCGGCGCCCGGCCCCCCAAATCGGGGTCCGGATCGGGGTCCGCACGATCATGGGAACAGATGTTCTATTCTGTGGCCAGTGCTACCGAGGAGGCGTCATGCGCTGGGACAACCTCACCGACGACAGCGACCACGGCCGGGCCGCCGATGCCGCGCTGTTCGGCGCGGACGCCGTCACGACCCGTACGTTCGACGCGCCCGGGTTCCGCGGGATCACCTTCCACGAGGTGCGGGCGCGCTCGGTGCTCAACCGGGTGCCGGGTGCCTCGCGCATGCCGTTCGAGTGGACGGTCAATCCCTACCGGGGCTGCTCGCACGCGTGCGTGTACTGCTTCGCCCGCGCCACCCACGGCTATCTGGACCTGGACACGGGCATCGGCTTCGACACCCAGATCGTGGTCAAGGTCAACGCCCCGGAGGTGCTGCGCCGCCAGCTCGGCTCGGCCCGCTGGCGGGGCGAGCACGTGGCGATGGGCACGAACGTCGACTGCTACCAGCGCGCCGAGGGCCGCTACCGGCTGATGCCGGGCATCATCTCCGCGCTCACCGACCACGCGAACCCGTTCTCGATCCTCACCAAGGGCACCCTGATCCTGCGCGACCTGCCGCTGCTGGTCCGCGCGGCGGAGGTGACGGACGTGGGCGTCTCGGTCTCCGTCGGCTTCCTGGACGGCGAGCTGTGGCGCACGGTGGAGCCCGGCACGCCCGCGCCCGAGCGCCGGCTGGAGGTCGTGCGCGCCTTCGCGGAGCACGGCATCGGCTGCGGGGTGCTGATGGCGCCGGTGATCCCGTTCCTGAGCGACGACCCGGAGCGGCTGCGGGAGACCGTGCGGGCGATCGCGGCGGCCGGGGCCGTCTCCGTCACCCCGCTGGTGCTGCATCTGCGCCCGGGAGCGCGGGAGTGGTTCACGGCCTGGCTCGGGCGCCACCACCCGCACCTGGTGCCGCGGTACGAGCGGCTGTACGCGGAGGGCGCCTACGCGCCGAGGTGGTACCAGCGCCGGATCACCCGTCAGGTGCACGAGCTGGCCGAGGAGTACGGCATCGGGCCGGCGCGCTCCGGGCAGTCCCGCCGGATCCGCCCGGCCGTACCGGCGCCGGCCCCCGCCCCGGCGGATCCGGTCCAGCTCAGCCTGATGTGAGGCCGGAGGCGAAACCTGCGGCGAGGCTCGCGGCGAGGCCGGTCGCGACGCCCGAGGGGCGGTCCGGGACGAGCGGGCTCCGGGCGGTTGGGGGCATCCCGCGGCCCGATCGGGTCAAGTATCGCGAAGACGGGTTCTCCGGGACGCCGGCTCCGGGACGATCCGGGCGGAACCGTGCCCCGCGGTTCCCCGCGTCCCCGGAGGACCCGTATGAGAACACGCGCAGCCGCGCTGGGCGCGGCCGTCGCCGTGGTGGCGGGCTCGCTCACCGCCGTTCCCGCCGGAGCGGCCGCCGCCCCGGCGCCCGTCTGGACGAAGTGCGCCACCCGCGACTCCCCCACGCTCCAGTGCGCCTCGGTGCGGGTGCCGCTGGACCACGTCGACCCGGCGGGCCGGCAGATCACGCTCGCCCTGTCCCGCGTCCCGCACACCGCTCGGGCCTTCGAGGGCCCGCTGCTGGTCAATCCCGGCGGCCCCGGCGGCAGCGGCCTGGAGCTGGCCGGGTTCGTCGCCTCGGCGCTGCCGGAGAGCGTGGCGGCCCGCTACGACGTCATCGGCTTCGACCCGCGCGGGGTCGGCCGCAGCACGCCCGCCCTGACCTGCGCGCCCGGCCACTTCACGGCCCCGCGCCCGGACTCCGTCCCGGCCACCTTCGCGCTGGAGCGGGCGAACCTGGACCGCGCGCGCTCGTTCGCCGCGGCCTGCGGCCGCCGGTACGCCGACGTCCTGCCGTACATGGACACCGTCAGCGCGGCCCGGGACCTGGACACCGTCCGCCGCGCCCTCGGCGCGCCGAGGGTCAGCTACTTCGGTTACTCCTACGGCACCTATCTGGGCGCGGTGTACGCGAAGCTGTTCCCCGGGCGGGTGCACCGGCTGGTGCTGGACTCGATCGTCGACCCGTCGGGTGTCTGGTACGCGGACAACCTCGCCCAGGACCACGCCTTCGACGACCGCCACCGTGCCCTGATGGCCTGGATCGCCCGGCACGACGCGGTCTACGGCCTCGGCACGGACCCCGCGCGGATCGAGGACCGCTGGTACGCGATGCGGGCTGCGCTGGCCGCCGAGCCCGCCGGAGGCCGCATCGGCGCGGCGGAACTGGAGGACACCTTCACGCCCGGCGGCTACTACGACGGCTACTGGCCCCGCCTCGCCGAGGCGTTCGCGGCCTACGTCCGCCGAGGGGACACCGGGCCGCTGCGGGCGGCGTACGAAAGGCTCGCCGCCGTGGACGCCGGCGGTGACAACGGCTACAGCGTCTACACGGCGGTGCAGTGCCGTGACGCGCCGTGGCCGCGCGACTGGAACCGGTGGCGGGCGGACACCTGGGCGGCGCACGCCAAGGCGCCCCTGATGGCCTGGAACAACACCTGGTACAACGCGCCGTGCGCGTTCTGGCCGACGGCCCCGCTGCGGCCGGTGGACATCGCTGCGGACGCGCTGCCGCCGGCGCTGCTCTTCCAGGCCACCGGCGACGCGGCCACCCCGTACGCCGGCGGCGTCGCGGTCCACCGGCTGCTGGCCCGCTCCAGCCTGGTGGTCGAGCAGGGCGGCGGCAACCACGGTGTCACGCTGAGCGGCAACGCGTGTCTGGACCGGTATCTGAGCGCGTATCTGACCGACGGCACGGTGCCGCGCGGTACCGGACCGGCCGACGCGGTCTGCGCGAGGACGCCGGAGCCCGAGCCCCTGTCGGCGAAGGCGGCGACGGCCTCGCGCGGCTCGGTCCTGCACGGCCTGCTGGGTCCTCGGCGGTGGCGCGGGGCGGCCGTCCCGTAATTCCTCCCGGCCGCCCCGCGTCCGCCCCTAGGGTTCCGTCATGGACGAACAGCGCCCGCACATCCGCCCGATGACCCTCGCCGACTGCGACCGCGTCTCGGAGATCCGCGTCCGGGGCTGGCAGCACGCCTACCGGGGACTGGTGCCGCAGCCGCACCTGGACCGGCTCGGCGTCGCGGCGGACGCCGCGCGGCGGCGGGAGCGGTTCGCGCGCGGCGACGGCACGGTGGTGAACCTGGTCGCCGAGCGGGACGGCCGGGTGCTCGGCTGGGCCGCGCTCGGGCCGTACCGGGACGGGGAGGCGTACACGGCGGACGCCGAGCTGTACGCGATCTACGTCGATCCGGAGCACCTCGGCGGCGGGATCGGGCGGGCGCTGCTGGCCGCGGCGGTGAAGCGGTGCCCGGCCGGCGCGCGTCTGCTGCTGTGGGTGCTGAAGGACAACGCGCCCGCGCGCCGCTTCTACGAACGCGCCGGGTTCCGGGCCGACGGCGCCCAGGAGTTCTTCGAGGCGGACGGCGTGCCCGTGCCCGAGGTGCGGTACGTGCGCGCCCCGGCCGGCTGACGGGACCTCAGGTGGGCTGCTGCTGCGGGAGCCGGGCCAGCGCGCGCACCGCCGCCTCCGCGAGCGCGGGGTGGGCCAGTGCCTCGTTCAGCACCCGCCGGGCGCGGTCGTCGCCGAGCGCGCCCAGGCCCTCCACGCAGGCGAGGGCGACCCGGCGGTAGGGGTCGTGCGGGCGCAGCCGCCGCTCCAGGGTGGTGATCAGCGCGGGTACGGACTCCGGGGCGCGCAGGGCGGTCAGGAGCCGCACCGGGTACAGGGCGTAGGCGACGCGCAGTTCGTTGGTGGCGAGGGCGGCGGCGGCCCGGGCGGTGCGGGGGTCGCCGAGGCGCGCGAGGGCGTGCGCGGCGGAGGCGCAACGCGGCGGGTCGCGGTGGTTGAGCAG
The DNA here is from genome assembly GCF_033366695.1 of Streptomyces sp. SCL15-4. Taxonomy (NCBI): domain Bacteria; kingdom Bacillati; phylum Actinomycetota; class Actinomycetes; order Kitasatosporales; family Streptomycetaceae; genus Streptomyces; species Streptomyces sp. SCL15-4. The sequence goes on from NZ_JAOBTQ010000001.1 coordinate 1,825,793, forward strand.
CAGCACCAGGGCCTCGAAAGCCCGCCGGTCGCCCGCGCGGCCGAGGCGGAACGCGGCCAGTTCCCTGGCCCACAGCGGCTGTCCCGGCGCGGTGAGCACCTCGGCGAGTCCGTCGCGGTCTTCGGTGGCGAGCAGGCGGTCGAACGCGGCCGAGCCGCCCGACTCCTGCCGTAAGCGTTCCGTGAGCGAGCGCACCTCTTCGTCCACGGGGTCCAGCGTAGGCGGGTCGCGGCGGACAAGGGAGGTTCCTCACACGGAAGGATTGCTTCGAGGGGCTGGCGCGCTCGTTACCCGCCGGTTAAGCTCATTCGAGCGAGTACCCCTCGCACTCCGCTGGCGACGGTCTGGTGACGCGGCCGTCGCGAGCGAGCATCTGTCGGTTCGGTACGCCGTATGTACCGCAGGTACGACCCGGCTTCGGGACAGAGCCGGTCGGATCCCCCGCCGTGTCCGGGCGTGTGCGCGCCCGTGGGCCCGGCGGCGCTCACCGGGCGTGTGCGCTCGCAGCCCGGCAACACCCGCATCTCTCCGCTCCGTGGTGCGCCCTTCGGGGCGCACCCGGCGCGTTCCTCGTCGTCACTCTCATTCCTGGAGTCCCGCGATGGCCGCTCCCCTGTCCGACACCCCTCTGTCCCCCTCCTCCCCGCTGAAGAAGGTCGCCGTCGTCGGTCTCGGCACCATGGGCACCGGTATCGCCGAGGTCCTGGCGAAGGCCGGCCGCGAGGTGATCGGCATCGACGTCGCCGAGGACCGCGCCGCCCGGGCGCTCGCCGCTCTGGAGGCCGCCACCGCCCGCGCCGTGGAGCGCGGCCGGCTCACCGGGACGGAGCGCGCCGAGGCGCTGGCCCGGGTGCGCACCGCCACCGACCTCGGCGCGGCGGCCGACGCGGACCTCGTCATCGAGGTGGTCCCGGAGTCGTACGAGATCAAGCAGCGGGTCCTGTGCGAGCTGGACGGCATCGTCCGCCCGGACACCATCCTCGCGACCGGCACCAACGCGCTGTCGGTGACCCGGCTCGCGGCCGGCTCGGCCCGCCCCGAGCGCGTGCTCGGCCTGCACTTCTTCAACCCGGCGCCGGCCATGAAGCTGGTCGAGGTCGTCTCCTCGGTGCTCACCGGGCCCGAGGCCGTCGCCGCCGTCACCGACCTCGCGATCGAGCTGGGCAAGGAGCCGGTCGCGGTCGGCGACCGGCCCGGATTCGTCGCGGACGGGCTGCTGTTCGGCTATCTGAACCAGGCGGCGGCGATGTACGAGGCGAAGTACGCCTCCCGCGAGGACATCGACGCGGCCATGCGGCTCGGCTGCGGTCTGCCGATGGGCCCGCTCGCCCTGCTGGACCTGATCGGCGTGGACACCGCGCGGACGGTCCTGGACGCCATGTACGCCGAGTCCCGGGACCGGCTGCACGCGCCCGCGCCGATCCTCAAGCAGCTCAGCGAGGCGGGCCTGACCGGCCGCAAGGCCGGGCGCGGCTTCTACACCTATGCCGCGCCGGGCAGCGCGACGGTCGTGCCGGACGCGCTCACACCGGCGGCCGGGGACGCCCGGGCCGCGGGCCGGCCGGTGCGCTCCGTCGGCGTCGCCGGCTCGGGCACCATGGCCTCCGGCATCGCCGAGGTCTTCGCCAAGGCCGGTTACGACGTGGTCCTCGCCGCCCGCGGCGAGGAGAAGGCGCGGGCGGCCAAGGCCCGCATCGGCACGTCCCTGGCCCGCTCCGTCGCCAAGGGCCGGCTGACCGCCGAGGCCGCCGCCGAGACCCTTGAGCGGATCGTCCCGGCGGGCTCCTACGACGCCTTCGCCGAGGTGGACCTGGCGGTGGAGGCGGTCGCGGAGGACCTGGACGTCAAGCGGCAGCTGTTCGCGGCGCTGGACAAGGTGTGCAAGCCGGGCGCGGTCCTGGCCACCACCACCTCCTCGCTGCCCGTGGTCGCCTGTGCCCGCGCCACCTCGCGCCCCGAGGACGTGATCGGCATGCACTTCTTCAACCCGGCGCCGGCCATGAAGCTGGTCGAGGTGGTCCGCACGGTGCTGACGGCCGACGACGTGCACGCGACGGTGCGCGAGGTCTGCGGGCGGATCAGGAAGCACGCGGTGGACTGCGGCGACCGGGCGGGGTTCATCGTCAACGCGCTGCTCTTCCCGTATCTCAACAACGCGGTCAAGATGGTGCAGGACCACTACGCCACGCTGGACGACATCGACGCGGCGATGAAGCTGGGCGGCGGCTACCCGATGGGCCCGTTCGAACTGCTGGACGTGGTGGGCCTGGACGTCTCGCTGGCCATCGAGAAGGTGCTGCACCGCGAGTTCCGCGACCCCGGCCTCGCCCCGGCGCCGCTGCTGGAGCATCTGGTGGCCGCGGGCTGCCTCGGCCGCAAGACCGGCCGCGGCTTCCGCGAGTATGCCCGCCGCTGACGGCGCCGGCGACTGGTTCCGGACGGAACCGGACTGGGGCGGACTGCTCGACCCGGCCGCCGCTCCCCCGCCCCGGGCGGGCGGGGGGCACCGCGGACCTGCGCATCGACCGGTGCGCATGCAGTACGTTCGGGTCATGTCCCAGCCCGCCAAGTCCTCACGTACACCAGCTACGCCCGACGCGCCGGAAAGTGCCGCAGGCAGTCGCGCCGCCGCCCAGCGGCTCAAAATGCGCCGGGAACTGGCGGCCGCGGCGATGGAGCTGTTCGCGACCAAGGGGTACGAGGCCACCACCGTCGACGAGATCGCCGCCGCCGCCGGGGTCGCCCGGCGCACCTTCTTCCGCCACTTCCGCTCCAAGGAGGAGGCGATCTTCCCGGACCACGACGACACGCTGGTCCGCGCTGAGGCGGTGCTCAACGCCGCGCCGGCGCACGAGCACCCGCTCGACACCGTGTGCCGCGGCATCAAAGAGGTCATGAAGATGTACGCGGCCGCGCCGGAGATCTCGGTGGCCCGCTACAAGCTGACGCGCGAGGTGCCCACCCTGCGCGAGGCCGAGATCGCCTCCGTGGCCCGTTACGAGCGGCTGTTCACCCGCTACCTGCTCGGCCACTTCGACGAGCACGCGCACGCCGACGACGCCAACGACGACCCGCTGCTGGCCGAGGTCGCCGCCTCGGCCGTGGTCACCGCCCACAACCACGTCCTCAGACGGTGGCTGCGCGCGGGCGGCCAGGGGGACGTGGAGGCGCAGCTCGACCACGCCTTCGCGATCGTCCGCAAGACCTTCGGCACGGGCATCGGGGCCGGCCGCGAGAGCGCCCCGCGCACCCCGGCGGCCACCGCCGCCGCGCACGGCGAGGTGCTGGTGACGGTGGCCCGCACCGACGCCCCCCTCGACGAGGTGATGCGCACCATCGAACAGGCGCTGAAGGAACGGTCGTGAAGGAACGGCCGTAACCGGCCGGACCGCGACAGACGGGCAGTGAGTGGCACTGAGTGCCGCTCACTGCCCGTTTCGTTTGCCGAGCGTTGATCGATCATCGCTCATCTGTTACGTAAAGATTTCATCTGAGAGCAATTTCTGGCACTCAGTGCCTTGTCACCTGACACACCGTGTCATACGTTGAGGACGTCCGGGCGGCCGGAGAGCAGCGATCGCTCGCTCGCCGGCTGTCCCCGCGGGCCCCTGGCCCGCGCGCCCGGACGCCTGCGTCACAGGCACCCTCTCGCGCCACAAAGCGCTGCCGAAGCACCACCCCGCCGAACCGACGGCACCCCTCACCACCCTCAGCAGCACCGACGATCCCTCAGGCGCCCCTCCCTCAGGGCGCTCACCGCCGGAGGCAACACCGTGACCGTGAAGGACATCCTGGACGCGATCCAGTCGAAGGACGCCACGCCCGCCGACTTCGCCGCCCTGCCGCTCCCCGAGTCGTACCGCGCCATCACCGTCCACAAGGACGAGACGGAGATGTTCGCGGGCCTGGAGACCCGCGACAAGGACCCGCGCAAGTCGATCCACCTGGACGAGGTCCCGGTGCCCGAACTGGGCCCGGGCGAGGCCCTGGTGGCCGTCATGGCCTCCTCGGTGAACTACAACTCGGTGTGGACCTCGATCTTCGAGCCGCTGTCGACGTTCGGCTTCCTGGAGCGCTACGGCCGCACCAACGAGCTGGCCAAGCGGCACGACCTGCCCTACCACATCATCGGCTCCGACCTCGCGGGCGTCGTCCTGCGCACCGGACCGGGCGTCAACGCCTGGAAGCCCGGTGACGAGGTCGTCGCCCACTGCCTGTCCGTGGAGCTGGAGTCCTCCGACGGCCACAACGACACGATGCTCGACCCCGAGCAGCGGATCTGGGGCTTCGAGACCAACTTCGGCGGCCTGGCCGAGATCGCGCTGGTGAAGTCCAACCAGCTGATGCCCAAGCCGGCGCACCTGTCGTGGGAGGAGGCCGCTGCCCCCGGCCTGGTCAACTCCACCGCCTACCGGCAGCTGGTGTCCCGCAACGGCGCGGCGATGAAGCAGGGCGACAACGTCCTGATCTGGGGCGCGAGCGGCGGACTCGGGTCGTACGCCACACAGTTCGCGCTGGCCGGCGGCGCCAACCCCATCTGTGTGGTGTCCTCGCCGCAGAAGGCGGAGATCTGCCGGTCCATGGGCGCCGAGGCGATCATCGACCGCAACGCCGAGGGCTACAAGTTCTGGAAGGACGAGCGCACCCAGGACCCCAAGGAGTGGAAGCGCTTCGGCAAGCGCATCCGCGAACTCACCGGCGGCGAGGACATCGACATCGTCTTCGAGCACCCCGGCCGCGAGACCTTCGGCGCGAGCGTCTACGTCACCCGCAAGGGCGGCACCATCACCACCTGCGCCTCTACCTCGGGCTATCTGCACGAGTACGACAACCGCTACCTGTGGATGTCACTGAAGCGGATCATCGGCTCGCACTTCGCCAACTACCGCGAGGCCTGGGAGGCCAACCGCCTCATCGCCAAGGGCAAGATCCACCCGACCCTGTCCAAGGTGTACTCCTTGGAGGAAACCGGCCAGGCGGCCTACGACGTCCACCGCAACCTGCACCAGGGCAAGGTCGGCGTGCTGTGCCTGGCGCCCGGGGAGGGGCTCGGCGTCCGCGACGAGGAGACGCGCGCGCGGCACATCGACGCCATCAACCGCTTCCGGAACGTCTGAGAGCCGCAGATGACAGAGCGTCAGAAGGACCGTCCGTGGCTCATGCGGACGTACGCCGGCCACTCCACGGCCGAGGCGTCCAACGAGCTGTACCGGCGCAATCTCGCCAAGGGCCAGACCGGCCTGTCGGTGGCGTTCGACCTGCCGACCCAGACCGGTTACGACTCCGACCACATCCTCGCCCGCGGCGAGGTCGGCCGGGTGGGCGTGCCCGTCGCGCACCTGGGCGACATGCGCCGGCTGTTCCAGGACATCCCCCTGGAGCAGATGAACACCTCGATGACGATCAACGCCACCGCCATGTGGCTGCTGGCGCTCTACCAGGTCGTCGCCGAGGAGCAGGGCGCGGACATCACCAGGCTCCAGGGCACGACGCAGAACGACATCGTCAAGGAGTACCTGTCCCGGGGGACCCATGTGTTCCCGCCGGGGCCCTCGCTCCGGCTGACGACGGACATGATCGCGTACACGGTCTCCCACATCCCGAAGTGGAACCCGATCAACATCTGCAGCTACCACCTCCAGGAGGCGGGAGCCACGCCGGTGCAGGAGATCGCGTACGCGATGTCCACCGCGATCGCGGTCCTGGACGCCGTGCGCGACTCCGGCCAGGTGCCGCCGGAGCGGATGGGCGACGTGGTCGCGCGGCTGTCCTTCTTCGTGAACGCGGGCGTCCGCTTCGTCGAGGAGATGTGCAAGATGCGGGCGTTCGGCCGCATCTGGGACGAGATCACCCGTGAGCGGTACGGCATCCAGGACCCCAAGAAACGCCGCTTCCGCTACGGCGTCCAGGTCAACTCGCTCGGCCTGACCGAGGCGCAGCCGGAGAACAACGTCCAGCGGATCGTGCTGGAGATGCTCGCGGTGACCCTCTCGAAGGACGCCCGCGCGCGGGCCGTGCAGCTGCCCGCCTGGAACGAGGCCCTGGGCCTGCCCCGGCCCTGGGACCAGCAGTGGAGCCTGCGCATCCAGCAGGTGCTCGCCTACGAGAGCGATCTGCTGGAGTACGACGACATCTTCGAGGGCTCGAAGGTGATCGAGGCCAAGGTGGACGAGCTGGTCGCCGACGCCCGCGCGGAGATCGACCGGATCCAGGAGATGGGCGGCGCGCTGGCCGCCGTGGAGTCCGGCTATCTGAAGTCGCGGCTGGTCGCCTCGCACGCCGAGCGCCGGGCGCGGATCGAGTCCGGCGAGGAGAAGATCGTCGGCGTCAACATCTTCGAGGGCACCGAGCCGAACCCGCTCACGGCCGACCTGGACACCGCGATCCAGACGGTGGACCCGGCGGTCGAGGCCCGTGTCGTCGAGGCCCTGCGGAACTGGCGCGACACCCGCTACCAGCCGCCGTTCAACCACCCCCGGCCGTGCAAGGCGCTGGAGCGGCTGAAGGAGGCCGCCAAGGGCACCGACAACCTGATGGAGGCCACGCTGGAGTGCGCCCGCGCCGGAGTGACGACCGGCGAGTGGGCCGCCGCCCTGCGCGAGGTGTTCGGCGAGTACCGGGCGCCGACCGGGGTCTCCTCCGCGCCGGTCGCGGTCGCCGCCGAGGCCGGTTCGGCGCTCGCCGGGGTGCGCGACAAGGTGGCGGCCACCGCCCGCGAGCTGGGCGTCGGCAAGCTCCGCTTCCTGGTCGGCAAGCCCGGCCTGGACGGGCACTCCAACGGCGCCGAGCAGATCGCCGTGCGCGCCCGGGACGCCGGCTTCGAGGTGGTCTACCAGGGCATCCGGCTCACCCCGGAGCAGATCGTGGACGCGGCCCTCGCCGAGGACGTCCACGCGGTCGGCCTGTCGATCCTGTCCGGCTCGCACGCCCAGCTGGTCCCGGACGTGCTCCGGCGGCTGCGTGTGGCCGGTGCCACAGATATACCCGTGATCGCGGGTGGCATCATCCCGAACGGTGACGCCGAACAGCTCAGGGACGCCGGAGTGGCCGCGGTGTTCACCCCGAAGGACTTCGACATCACCGGGATCATCGGCCGCATCGTGGACGAGATCCGCACAGCGAACAAGCTCGACCCCCTGGAGGTCCCCGCATGACAACGGTCAACCGCCTTCGTCCCCGGCGCTCCTGCCTGGCCGTACCGGGCAGCAACCCGCGGTTCCTGGAGAAGGCGCAGGGCCTCCCGGCGGACCAGGTCTTCCTGGACCTGGAGGACGCGTGCGCGCCGCTCGCCAAGCCCGAGGCGCGGCACACCATCGTCAAGTTCCTCAACGAGGGCGACTGGACGGGCAAGACGCGGGTGGTCCGGGTCAACGACTGGACGACCGAGTGGACGTACCGGGACGTCGTCACGGTGGTCGAGGGCGCGGGCCCCAACCTCGACTGCATCATGCTGCCCAAGGTGCAGAACGCCCAGCAGGTCGTGGCGCTGGACCTGCTGCTGACGCAGATCGAGAAGACCATGGGCTTCGAGGTCGGCCGGATCGGCATCGAGGCGCAGATCGAGAACGCGCAGGGCCTGAACAACGTCAACGAGATCGCGCAGGCCTCGCCGCGGATCGAGACGATCATCTTCGGCCCGGCCGACTTCATGGCGTCGATCAACATGAAGTCGCTGGTCGTGGGCGAGCAGCCGCCCGGCTACCCGGCGGACGCCTACCACTACATCCTGATGAAGATCCTGATGGCCGCCCGCGCCAACGACCTCCAGGCGATCGACGGCCCCTACCTCCAGATCCGCAACGTCGACGGCTTCCGCGAGGTGGCCGGCCGCGCCGCCGCGCTCGGCTTCGACGGCAAGTGGGTGCTGCACCCGGGCCAGGTCGACGCCGCCAACGAGGTCTTCTCGCCCTCCCAGGAGGACTACGACCACGCCGAGCTGATCCTGGACGCGTACGAGTACTACACCTCCGAGGCCGGCGGCAAGAAGGGCTCCGCGATGCTCGGGGACGAGATGATCGACGAGGCCAGCCGCAAGATGGCCCTGGTCGTCGCGGGCAAGGGACGCGCCGCCGGTATGCGGCGCACCAGCACGTTCGAGATCCCGGAGGCGTGAGCGCGATGCAGTTCGGACGCACCTTCGAGGAGTTCGAGGTCGGCGCGGTGTACAAGCACTGGCCCGGCAAGACGGTCACGGAGTACGACGACCACCTGTTCTGTCTGCTCACCATGAACCACCACCCGCTCCACATGGACGCCAACTACGCCGGGAAGACGACCGACTTCGGCAAGAACGTGGTGGTCGGGAACTACGTCTACTCCCTGCTGCTCGGCATGTCCGTCCCGGACGTCTCCGGCAAGGCCATCGCCAACCTGGAGATCGAGTCGCTGCGGCACGTGGCGCCGACCTTCCACGGCGACACGATCTACGGCGAGACGACCGTGCTGGACAAGTGGCCCTCGAAGTCGAAGGACGACCGCGGGATCGTGTACGTCGAGACCAAGGGCTACAAGCAGGACGGCACGCTGGTGTGCGTCTTCCGCCGCAAGGTGATGGTGCCCACCGAGACGTACATCAAGGAGCGCGGCGGCGAGCAGCCGGGCCGCCCGGAACTCAACGCACCTACGGAAAAGACGGAGAAGTAGGCCATGGCCCGTCTCGCCCAGACCGCCGGTCTGACCGACGTCCAGCAGGAGATCCTCTCCACCGTCCGGGATTTTGTCGACAAAGAGATCATTCCGGTCGCGACCGAGCTGGAGCACCGCGACGAGTATCCGCAAGCGATCGTGGACGGCCTGAAGGAACTCGGCCTGTTCGGTCTGATGATCCCCGAGGAGTACGGGGGCCTGGGCGAGTCGCTGCTCACCTACGCGCTGTGCGTGGAGGAGATCGCCCGTGGCTGGATGTCGGTGTCGGGCATCATCAACACCCACTTCATCGTCGCGTACATGCTCAAGCAGCACGGCACGCCGGAGCAGAAGGAGCACTTCCTGCCGAGAATGGCGGCCGGCGACATCCGCGGCGCCTTCTCGATGTCGGAGCCGGGCCTCGGCTCCGACGTGTCGGCCATCACGTCCAAGGCGGTCCGCGACGGCGACGAGTACGTCCTGAACGGCCAGAAGATGTGGCTGACGAACGGCGGCACCTCCTCGCTCGTGGCCGTACTGGTCCGCAGTGACGAAGGACACCCCGAGGGCACGGCCCCGCACCGGTCGATGACCACCTTCCTGGTCGAGAAGGAGCCGGGCTTCGGCGAGGTCCGTCCGGGCCTGACCATCCCCGGCAAGATCGAGAAGATGGGCTACAAGGGCGTCGACACCACCGAGTTGATCATGGACGGCCTGCGCATACCGGCCGACCGGGTGCTCGGCGGGGTCACCGGCCGAGGTTTTTACCAAATGATGGACGGCGTGGAGGTCGGCCGGGTCAACGTGGCGGCGCGCGGCTGCGGCGTGGCCCAGCGCGCCTTCGAACTGGGTGTCCGGTACGCCCAGCAACGTCATACTTTCGGCAAGCCGATCGCCCAGCACCAGGCCATCCAGTTCAAGCTGGCGGAAATGGCCACCAAGGTCGAGGCCGCGCATGCGATGATGGTCAACGCGGCCCGCAAAAAGGACTCCGGGGAGCGAAACGACCTGGAGGCCGGCATGGCGAAATACCTGGCCTCCGAGTACTGCAAGGAGGTCGTGGAGGACGCCTTCCGGATCCACGGCGGCTACGGCTTCTCCAAGGAGTACGAGATCGAGCGTCTCTACCGCGAGGCCCCGATGCTGCTCATCGGTGAAGGTACCGCCGAGATCCAGAAAATGATCATCGGCCGCCGGCTGCTCGAAGAGTATCGGTTCCAGGGCTGAATGTCCCGTTACGGGGTGTTTTCTTCGAGAAGAAGATCACACCCCGTAGACGTTCTTCGGCCGCCGACTCGGCTTCCTGGCTTGCCCAGTTGTGGTCCGCGCCCGGTACGATCCGGGAAAGCCGCCGTCCCCCGTCAGAGCGCGGCATCATCCGCTACGAAGGTCATCCATGCCCCACACCTCTGCACACCGTGACCGCCTGGCAGGCGCACGCCTCGCGCGCGGAGCATCGCCGTGGCTTCTGCCGACCGTCGCCACCGCGGCCGTCAGCCTGGTCCGGGCCCGCCGTTCCGGCGCGGCCAGGGCCGTGGCCGTGCCCGCCACCGCGCTCGCGGCGGGCATGCTGTGGTTCTTCCGCGACCCCGAGCGCGAGATCGCACCCGGCCGGGTCATCTCGCCCGCGGACGGTGTGGTGCAGAGCATCATGCCGTGGAAGGACGGCCGCACCCGCGTCGCGATCTTCATGAGCCCGCTCAACGTGCACGTCAACCGGGCGCCCCTCGCGGGCACGGTGACGTCCGTCGAGCACATCCCCGGCGGCTTTGTTCCGGCTTTCAACAAGGAGAGCGAGAACAACGAGCGCGTAGTCTGGCATTTCGACACCGAACTCGGCGACATCGAGATGATCCAGATCGCCGGCGCGGTGGCCCGCCGCATCGTGCCGTACCTCCCGGAGGGGACGAAGGTCGAGCAGGGCGACCGTATCGGTCTGATCCGTTTCGGCTCGCGTGTCGACCTCTACCTGCCCGAGGGTGTGGAGGTCGCGGTCGAGGTCGGACAGAAGACCGTGGCTGGGGTGACTCGCATTGACCGTGATTGATCCGGAGACCCAGGCGGGCTGGGTGCCCGAGGCCGACGAGATGGACGAAGACGAGGAGATGCCTCTTTCTCTGCGCCTGTCGATAGCGGACACCCTGACGCTGGGCAACGCCACGTGCGGCTTCATGGCGGTGTACTTCACCACCACCGGCATCCTGATCCCGCACCTCACCGGCAGCCAGGAGTCCGGCATGGCCCGCCACAGCGCGGCCACGGCGGTCATCCTCATGCTCTGCGCGGCGGTCTTCGACCTGTTCGACGGCCTGGTGGCGCGCAAGCTGCGCTCGTCGCCGATGGGCGCGGAGCTGGACAACCTGTCGGACCTGATCAGCTTCGGCCTCGCGCCCGCGTACTTCGTGCTCGTCTACGGCATGGTCGCCGACGACGCACACCAGCGGGTGGCCGCGGTGGGCGCGATCGTGGTGCTGCTGGCCGTGGTGCTCAGACTGGCGCGGTTCAGCTGCGTCACGCTGAAGGACGGCATGTTCCAGGGCATGCCCTCGCCGTTCGGCGCGCTGACCGTCGTCTCGATCGTGCTGCTGGAGCTGCCGTTCGTGGCGACGCTGCTGGCGATCCTGGGGACGGCGTGGCTGATGGTGAGCCGGGTGGAGTACCCCAAGCCGCGCGGCCGGCTGGCCGGGGCGATGCTCTCCTGGATCGTGCTGTCGATGGGGCTGCTGGCCGCGTGGGCCTTCGACGCGCCGAGCGGTCAGCTGCTGCTCCAGACGGGCTGCGCGCTGCAGCTGGTGATGGGCGCGGTGATCCCGCTGTTCGCCACGGCGCGGCGGGTGAACAACTTCCGCGGCAACCGCCGCGAGGCGCGTACGGCGCAGCTGCCGTAGCGGCGCTCCGGCATCGACGTGGGCCCCCTACCCGGATCCGGGTAGGGGGCCCACGCTCGTGTCCGGGCCCGAGGGCTCCGTTTCGCCCACCCGTGCGAGGCCGGGGGTCCGGGAGCGGAGACCCAGAGGGTCAGCTCAGGCGGTTCTCGGCGATTCGTGCCGCGACGCGTTCCAGGATCGGGCCCGCTTCCGCGATGCACTTGGCGACGTCCGGCTCGACCGACGTGAGCGGGTACGCCTCCGAGATGCCGGCCCGCTCCAGCGCCTGCGCCGGCAGGGCGAGCCGTCCGCACACCGCCACCACCGGCTTGCCCGCGGCACGCGCGGCCGAGGCCACCCCCGCCGGCGCCTTCCCGTGCAGCGTCTGCTCGTCCAGCGAGCCCTCGCCGGTGATGACCAGGCAGGCCCGCTCCAGGGCGGGCGCGAAGCCCAGGACGTCCAGCATGACCTCGATGCCGGGGCGGAACCGCGCGCCGAGCAGCAGCGCGCCGTAGCCGATGCCGCCGGCCGCGCCCGCGCCCGGTGACGCCGCGTGCTCGGCGGCCCGCGGGCCCGCCTCCGCCTCCAGCACCTTCGCGAAGTGGGCCAGCGCCGCGTCCAGCGCCGACACGTCGTCCGGCGAGGCGCCCTTCTGCGGGCCGTACACGGCGGGCGCGCCCTTCGGCCCGGTCAGCGGGTTGTCGACGTCGCTGGCCAGCACCAGCTCGACCGAGGACAGCCGCGGGTCCAGGCCGGAGAGGTCGGCGCGGGCCAGTGCGGCCAGTCCGCCGCCGCCCGGGGACACCGGCTCGCCCGCCGCGGTGAGGAACCGGGCGCCCAGCGCGGACAGCATGCCCGCGCCGCCGTCCGTCGTGGCGCTGCCGCCGACGCCGAACACGATCGTCCGCGCGCCCGCGTCCAGCGCGGCCCGCAGCAGCTCGCCGGAGCCGTACGTGGAGGCCGTCAGGGGCGCGAAGACGCCGGCCGGCAGCCGCTGGAGGCCGCTCGCCTCGGCCATCTCCACGACCGCGGTGCCGTCGCGCAGCGCGAACGCGGCCGTCACCTCCTCGCCGAGCGGCCCGGCCACGCGGACCTCGCGCCGTTCGAAGCCGGCCGCGACCGCCGCGTCCACGGTCCCGTCGCCGCCGTCGGCCACGGGCAGCGCCTCGACCGCCAGGTCCGGCACGACCCGGCGCAGCCCGGCCGTCACCCGCTCGGCGACCTGCACGGCCGTCAGCGAGCCCTTGAACTTGTCCGCGGCGATGAGCACCCGACGGGTCTCGTTCACTGCAGCGTCCGCCACCTTGTCTTCCCCTTGCTCTCCGGGCCCCGCGCACGGCGGGGCCAGTCGCGCCGCTGTGACGATAACCGCAGGACACCCCAGCCGTCATGCCCCGCCCGAACCGTGGATGGCGCCCGCAGCGTGGAAGGCCGCGCGGAGCGGGCCGAAGTGGGTACCCCGCTGCCATGAGCACCCAGCGCACCGCACCGGACCTCGCCGACCGGCTGCACGGCGGCTGGCTCGGCCGGATCGCGGGCAACATGCTCGGCAAACCGGTCGAGCAGGGCGAGGTGTGGACCCGCGACCGGATCGACCGCTATCTGCGCCGGGCCGCCGCCCTGCCGCTGACCGACTACCTGCCCGAGCCCGCCGACCCGGCCGAGACCGCCGCGCTGCGCCCGGAGTGGCGGTGCTGTGTGCGCGGCCGGATCGACGGCAGCTGCCGGGACGACGACGTGGACTACGCGATCCTCGGCCTGCACCTGCTGGAGACCCACGGTTTCGGCTTCAGCACCGAGCAGGTCGGCGACCTGTGGCTGCTGAGACTGCCGTACCTGCAGACGTTCACGGCGGAACGGGCCGCGTACCGGAACCTGGCGAACGGCCTGAAGCCGCCGCTGACGGCGACGTACGACAACCCGTACCAGGAGTGGATCGGCGCGCTGATCCGCGCCGACGTCTACGGCTGGACCTGCCCCGGCGATCCCGTCCGGGCCGCGGGCCTGGCCCGCCGGGACGCGGTGCTCTCGCACACCGGCAACGGTGTCTACGGCGCCATGTGGGCCGCCGCGCTGATCGCGGCCTCCTTCACCGCCCCGGCCGTCCGGGACGCGCTGGAGGCCGCGCTGCGGGTCGTACCGGCGGGCAGCCGCCTGGCCCGGACGGTGCGGCGGGTCGCGAGCCTGCACGAGACCCGGCTGCCCTGGGACCAGACCCTGGCCACGGTGGCCGAGGAGACCGCCGGGCTCGGCTGGATCCACACCGTGCCGAACGCCGCGGTCCTGACCGCCGGGCTGCTGTACGGCGAGGACGACTTCACCCGGACGCTCGCGCTCACCGTGCGCGGCGGCCTGGACACCGACTCCAACGGGGCCACGGCCGGTTCGGTGGCCGGGGTGCGCACCGGGGCGCGGGGCATTCCGGCCCAGTGGCGGGAGCCGCTGCGGGACACGGTGCGCAGCGCGGTGTTCGGCTTCGACGGCGTGCGGATCAGCGCGCTGGCCGAGCGCACCCTGCGCCTGGCGACGGCGGGTTCGCACGGCGGGCGGCTGGTTACCCTGTCCGGATGACCACCACTCCTGACTTCGCCGCGTACATCGCGAGCCTGCCCCGCGTCCTCGCCGGGGCCGCCGCGCTCTTCCGGGACGCCGAGGGCCGTGTGCTGCTCGTGGAGCCCAACTACCGCGAGGGCTGGGCCCTGCCGGGCGGGACCATCGAGTCCGACACCGGGGAGACACCGCGCGAGGGTGCCCGCCGGGAGACGCTGGAGGAGATCGGGCTGGACCGACCGCTGGGCCGGCTGCTCGCGGTGGACTGGGTGCACGGCACGGGCCGGCCGCCGCTGGTGGCGTACCTGTACGACGGCGGTGTGCTCACCGGGACCGAGCTGAAGGCCATCCGGCTCCAGGAGGAAGAGCTGCTGTCCTGGCGCCTGGTCGCCCCCGAGGACCTGGCCGCCCATCTGCCCGGCGCGCTGGGCCGCCGGGTGCTGGCCGCTCTGGACGTGCTGGCGGCGGGCGGCGGCACGGCGGAGCTGGAGAACGGCCGGCGGGTGGCCTGACCGCTCGGCGCTCGGGTACACCGGAGGGCTCCGCTCCGGAACTGTTCCGCCGTGGCCGCCCGGTGTAACCGCTCGCGGCGGCGGCCGCGCCCGCCCTACCCTCGGTGCCATGACCAAGCCCCTCGTCGCCCTGCTCAGCGGGGCCGGTATCTCCACCGACTCCGGGATCCCCGACTACCGCGGGCCGAACGGGCTGTGGCGGCGCGATCCGGAGGCCGAGAAGCTCGTGACGTACGAGTACTACATGGCGGACCCGGAGATCCGGCGCCGGTCCTGGCTGATGCGGCGCGACAGCGGCGCGCTCGGGGCCCGGCCGAACGCGGCGCACCGGGCCGTCGCCGAGCTGGAGCGGTCCGGCGTCCCGGTGCGGGTCCTCACCCAGAACGTGGACGGTCTGCACCAGCTGGCCGGCCTGCCCGCCCGCAAGGTCCTCGAACTGCACGGCAGCGCCCGCAGCGTGGTCTGCACCCGGTGCCACGCCCGGGGGCCGATGGAGGACGCGCTCGCCCGGGTGGAGGCCGGCGAGGCGGACCCGCCGTGCCTGGAGTGCGGCGGCATCCTGAAGCCGGCGACGGTGATGTTCGGCGAGCGGCTGGATCCCGTGGTCCTCGGCGAGGCCGCGGCCATCGCCAAGGCCTGCCAGGTGTTCGTCGCCGTCGGCAGCAGCCTCCAGGTGCATCCCGCCGCCGGGCTGGCCGGGGTCGCCGCCGACCACGGCGCCCGGCTCGTCGTCGTCAACGCCGAGCCGACGCCGTACGACGACCGGGCCGACGAGGTGATCCGCGCACCGATCGGCACCGCGCTGCCCGCACTGCTGGGCCGGCTGGCCGCGGAGGGCGACGCGTAGGCCGGGGCCGGCGGGCCGAGGGACCATGGACGGCCCTGGCCTGCGGGCCGCGGCCGTCAGAACAGGGCCGCGGTCGCGCCCCGTTCGAAGTCCAGCAGCCGGCGCTTGCGGTCCAGGCCGCCGCCGTAGCCGGTGAGGCCGCCGCCCGCGCCGATCACCCGGTGGCAGGGCACGATGATGCCCACCGGGTTCTTGCCGTTGGCGAGGCCCACCGCGCGGGAGGCCTTGGGGTTGCCGAGGGCGTCGGCGAGCTGGCCGTAGGAGCGGGTCTCGCCGTACGGGATGCGGGTCAGCTGTTCCCAGACCATCCGCTGGAACGGGGTGCCGTGCAGGCGGAGTTCCACGGTGAACTCCTTCAACTCGCCCGCGAAGTAGGCCGCGAGCTGCTCCTCGGTCTGGGCGAACGGGGTGTCGTCGGGCGGGCCGAAGGTCTCCTCCGCCGGGCGGTGGCGCTGGCCGGCCATGTACAGGCCGCACAGGACGCCGTCGTCGGCGACGAGCGTGAGCGGGCCGTAGGGGCTGTCGATGACGGTGTGCTGCTTCATGGCGGGGTCCTCGTACGGGTGCTCGGGCGTAGGTGTCCTTGTACCAGGATCCTTACGCGGGCAGGAAGTTGATCGGGTGGCTGTCGGTCGCCCACAGGTACTGGACCGCGTAGGCCCGCCAGGGCCGCCAGCCCTCCGCGCGGGCGGTGAGCGCGGCCGGGGTGGACGGCAGGCCCAGCTCCTTGGCGGCGCGCCGGATGCCGAGGTCGGTCGGGAGGAACGCGTCGGGGTCGCCGAGGGCGCGCATGGCGATGACGTCCACCGTCCACGGTCCGAAGCCGGGCAGCGCGAGCAGCCGGGCGCGGGCCTCGGCCCAGTCGGTGTCCACGTCCAGGCGCACTTCGCCGTCGGCGAGCAGCCGGACCAGGGTGGTGAGGGTGGCGCGCCGGGTGCGGGGCATGGCCAGGCTCTCGGGGTCGACGGCGGCCAGCGCCTCGGGCGAGGGAAAGAGGTGGGTGAGGCCGCCCTCGGGGTCGTCGAGGGGTTTGCCGTGCGCGGTGACCAGGCGGGCCGCGTGGGTGCGGGCGGCGGCCGTGGACACCTGCTGTCCGAGCACGGCCCGGACGGCGAACTCGGCCTCGTCGACCGTGCGCGGCACCCGGCGGCCCGGGCCCTGGCCGACCAGCGGGGCCAGCAGCGGGTCGGTGCGCAGCCGCTCGTCGACGGCGACCGGGTCGGCGTCCAGGTCGAGCAGGCGGCGGCAGCGGCTGATGGCCATGGTCAGGTCGCGCAGGTCGCTCAGCGTGAGCCGGCAGGCGATGTGGTCGGGGCGGGGGGTGAGGGCGACGATGCCGTGGCCGTAGGGCAGCCGCAGCGTGCGCCGGTAGGCGCCGTCCCGCCACTCCTCCACGCCGGGTACGGCGGTGGCGGCGAGGTGGCCGAAGAGGTTGGAGGGGTTGAGCGGGGCGCGGAACGGCAGTCGCAGGGTGAGCACGCCGGGCGTGCCGGTGCCGCTCGCGGGCACGCGGGCGCGCAGCTCGCTCGGGGACAGGGCGAAGATCTCGCGGACGGTGTCGTTGAAGGCGCGCACGGAGGAGAAGCCGGCCGCGAACGCGATCTGGGCCATGGGCAGCGCGGTGGTCTCGACGAGCAGCCGGGCGGTCTGGGCGCGCTGGGCGCGGGCGAGCGCGAGCGGGCCGGCGCCCAGTTCGGCGAGGAGCTGCCGCTCCACCTGCCGGGTGCTGTAGCCGAGCCGGGCGGCGAGTCCGGGGACGCCGTCGCGGTCCACGACGCCGTCGGCGATCAGCCGCATGGCGCGGGCGACCAGGTCGGCGCGCCGGTTCCACTCCGGAGAGCCGGGGCTGGTGTCGGGGCGGCAGCGCTTGCAGGCGCGGAACCCGGCCTGCTGGCAGGCGGCGGCGCTCGGGTAGAACGTCATGTTCTCCGGCTTGGGCGGCACCACCGGGCAGCTCGGACGGCAGTAGATCCCGGTGGTCAGGACGGCCGTGAAGAACCATCCGTCGAACCGCGCGTCCTTGGACCGCACGGCGCGCACGCAGTGCTCCCGGTCGAGGTGAGTCCCTGTCTGCATGCCTCCAGCATCGACCACGGGCCGTCCCGTCGCTGGCGGAAATCCGACATCAGCCTGGGCTGGTCGCGGTCTTCACCGTTTCAGGGTGTGGGCGCGGGAGTGTGCTGCCGCCGGAACCCGTCGATCCACTCGGCGGTGGCGCGCAGTCCGCCGAAGGTGTAGAAGTGCACCTTCACCACGCCGTGCCGGGCGGGATCGCAGCGCTCGGCCAGCGCGTGCAGGAAGCGGTCGGGGCCGGCGGTGCCCATGAGGTTGGTGAGCGAGAAGCCGTACTTGCGGGCGACGGAGGCGCTGGTGCCGACGCCGAACCGGGTGGCGTAGCCCAGCAGCCGGCGCACGCCGGCCGGGCCGGGGACGCCGACGCGGACGGGCAGGTGCACGCCGCGGGCGCGCAGGGCCTCCAGCCAGGCGAGGACCGGGTCCGCGTCGAAGCCGAACTGGGTGATGACGTCGCCGTCGAACCGGTCGGCGCCGATGGCGGCCGCCTTGTCCGTGAGCGCCGACCACAGGGCCCGGTCGGTGATGCCGGGGTGGCCTTCCGGGTAGCCGGCGATGCCGACGTGCCGGACGCCGTGGTGGCGCAGCAGCCCGGTGCGCAGGACGGCGAGGGCGTCCTCGTAGGGGCCCTCGGGACGGGCGGGGTCGCCGCCGACGACGAACACGTTCCCGGCGGTGCCGTCGGCGGCCAGTCCGGCGAGGAACCGCTCCAGGGCGGGCCGGGAGGGCAGGCGGCGGGCGGAGATGTGCGGGACGGGGACGAAGCCGAGCCGTTTGACCGCGCGGGCCGCCGTCAGCCGGGTGGCGGTGTCCTCGCCGGCCAGGAAGGTGATGTTGATCCGGGTGCCCGGCGGGATGCCGTCGCGCGCCTCCTCCAGCCGGGGCACGTCCTTGCCGGTCATCTCCAGGGAGAAGTCGTCCAGCAGAGCGGGGTTCATGGTGCTTCTCGGCTTTCGTACGGCTGTTCCCGGACGCGGCCGATGATGTCACGCGGGACGCCGGGGCCGGTGGGCGGGGCGTCCGCCGCCGGGTGGTGGACGGCGGCACCGGCGCACGGCGTGAAGCGCCGTCCGCCGTCCCGGCACCGCCGGCCCTCCGGGCCGCCCGGACCGGTGTCCGGCCATGCCGCCGGTTCGCCCGGTGCCATCGCCTACGCGGCACGGCTGGGCAGGGCCTCGCGCATCCCGCGCCGGCCGGGCCGCTCGGCCCGGTGTCCGGTGGGTCCGGCGGCCGGGGACCTCAGGTCTCCTCGGCGACGGCGGACGCGGCGGAGTTGTAGCGGGCCAGCAGGGTGCGCAGGGTTCTGACCTCGTCCGGGGACCAGCCGGCGGTGCGGGCGTCGACCTCGCCGTACATCCGGGCGTCGGCGCGGGCGAGGAGTTCGCGGCCGCGGTCGCTGGGACGCAGCAGCTGGACGCGGCGGTTGCCGGGAACGGTCTCGCGGACCAGCAGGCCGGCCCGTTCCAGGGCGGTGACCTGGCGGCTGATCGTGGACTTGTTGAGGCCGTAGAGCCCGACCAGGTCGCCGGCCCGGGCGCCGCCGCGTTCGGCCATCTCGGACAGCAGCGAATAGTCCACGAAGCTCAGGTCCGGATGGAGCCGTTCGGCGTTGGCCCGGAAGCGCCGGGAGAGGGTCACCAGTTCCCGGACGAGCCCCGGGACCTCCGTGTCGTCGTCGGTCACGCGTCCGTCCTTCGCCGTAGTCCCTGTACGCATGATCACACAGAGAGTGTGCGTTGCATTTTGCAACACACCGCGCCCCGAGCCACAGTGAGTGAAGTTGCAGATTGCAACTCACCGAATCGGCGGCCTCGTCCGGACACCTCCAGGGCGGCCGGACGAGATGTTTGCCGCACTTCGTCCCCTTATGCTCCAGAGAGTCCGGAGGGGGCCAGGAGAGGCAGGCGAGAGTCATGCGAGCCGAGGACGTCGTCCGTGCACTGTCGACACCGCTGGATGCCCCGGCCTTCCCGGCGGGCCCGTACCGGTTCACCGACCGCGAGTACTTCGACATCACCTACCGGACGGACCCCGAGGCCCTGCGCCGGGTGGTGCCGGAACCCCTGCGGGTGACGGAGCCGCTGGTCCGCTTCGAGGTCATGCGGATGCCGGACGCCACCGGTCTGGGCGACTACACGGAGGCCGGCCAGCTGGCCGTCGTGGAGCACGAGGGCGAGAGGGGCGAGTACAGCATCTCGATGCACGTGGACAACTTCCCCGCCATCGCGGGCGGACGGGAGATCGGCGCCTACCCGAAGAAGGCCGGCCGCCCCCGGCTGTACGTCGACCAGGACACCCTCGTCGGCACCCTCGACCACGGCACACTGCCCGTCGCCCGCGCCACGATGGGCTACAAGCACCGGCCGCTGAACACCGAGCAGGCCCGTGAGGAACTGACCCGGCCGGCGTTCATGCTCAAGAAGCTGCCGCACTACGACGGTTCGCCGCGCATCTGCGAACTGGTCCGGACGCAGATCACCGAGATCGTGGTCAAGGGCGCCTGGAGCGGTCCCGCGCGGCTCCAGCTCTTCGCCCACGCGCTGGCCCCGCTCGCGGACCTGCCGGTGCTGGAGGTCGTCTCCGCCGCCCACGTCCTCACCGACCTGACCCTGGGCCGCGCCCACGTCGTCCACGACTACCTCGCCTGACCGCTCCCGCACGCCGGGGAAGAGAAACCGAGAGGAGAAGGCCGCGCATGTCCGACCACGGCATCGCCGGAATCCGCGAGGTCACCGTCGTGGGAGGAGGTGTGATCGGCGCCTCCTGGGCGGCACTGTTCCTGGCCCGCGGGCTCGCCGTCACGGTCAGCGACCCGCAGCCCGGTGTCGACGAGGCCGTCCGCGGGCACATCGCGCAGGCCGCGCCCGCGCTGAGCGCACTGGGGCTGGACACCTCGGACCTCACCGCCCGGCTCGCCTTCGTACCGGACCTGGCGGACGCGGTCCGCGCGGCGGACCTGGTGCAGGAGAACGGCCCGGAACGGCTGGAGGTCAAGCACGCGATGTGGCGCACCATCGAGGAGCACGCTCCCGCCGGCGCCCTGTTCGCCACCTCCACCTCCGGCATCCCCGCCACCGAGATCGCCACCGTCCTGAAGGCCCCGGAGCGGCTGGTCGTGGGCCATCCCTTCAACCCGCCGCACCTGGTGCCGCTGGTGGAGGTCGTGCCGGGCGAGCGGACCTCGCCGGAGACCACCGAGCGCGCCCGCGCCTTCTACCAGGCCCTGGGCAAGCGCCCGCAGGTGCTGCGCAAGGAGGTGCCGGGGTTCGTCGCGAACCGGCTCCAGTCGGCGGTCTTCCGCGAGTGCGTGCACCTGGTGAGCGAGGGCGTGGTCACCATGCAGGAGCTGGACGACATCGTCACCTCCTCCCTCGGCCAGCGCTGGGCGGTCGCCGGTCCCTTCCGCTCCTTCCACCTCGGCGGCGGCGACGGCGGGCTGCCGCACTTCATGAGCCACCTCGGGACCGGCATGGAGCGCCGCTGGGCCGACATGGCCGAGGAGGAGGTCGCGTTCGACGAGCGCACCCGGCAGTTGCTGACCGAGCAGGTGAAGGACTTCGGCGGCAGCGTCGCCGACCTCGCCGCCGCGCGCGACCGCAGGCAGATCGCCGTCATGCGCGCCCTCGGCGAGGGCTACGACGGCTGACCCGACCCACCGCACAGAGGCTGGACATGAGTACCGAAGCAGTGACCGCACGCATCCGGAAGGCCCTCGCCCATCCCGTCACCCACGAGGACGACGGCTTCGACATCCACGAGGCCCTGCGCGAGGTGCTGGCCTGCGCCGGCCTGCGCCCCGAGGACAGCGGCGGGAAGATCACGTTCCTCGGCAGCGACCCGGTCGTGCCGAGCATCATGCGCCTGGGCGCCGTACCCGCGCTGGGGATGACCGCCAAGTCGGTCGCGCTGGCCGCCCTGTGGCGCCGGCGGGGCGGCGAGGGCCAGGACATCACCATGGACCTGCGCAAGGCCCCGCACCGGCTGTGCCCGTTCTACGACAAGAAGTGGGAGCTGCTCAACGGCTATCCCGGCGGCACCCCCTCGGACCCGGTCAACCCGCTCGGGTTCGACTTCTACCGGACCCGTGACGACCGCTGGGTGATGCCGCTCAACCCCTACCCGAAGATCAAGAACGCCGTCTACAAGCTGCTGCGCACCTGGCCCGAGAGGCAGGCCGTCGCCGACGCCGTCGCCCAGTGGAACGCCGCCGACCTGGAGCAGGCCGGTGACGAGATCGGCGTGGTGATGCCGATGCTGCGCACCACGGAGGAGTTCCTGCGGGAACCGGCGTACGAGTACATCGCACGGGAACCGCTCATCAAGATCGAGAAGATCGGCGACAGCGCGCCCGAGCCCCTGAGCGCCGGCGCCGGCCAGCCGCTGTCCGGCGTCCGCGCCCTCGGCATGGGCCACATCATCGCCGGTGCCGGCGTCGGCCGGGACCTGGCCCAGCACGGCGCCGACGTGCTGAACCTCTGGCGGCCGAACGAGCTGGAGCACGACTCCACGTACAACAGCGCCAACGTCGGCGTCCGTTCGGCCACCATCGACCCCTACGGCACCGAGGGCCGGGCGCGGATCGGGCAACTGCTGCGCGACGCCGACCTGTTCTACGCCAACCGCCGCCCCGGCTACCTGGAGAAGATCGGCCTGAGCGCCGAGGAGGCCGCGGCCGTCCGCCCCGGCATCATCCACTGCAGCTTCTCCCTCGCCGGCGAGAGCGGCCCCTGGGCCGGGCGGGTGGGCTTCGACCAGACCGCGGGCGCGCTCGGCGGCATCATGCTGATGGAGGGCGAGGACGGTGTCGCGGCCGGGCCGGCCAGCACTCCGGCTCTGCCGTACATCAGTGTCGTCAACGACTACGTCCTGTCCTGGCTGGCCACCACCGGCGCGGTCGCCGCGCTGATGCGGCGCGCCGAGGAGGGCGGCAGCTACCGCGTCACGCTCAACCTCACCCGCGTCGCGACCTGGATCCTCAGCCTCGGCGTCTTCGACCGGGACTATGCCCAAAAGACCGCCCTCGACCCCGACCCGCGCTCCCCGCACGCCTATCTCGACCCGGACACCTTCACCGCCGACACTCCCTGCGGCCGCTACCAGGGCGTCACCGACCAGGTGGTCATGTCCCGGACGCCGGGGCGGTTCCGCACGGTGCTGGTGCCGCGCGGCAGCGGCGCGCCGGTCTGGCTCCCCCGGCACGGCTGACCGCGACCGGGCCCCGTGTCCCGGGTGGCGAACGCCGCTCTCCGGTCCGCCCGGCGGGCGCGGTGGCCGGTGCGGCGCGCCCGCCGTGCCGGGCGCGCCGGAACCCGCCGCCGGGTCAGCCGAGGCCGCCGAGTTCCCGGGCGAAGGTCTCGTACGCCTGGGTGTCGAAGAGGACGAAGCGGATCTCCTCGACGGCGGTGGGAGCGGTGCGCACCGTCCGGGCCGCGATGCGGGCCGCGTCCGCCATCGGCCAGCGGTAGACGCCGGTGGAGATGGCGGGGAACGCGACCGTGCGGGCGCCGAGGTCGTCGGCGACGCGCAGGGACTCGCGGTAGCAGGAGGCGAGGAGGTCCGAGCGGTCCTCCGCCGGCGACCAGACCGGGCCCACCGTGTGGATCACCCAGCGGGCGTCCAGGTCGCCCGCCGTGGTGGCGACCGCGTGACCGGTGGGCAGGCCCCTGCCGTACCGGGAGGCGCGCAGCGCGCGGCACTCCGCCAGGATGGCCGGGCCGCCGCGGCGGTGGATCGCGCCGTCCACTCCCCCGCCGCCCAGGAGCGAGGAGTTGGCCGCGTTGACGACGGCGTCGGCGTGCTGCCGGGTGATGTCGCCTTGGACGAGGGTGATGCCGGTCATGCCGGTCCCGCCTTTCCGGTCGGCCGCGCGCCGGTTCGCGTCGGTTCAGTCCTGTCGCAGTCTCCGCCAGACCGCCTTGGCCGCGTTGTGGCCGGACATGCCGTGCACACCGGGTCCGGGCGGCGTGGCCGAGGAGCAGAGGAAGACGGCCGGATGAGGTGTGTGGTACGGGAACAGGGACGGCTTGGGGCGCAGCAGCAGCTGGAGTCCGGAGGCCGCGCCGCAGGCGATGTCCCCGCCGACGTAGTTGGCGTTGCGGGCGGCCATCTCGGCGGGCCCGGCGGTGGCGCGGGCCAGCACGCGGTCGCGGAAGCCGGGGGCGAAGCGCTCCAGCTGGCGTTCTATGGTCTCGGTGAGGTCCCCGGACCAGCCGTTCGGCACATGGCCGTACGCCCAGAAGACGTGCTTGCCCTCGGGAGCCCGGGTCGGGTCGGCCACGCTCGGCTGCACGGTGATCATGAACGGCCGCTCGGGCGCGCGTCCCTCGCGGGAGGCGGCGCGCAGGGCGGTGCCGATCTCGGCCCGGCTCGCGCCGATCTGGACGGTGCCGGCGGCGCGGGCCTCGGGCGCCGTCCAGGGCACCGGGCCGTCCAGCGCGTAGTCGATCTTGAAGACGCTGGGGCCGTAGCGGTATCCGGCGTAGTGGTCGCCGAAGCCGGCGATCCGGGCGAGCGCGGCGGGCGAGGTGTCGAAGACGTACGCGCGGGCGGGCGGCAGGTCGTCCAGGCGCTTGACCTCGAAGTCGGTGTGCACCTCGCCGCCGAGGTCTCTCAGATACGCGGCGAGGGCGTCGGAGAGGGCCTGGGAGCCGCCGCGGGCCACCGGCCAGCCGCGGGCGTGCGCGGACAGGGCGAAGACCAGCCCGATGGCGCTGGTGGCCAGGCCGCCCAGCGGTGCCATCACATGGGCGACGAGGCCGGCGAAGAGGGTCTTGAACCGCTCGTCCTTGAAGCGGCGCATCAGCCAGGTGGACGGCGGCAGCCCGGCCAGCCCGAAGCGGGCGAGGGTGACCGGGTCGCGGGGCAGCGCGGTCAGCGGCAGGGACATGAAGTCCCGCACGAGCGTGTCCCAGTGGGCGAGCAGCGGCTCGACCAGTCTGCGGTACGGGCCCGCGTCGCGCGGTCCGAAGGAGGCGGCGGTCTCGGCCACCGAGCGGGACAGCACGGCCGCGGTGCCGTCCGGGAACGGGTGGGCCATGGGCAGCGGGGCGTGCAGCCACTCCAGGCCGTACCGGTTAAGCGGGAGAGCGCGGAACGCCGGGGAGTTGACGGCGAGGGGGTGGGCGGCCGAGCACGGGTCGTGCCGGAAGCCGGGCAGCGTCAGCTCCTCGGTGCGGGCGCCGCCGCCGACGGTGGACTTCGCCTCGAACAGGGCCACGGAGAAGCCGCGGCGGGCCAGCTCCACCGCGGCGGTCAGTCCGTTCGGTCCCGCACCCACCACGACCGCATCGAGCATCGACGGCACCTTCGGACCCCTTCGTCAGCCGATGGCCTTCGGGATCAGGATAGGCCGGGACACCGGCACCGCCCCGGTCCGGGTGGCACCGGCCGGTCAGGAGGCGGTGCGCAGCACGTCGGCCACCCGGCGGGCGGTGGCGGCGTCCCGCGCGGCGGTGAACGGCAGGGCGTTGCCGCCGGTCACGCGGAACGGCTCGCCGGTCAGGGTGAGGTGCGTGCCGCCGGCCTCCTCGACCAGGAGCAGCCCGGCCGCGTGGTCCCAGGCGGCCTCCCAGGAGAAGGCGACGGCGTCCAGCTCGCCCCGGGCGACCGCGAGGTACTCCAGGCCCGCCGAGCCGCACGCGCGCGGGGCGAGGCCGTCGGTCCACAGGGCGCGCAGCGCGCGCTTCTGCTCGTCGGTGGTGTAGTCCGGGTGGGAGGTGGCGACGACGAGGTCCCGGCCGGGCTCGGGCGGGCCGGCGAACAGCCGCTCGCCGTCGAGGAAGGCGCCGCGGCCGCGGACGGCGGTGGCGAACCGGCCGCGCGCGGCGGCGTAGGTCCAGGAGGCGATCACGGCGCCGCGGTGGGCGAGGGCCACCAGGGTGCAGAAGCCGTCGTCGCCGTGGACGAACTGGCGGGTGCCGTCCACCGGGTCGACGATCCAGACCGGTGTGTCGCCCTGCAGCGCCTCGTACACCGCCGGGTCGGCGTGCACCGCTTCCTCGCCGACCACCACGGAGCCGGGCAGCAGCGCGCCGAGGGCCTCGGTGAGCCGCAGCTCGGCGAGCCGGTCGGCGTCCGTGACCAGGTCGTGCGGGCCGCTCTTCTGGTCCACCTCGTGCGCGGCGAGGCGGCGGAAGCGGGGCAGGATCTCGGCCGCGGCGGCCTCGCGGACCGCCTCCTCCACGTCGGCCGAGCGGCGGGCGAGAAACTCCTCGATGGTTTCCGTCTCTTCGATCATGCCTCCCATCAGACCAC
Source organism: Streptomyces sp. SCL15-4 (assembly GCF_033366695.1). NCBI lineage: Bacteria > Bacillati > Actinomycetota > Actinomycetes > Kitasatosporales > Streptomycetaceae > Streptomyces > Streptomyces sp. SCL15-4. The sequence continues at coordinate 1,851,520 of NZ_JAOBTQ010000001.1, forward strand.
GCCCCACTGACAGCCCCCGGCCCGCGGGTGGCCGCGGGGTGGAATCGACGCGAACAGCGGGGGTCTCGGCGAAGGGCCCCGGAAAGGGGGAAGGGCCCCGGAAGGGCCGTCAGCGGCCCACGGCGTATCCCTGCATGCCCCGCGGGTTCGCCGCCGCCGACAGGATGCCGGTGGCCGGGTCCCGGGCCACCGCGCACAGCCGGCCTTCGGACCAGGCCGGGCCAACGGTGACGTCGTGGCCGCGCCGCCGCAGCTCCTCGATCACCCCGGAGCCCATGCGGGACTCCACGGTCACGCTGCCGGGGCGCCGGCGGCGCGGGTGGAAGGAGCCGGGGAAGCTGTCGTTGTGCCAGTTGGGGGCGTCGACGGCGCCCTGGAGGTCGAGGCCGCCGCGGACGGGGGCGCGCAGGACGGCGGCCAGGAAGAAGTGCAGCTGCCACTGGTCCTGCTGGTCACCGCCGGGCGTGCCGAACGCCAGGACCGGCACTCCGTCGCGCAGCGCGAGGGACGGGGTGAGGGTGGTGCGGGGGCGGCGGCCGGGGGTGAGGGTGCCGGGCAGGCCCTCCTCCAGCCAGGTCATCTGCAGCCGGGTGCCGAGCGGGAAGCCGAGTTCGGGGACGACGGGGTTGGACTGGAGCCAGCCGCCGCTGGGCGTGGCCGCGATCATGTTGCCCCAGCGGTCGACCACGTCCAGGTGGCAGGTGTCGCCCCGGGTCGAGCCGTCGGCGGCCACCTCGGCCTCACCGGTGGCCTCCGCGAGGGCGGGCGCGCCGGGCAGCCGGGCGACGGTCGGCTCGCCGGCGCCCAGCGGGTCGAAGCCGGGCCGGGCGTCCGCCGTCGCGTGCGCGTGGGCGGGCAGCCTCGGGGGGCGTCCGCCGGGGCTGCCGGGGCGCAGGTCGTAGGAGGCCTTCTCGCCGATCAGGGCCCGCCGCCCGGCGTTGTAGCCGTCCGACAGCAGCTCGGCGAGCGGGACCTCGGCGGCGTCGCCGTACCAGGCCTCGCGGTCGGCCATGGCGAGCTTGCAGCCCTCGATCAGCAGGTGCACGTGATCGGCGGAGCCCGGGGCGGGCAGCTCGGGCGGGAGCAGGGCGAGCTGCTGGAGCAGCACCGGGCCCTGGCTCCAGGGGCCGGCCTTGCATACGGTCCAGCCGTTCCAGTCGTAGGTCACCGGGGTCTCGTAGTGGGCCGACCACCCGGCCAGGTCGGCCTCGGTGAGCGTGCCGGTGTGCCGTTCGCCGCTGGTGTCCCTGGTGGGCCGCCCGGACTGCCGTACCAGCGCCTCGGCGATGAAGCCGGAGCGCCACACCTCGCGCGCGGCGTCGATCCGCGCCTCCCGGTCGCCCGCGTGCGCGGTCTCGGCCAGCAGCCGCTTCCACGTCGCGGCGAGCGCGGGGTTGCGCAGCAGGGTGCCGGGGCGGGGCGGCCGGCCGCCGGGCAGGTACACCTCGGCCGACGACGTCCACTCGGTCTCGAACAGCCGCCGTACGCTCTCCACGGTCGCGCCGACGTTCTCCACGGGCGCGTGCCCGTGCTCGGCGTAGCCGACGGCGTACTTCAGGACGTCGTCGAGGGACTTGGTGCCGTGGTCGCGCAGCAGGAGCAGCCAGGCGTCGAAGGCGCCGGGCACGGCGGCGGCGAGCGGTCCGGTGCCGGGTACGAGGTCCAGCCCGAGCCCCCGGTAGTGGGCCGGGGTGGCGCCCGCCGGGGCCACGCCCTGTCCGCACAGCACGCGCACGTCGCCGCCCGCCGGGGCGAGCAGGATCGGGACCTCGCCGGCCGGCCCGTTCAGGTGCGGTTCCACGACGTGCAGCACGAACGCGCCGGCCACGGCCGCGTCGAAGGCGTTGCCGCCGTCCTCCAGCACCGCCATCGCCGACTGGGAGGCCAGCCAGTGCGTGGAGGAGACCATGCCGAAGGTGCCTTGCAGGGTGGGTCGGGTCGTGAACCGCATGTCTCACCTCGTTGTCTCGCGCGCGTCGGCCGGTTCGCCCGTGAGCGGCTGCCCGGATCAGAAGCTGCCCCGTCGCGCGGCCGGCTACGCGGTCGGGGACCGGGTCTCTGCGAGACCCCTTTACCTGGCTGTCATGTCCCGGTAGCTTCCGCCCTCTGCAAGTAGTTGCAGCAACTTACTGTCTCCAGTTTCATCCACTCCCCAATCGCCGCCCGGGAGACGTCATGAGATCAAGGTCAACAGCCCCTGCGAGCGCACCACCACGACCCCGCCCGCTCCGCCGCGCGCTCGCCGTGGGCGCCGCTGCCGCCGGGGTGATCGGACTGCTCACCGGCCCGTCGCAGTTGCCGCCGGACCCGATGCGGCCGACGGCCGCCGCCACCGCCTCCGCCACGACGACCGTCTTCTACTACACGAAGACGAAGAACTGGCCGTCCGCCTACCTGCACTACGCCCCCGACGGCGGCTCGTGGACGGTCGTCCCCGGCGTCGGCATGGAGCCCGCCTGCACGGACTGGGTGAAGAAGACCGTCGACCTCGGCTCGGCCACCGGGCTGCGGGCCGCCTTCAACAACGGCAGCGGCACCTGGGACAACAACGGCGGCGGCAATTACGCCCTGGGCACCGGAACCGTCACCGTCAAGGACGGGGTGATCGCCCACAGCGACCCGTGCGCGGACACCGGCACGGGCTCCGGGAACGAGGCGACCGTCTACTACTCGACGGCCACGACCGGCTGGACCACCGCCAACATCCACTACGCCCCGGCCGGCGGTTCCTGGACCACCGCCCCCGGCGCCGGCATGGAGCCCGCCTGCACCGGCTGGTGGAAGAAGACCCTCGACATCGGCACCGCCACCTCGCTGAAGGCGGCGTTCAACAACGGCAACGGCGTCTGGGACAACAACAACAGCGCCGACTACACGCTCGCCACCGGCACCTCCACCGTGCAGGACCGGAAGGTCACCACCGGGGCGAAGAACCCCTGCGCCGCGGCGGACCCCGACACCCAGGCCCCCACGGCCCCCGCCAAGGTCACCGCCACCGCCACCCACACCTCCGTCGTGGTCGGCTGGGACGCGGCCACCGACGACACGGGTGTGGTGAAGTACCAGGTCACCCGCACCGGCGGCACCAAGGGCACGACCGTCACGGACGTCACCTCCACGGTCCTGACCGACACCGGGCTGGAGGCGAAGACGGCCTACACCTACACCGTCAAGGCGGTCGACGCGGCCGGCAACACCTCACCGGCCTCGGCGGCGGCCACGGTGACCACCGGGGAGCAGGCGCCGGAGCCCGCCACCGGCACCCCGCTCGGCACCGACCCGCGCAAGGACCCCATCTACTTCGTCCTCACCGCCCGCTTCTACGACGGTGACAGCGCCAACAACCGCGGCGGCAGCCAGCACGTGAAGTCCGGCAACGCGGCCGGCAACGACCCGATGTTCCGCGGCGACTTCAAGGGGCTGGTCGACAAGCTCGACTACATCAAGGCCCTCGGCTTCTCCGCCGTCTGGATCACCCCGGTCGTCCTCAACCGCTCGGACTACGACTACCACGGCTACCACGGCTACGACTTCTACAAGGTCGAGCCGCGCCTGGAATCGGCCGGCGCCTCCTACCAGGACCTGATCAACGCGGCCCACGCCAAGGGCATGAAGATCTACCAGGACGTGGTGTACAACCACAGCTCCCGCTGGGGCGCCAAGGGCCTGTTCACACCGACCGTGTACGGCGTCCGCGACAGCCAGTGGAGCTGGTACTACGACGAGAAGAACGACGGCTTCGAGTACGACGGCCTGACGGTCGAGCCCAAGTCCGGTAAGTCGTACTACAACGGCGACCTGTGGTCCACCGCCGAACCGACGGGCAACACCTGCGTCAACTGGGGCAAGCCGACCGGCGGCAGGAGCGCGGAGGGCTACACCGTCTACAACTGCCAGTGGCCAAGCCCCACCTCGGGCATGTTCCCCAAGCAGTACTACCACCAGTGCTGGATCGGCAACTGGGAGGGCGAGGACTCACGCTCCTGCTGGCTGCACGAGGACCTCGCCGACTTCAACACCGAGTCCACCGCGGTGCAGAACTACCTCATCGGCGCCTACGACAAGTACATCGACATGGGCGTCGACGGCTTCCGCCTGGACACGGCCGTACACGTGCCCCGGGTCACCTGGAACCGCCGCTTCCTGCCCGCCATCCAGGAACGGGTCACGCAGAAGTTCGGTGCCGGGAAGGCGGCCAACTTCTTCGTCTTCGCCGAGGTCGGGGCCTTCGTCAACGACAAGTGGAACCGCGGGTCCGTGAACCACTCCGCCCAGTTCTACACCTGGAAGGAACGCAAGGAGTACAGCGCCGACGACGCCCGGGCGGCCCTCGAACAGTACGACTACGAGGAACAGCTGGGCACCGGCAGCCAGCCCACCTCCACCAACGCCTTCCTCAACGGCAACACCTACCACGCCCCGGACCACTCGCAGGCCTCCGGCATGAACATCATCGACATGCGCATGCACATGAACTTCGGTGACGCGCAGAACGCCTACGGCAACGGCAAGGACTCCGACGACAGCGTCAACGACGCCACCTACAACGTCGTCTACGTCGACAGCCACGACTACGGCCCGAACAAGTCGTCCACGCGCTACAGCGGCGGCACCGACGCCTGGGCCGAGAACATGTCCCTGATGTGGACCTTCCGCGGCATCCCGACGCTGTACTACGGCTCGGAGATCGAGTTCCAGAAGGGCAAGCAGATCGACTGCGGCCCCACCTGCCCGCTCGCCTCCACCGGACGCGCCTACTACGGCGACCACCTGGCCGGTACCGTCACCGCCTCGGACTTCGGCAAGGTCGGCTCCGCCACCGGCGAGGTCGCCGACACCCTCGCCCAGCCCCTGGTCAAGCACCTCCAGCGGCTCAACCAGATCCGCCGGGCCGTGCCGGCCCTGCAAATGGGCCAGTACTCCACCGACGGCATCTCGGGCGGCATGGCGTTCAAGCGCCGCTACACCAGCGGCGGCACGGACAGCTTCGCCCTCGTCACGGTCTCCGGCGGCGCCACCTACACCGGCATCCCGAACGGCACCTACACCGACGCCGTCACCGGAGACGTGAAGACCGTCTCCAACGGCACGCTGTCCGTCGCGGCCCCGGGCAAGGGCAACCTCCGGGTGTACGTGCTCGGCGGCCCCGGCAAGATCGGCACCGACGGCCCCTACCTGAAGTGACCCGCACCGGGACCGGGCCGGCGACCCGCGGCCCGGGTACGTCGTCCGGGTGATCGTACGAAGCCGTCCGGCCCGCCGGGAACACCCCGGGCGGGCCGGACGTTTCTCGTGCGGCAGGAACGGAGGCCAAGGCAGTGCACGGTGAGTACAAGGTGCCCGGCGGCAAGCTCGTCGTCGTGGACGTGGACGTGGAAGAGGGCGCGCTGCGGCATGTGCGCGTGGCGGGCGACTTCTTCCTGGAGCCCGACGAGGCGCTGGACGCGGTGAACGGCGCCCTGGAGGGCGCTCCCGCGGACACCGACGCGGCGGGGCTGGCCGCGCGCGTCGACGCGGCACTGCCGGCGGGGACGGTGATGTACGGCCTGACCTCGGAAGGCGTCGGCATCGCGGTGCGCCGGGCACTCGCGCGCGCCACGGACTGGACCGACTACGCCTGGCAGCTGATCCACGAGGCCCCGCAGCCGCCGGCCCTGCACATGGCGCTGGACGAGGTGCTGACCGCCGAGGTGGCCGCGGGCCGGCGCCCGCCGACGCTGCGGGTGTGGGAGTGGGGCGCCCCGGCGGTGATCATCGGCAGCTTCCAGTCGCTGCGCAACGAGGTCGACCCGGAGGGCGCCGCCCGGCACGGCATCGAGGTGGTGCGGCGGATCTCCGGCGGCGGCGCGATGTTCGTGGAGCCCGGCAACACCATCACCTACTCGCTGTCGGTGCCCGAGTCCCTCGTCCAGGGCCTGTCCTTCCAGGACAGCTACGCGTATCTGGACGACTGGGTGCTGGGCGCCCTCGGCGACCTGGGCATCCGGGCCTGGTACCAGCCGCTGAACGACATCGCCACCGACCAGGGCAAGATCGCGGGCGCGGCGCAGAAGCGGATGGTCGGGCCCGGCGGTGGCCCGGGCGCCGTGCTGCACCACGTGACGATGTCGTACGACATCGACGCCGACAAGATGGTCGAGGTGCTGCGGATCGGGCGGGAGAAGCTGTCGGACAAGGGGACGCGGAGCGCGAAGAAGCGGGTCGATCCGCTGCGCCGGCAGACGGGGCTGGCACGCGAGGCCGTCATCGACCGCATGATCGAATCCTTCCGCGCGCGCTACGGCCTGGCCGAGGGCGAGGTCACCGACGAGGAACTGGCCCGGGCGGAGGAACTGGCCCGCACGAAGTTCGGCTCACCGGAGTGGACGGCGCGCGTGCCATAGCCTTTGGCGGGTCCGGCGGGGTGTCCGGGCCGCGTGCGGGACGGAAACGGTACGGCATGATCGCGCGTCCGTGACCGGGTGGGCACGCAGTGCGTCGGCACTTCCGCCGCACAGGCGGTCATGTGACACTGTCGTACCCCGTCCGCCCCCGCGGACCCCTCCACCCCCTCCCCCACGAGAAGTGCGTCGTGCGTTCCCTTCCTCTGCCGCTCGCTCTCACCGCGCGTCTGTCGCCGGTCGCGGTGCTCGCCTGCGCCGGCTGGGCGCTGTCCTGCGGCCCGGCCGCGCCGCCCGCCGCCGGACACCAGACACTCCGGAACCCGCCCGTCGCAGCCTCCTCCGCCGCCCCGTCCGCCACCACGGCCGCGCCGACGTACACCACCGCGCCCTCGCCCTGCGCCGGCGTGCCCGCGGCCACCCTCGCGTCCCTGGTGCCCGGCGCGAAACCGGCCGGCAAGGAGATCCCCTCGACGGACACCAGGCTGCGCCGCACCTGCTCCTGGAACGCGCTCCACGGCTACGACTACCGCTGGCTGGACGTGTCGTTCGAGATCGGCGAGTCGGACCAGGAGGCGACGAAGGAGTACGAGCAGCGGGTCGCGGAGAAGAGCGGCGGCGGAGCCGTGCCGGGGCTCGGCGACACCGCGTACTCCGTCGTCGGCCTCGCCACCGAGGACAAGCAGCAGACCCGCGAGGGCGTCGTGCTGGTCCGCGTCGCCAACGCCCTCGTCGTCGTCACCTACAGCGGCAGCGACTTCGAGACCCGCAAGGCCCCGACGACGGACGAGATCAACAAGGGCGCCATCAGGGCCGCGAAGGCCGCGGTGGCCACGCTGGGCGACGGCCGGGGCTGACCCGCGGCGGGTTCCGGCCCGGCCGGCCGCCCCCGTTCAGTCCGCCTCGGCCGGCTCGTCCTCGACGCCGCGGACCGTGAAGCAGACCTTGGGGCCGAGTTCGAGCCGGTCGCCGTTGCGCAGGCGGACGTCCTGGCCGGGCACCAGGACGCGGTCGTTGACCCGGGTGCCGTTGGTGGCGCCCCGCGCGACCTCGCTCACCCAGGCCGCCCCGTCCGGGGTGTGCACGACGACGGCGTGCCGCGCCGAGACGGTCTCCTCGTCCGCCAGGAGCACCGACGCCTCGGGCGCCCAGCCACCGCTCCGGCCCAGCCGCAGTTCCCCGCCGCGCGGCACGTCGAGATGGCCGCCGCCGGCCCGGAACACCAGCCGCAGCACACCGCCGGCCAGCCGCTGCGGACGCGGACCCGCGCCGACCGGGGTCAGGCAGCCGGGACAGGCGGGCATACCGGCCGGGACGACCGTGGCACAGCGCGGGCACCGCTCGCCGACGGGCGGGGGCGGAGGCGGGGGCGGAGGTGCCGGCTGGGGCTGGTGGAGGGCGGTGACGCCACCCACGGGCTGCCAGTCGTCGTCATCGGCCTCTCCCCCGCCGCCGTCCCGCCCGGCGGCCGGTCCGGCGGCCGGTCCGGCGGCCGGTCCGGTGTCGGGCGCGGGCTCGGACTCGGGCTCGGGCTCGGGCTCGGCGACGGCGCCGGACTCGCCGCCGCCGTCGAACCAGTCGTCGTCATCCCAGTCCCTTACCTCCGCCAACGGTGTCTCCCTTCTTCACGACGACCTTGGTGTCCACCCGTCCGCTCTCCGCCTCGCGTACCTCCGTCACCACCACCGTGGTGCCCGGGCCGAGGTCGGACGCGGTGAACAGTTCCCGGGCGAGCGGGTTGATCAGATGGGTCTCCAGCACCATGCCGATGCCCCGGCCGCCGTTCCACTTGTCCCGGGTGCAGTGCTCCAGCAACTCCCGCCGGGCCTTGTCCTCGATCCGCAGGACCAGCCGGTGTCCCTGGGCCAGCTGCCGCTGGATGTTGCGGACCTGGAGGTCGAAGATCCGCTCGGCGACGTCGTCGGAGATGAAGTCGAAGACGACGACGTTGCCGCCGATCCGGTTCATCAGCTCCGGCCGGCCGATGACCTGCTCGAAGTGTTTCTTGACGTTGTCCCGGACAGTGGCCTCCAGCTCCTTGTACGGCGTGCCGGGCGCCACGATCCACTCGCGTTCCCCGGTCTCCGGGTCCGTGCGCTGCACCCCGAGGTTGGAGGTGAAGATGAGCACGCACTCGCTGAAGTAGGTGGTGACACCCTGCCCGTCGGTGAGCCGGCCGTCCTCCAGCACCTGGAGGAACTTGTCCAGGATGCCCTTGTCGGCCTTCTCGATCTCGTCGAAGAGGATGACGCGGAAGGGGTTCTCCCGTACGGCGGAGGTCAGTTCGCCGCCCGCCTCGTAGCCGACGTAGCCCGGGGGCGCGCCGACGAGCCGGTCGGCGGAGTGCGCGGCCGAGAACTCGCTCATGTCGAACCGGAGATACGCCTGGTCGCTGTCGAACAGCACGGACGCCACGGCCTTGGCCAGCTCGGTCTTGCCGGTGCCGGTCGGGCCGGCGAAGAACAGCACGCCACGCGGCCGGTGCCCGGGACTGGTGGCCTGGGCCCCGGACAGTCCCAGCGCGGCGCGTTTGAGGATGTCCAGGGTCCGCGCCACGGCCGCGTCCTGGCCGAGGACCCGGCGGGGAATGGACTGTTCGTTCTCGGGGTCCTCGCCGCGCAGGATGCGGTGGCGTATCTCGTCGCGGCCCCAGGGGTTCTTCTCCACGCCCAGCCGGTAGATCCGTACGGCGTCGGGCATGGCGGTGAACGGCAGGCCGCGGGAGCGGGCCAGCTTCACGCTCTCCTCCATGGCCCGCAGGCTCAGCCCGGAGGCCGCGCGGGCGAAGGCGCCGACCGCGCGGGACGCCTCCTCGGCGTCCGTGCCGCCGGCCGCGGCGGCGCCGTCGCGGGTGCCGTGTCCCGGGTAGCGCTCGTAGACCTGGTGCAGGAGGCGGGCCATCGTGGAGCGTTCGTCCGCGTCGGGCTCCGGGACGGCGATGGCACGGATCCGCTCGCTGCCGGAGATCAGCCACGCCGGGACGTCCCGTTCGCCGTCGGCGAGCCAGATCACCGGGTTGAACAGGCCCGGGCCCTGCGGCACGGCGCCGGTGCCGGGCCGGGGCGGCAACGGCTCGGCCTCGTGCGCGAGTTTGAGGCAGGCGAGGAAGAAGTCCCGTTCGTCGGGGCTCGGCCGGGACGGGTCGGCGAGCAGCCGGGAGGCGTGGTCGATCACCAGGGCGACCCGGAGCGGCGGCAGCCGGCGGCCGTCGCGCGGCACCTCGGTCCGCTGCCGCGCCCACCCGCCCGTGATGTTGCGCATCTGTTCCAGCACCGCCTGGCGGCGCGCCGCCGTGTGGCCGGGGAAGTCGCCGGTCCCCTGGAGCAGTTCGGCCACGGCCGCCTCCGCGTCGCCCTGCCCGGACTGGGCCACGCCGAAGCCGTTGACCTGGTCGCAGACCACCAGTACCTCGTAGCCCTTCTGCCGCAGGGGGTTCCACAGCACGTCGAGCAGCGGGTAGAACCGCTCCCGGCCGCGCCGGGACACCAGGTGCAGATCGCGGATGTTGCCGTGCAGGACGTACTGCGCGTGCACGCCGAGCGTTCCGGTCAGCTCCTCCACGAAGGGCGGCAGCCGGTCTTCCTTGGACAGGTCCATCGTTCCTCCCCGGTGCGCGCTGTCGCGGGCCGCGCGCGGGCCATGGCTGCGGCGGTGTGCTCACGGACCCCGCCGCGGGTGCCTCGGTCTAGCCTCTGCGGTGGTCCTCGCCGCCCACCTGCCGCTGCCTGAGCGGCGGATGACGGACGTCCCCGTGCGTGTCCGCGGGCCGCTCTCCCTCGTCGATCAGCTCGTTGAGCACCAGGGCGTCCTCTCCCAGCACGCCCGGCAGCGCTCCTTCGGTGTGTTCGACCTTGAATTCGAGACCGAGGCCCAGTACTCCGGTGATCTCCTCCAGTTCGGTGAACCGTGCCCGGGCCTCGGCGCAGCGCTCGTCGTCCAGGGCGCGCTGCCCGGCAGTCCGCTCTCCCGGTCCGCCCCGGTACATGGTCGCCACGCTCAGCCGGCCGTCGAGCAGCGTGGCCCGGAGCCAGTGGCCGGGGTCCCAGCCCCGCGGGGTCCAGTCGAGCCGGATCTCCTGCCCGGCGCCCTGGCCCAGCCCGGCTTCGCCGCCGAACCTCCGGGCCAGTTCCGCGACGGCACCCGCGCACCGCTCGCGGACGTAGAGGGCCTCCAGGGCGTGCAGCCGTTCGGTGACCCGGCGTTCGACCAGTTCCCGTTCGGCGGGGCCGAGCGGGACGCCCTGGTCCAGGGTGCGCCGCAGCAGGGCCACGGCGTCCGGTGCCGGGGCGAGGTCCTCGGCGCCGTCCGGGGTCTCGTACACGAGGAAGTCGTGGTGCAGGGCGGCGCGTTCCTGTGCCGCGCGGGTCTCGTGCGCCTGCCGGTTGGCGTCGCGCACGAACTTGCGGGCCTCGGTGAGGTGGATGCGGGCCCGGCGCGGGTCCTCGGCGGCGCGGCGTACGGCGTCCCGGACCGCCTGCGCGGCGAGGCCGGCCGCCTCCGGGGCGGCGTACGGGTCCAGCCGGCCGAGGATGCCCGCTCCGGTGCGGCGCACCTCCCGGGCGTCGAGCACCTCGGTGGCCGGCGTGCGGACGGGCGGGCGGGGTCCTCGGGCCTCGGCCTCGGCGGTGCGCTCGGCGGCGAAACGGCGCAGCGCGTCCTCCCGGCTCTCGCGCAAGGCGCGCTGCCACTCGTCGTCCCGGTCCTCCTCCAGCCGCAACTGTGCGGAGATCCGCCGCTCTTCCCACTCGGCCTGCCGCTGCTCCGCGCGGTGCAACGCCTCCTCGGCGCGGGCCAGTTCGCGGCGCAGGTCGGCGAGCGGGGCGCCGACGGGGGTCAGCGGGGGCGGTACGTCGGGGCGTGGCGGGGGTCCGGGCGGGCCGTCGGAGGACCGGGCGCGCGCCACCCGGGCGAGCAGGGCGTGGCGGCGGGCGTTGGTGCGGGCGGCGGCGAAGGCGGCGGCCTCCCACTGCTCGGCGGCCGTGGCCGCGAGGCGCTGCTGCCGTTCCAGGCACCGCTGCTCCTCGGCGGCGCGTACCGCTCCGGCGGCCAGCAGCCGGGTGCCGAGCAGCGCGGCCCGTCCGACGAGCAGGACGCCGCTGAGCGAGCCGAGCACCTGCAGCGCGGCGTCCGCCGCGTGGTGGGCGGCCTGCCCGGCCGCGTCGGCGAGGTGGCCGGAGGCCTGCCCGGCCGCGTCGTGCAGGTGCAGCATGCCGGTGTGCGGCAGTGCCTGCGGGTCCAGGGGCGGCGCGGGCGGCGGGAAGTGCACGGCGGGTGCCACCGTCTGGATGCTGGGGATGGCGAAACCCGAACTCATGCCTGATCTCCTGTCGTGTCGGTCGTCGTCCCGGGCCGCTCACGGGCCGCCCACCGCGCCCGGACGGCGTCCCACGGCCGCCACCGGGGAGCGCGACGGCCGTTTTGCGGCGGGGTCGGCCGCGCACGGCGCCGAGGCCGCCATGCCGGGGCCCGGCGGCCGGGTCGCGGGCGGATTCCGGGTCCGGGGCGCGCGGCGTCCCGGCGCGCTCGGGCCCGGCGCCGCTGTCGTCCCCATGCCCAGCACCGGCGGACGCCGAAGGCGGTGACGGCGACGGCCGTGGCGAGCGGCCACAGCCAGGGGGCGACGGCGACGGCGTAGAACCCGAGGAAGACGGCGAGGACGAGCAGCGCCGCCGCGATCCAGCGGCCGATCCGGGTGCGGGCCAGCTGTCCGGGGCGGTCCGCGCCCCGGATCAGGAGGCCGGCCACCGACCGGTGCGGGTGGTAGAAGGGCGGACCGATGTAGACGGCGGTCCACAGCTCCGCCACGAAGACGACCGCGGCGGCGGGCAGCGCCTCCAGCCAGGCCGTGACGACCGCTTCCTGGGTGGCGCGGCCGAAGACGTCCGCGAGGCCGATGACGAAGGTCCAGGGTGCCGTGACGACGACCGCGCCGAACAGCGCCCAGCCGAGGGTGGGCAGACGGTCCAGGCGGCGCAGTACGGCGGTCAGTCCGTCCTGGTCGGCCGCGAACCGCAGTTCCTGCTCCTCCTGGATCCGCCGGTCCCTGCGGGCCGCGGACTCCTGCCGGGCCCGGGCGGCGAGCCGGACGGCGACGACGAGACGCGGGTCGTCGTCCTGGGCGGAGAGCAGCGCGTCGAACCAGGGCACCGTCTCGGGCAGTTCCGCGCGCACGTCCCGCAGCGAGTCGGTGAGCCGGCGCCTGGTGGCTTCCGGTTCGCGGGCCAGTTGCAGCAGCCAGGCGTCCACCTCGGCGGTGCGCCGCAGGGCCGTGCGGTCCTGCCGGTCCCGCGCGACCTCCCGAACGGTGGGCTCCCACCTGCTGCGCAGGGCCTGCCACGCGGTGGCCGTCTCGTCCAGTCCGTGGCCGCCCGGCCGCCGGGCGAGTTCGGTCATGACCCCGGGACGCTCCGCCAGATGCCGGAGCAGCGCGACGGCGTCGGCGTGTCCGTCCCGGGCGCCCTGGCACAGCAGGCGCATGCCGGACGCGTCCAGGCGGACTCCGTGCCAGGCCACGTCGAGGCCGGGGCCGAGCCAGTTCAGCAGCCGGGCGACGCCTTCCGGGGCCGGTGGCCTGGCCAGCTCCTCGCACAGCTCGTCGAGCCGTTTACGTTCCTCCTCGCCGCGTCCGCCGACGGTCCTGAACTGGTCCAGCCATTCCACCAGTCGCGCCCGGTCGGCGTCGTCGGCCAGCATGCGCGCCGCCGAGACGTGGTTCTGGTCCAGGTGAAGTGCGAGCGACTCGGTGCCGGTGAACTCCCGGCCCATGAACGGGAACGGCCGGAGCACGGGGCGCGTGGGGTCGTCGGCGAAGACGCGGCCGTCGGTGCGCGGGGCGGTGTAGGGCTCCCCGCCGTCCAGCCAGTCCCGCACCTGCGCGGCCCCCCAGCGGTGTTCCGGGGCCCGGGTGAGCAGGCCCTCGCAGAGCAGGCGGGTCCTGCGGTGGGCGATGCCGGAGACGTCGGGGTCGTGGGTGGCGATCTCGGCGAGCACGTCCTCGTCCCGGCGGAACTCGATCGGGTGGCGGCCGAGGGCGAGTTGGGCGAGGACCATGCCGAGCGACCACCAGTCGCCGGCCTCGGAGACGGTCTGCCGGAGCAGTCCGGCCTCCGGCGCGAGGTACAGGGGCTTGCCGCGCCAGTCCGTCCGGGGTTCCAGGGCCTCGTCGGGCCGGTGGACGGCGGCGCCGAAGTCGACGAGGACGAGGTCGGCCGTGGCACCGCGGCGGGTCTGCACCATGATGTTGTCGGGGGTGATGTCCCGGTGGACGACACCGCGTCCGTGCAGGGCGGTGACGGCTTCGTGGAGCTGGCTCGCCAGGGACCGGACGGCGTCGGCGGGCAGGCCGTCGGGATGGTCCTCGTGGTACTTCTCCAGGGTCTCCTCGCCGTGCGACCAGTACAGATGCCAGGGGTGGCCGTCCGCCTCGCCGGTCTCCAGGAGGCGTTCCAGGTGCGGGGCCGCAAGTGCGCCGAGTTCCCGCAGTTCCTGTTCCACGGCCGGGTCCGGGGCGTGCAGGCGGTGGTACCACTTGAGCACCAGGGGTATCTCCGACGGTCCGTGCCGGGCCGTCAGGTCGCGGACCCGCAGGACGACCGCCTCGGCGGGCCGCCGCGCCTCGGCGAGCACGGCGACGAGCGGGAAGCGGTCGGCCAGTTCGCGGGGCACCCCGGCGAGGACCGGGCGGGTCTCGGTGAACCGGGCGTCGGTGAAACCGCCTTCGGCGGGGTCGACGAATCGGGTGGGCGGCGTGGTCGTCATCTTCCGGCCTTCCGGGAAACGCGCTGGGCGCACCGGGGGGCCGCGCCGTGGGGCGCGGCGGTGCGGTGCGGGGGCCGCGGGGGGACGAAGATATCCCGGTTCCCGGCGGGCGACAGGGGGTTTCCCGGATCTTCAGCGGATCCCCGGGCGGGGCTACGATGCGCAGCATGCACCCCCTGCCCTCGCACGAGAGCCTCGTGGCCGAACTCCGGGAACTGAGGCGTCGCGGCCTGCCCGGGCTGCGCCACTGCACCAGGGACGCGCTGCGTCAGGCGGCGGTCGCGGCCGGGCTGTGCGCCGGGCCGGAGGACGAGCAGACCGGCATCGAGGAACTGCTGGGCGCGGCGGTACGGCGGCTGGCCGGCGGGCGTCCGGTGCGGGACGACGACTCCAGCGATCCGCTGGCCCGCGCCGCCGCGCACTCGTTCGGGATCTTCCCCGCGCGCCGCGGGGTGCCCGGCACCGACCGGCGCAAGGCCGCGGCGGCCGTCTACGGCGTGACGACGGAGCGGTTCCGCAAGAGCCAGGAGCACGACGCCATCGCCGAACTGGCGGCGGCGGTGCTGGCCGTGGCCCGCCAGGCGGCCGGTCAGCCGGCCGAGGCGGTACCGGAACCGACGGCGGCCGGGCCGGCCGCGCCCGCGGCGCGCACCGCACCGGCCGTCGCCGGCCCGGTGCGTCCGGGCGCCGCGGCGGGCCGGATCACCGTGCGGGTGTGCCCGATCGAGGACGTACGGGACGTGGACATCCTGGTGTCCTCGGAGAACACGTATCTGGAGATGTCCAAGACCTTCCGTCCCACGGTCTCCGGCGCGCTGCGCCGGGCCGCCGCCGTGCGGGACGCCCAGGGCGAGATCGTGGACGACGTGCTGTCCCGGGAACTGGGCGTGTGGCTGCGGACGCACGGCAGGACGGGCATGCAGGTGCGGCCGGGCACGGTCGTCGCCACCTCGTCCGGCGCCCTGGCCGCCCAGGGGGTGCGGCGCATCCACCACGCGGCGATCGCGACCCCGGTCGGGGACGGCGACCGCTATCACGTGTCCCCCGCCGTGCTCGGCGAGGCGGTGCGCAGGTCCTTCGAACTTGCCCGCCACGAGAGCGAGTTCCTCTCTCTGCCGATGTCCTCGATCTGTTTTCCGCTGCTGGGCTCCGGCCGGGGCGGGCTGCCCGTGGAGACGGTGGCCCGGCGGCTGCTCGACGCGGTCCGCGAGGAGCTGCGCCGGGACCCGTCCTGGTCGGTGCTGCTGGTCACGCCGGAGGAGAGCCACGCCCGGCTGCTCACGGCCGCCAGCTCCGCTCCGTGAGGGCCACCCCGTCCTTGCCCAGCCGGCTTTCCAGCGCGGCGAGTTCGCCGCGCAGCGGGACGCCGTAGAGGCGCAGCGCGCCGTCCGGGCCGGGCGCCGGCTGCAACCGGGGGCCGGGGGACTCGCGGGTGAGGTAGGGGGCGTAGCGGGTGGCGCCGAGCGGGGTCAGCGGGACGATCCGCTGGTTGGCCGAGCCGCGCCAGGCCAGCCGGGTGGGTTCCGCCACCCGGAACCGGCCGGTGATCACGGCGTCCGCGCCGTCGAGGGCACGGCGCCGACCGGGCGTCAGCTCCTCGGGGTCGTACCCCGTGTACACCAGCAGGTCGGCGGGGCGGGACCCGGCGCTCCCCTCGTGCCGCCGGGCCCCGTCGCGCAGCCGTGCCGCGCCGGCGAGGAGGTGTGCGAGCGCCCGGGACTGCTGAAGGGGCTCGCCGCCGCTGACCGTGAGACCGTCCGCGCCGTCGGCGAGGGCCCGCCGCCACAGCCCGAGCACCTCCGGGACCGTGGCGGCGGTTCCCGCGTCCGGGTCCCAGGTGTGCCGGGACATGCACCCGGCGCAGGCCAGCGTGCAGCCCTGGAACCAGATGCCGAGCCGTTTTCCCGGGCCCAGCGTTTCCAACGGGTAGTGCGTCCCGTCGAGACGTAATTCCACGGCTTCTCCTCCTCGCGCCGGCTTGGAGTATCCAGCGCGCCGGCGGACCCCCGCAATTGCCTCGGGCCCTTCGTCCGGCTCTCCGCCGGGCGGGATCCGGTTGTTTTCCGGAACGTCCCCGAGAATGATCGGTTTTCCCGCGAAACACCGGTCCCGTCAAGGGTTTTGCCCGCTAACCTCTCCCCATCGCGGCGCCTTCCCACCCGGACCGCCCGCGACGAATGGGGGACTTTCGAAAATGATCAACAAAGCTCGAATAAATGTCCGGGTCCGACACCTGAATGCCGGGCTCCTGTCGTCGGCGCGCGCCCGGTCGCACGGCCGCAGGGACGCGGCCGAACTTCTGCAATTCCTCACCGACAGCGAGGGGGGCCGGGGACCGGCCGACGGCACCGCCGGCCTCCCGCCGTACATCCTGGGCCTGCACGCCCGGGTGCGGCGCGGCACCGCACGGCTGCGCTCCCACATGCTCCGGGCGCACCGCGAGCTGCACATCCGGATCCAGGCCGAGTCGGTACGGGTGGTGACCCAGTACACGGTGCGCAAGAAGCCGGCGCCGGCCGCGCTCGCCCGGTACGGGCGGATGGTCGGCGAGTGGCGCTCGGCCGCCGCCGATTACCGCCAGCAGGCCCAGCAACTCGCCGACGCGGCGAACCAGTTGATCGCCTGCTACTGGGACGGCGTGTGGGCCGGCGGCCGGGCGGCCGGCCTGGTCCAGGAGTCCCGGCCCGCGGGCCGGCTGCCCGGGCGGATCACGCTGGACCACACCTGGGCCCGCGTCGACGACAGCCTGCTCACCGACCGCTGGTACGCCGGGGAACGGGCCGGTGACCCGGCCGCCGCGTCGGCCGTCGCCCAGGCCCTGCACATCATCGACAACCAGGCGGCGTCCGGCGGTGCCGCCCACGGCGCCCGCCGGGGATGACCTCTCGCTCCGCTCCCGTCCACCGCTCCACCGCTCCCCGTCTCCCAGGAAGGCCAGGGAACGTCATCGTGCATCACTCGGCCCGGACCGGTCACCGGTCCACCGTCCGCACCACCCGCCGGCTCGCCGTCGTCGTCCCGCTGGTGTGCGCACTGTCCGCCCTCGTGTCCTGCACCAAACAGGAGGAAGCCCTCACCACCCCGTGCGGAGTGGTGGTCGACGGATCCGGATCCGCCGCCGCGGTGAAGGAGGGATTCGACGCGGAGGCCAAACTCAAGGACAGCCTCGTGGAGTTCCTCACCGACCAGAAGTGCGGGACCGTCGACTACGCCCCCATCACCCGCTCCTCGCGCAGTTCCTCCTGTCGGCAGGGCCAGGTCGATCTGGACCCGCCGCACGACGCGAACACCGACCAGAAGGCACAGCGGGCCGGCGCCCGGCGGAACGCGGCCGTCGCCGCGCTCGCCGAGCTGAAGTGCGCCCGTACCCAGAACGGTTCGGACGTCTGGGGCGCGCTGGACCGCATCGGGGAGACCGTGGCCGGCGACGGCCCGGCGCCCAAGCTGCTCGTCGTGAGCGACTTCGGGCAGTCGGACCCGGAATTCGTGCTCTCCCGCCAGGACCTCACCACCGAGGGCCGGCGGGCCAAGGTCATCGACTCCCTCGTCAAGAAGCGGGGGCTGCCCGGCATCAAGGGAATGGACGTCTTCCCGGTCGGGCTCGGCATGCAGTACAAGACGAAACCCAGCGAGGCCGACGACTTCGAGTCCTTCTGGGTCGAAGCACTCGAAGGGAGGGCCAAGGCACATGTCGACTCCCGTTACCGGCGCTGACGAGCCACGGCCGCGCCGCCTCCGGATCCCGTTCCCCGGACGCACCGCGCCGGGCACCGTACGGACCGGGCAGGCCACCGGCGGGCACACCGGCCCCCGGCCCCTGGTCCTCGACACCGCGGACCAGGGCACCCTGCTCAAGGACGCCCGCAAGAACGGGCAGGAGGCCGGCAAGAAGAAGACGCTGGACCCGTGGCTGCTGTACAGCGACGGCCTGCTGCCCTACTTCGCCGAACTCGCCGCGCAGCGCGACACCATGGTCCACCGCATCGAGGAGGACCTGCGCAGGCGGAACGAGGAGGCCCGGCTCCAGGACGCCCGGTCGGCCGCCGACGTCACCACGAGCGAGGACCGCACCAGGCTGCTGGACAGGCGGCTGCAGGAGGCCGACCGGGACATCGAGGCGGCCCTGAACCAGCTCGACCTGCTCGCACTGCGCTCCTCGCGCTGGCTGCGCTTCCGCGACCGGCTGCGCGAACGGGTGGAGGAGCGCTGGCTGCGCGCCCGCTTCGGGGACGCGGCCGCGGGTCCGGCCGGACCCGCCCCGGCCCAGGCCGCCGCGACCCCTCCGAAGGACGGCACCGCACCTGCGTCCGGCACGGGCGAGGGCGCGGACCCGGGGGACGACTGGCAGCCGGTGTCCACGCCGGACGGCCCCGCGTCCGGCCGGCTCGCGGACGACTACCGCGCCGCGCTGCGGGAGACCGGCGTGCGGGCGTCGGCCGGCGGGTGGGAGGGGCTGACGACCCGGCCCGGCCTGCCCCGGTGGCTGACGCTGGTCCTGCTGGGGGTCATCATGGCCGTCGAAGTGCCGGTCTACTGGGTCGCCTACCAGCCCTTCCACGGTGTCGGCAGCACCAGCGGGGACCTGATGTCCGGCACGCTCGCCGTCTCGTCCGCCGTCGTCATGCTGATCGTGCCGCACCTGTCGGGCCACATGCTGCGGTGGCGCTCGGGGACCGGGGCGCCGCGCAGCGGCTGGCTGCCGTCCCTGACGCTGCTCGGCGTGTGGGGCGGACTGACGTGGCTGCTCGGCACGCTGCGGGCCAAGTTCGTGACGCAGCACGACACGCCGGCCGCGGACACCGGGGACGGCGCCGGCTTCCGCGGGCTCGGCGGCTCGGGCACCGACTCCACCACCCTGGTGGACCGGCTGCACCTGACCACCCAGACGGTGACCTGGCTGTTCTGCGCGCTGCTGCTGCTGTCGGGCGGTGTCGGGTTCCTGCTCGGCCTGTTCCGTGAACACCCGTTCCTCGACGCCTTCCGTACGGCGGTCGAACGGCGGGAAGACCTGCAACGGCAGCGTGCGCGGAGCGTGGCGGACGCCGAGCGGGCGCGGGCCGCGCAGGAGACGGCCGAGGGCCGGCAGGAGGACCGCCGGGAGGCCGCGCGGGAGTGGATCGCCGCGACCCGCGCGCTCTACGAGTCCGCCGCGGGCGCGTATCTGCGCGGAGTGATGACGGCCTCGAAGGATCCCGCCGTCAGCGAGGCGGCGATGCACCGGGCCGAGCACCGGCCGCTGCTGCCCGGCCCGGCGCGGCACGGCTGAACCACCCGCGGTACCGGCGTACGACTGCCCCGGCCTCCCTCGTCAGGAGGCCGGGGCGGTCCGCGTGGTGACCCGCTCAGTCCTCCGGGACGGAGATGACCGCGTGCAGCGGCGCCAGCAGCCGGTTGACCTCGCGCACGTCCTGCGGGGACGAGAGCCGCAGGCACTCTTGGGGCCGGGGGTCGAGGGGTTCGGCCGGGCAGCGGTCCGCGAACAGTTGCAGCGCCGTGCGCGGCCGGCACCGCTTGGACGTCCACCACAGCCCCTGCACGTCGTCACACCGCTCGCGGATCACCCGCACCCAGTACCGGGTGCCGGCGTACTCCTTGGTGTCGATCAGCCAGTGGTCCTGCCAGACCGCGGCCAGCCCCTCGGCCGTCGTCAGGTCCACCAGGGAGAGGTCGGCCGTGGTGCGCAGGGCCGACAGGACGTACCGCGACGCCTGGGCCCAGGGGATCAGACGCACCCCGTCGTCGCCGTAGTCCACCGAGCGCAGCAGGACTTCGCTCAGCGCGGTGACCGGGTCGAGGGCGGCGTAGAGATAGCGGTACGGGTCCCTCTCGGTGGGGTCGAAGCGGCCGCCGTGGAAGAACTCGTGCGCGACGTTCGGGTTGAACTCGGCCGCCTGGTACTGCTCTTCGTGGCACCGCCACAGCACCGTGCCCGCCGGCAGCACGTGGCGCACCGGCTCCATGGCGACTCCCTCGGGCGGTATCTGCCGGCCCATCAGATGGCTCCCACCAGTTCGGCGGCGGCGCGTTCCAGCGCGTCGTCCGGCACCACGCCGAGCAGTTCCGCCGGGACACCGCCCAGCCACCGGTTGCCGCCCAGCCACCAGTCGGCGGCGCCCCACGGGTCGCGGTCCGCGCACAGCAGGACGTTGATCCGGCGGACGACCGGCAGCGGTTCGGCCGTACCGGTCCGGAACTGGAAGCGGGGGTAGCGGACGCCGTCGTCCGGGTCGCGCAGCCGGATCAGGGCGGGGTCCGGTCCGCCGGGCGGCGGGGCCGGTTCGGGCGCGGGGTGCTCGGACGCGGTGGGTGCCGGCGTCCCGGTTCCGTCCGGCGGTGCGGTCCCGGCCTCGGCCAGGGCCGCGTGCTCGGCCTCGGTCAGGGCGGGCGCGGCGAGGAGGCGGCGGCGGGCCGCGCGGAGCAGTTCACCCGGGCTGGGCGGCGGGGTGCCGAGGACGCCGATCACCGCGTCGATCGTGGCGAGGCGGGGCAGTTCGTGGACCGCTCCGGCGTAGCGGTGGCCGCCGAGCGCCTCGGCCACCGGGTGGCCGGACGGCAGCGCGGACAGCGTGCGCTTGAGCCGGCGTACGGTGCGGGCGACGGCGGCCGGGTTGCCGGCGACCGTCTCCGCGCGCAACTCCGCGAGGGCCTCGGACAGTTGGCGGTTTGCCTTCGCGTCGAGTCCGCCGGCGACGGTGATCCAGTGGTTCTCCAGGAGCCTCAGCAGGTCCTCTGAGGTCATACGGTCTCTCCTTCCCGCTGCCGGGCGGCGGGCGCCGCCGGTGCCGGGTTGCCGTGGTGGACGAAGGCGGCCCAGGTGTCGGGCCGCTCCCGGAAGTCCTCGGCGAGCCGCGTGGCCGAGATGTCCTCCAGCGCCGGGACGAGCGGGCGCTCGTGCGGCGCGGTGAGCATCCAGCGCTGGGCGGCGCGCAGCGCGTCCGGTGGCGCGAGGCCCCGGTTGAGGGCGTCGTGCAGGACGATCATGATCAGCTCCGACCGTTTGTCGTCGACCTTCCACCGGGAGCCGATGGCGTCGGCGGCCAGCCGGTGCACCATGACCGAGGTGACGGTCAGGGCCTCGTCGTGGTCGCGGGTGGTGAGGTCGGTCTCGCAGCCGCCGCACACCACCAGGGGGCCGGCCGACCGGAAGGCGTCGCCCTCGGCGGGCGTCTCCAGCAGGGTGCTCAGGGTGAGGCCGGCGGTCCGGGCCGGCTCGTCGGCCCGGTCGGGGTCGGCCAGGAGCAGGGCCGAGCGGGTGGGGTCCGGACCGGCGAGTCCGTGACAGGCGAGGTGCACCAGGGAGGCGGGCGCGGCGGCCCGGCCGCCGAGCAGCGCCAGTACGGTCTCCGGGGTCGCGGGGTCCTCGTGCGGGCGGTGCACCACGGCGCCCGGGTAGTGCACGGCGGCCAGGGTGTCGATCTCCTCCTCGGCCCACTCCAGGTCGTCCCCGCCGTGGAACACCAGGGCGGGCCGGCCGGCGAGCGGCATGCGCCTGCGGGCCGCGGCCCGCAGGAACTCCCGGCCGGAGGCCGCGTGGGTGAGCACGGCCACCTCACAGGCCCGCACCGGCCGCGGCACTCCGAGCCCGGCGGACGGCCGGAGCAGAGCCGCCTGCCAGGGCACGACCCCCAACTCCCCACACGGCACCAGCACAAGCCGCACGGCACCGCCTACGCCGGCCCCGGCGTCCGGGGCAGGCCCCACGCCGTCACTCCCGGCCGGACCGGAGCACACGCCGGCACTCCCGGCCGGGGCGGGGCTCGCCTCGACACTCCCGGCCGGGGCGGAGCACACGTCGGCACTCCCGGCCGACGCGGGACGCGCGCCGGTGTCCCCGGCCAGAGGAGGGAGCGCGTCGGAATCGGCGACCGGAGCGGAGCCCACGCCGGTATCCCCGGCCAAGGCAGCCCACGCGTCCGCACCGACCACCGAGGCAGAACGCACACCGGCACTCCCGCCCAGGGCAGGGCTCACCTCGGCACCCCCGGCCGACGCGGGACGCGCGCCGGTGTCCCCGGCCGACGCGGAACACACGTCGGCGCCCCCGGCCGAGGTGGAGCGCAGGCCGGACTCGGTGAGGGCGTGGGGCCACAGGGCGAGGTGGTCCAGGGCGGGGGCGAGCACCTCGCCGGCCCATGCGCACAGGTCGTCCAGGGCCCGCAGCCAGCGCCGCTCGGCACGCTCCTTCTCCTCCCGGCGTGCGGTGCTCTCCGGCTCCGTCGCGCCGGCGGCGGTCTCCAGCCGCTGCCGGTCCGCGCCGGCCGCCAGGTACGCGGCGACGGGACCGCGGCCCTCGGGGGTCAGCACGGGCAGCGGCAGCGCCACGGCGGGGCCGTCGCGGGGGACGACCAGCACCGCGCCGTCCCGGTCGTCGACACCGGGGACCAGGTACAGCAGCGCGTCCGCGCCCGTCGCCCGCAACCCGGCCCGCAGGTCGTCCGCGGCGGGCAGCACCGGCTCCAGCTCGGCCCCGCCCCGCCCGCGCAGCAGCTCCAGCGAGCGGCGCCGCAGGTCACCGGGCAGCCCGGGTGCGCCCGTGCCGACCGCGGCCAGCACCTCCATCGGGGAGCCGTTCGCCGGGCCGCCGGAGGCCACGTCGGCGGACAGCTCCCACAGCGAGCGGTCGTCACCGCGGTCCTGGTCGGCGGCGGCCCGCCACCGCTCGGCCAGTTCGCTCTCGCCGAGGGCGGCCAGCCGGTCGGCGACGCCCGCGGAGACGGCCGCGGCCCCGAGCACCAGGGACCGTCCGGCCTCCAGGCATGCGATCGCCTCCTCGGCGCGTCCGGCGCGCAGCGCCCAGAACGCCGCCGCGCGGCCCCGGTCGGCCGCCGCGCGGGCGATCCGCAGGCCGCGGCCGACGCCCTGCTGGAGCAGGACCTCGTCGGCGGAGTGCCGCAGCGAGGTGCGGGCGAGTCCGACGGCGGCCGACAGGTCCTCGCCGGCGCCGGGGGCGCCCGCCCGGAGCCCGGCGCGCTTGGCGTGCAGCGCGGCCAGGTCCCAGGTGATGCCGGCGCCGCCCGGCAGGCCCTCGGGCAGGCCCTCCAGACCCACGGTCAGCTCGCCGATCGCCTCGTCGAGCGCTCCGGCGTCCCCGGTGAGCAGATGCAGGGTGTCCAGGGCGTACGCGATGGCGCCGTGCGACCTCGGCCGCAGGACGCCGGTGAACTCGGTGTTCGCCAGCGCCGTCCGGGCGCGCCGTACGCCCTCGGCGATACGGGCCGGGTCCGACTCGGTGATCGCCGTGAGGGTGAGCAGCGGGGCCCAGGCGATGTCGAGGAGGCTGCGCAGGACGGGCATGTCCACCGACGCCTCCAGAGCCCGCTGCATGTGGTGCCCGGCCGCCCGGAGGTGCGCGGTGCGGTCGTCACCCGCGCCGTCCATCACCACGAGGCCGAGATAGGCGGTCCCGAGGACGAAGCCGACGAGGGTGCCGGGCCATTCCTCGGCGGCGGCGTAGGCCGCGTCCAGCTCCAGTTCGCACAGCGCGTCGATGACGTCCTCGACGGCCGCGGTGTCACCCCGGTCCAGCGCGGAGGTGAGCCGTGCCTGGAGCCGCATCGTCTCCCCGCACAGGCGCAGGTTGGCGGAGTGCACGCCGGTGGGGTCGCCGTCCCACTCCTGGGCCTCGAACAGGTCCCGGGCCAGCTCCTCGTCCACCAGGCTGCCGCCGGTGAGGGAGGCCCCGAGGAAGAGGACGGGGAGGATGGCGGGCAGCCACTCGCGGTGGACCGTACCGTCGAACTCGCCGCCGGCCCACGCCTCGTGGATGAGCCGGAGCGCCTCCCGGAAGCCCTCCAGGTCGCCGGTGTACAGCGCTTGGGCGCAGTGGACGAGCGCGCCGATCATCCTGGACGGCATGGGTGCGCGGCCGTCCTTACGGCCGGCGGCGGAGGGTTCTCCGATCAGTTCGGCGAGGAGCCCGGAGACGTTCTGCGGTCCGACGATCCCGGGTGACATCACCTCGGCCAGGGCCAGGAACTCGGTGAGGGCGTCCCGGGTCACCACGGCCGCGCCGGTGTCCTCGGCCGGCCCGTCCCCGGGTGTCCCGGGCCGCGCGGGGGACGTGGCGAGGGACCGTTCCATCTCGCCGAGCATCAGGGTCAGCAAGGTGCTCGTCGACGCCGGCAGCGATCCGTCGGTCATGGCGTCGAGCAGTGGCCGGGCCTCGCGGACGAACGCGCCGGTGTCGTCGGTCAGCAGCGCGTCGGTCAGTCCGCCGAACGCCTCCAGTCTGTCGCGTAGTTCGGGAGTCATCCGCTGCTGCTCGCGTTCCAGCAGCAGCCGCACGAGCAGCGCGCTGTCCTCCACGATGCCGGACCCGCCCTGGGCGAGAGGGGTGCCCAGCTCGGAGAGGGACACGAGTCGGTCGACGGTCCAGTGCGGCGCGGTCAAGACGGAGCTGTCACGGGCGAGCCGTACCAGCCGGAACCCGGTCAGCGCCACCAGCCCCCGGTAGGCCGCCTCCCGCTCCTGCGGGCCGAGCAGGGCTGACGTACGGGCCTGGTCCAGTAGCGGCAGCGCGCGCTCCCGGTCGGCCGGAGCGCCGTGGAGGACGAACCGTACGGCCCGGCACCGGCCGAGCCGGGCCGCCACCGCGGCGGCCGTCGCGCCGCTCTCCGCCGATCCCGCCAGACCGGCGAGCAGTTCCTCCAACTCGTTGATCACGGCGTCGAGTTCCGGTCCTCGTATCCCGGTGTAGGTCTCCGCTTCGACCGGTACGGACAACTGGTCGGTGCGGGCCAGCGCGGCGGCGGCGCGGTCGGCCGCGGACACGGTTCCGGCGTCACTCATGTGCATCCCCTCCGCCGCCATGGTGCCCGCTGCCGTGGTCCGGCGGCCGGGTCCGGGCGTGCCCCACCGGCATCCTGCCGGACAACGCCCGGCTACCGGCCGGTTTCCGCCCGGTCCGCCGCGGGCCGTGCGCCCGGCCCGACGCCGGACCCGGTGGCGCGAGCCGGACCGGTGCGCGGCACACCGCCGGGAAGGTGCCCGGGCCCGCCGCCCGGCCGTAGCCGGCGAGCGAGGAGGGCGCCGGGACCGGGCGGCCGTCGGTCGGCGGGGTGAGCGGCGCTGTCCGCCGCCGTACCGGGAGTGCGGCGGTCAGGAGTTGACGGCGGGGATGATCCGGCTGCCGTAGACGTCGATCGTCGTCTCCTGGGCGTCGTGCATGTCGTACAGCGCGAACTGGTCGACGCCGAGGGCGCGCAGCGCCGTCAGTTTCCCGATGTGCCGCTCGGCGGGGCCGATGACACAGAACCGGTCCACGATCTCGTCGGGCACGAACGCGGTGTCCGGGTTGCCGCTGCGTCCGTGGTGGGCGTAGTCGTAGCCCTGCCGGGCCCTGATGTAGTCGGTGAGTTCCGCGGGGACGTCGGCGGAGTGCTCGCCGTACCGGCTGACGAGGTCGGCGACGTGGTTGCCGACCATGCCGCCGAACCAGCGGCACTGGTCGCGGGCATGGGCGAGGGCCTCGGGCGAGTCGTCGGCGGTGACGTAGGCGGGGGCGGCGACGCAGACCTTCACCTCGGACGGGTCGCGGCCCGCGGCGACCGCCGCGTCCCTGACGGCCTTCACCATGTACTCGGTCAGGTACAGGTCGGCCAGCTGGAGGATGAACCCGTCGGCCTCCTCGCCGGCCGTCTTCAGTGCCCTCGGGCCGTACGCGGCCATCCAGACCGGGAGTTCGGCGCCCTCCTTGATCCACGGGATGCGGATCCTGGTGCCGCCGAGGTCGGCGTCCTCGCCGCGGCCGAGAGCGCGGATGACCTTCATGGCCTCGCTGATCCGGGCCAAGGTGACGGGCTTGCGGCCGGCGACGCGCATCGCGGAGTCGCCGCGGCCGATGCCGCAGACGGTGCGGTTGCCGAACATGTCGTTGAGGGTGGCGAAGGTGGAGGCGGTGACCTCCCAGGTGCGGGTGCCCGGGTTGGTGACCATCGTCCCGACCGTCAACCGCTCGGTGTGCTCGAGGATCTGACTGTGGATCACGAAGGGTTCCTGCCAGAGCACGGCGGAGTCGAAGGTCCAGCCGTAGCGGAAGCCGTTGCGTTCGGCGCGCCGCATCAGGGAGACGACGCGGGAGGCGGGCGGGTCGGTCTGCAGGACGAGTCCGAAGTCCATGGTCGCCACTCCTAGTCCAGGTACTGACAGGTGGCGCGCGGAGTGAAGACGCCGTGCCCGGCGCGCCCGGTGAACTCCCGCCGGTCGATGACGACTTCGCCGCGCGAGAGGACCGTCTCCACGCGTCCGGTGACCCGCTTGCCCTCGTACGCCGAGTAGTCGACGTTCATGTGGTGGGTCGCGGCGGACATCACCTGCTCGGCGTGCGGGTCGTAGACGACGATGTCCGCGTCGGCGCCCGGTGCGATGGTGCCCTTCTTCGGGTACAGGCCGAACATGCGGGCCGGGGTGGCGCAGGCGATCTCGATCCAGCGGCGGCGCGAGAGGTGGCCGTCCACGACGGCCTGGTGGAGCAGGTCCATGCGGTTCTCGACGCCGGGAAGGCCGTTGGGGATCTTGGAGAAGTCGCCGCGGCCCAGTTCCTTCTGGCCGGTGAAGCAGAAGGGGCAGTGGTCGGTGGAGACGACCTGGAGGTCGTTCGTCCTGAGGCCCCGCCACAGCCTGGCCTGGTGTTCGCGGGGCCGCAGCGGGGTGCTGCACACGTACTTGGCGCCCTCGAAGTCCGGCTCGGCGAGGTTGTCGGCGGACAGGAACAGATACTGCGGACAGGTCTCGCCGAAGACGTTCAGGCCCTCGTCGCGTGCCCTGACCAGCTCCGCGACGGCCTCCGCCGCCGAGACGTGGACGACGTACAGCGGCGCCCCGGCGACCTGGGCGAGCCGGATCGCGCGGTGGGTGGCCTCGGCCTCCAGCAGCGCCTTGCGGACCTCGCCGTGGTGGCGGGGGCCGGTCTCGCCCCGGGCCAGCGCCTGCCGGACCAGCACGTCGATGGCGATGCCGTTCTCGGCGTGCATCATGATCAGCCCGCCATTCTCGGCGGAGCGCTGCATGGCGCGCAGGATCTGGCCGTCGTCCGAGTAGAAGACGCCCGGATAGGCCATGAATTGCTTGAACGAGGTCACACCCTCCTCGACCAGGAGATCCATTTCCCTGAGCGTCTCGTCGTTCACATCGGAGACGATCATGTGGAAGGCGTAGTCGATGGCGCAGTTGCCCTCGGCCTTGGCGTGCCAGGCGTCCAGGCCCTCGCGCAGGGTGTGGCCGACGCTCTGCACGGCGAAGTCCACGATGGTCGTCGTACCGCCCCAGGCGGCGGCCCGGGTGCCGGTCTCGAAGGTGTCGGAGGCATGGGTGCCGCCGAACGGCAGCTCCATGTGGGTGTGCGCGTCGACGCCGCCCGGGATGACGTACCTGCCGGTGGCGTCGATCTCGCGGTCCGCGGTCCAGCTCTGCGAGCCGGGCGTGGCCAGCGCGGCGACGCGGCCGTCCACGATGAGGACGTCGGCGTGGATCTCGTCCGACGCGGTGACGACGAGACCGTGGCGGATGACGGTACGGCTGCTCATGCTGCTCCTCGGTCACTCGGCTCGGGCTCCGCGGGAGGCCGACGGCGGCGGTCTTCCGGCGCACCGGCCGCGACCGGCCCGCTCCGGTCAGGCTCGGCGAAGGCGAAGGCGAAGGCGAAGGCGAAGGGATGGTGCGGGACGGCCATCGGCGGTCCGCGCCGTTCGGCGGCCCGGCGCACCGAATCGGTCGGTGCCGCGCAGGCCCGGCCGAGGCCGGGCACGGCGGCGGCGGGCACGGCCCGGTGCGGGAACCGGATGTGCTCCGTCTGCGCGGCCTCGTCGTCGGCCGGCCGGACCCGGCCGGTGAGCGCCCGTCGGACGGACGGGGCGGCTTCCCGGCCGTGCCGGGACTGGCAGGCGGTGGTCATGGCCGTACCCCGTTCTCTAGTACGGGCTCCTGAGCGCGCTCTCCAGGATCGCCGCGCCCTCCTCGGCCTCGGCGACGGTGAGGGAGAGCGGTGGGGCGATCCGCAGGGCGCTGCTGTCGTGCCCGCCGCCCTTGCCGATGAGCAGCCCGTCCCGGCGGGTCGCCTCCAGTACGGCGGCGGCGGCCTGCGGGTCGGCCTCGTCCGTGCCCGGCTTCACCAGCTCGATGCCGATCATCAGTCCGCGTCCGCGCACCTCGCGCACCCCGGGCAGCCCGGCGGTGGCCGCCCGGAGCCGTTCGACGAGCAGTCCGCCGACGCGCCGGGCGTTGCCCTGGAGGTCGTGTTCGAGGAGGTAGGCGAGGTTGGCGAGGCCCGCGGCCATGGTGATCTGGGTGCCGCCGAAGGTGGAGATGCTGTTCGCGTCCAGGCAGTTCATGATCTCGGCGCGGGCGACGACCCCGCCGACGGACATGCCGTTGCCGATGCCCTTGGCGAAGGTGACGATGTCCGGCGGGCCGCTGCGGGCGTGCGCCTGCCAGCCCCAGAAGTGGTCGCCGGTGCGGCCCCAGCCGGTCTGCACCTCGTCGGCGATCCACAGGACGCCCTGGGCGGCGAGCACTTCGCGGAAGGCCGCGTACAGTCCGTCGGGCGGCGAGGTGAACCCGCCGACGCCCTGGACGGGTTCGGCGATCAGCGCGGCCGGGGTCCGGGTGTGGCCGAGGACGTCCTTCAGGTCGGCGACGCAGGCGTCGATGAACGCGCGGTCGTCGAGGTGGGCGAACGGGCCTCGGGTGCGCACGGCGCCGTGGACGTACAGGGTCTGCACCGGGGACAGGGAGGTCGGGGACCAGCCGCGGTTGCCGGTGATGCCGACCGCGCCGAAGGAGCGGCCGTGGTAGCTGTTGCGCATGGCCAGGACGGTGTTGCTGCGCCGGTAGGCGGTGGCGAGCAGCAGGGCGGTGTCGTTGGCCTCGGTGCCGGAGGCGGTGAAGAACACCCGGGCGTTCGGGATGCCGCTCACCCGGGCGATGCGCTCGGCGAGGTCGACCATCGGCCGGTTGAGGTAGAGGGTCGAGGAGTGCAGGAGCCGGCCGGCCTGCTCGGCGACCGCCTTGGTGACCTCGGGCAGGGCGTGCGCGGTCATCGTGGTGAGGATGCCGCCGAAGAAGTCCAGGTACCTGCGGCCCGAGGAGTCCCAGACGTGGCGGCCCTCGCCGTGGGTGATCTCGATCGGGTCGTCGTAGTAGAGGGCGAGCCAGTCGGGCATGACGCCGCGGTGGCGGGAGTAGAGGTCGTTCACGGCCGCACCAGCCCCTCGTAGGCGTCGGGGCGGCGGTCGCGGTAGAAGGCCCACTGGCGCCGCACCTCGTCGATGAGGCCCAGGTCCAGGTCGCGCACGAGGAGTTCCTCGCTCGTGTCGCTCGCGACCGTGCCGACGAACTGTCCGCGCGGGTCGACGAAGTACGACGTGCCGTAGAAGTCGTTGTCGCCGTACTCCTCCTGCCCGACGCGGTTGATGGCGGCGACGAAGTACGCGTTGGCGACGGCCGCGGCGGGCTGTTCCAGCTGCCACAGGTGGGCGGACAGGCCCCGGTGGGTGGCGGACGGGTTGTATACCAGCTGGGCGCCGTTCAGGCCGAGTTGGCGCCAGCCCTCCGGGAAGTGGCGGTCGTAGCAGATGTAGACGCCGACCTTGCCGACGGCGGTGTCGAAGACGGGCCAGCCCAGATTGCCGGGTTTGAAGTAGTACTTCTCCCAGAAGCCCTTCACCTGCGGGATGTGGTGCTTGCGGTACTTGCCGAGGTAGCTGCCGTCGGCGTCGATCACGGCGGCGGTGTTGTAGTAGAAGCCGGACTGCTCGACCTCGAAGACCGGGACGACGAGCACCATGCCGGTCTCCCGGGCGAGGTCCCGCATCCGGCGCACGGTCGGGCCGTCGGGCACGGGCTCCGCCCAGCGGTAGTGCTCGGGCTCCTGGACCTGGCAGAAGTAGGGGGCGTTGAAGACTTCCTGGAATCCGAGGATCCGCGCTCCCCGGCGGGCCGCCTCGCGGGCGTGCTCCTCGTGTTTCGCCACCATGGACC
The DNA here is from genome assembly GCF_033366695.1 of Streptomyces sp. SCL15-4. Lineage (NCBI taxonomy): Bacteria > Bacillati > Actinomycetota > Actinomycetes > Kitasatosporales > Streptomycetaceae > Streptomyces > Streptomyces sp. SCL15-4. The sequence continues at coordinate 1,881,633 of NZ_JAOBTQ010000001.1, forward strand.
CGGTGTCGCCGGTCCAGGTGGCCTGGACCAGTGCGGCGCGGACGACGTTGGCCATGAGCTGCTCCTTCGACACGACGTCAGAGCCTCTACGCCCGTAGAGCGGGCCGTAGAGGGACGAACGTAAGCCTCCGGGCGGCCCTTGCCAAGACCATCGTCGTCAACCCGCGGGGTCGATCATGTTTCACACTCCGGTGGAGGAGCGGGTCCGGCCCGGCGCGGTGCGGACGGCTCAGAGGGGCACCAGGGCGCACCGTGTCACCAGCTCGTCCATGGACAGCCCGAGCGCGCCCGCCAGCGCGGCCACGGTGAAGAACGCCGGCGTCGGCGCCCGGCCCGTCTCGATCTTGCGGAGCGTCTCGGCCGAGACGCCCGCCGCCGCGGCGACGTCCGCCATGCTCCGGTCGCCGCGCGCCTCGCGCAGCAGCGACCCGAGCCGCTCACCGCGTTCGCGCTCTTCGGGAGTGAGAGGGGTGCGCACCATGCCCCCATTCTGCCCCTCCTCCGCCCCGCCCCCGTCACCATCCAATTTAAATACCGGTATAGTAATTGGCATGGTGGAACTGAAGACCGACACATCGATCGACGCGATGCACGCTGCGGGCCAGGTCGTAGGGCGTGCCCTGACGGCCGTACGGAAGGCCGCTCGCGTCGGCGTCTCGCTGCTGGAGCTGGACGAAGTGGCCCGGGAGGTGCTGCGCGAGGCGGGCGCGTCCTCGCCGTTCCTCGGCTACCGCCCCTCCTTCGCCCCGACCCCCTTCCCCGCGGTGATCTGCGCCTCGGTGAACGACGCGATCGTGCACGGCATCCCCACCGGCTACCGGCTCCGCGACGGCGACCTGCTCTCCGTCGACTGCGGCGCCGTGCTGGACGGCTGGGCAGGCGACTCCGCGATCAGCTTCGTGGTGGGCCGGCCCCGCCCGGCCGACCTGCGGCTGGTCGAGACCGCCGAGCGGGCGCTGGCCGCGGGCATCGAGGCGGCCGTGGTGGGAGGCCGTATCGGGGACATCGCGCACGCCGTCGGCCGGGTCTGCCGCACGGCCGGCTACGGCATCCCGCAGGGCTTCGGCGGCCATGGCGTGGGCCGTCGTATGCACGAGGACCCCGAGGTCCCGAACGAGGGCCGCCCCGGCCGCGGCCTCCCGCTGCGCCCCGGCATGGTCCTCGCCATCGAGCCCATGCTGATCGCGAGCGGCAAGGACGGCTACCACGAGGCCCCGGACGGCTGGACCCTGCGCACCGACGACGGCTCCCGCGCGGCCCACGTCGAGCACACGGTGGCCGTCACGGAGTCGGGCCCCCGGATCCTCACGGCACGACAGACGCCCTGAAGCGGCCGCGGAGCCCTGCCCGGCAGGCGGACATGCCCGGAGCGGCCGCGAGGGGCTGCCCGGCAGGCTGACATGCCCGGCCCCACGGATCGTGCCATCGTGGGCATGGGCGACCCGCCCGGGTTGCCCGGCCGCTCCGCATGCCGTCAGCGAAGGAACGCACGCCATGACCAACGGCTACCCTCCTGACCCCTTCGGTGACTTCCTGGCCCGCTTCTTCGGCGGGGCCGCCGGCGGGACACCGCGCCACATCGACATCGGCCGCCTGCTCAGCCAGCCGGCCCGGGAGATGGTCAGAGGAGCCGCCCAGTACGCCGCCGAGCACGGCAGCCGCGACCTGGACACCCAGCACCTGCTGCGCGCTGCCGTGTCGACGGAGCCCACCCGGAGCCTGCTGACCCGGGCGGGCGCCGACCCGGACTCGCTCGCCTCGGAGATCGACGACCGGGCGGGCCCGGTGCAGCACCCGCCGGGCGAGGGCCCGCCGCCGACCTCGCTGTCCCTGACCCCGGCCGTCAAGCGGGCCCTGCTGGACGCGCACGACATGGCGCGGGCCAGCGGCGCCGGGTACATCGGCCCCGAGCACGTGCTCAGCGCGCTCGCCTCGAACCCGGACTCGGCGGCCGGGCACATCCTGCACGCGGCCCGCTTCCAGCCGCGTCCCATGCCGCCGGAGGCCCCGGAGAGCACGCCGCCCCGCCCGGAGCGGCAGCGGCCCACCGGCACGCCCACCCTGGACAAGTACGGCCGCGATCTGACCGAGCTGGCCCGGCAGGGCCGGGTCGACCCGGTGATCGGCCGGGACTCCGAGATCGAGCAGACCATCGAGGTGCTGTCCCGGCGCGGCAAGAACAACCCGGTGCTGATCGGTGACGCGGGCGTCGGCAAGACGGCCGTCGTGGAGGGACTGGCGCAGCGCATCGCCGACGGCGACGTGCCCGACGTGCTCGCCGGGCGGCGGGTGGTCGCCCTGGACCTGACCGGGGTGGTGGCCGGCACCCGCTACCGGGGCGACTTCGAGGAGCGCCTGAACACCATCGTGGAGGAGATCCGCGCCCACTCCGACCGGCTGGTCGTCTTCATCGACGAACTGCACACCGTCGTCGGCGCCGGTTCCGGCGGCGACGGCGGCGGAATGGACGCCGGGAACATCCTCAAGCCCGCCCTGGCGCGCGGCGAGCTGCACATCGTGGGCGCGACCACGCTGGAGGAGTTCCGCCGGATCGAGAAGGACGCGGCGCTGGCCCGCCGCTTCCAGCCGATCCTGGTGCCCGAGCCGACGGTCGGGGACACGATCGAGATCCTGCGCGGGCTGCGCGACCGCTACGAGGCCCACCACCAGGTCCGGTACACCGACGAGGCGCTGGTCACCGCCGTGGAGCTGTCGGACCGGTATCTCACCGACCGGCGGCTGCCGGACAAGGCGATCGACCTGATCGACCAGGCCGGCGCCCGGGTGCGGCTCGGCTCCCGGACGAAGGGCACGGACGTGCGCGCCATGGAGCGCGAGGTGGAACAGCTGGTCCGGGACAAGGACCAGGCGGTCGCGGACGAGGACTACGAACAGGCCAAGCAGTTGCGCGACCGGATCACCGAGCTGAGGCAGCGGATCACGGCTGCCAGCGAGGACGGCAAGGCCGACGAGGGCCGGCTGGAGGTGACGGCGGAGGCCGTCGCCGAGGTGGTGTCCCGGCAGACCGGCATCCCGGTCAGCCGGCTGACCGAGGAGGAGAAGGAGCGGCTGCTCGGCCTGGAGCAGCATCTGCACCAGCGGGTGGTCGGCCAGGAGGAGGCCGTCGCCGTGGTCTCCGAGGCGGTGCTGCGCTCGCGCGCCGGGCTCGCCAGCCCCGACCGGCCCATCGGCAGCTTCCTCTTCCTCGGCCCGACCGGCGTCGGCAAGACCGAGCTGGCCCGGGCGCTCGCGGAGGCGCTGTTCGGCAGCGAGGACCGGATGGTCCGGCTGGACATGAGCGAGTACCAGGAGCGGCACACCGTCTCCCGGCTGGTGGGCGCCCCGCCCGGCTACGTCGGCCACGAGGAGGCCGGACAGCTCACCGAGGTGGTGCGCCGGCACCCGTACTCGCTGCTCCTGCTGGACGAGGTGGAGAAGGCGCACCCGGACGTCTTCAACATCCTGCTCCAGGTGCTGGACGACGGCCGGCTCACCGACTCCCAGGGCCGCACGGTGGACTTCACCAACACGGTCATCGTGATGACCAGCAACCTCGGCTCCGAGGCGATCACCCGGCGCGGTGCCGGGATCGGGTTCGGGCCGGGCGGCGCGGACGCCGACGAGGAGGCGCGGCGCGAGCAGATCCTGCGGCCGCTGCGCGAGCACTTCCGGCCGGAGTTCCTCAACCGGATCGACGAGATCGTGGTCTTCCGGCAGCTGAGCGGCGACCAGTTGCGGCGGATCACCGATCTGCTGCTGGAGAGCACCCGCCGGCTGGCGGAGGGACAGGGCGTGTCGGTGGAGTTCACGCGCGCGGCCGTGGACTGGCTGGCCGAGCGCGGCTACCAGCCGGAGTACGGCGCCCGGCCGCTGCGCCGCACCATCCAGCGCGAGGTGGACAACCAGCTCTCCCGGCTGCTGCTGAACGGCACGGTCTCCGGCGGCGGCCGGGTCACGGTGGACGTCCGCGACGGACGGCTGGACTTCCGCGCCGACCAGGCGACCGCGCCCGCGTCGGAGGGTCGGGTCCGGCCGCCCGCCGCGGAGCGGTGAAGGCGGCCCGGGGCTACCGCGCCGGGCGCACCACCATCGCCGAGCCGCCGCCGCGCCGCACCTTCTCGGCGGCGGCCAGCCACCTGCCGTCCGGCAGGCGCTGCACGCCGGTGGCGGCGCCGATCTCCGGGTTGGGGCTGAAGGCGTGCCCGATGGCCTCCAGGCGGCTCCTCAGCCCGCTGTCGTAGAGTCCCGGTTCCAGCTCGGTCTTCGCCGTGTTGCGCTGGCTGGCGCGCGGTGCGGCGATGGCGTCGACCAGCGGCAGGTGCCGGTCGAGGAAGCCGGTCAGGGTCTGCAGCACGGTGGTGACGATGGTCGCGCCGCCGGGCGAGCCGAGCGCCACGACGGGCTTGCCGTGCCGGTCCAGCACGATGGTCGGCGAGATCGAGGAGCGCGGGCGCTTGCCGGGGCCGGGCAGGTTGGGGTCGTGGACGGCCGGGTTGGCGGGGGCGAAGGAGAAGTCGGTCAGCTCGTTGTTGAGCAGGAAGCCCCGGCCGGGGACGGTGATGCCGCTGCCGCCGGTCTGCTCGATGGTGAGCGTGTAGGCGACGACGTTGCCCCATTTGTCGGCGACGGTCAGATGGGTGGTGTTCTCGCCCTCGTACGTCGTCGGCGCCGCGGTGCCGCCCTTGCCGCACGGCGCGGGGTGGCGCGGGTCGCCGGGGGCGAGCGGGCTGGCGAGGACGGCGTCGTCCTTGATGAGGCAGGCGCGCGAGTCGGCGTACCGCTGCGACAGCAGCTGCCTGGCCGGTACGTCCTCGAAGGCGGGGTCGCCGACCCAGCGGCCGCGGTCGGCGAAGGCGATGCGGCTGGCTTCGATGAGGCGGTGCAGGTACCGGACCCGGCTCGCCTTCGACAGGTTCGTCCGCTCCAGGATGTTCAGGGCCTCGCCGACCGTGGTGCCGCCGGAGGAGGACGGGGCGATGGAGTAGACGTCCAGGCCGCGGTACGACGTCCTGGTCGGCGCCTGGAGCTTGGCGCGGTAGACGGCGAAGTCCTTCTCGGCGAGCTTGCCGGGGCGGGCGTTCCAGCCGGAGGCGGGGTCCACGGGCGGGTGTTCGACGGTCTTGACGATGTCGTCGCCGATGTCGCCGCGGTAGACGGCGGCCGTGCCCTCGCGGCCCAGCTGCTCGTAGGTGCGGGCCAGTTCGGGGTTCTTCAGAGTGGAGCCGACCACGGGGAGTTCGCCGTTCGGCAGGAACAGCTTCACGGTGTCGGGGAAATAGCGGAACCGGGTCTCGTTGGCCGCGGTCTGCGCCCGGAAGGTGTCGTCCACCGTGAAGCCGTCGCGGGCTATGCGCTCGGCCGGCTTCAGTACGGTGCGCAGGTTCTCGCTGCCCCATTCCTCCAGGGCCTTCTGCCAGGTGGCGGGCGTGCCCGGGGTGCCGACGCTCAGGCCGCTGCTGACGGCGTCGGCGAAGGGCAGCGGCTTGCCGTGCTCGGTGAACAGGCCGGAGTCCGCGGCGAGCGGCGCGGTCTCCCGGCCGTCGATGGTGTGGACCGTGCGCGTCCGCGCGTCGTAGTAGACGAAGTAGCCGCCTCCGCCGATGCCGGCGGAATAGGGCTCGGTGACGCCGAGCGCGGCGGCCGTGGCGACGGCCGCGTCCACCGCGTTGCCGCCGCGCTTGAGGACCTCGATGCCGGCGGCGGAGGCGTCCGCGTCGACGCTGGCCACGGCGCCGCCGTAACCGACGGCCACGGGCGTCTTGGCGGCCCTCTCGCTCGCCGGCGCGGCGGGCGGCGCCGCCGCTCCCACCGACACCACGGCGGCCGAGACCACCAGAGCCGCAAGTTTCCGCTTGTCTGGACGACCCATGCGTACCTCCCGTCGGGACAGTCCGCGCAGCGTAACCAGAACGATGCTGTACCGACAGTACGCGACGGGCTCCCGGCCCACCATGGCGGCGCTCGAACACGCGTACGGCATGGGCGTGGTCGCGACGGTGGCGGATGTCACACGGGCGGGCACAACCCGTCCGGCGCGCAGCTGACCTTCTCCTCGCCCGGGGACGGCCCGTCACAGGTGTCCGTCCCGCTCCGCGAGCAGTGATCTCCGGCTGCCGCCGGACGAGCCTGGCCCGTTGAACTGCCGCCCCCCTCAGGGTTTCGGGGCCATGGGGGGCTCCCCACCGGGCAGCAGCGCCCCAGGGCCGGCCGGGGCGAGAGCCACCGCCTCGGTCTTGGGGCTGCGCTGCTCACGGCGGGACACCCAGCCGGCGAACCACGAGAGCAGCATGCACATCCCGATGTAGATCGGCGAGATCACCATCACCACGGGGATGAACGGCAAATCGTAGTCGAGGTTGGAGGCGATGAGTTTCCCGGCATGGAGAAACTCCTCGTAGGTGATGAGGAAGCCGAGGGAGGTGTCCTTCAGCGCGACCACCAACTGGCTGATGATGGCGGGCAGCATGGCGCGCACCGCCTGCGGCACGAGGACGTGCGCCATGACCTGTGTCTTGCGCATGCCGAGCGCGAACGCGGCCTCCCCTTGACCGCGTTCGACGGCGTGGACGCCGGAGCGGAAGACCTCGGCGAGCACCGAGCCGTTGTAGAGGGTGAGCCCGGCGACCAGCGCGGGCAGCGGCTGCGCCTTCAGGGCGACGAAGATGAAGAAGATCATGACCAGGACGGGCATGGCCCGGAAGAACTCCACGAGGAGCGTGGCGAGCGCGCGCACCGGCCGGTGGTCCGACAGCCGGCCGGAGGCCAGCACACCGCCGAGGACGAGGGAGAGGACGGCCGCGATCGCGAACGCCTTCAGGGTGTTGCCGAGGCCGCGCAGCAACAGCCGCTGGATGCCCTGGTACTCGAAGGGTGTCCACTTGGTCGCGGTGAACTGGCCGGTGTGGAACAGCAGGTACAGGATCCAGGCGAGCAGCGTGAGGAGGACGACGGCGGACAGCAGGCCGTAGACCGCGTGCCGCCGCCGGGTGCGCGGGCCCGCGATGTCGTAGAGCGCGGTGGTCCCGGTCATCGGGCGACTCCCCACTTCCGTTCCAGCGCGTGGAAGAGCGCGCTGATGGCGAGCGTGATGATCAGGTAGCCGGCGGCGATCCAGACGAACGTCCACACGATGTTGTAGCCGAGTTCGTTGAGCGTCTTGTACGTGCCGAGCAGTTCGGTCACGCTGAACGCGCCCGCGATCGCGGAGTTCTTGGCGAGCGCGATGAGGGTGGAGCCGATGGGCGGGATCACGGACCGGAACGCCTGCGGCAGCACGACCAGCGACAGGGTCTGCCCGAAGGTCATCCCGAGGCTGCGGGCCGCCTCCCCCTGGCCCGTGGGCACCGTGTTGATGCCGGAGCGCAGCGCCTCGCAGACGAAGGCGGAGGTGTAGCAGCCGAGGGCGAGGACGGCGAACACCTCGAAGGGGAGCACGAGCCCGAACCGGGGCAGTCCGAGCAGCACCGCGAAGAACAGCAGGGTGAGCGGGGTGTTGCGGAGCACGGCGACCCACACGGTGCCGAAGGCCCGCAGGGAGCCGACGGGAGCGACCCGGAAGGACGCCATCAGGAAGCCCAGGACGAGGGCCAGCAGGGAGGCGTAGACGGTCAGTTCGAGGGTTCCGAGGAAACCGGCGCCGTAGTCCGAGAAGTTGTCTGTCAGTACGTTCACGGCGTCCTCGCTCAGCCCGTCCGGTAGCGGTCGATGGCGGGCGGGTGGGGTGCGGGCACGCCGGACAGGCCGAGCGTGGCGTCGTACGCCTTCTTCCAGTCGCCGTTCCTCTCGCGGGCCGCGAGGGCGTCGTCGAGGGCGAGGCGCAGGGCGTTGTCACCGTGCGGGACGCCGATGCCGTAGGGCTCCTCGGAGAACGGTTTGCCGGCGAGCTTGAGTTCGCTCGGCACCTTGGCCGCGTAGCCGATCAGGATGGCGTCGTCGGTGGTGACCGCGTCGACCTGGTAGGTGAGGAGGTTGTCGACGCAGACGGAGTAGGTGTCGTAGGCGACCAGGACCGCCTTCGGGTAGTCGGCCTTGACGCGCTGGTACGGCGTGGAGCCGGCCGCCGAGCAGACGCGTCTGCCGGCGAGGTCCCGCGGGCCGTGGATGGTGTCCTCGTCCTTGCGGACCAGGAGCGACTGGCCGGCCATGTAGTAGGGGCCGGCGAAGCCGACGAGCTTCTTGCGGTTGGGGTTGATGGTGTAGGTGCCCACGTAGTAGTCGATCTGGCCGTTCTGCAGGGCGGTCTCGCGGTTGGCGGAGGCGATGGTGCGGAACCGGATGGTCTTCGGCGCGAGCCCCAGGGAGGCGGACATCATCCTGGCGATCTCGATGTCGAAGCCGGAGTAGGTGCCGGTGGCGGGGTCCTTCTCGCCGAGGTAGGGCTGGTCCTCCTTGACGCCGACGACGAAGTGGCCGCGCCGCTCGGCCCGGGTCCAGGTCCGGGAGGCGGGCAGGCGGACGTCCCGGGCCACCTGGTAGTGCGGGAGCCTGCCGGCGGCCGGTCCCTTGCCGGGCGGGCTGCCCTCCTTGCCGCAGGCGGCGGCCAGCAGCACGAGGAGCGCGCACAGGGCGCGGGGCACACGGGCGGTACGGCACATGGTCGCGGTCCCCCGGTCAGTGCTTGAGGATCTTGGAGAGGAAGTCTTTGGCGCGGTCGCTGCGCGGGTCGGTGAAGAACGCGTCCGGGCTGCGGTCCTCCACGATCCGGCCGTCGGCCATGAAGACGACCCGGTTGGCGGAGGCGCGGGCGAAGCCCATTTCATGGGTGACGACGACCATGGTCATGCCGTCCCGGGCGAGCTGCCGCATGACCTCCAGCACCTCGTTGATCATCTCGGGGTCGAGTGCGGAGGTGGGCTCGTCGAAGAGCATCGCCTTGGGTTCCATGGCGAGCGCGCGGGCGATGGCGACGCGCTGCTGCTGACCGCCGGAGAGCTGGGCCGGGAACTTGCCGGCCTGGTTCAGCAGGCCGACCCGGTCCAGGAGTTCGCGGGAACGCCGGTCGGACTCCGCCTGGCCCCGCCGGCGCACCTTCACCTGGGCGAGGGAGACGTTCTGGAGCACGGTCTTGTGGGCGAAGAGGTTGAAGGACTGGAAGACCATGCCGACCTCGGCGCGCAGCCGGGCGAGGGCCTTGCCCTCCTCGGGCAGCGGCTGCCCGTCGAGGGTGATGGTGCCGGACTCGATGGTCTCCAGCCGGTTGATCGTCCTGCACAGCGTCGACTTGCCCGAGCCCGACGGGCCGATGACCACGACCACCTCTCCCTTGCCGACCGTCAGGTCGATGTCCCTCAGGACATGCAGCTCTCCGTAGTACTTGTTGACGTTCCGCAGTTCGATCAACGGATCGACGGCCATCCGCAGCCCCACTCGCTCTCGGCTGTGTCGTGGTTGCCGCAACCTATCCAGCGGGCGGTGCGGTCGAGGAACGACACGCACCTTCAGGGCATTAGCCGTATTTACGTCAGCGGGCGGCCGGGGGGCCGGGGCGGGCTCAGTCCTCGGCGACCCCGGCGTACCACTGGGACAGCTCGGGGACGCCGCTCGCGGCCCACTCCTGCCCGGCCGGCACCACCTCCACCGTCCGGCCGGAGGCGAGCCGTACGACGGGTTCCCCGTCGGAGCGGATCAGCCAGGCGGCGCCGGGCACCGTGCGCACCACGACCGTGCCCAGGTACAGCCCGGCGTCGTGGCCGAGCCAGGGCAGGATCTCGGGGTCGTCGCGCCAGCGCGGGACCATCTGGTCCAGGGCCTCCAGGGAGGCCGGGGTGTCGTCGAGGCGGACGCCGCCCCGGGCCGCCTGCGCGCGCAGCAGATCGCACTCGGACAGCAGCGCGGCGACCGCCTCGGGATCGGCGGGCGGCGCCGCCGCGCCGGTCTTCTTGTGCCGGGGGCCCAGGAACGGAAGACGCATGCCCCCAGCGTGGCATCACACGTCGAGGTCGACCACCACGGGCGCGTGGTCGGAGGCGCCCTTGCCCTTGCGCTCCTCGCGGTCGACGTAGGCGTCCTTGACGGCCTCGGCGAACGGTTCGTTGCCGTACACGAGGTCGATGCGCATGCCGCGGTTCTTCGGGAAGCACAGCTGGCGGTAGTCCCAGTACGTGAACGGCCGGTCGTACTTCAGCGGGCGCGGCACGATGTCGCCCAGGCCCGCCTCGCGCAAGGAGGCGAGCGCGGCACGCTCGGCGGGGGTGACGTGGGTGGAGCCTTCGAAGGCCGTCACGTCGTGGACGTCGTCGTCGGTGGGCGCCACGTTGTAGTCCCCCATGACGGCGAACGGGCGGCTGCCCCGCGCGTCGCCGTACACGGCCGCCTTCAGGGCCTCGAACCACTGGAGCTTGTAGGCGTAGTGCGGGTGCCCGACCTCGCGGCCGTTGGGGACGTACACCGACCAGACGCGGACCGGGCCGCAGGTCGCCGAGAGGGCGCGCGGCTCGGTCACGCCGTCGTAACCGGGGTCGCCGGGCAGGCCCTTGACCACGTCCTCGATGCCGACGCGGGAGAGCACCGCCACGCCGTTCCACCGGCCGGTCGCGTGGACCGCCGACTCGTAGCCCAGCTCGCGCAGCTGGTCGAACGGGAACTGCTCCTCGGCGACCTTGGCCTCCTGGAGGCAGAGCACGTCGGTGCCGCTGCTCTCCAGCCAGGCCAGCAGCCGTGGCAGGCGGGCGGTGATCGAGTTCACGTTCCAGGTGGCGATGCGCATGTCCCACAACCTACCCGGAGCCTGTGACAACAGCCTCAGAGCTGCGCCGCCGCCCCGGGTGCCAGCCGCTGGTGGTCGGTGCCGCCGAGCCGGCCGAGGTGGCCGTCGTAGATGGGCCGGGCCAGGTCGGTGAGCAGGGCGTCGTGGACGTCGAAGGCGCGCCGCGGGCCGACCTCGCGGACGTAGTCGATCACCTCGGAGATCTTGTTCCACGGGGCCATCACCGGGACCAGCAGCGTCTCCACCGGCCGGCCGGGGACGGTGAGGGCGTCGCCGGGGTGGAAGACCGCGCCGCCGTCGATCAGATAGCCGACGTTGGTGACGCGCGGCAGGTCGGGGTGGATCACCGCGTGCAGCTCGCCGTGCACCTGGACGTCGAAGCCGGCGGCGGTGAAGGTGTCGCCGTGGCCGACGGTGTGCACCCGGCCGGGGAAGGCCGCGGTGATCCGCTCGGCGACGGACCTCAGCGTCCAGATCTCGGCGGCCGGGTTGTCCTCCATGGCGGCCCGCAGCCGGGGCTCGTCGAAGTGGTCCGGGTGCTCGTGCGTGACCAGGATGGCGTCCGCGCCGAGCGCCGCGTCCTGTTCGCAGAACCCGCCCGGGTCGATGACGAGCGTCCGGCCCTCCTTGTCGAGGCGGACGCAGGAGTGGGACTTCTTCGTGAGCTTCATGTCACCCATCTTCACGCCCGCGTCCGCCGCGCGCCGCGCTACCCGGCGGGCGTGGTCTCCTCGCGGATGACCCGCTGGGCGATCCGGAACGCGCTGTTCGCGGCCGGCACCCCGCAGTAGACGGCGGTCTGGAGCAGCACCTCGCCGATCTCGGCCGGGGTCAGCCCGTTGCGCAGGGCCGCCCGGGTGTGGGCGGCCAGCTCCTCCAGGTGACCGCCCGCGACCAGCGCGCCGAGCGTGACGCAGCTGCGGGTGCGGCGGTCCAGGCCCGGGCGGTCCCAGATCTCGCCCCAGGCGTAGCGGGTGATGAACTCCTGGAAGTCCCCGGCGAACGCGTCGGAGTCCGCCAGCGTCCGGTCCACGTGCGCGTCGCCGAGGACCTCGCGGCGGATCTTCAGCCCGGTCTCGTACCGGTCGGGCGAGCCGTCGGCCCGGGCCGGTACGGCCGCCGGGGCGATCTCGGCGACGGGCGCGGCCTGCGGCGGCACGGCCGGGGCGGGCGCCGGGACGGCGGTGGCGGGGGTGGCCGGCAGGGCGGTCTGGCCGGTGTCGAAGGGCTGCTGCCAGGCGGTGGAGAAGTGGTGGACCAGCAGGTCGGTGACGGCGGCGGGCTGCTCGACCGGCACCAGGTGGGAGGCGCCGGGGACGACCGCGAGCCGGGCGTCGGGGATGCCGGCGACCAGCGTGCGGGCCTCGGCGGGGCCGGTGACCTGGTCGTCGGAGCCGACCAGCACCAGCGTCGGTACGCCGACCCGGCCCAGCTCGGGCCGTACGTCGAAGGAGGCGAGGGCCTCGCAGGCGGCGATGTAGCAGCCCGGGTCGGTGGTGCGGACCATCTGCACGGCCCACTCGGTGATCGCGGGCTGGGCGGCGGCGAACCCGCCGGTGAACCAGCGGTCGGGAGCGGTCCGGGCGATCGGGTCGAGCCCGTTGGTGCGGACCACCACTCCGCGCTGGCGGAACTCGTCCGGGGTGCCGAACCGGGGGGAGGCCGCGACCAGCGCGAGCGAGGCGAGCCGCTCGGGGTGGCGCAGGGCCAGCTCGATGCCGACGGCGCCGCCCAGCGCGCAGCCCGCGTAGCCGAAGCGCTGCACGCCGAGCGCGTCCAGCGTGGCCAGCAGCCGGCCGGCGAGGTCGGCGACGGAGCCGGCCGGGTGCGCGGGGGCGCCGCCGTGCCCCGGCAGATCGAACCGGAAGACCCGCCACTGCTTGGCCAGCTCCGGCACCTGACGGTCCCACATGTGCCAGGTGGTGCCGAGGGACGGTCCCAAGATCAGGACGGGTAGGTGTTCCGGCCCGTCAAAGCGGTACTGCAGCGTTTCGATCTTGGCTTCGGTCACGGGTCCACACCTTCATCTGTCACGATCTGTCACACCCCCTGCGAGACCACCCCGTGCCTCCGCTGCTGGAAGCAGGTCCGCCGCGTCCGGCTTCACGTACCACTCTTCGCCGTCTTCACGTTCGTGTGTCCGGCCCACATGGCGAGCAGGTGATCCGGCACTCCCTTTGTCGGCGAGGTACGTCAAGCAAGACGCCCGAGCATCGTACAGACGGACCCTGCGAAGGCCGTTTCGGTCCGTGATCGTGCGGGCTCGCACGCGCAGCCGACGACCGTTCGGCGCGCGCGAGGTGACGACCAGAGTGTCGAGGGAGGTCGGCAGTTGCGGCACCCAGGAACCTCGGCCCGCCGTTCGGTGGCACCTCCCCGATGGATACGAACGCCCGCGAATTCGCACCAACGGGCCAACGGGCGCCAGCGGGCCTCCGAGCAGGTCGAGGTCGGCGAAACCCTTGATCGGACCCCAGTGGTTGCCGCACCGTGTAGGAACTCGAACCGATCGAGGTGACTTGAGCCTCTTCCAACTTGTACATGAGAGTCGCTATTTCGCCAGGGACCTCGTGCATGGTCGCCCCTCACTGCCGGGCCGGCGGGCATACGAAAGAGCGAACACCCCCCACTTGAGCCGTTTCGAGCTTGCTCCCCCACTCGGGTGATCGCAATGCGCGACGCTTCCCGACCGCTTCACGCGATCGCCGGTCATCCTCGCGATGTCCGTAGTGCGACGCGCGGCCGGCTGTGGACGCCGAGCGCGTCGGCCTGTCCGGCCGCGGCGGTTCGTCGCGCGCATCGACTGGGCGCGGGAGCACTCGCGCAGCGGCTCGCTCTCGACGACCGTCTAGATCCCGGAGAGCACCGCACCGAGTTCGACCGAGTCGGACAGGACGGCACCGCGCGAGGATACAAACCGGGAGTTCGGTTTACAACCCGGGAGGCATCGTTGGACAATTGAGGCTCCAGGATGCCGAGTACGCCTCGCTCGCTCGCGTGACCTGCACCTTTCTTGAGGCGAACAGGTCTCGCGACGACCGGCACGCCATCGTTACATCACAACATGAGCATGCCAGGATGGTCGCCAAACAGGATACGTGTCCTTTTATCAATCGTCCGTCATCACGAGATCACGAACGGAGTCACGGTGGATATGCTGCGAAACGAGTCCGCCGCATGAGGCAAGTGAGGGCCGAAGAGACCCGTAGCGCCCTCCTTCTGGCCGCCGCCCAGATCTTCGACCGCGAGGGCTACGAGGGCACCACGCTGGCGACGATCAGCGACCGGGCCGCGGTGAGCAAGGGCGCGCTCTCGTTCCATTTCAGCAGTAAGTCGGCGCTCGCGGACGCCGTGCAGTACCTGTCCTGCGAGCGCTCCCGCACCGGGCTGACGGCCCTGGACGATCCCGGAGTACCGGCCCTGCGGGCGCTCGGCGACATGGTGCGCGCGCTGGCGGACCGGCTGGCGGCCGACCCGCTGACCCGGGCCGGCCTCAGGCTGGCCCGGGAACGCGGACCGTCCTCGGGGCCGGACATGGACTGCCGGCTCACCTGGCGCGCGGTGTTCCGGCAGGCGGTGCGGCGCGCGCGGGAGGAGAACAGCCTGCGGTCCGGCGCCGCGGTGGAGTCCGTCGTGGACCTCGCGCTGGCCCTCGCGCTCCACCAGGAGGCGGTCCCCGCGGACCGGGACCAGAAGGAATGGCTGACCGACGCCTGGGACCTGATGCTCCCCGCGCTCGTCTCGCCCGCCTTCTCCGGCACGCTCACGCCCGCGTGTTCCTGAACCGGAGGACATACTCCTCCCGCCCCGCAGCCTGACCGGACGACCGGTCGTCATCGGCCGGACACCGCACCGCCGATGACGGCCCGTCCGAAGCCGGTACGGCCATCGGCACGCAGCGGATGTGCGCGCACGCGAACCGATGGTTCATCTGGCCCGCTTCGGCGGGCCCGGGCCGGTCGCACCGGCGTCGGTCCGGCGCGGGCGGCCGTGTGGGTGCGGGTCAGCTCGCCGGTTCCGCCACCAGGGCCGCCTGGACCTCCGCCCGCAGTTCGGCCATCACCCGGGTCCCGCGGTCCGGCCGGAAGTCCAGCTGCGAGAAGACCGCGGGCATCGCGACGCTGGGCAGCGTGTAGGCGAAGATGGACGAGATCCGCTGTTCCAGGTCCTCCCACTGGGATCTCACCTCGGAGACGACCTGGGCGCCGATCCAGGAGCTGACGAGGAAACGGCCGAGTTCCTCGGGCGCCACGTGCGGGTAGACCTCACCGCACCTCTTGGCCTCGACCACCACGGAGGCGAACCGCGCCGCCCAGGCCTCCCAGGGCCCGCCGTCCGTCAGTTCCTGAAGATGCCGCTCCATGGCCAGCTTGGCGCCGGCCTGCAGCATGATCTCCTTCGGCAGCCGGCAGGCCAGCGTCATGGTCTCGTCGACCAGCTCCTGGAGCTTGTAGGTACGCGGCGGCGAAAACCCCTCTTCCGTCACCTGCTCGGCGAAGATGCCCTGGACCAACTGCTCCTTGGAAGCGAAGTGGAAGTACAGAGCCCCTCGCGTGACCTGGGCCTTCTCAAGAATCTGCGCGATGCTGGCACCGTGGTAGCCGTGCTGCGCGAAGACCTCCGCCGCCGCGTTCAGGATCGCGCAACGGGTTCGGATCGCGCGCAACTGCTGTGCCATGTGTTCGTCCTCTCGTCCGCGCCCCGCCACCCCTCCGAGCTGACGCGAATGCCGGATCCCGGGCCGCGACCGCGGGCCGGGAGACAAAAACCAGATGACTGGTACTTTATCAATCTGCCGTTCAAGGCTGCCCGCGGCAAAAACACCGGGACTCACCAGGCTCCGGCGCCGCCGTCCACCGCCATGGTGGCACCGGTGACGAAGCCGGCCTGGTCGCTGCAGAGCCACACCGCGACCCGGGCCACCTCCTCCGGCTCGGCCACCCTCCCCTGCGGATTGCGACGGCGCATGCGTTCCTCGGCCGCCGGGTCCCGGGCGAAGACGCCCTCGGACATCTCCGTCCTGGTCAGCCCCGTGGCGAGCGCGTTGACCCGGATGCCGTGCCCGGCGTACTGCGCCGCGGCCGACTTGGTCAGGCCGAGAACGGCGTGCTTGGCGGCCACATAAGGCGCCCCTTGCGAGGTCGCGCGGACCCCCGCGATGCTGCTGTTGTTGACGATCGCGCCGCCCGCACCGTTCGCGAGCATGGCTTTGATCTGGTGCTTCATACAGAGCCAGACGCCCCGGAGGTTCACGTCGAGCACCGTGTCGTAGTCGGCGTCGTCGGTTTCGTGCAGCAGGGCCGGCTCGGTCACCGTACCCGCGTTGTTGAACGCGGCGTCGAGCCTGCCGTACCGGTCGACGGCGAGTCGCACCGCCCGCTCCACATCCTCCGAGCTGGTGACATCGCCGCCGGCGCAGGCGACTTCGGCGCCCTCCTGCCGCAACTCGGCCGCCAGTTCGTCGAGTCGGTGCAGCCGGCGGGCCATCAGCACCAGCCTGGCACCGTTGCGCGCGCCCACCCGGGCCGCCGCCGCGCCGATGCCGCTGCTCGCCCCCGTGACCAGCAGGACCTTGCCCGCCAGCAGTTCGCCTTCCCGGGTCACGCGACCGCCTTTCCGGGCACGCCGCCCCAGAGCGTGCCGGCCCGCGCCTCGGCGTCGATCGTACGCAGCAGCCGGTCGTCGATCTCGTCCAGGGAGCCGACGACATGCCGTGCCCCGGCCTCCGTCATGAGCTGCCGCTGGTAGCCGTGCGCGAAGTCGCTGGGGTGCCCGATGAACGGGGCGCCCAGCTCACGGGCCGCCTCGGCGACCCGGGCCACGTCGTCGATGAACACCACCTCGTCGCAGGCGAGTCCGGCGACGTCGACGGCGATCTCGTACAGGCCCGGGCGGATGTCGTTGGTGCACACGTACCGGGGTGCGTCGAACAGGTCGGACAGGTCGGACAGGTAGCGTTCGAAGTGGGAGGCGTCGAGCCCGCCGTAGCAGACGGTCCTGAGGCCCAGGGCGCGGAGTCTGCGCAGCAGGTCCACCGCGCCGTCGAGGACGCGGACCGGATGGTCCGCGAGGTAACGCTCCCGCTCCTCGAAGTAGACGGCGATCGTCTCCTCCGGGGAGGTCGGCATGTGGCACGTGTCCGCGAGGATCCTGCCCGCGACCTCCCGCGGCTGGGAGAAGATCCGGCGCTCCAGGTCGGCGGAGTAGGTGCCGCCCCGGCTGGTGACGAAGTGGTGGATCACGGGGCTGAACGTGTCGTTCAGCAGCACTCCGTCGATGTTGAGCGCGGCCATGCGGAGCCTGCCGAGCTGCTCGGTCATGGATTCGTCTCCCTCCCCGTGGCCCGCCGGCGCTTCGAGCGGACAGCGGGCCGGCTAAACCTGACGACCGGTTCCGATCCTCACACGGGCGTCGCCGATAGTCCATCGATCATGTTCCGGCGTCTCGTTTCCCGGAATCCGATGTCCATACACAGTGTCCCGCGCGTCACACCGGAGGGACGCCGCGACCGGCCCCGAGTAGGCTGGCGGAACCTTCCTCCACGCGTCGGCACGGGCGCGCGGAGCGGGCCGGACGACCGTGCGCGGTTGCCCGGGATCAGCTCCAACTCCCAAGGAGACCTGCGATGTCGGCGCCGGGCAGTACGTGCGCGAGGGGACAGCCGTCCCCGTCCGCCGGACACGGGACCGCGCCGCCCACCGCGCCCGCGCCCGACCGGCCGCGCCCGGCGGTCCCCGACCGGGACGGACGGAGGATGCTGGAAAAAAAACCGGTCAGTCCGTACAGTGACGCCCGTCGCACACCGCTCGGCTTCACCGCGCTCCATCCAAGCCCGTCCGGCTTGGCCTGTGTTACGGCAGCACTCCGTTCTCGACTGCCCTGGGGGAGAGGCACATGACCACGATTGCGTCCATCGACAGCATGATCCCGGAGTTCCGGGCGGATCTGCCCGCCACCACACCCACGGGACCGCGCATCCTCACGACGACCGTCCCCAAGGAGTACGTCCACCGCGCTGCTGTCACCGAGGTGTTCCTCACCGGCTGGCGGCAGACGGACGTGGACACCTGCACGGTCACGGCACAGTGGCCGCGGGCCCACACCCTCTACGGGCCCTCGAACGGCTTCCACGACCCGTTGCTGTTCAGCGAGACGCTGCGGCAGACGGTGCCGCTGCTGTCCCACGCGGTCTACGGCGCTCCCATGGACCACAAGCAGATATGGCGTGACCTGCGCGTCGCCCTCGACCCGGCGGCACTGTGCGCCGGGCTCACCCCGGCCGATGTCGAGCTGCGCATCCGGTGCTCGGACGTCGAACGGCGGGCCGGCGTGCTGCGCGGGATGCGGATGGAGGTGACCGCCACCCTCGACGGACAGTACCTGGGTACGGCGTCGACCTCGTTCAGCTCGCACAGCAGGACGGTGTACCCACGGCTGCGCGGGGCCTACGCGGACGCCGAGCGGGCGATGGCGGCGGCCATCGAGATGCCGCTGCCGCTCCCGCCCGAACTCGTCGGCCGCGACCGCCCGCACGACGTGGTGCTCTCGCCGCGCGCGGGCGACGGCCGCTGGCAGCTGCGGGTGAACACCCTGCACCCGATCATCTTCGACCACCCGAACGACCACGTTCCCGGCATGCTGCTCCTGGAGGCGGCCCGCCAGGCGACCCAGCACCACCTGGGCCCGGCGCCGGTCCTCGCCACGCAGCTGGAATCGGCGTTCCACCGGTACACGGAGCTGGACGCCCCGGCCTGGGTCGCGGCCGACACCCTCGCCGACGGCCGCGTCCGGGTGACCGTCGAGCAGCAGGACGCGCTGGTCTTCGAGTGCACGGTGACCACGCACCCGACGGCCACGGTCTGACACCCCGGCCCGCCCGCCTCCCAACGCACTGCGGTCACGGCGGCGGAACGGCTACGGCACCCCGTCGGCGAGGAGCCGGCACGGAAGGCCGGTCCGGGCGTCGGTGACGGTGGTCGGGTGCGGGCGCCGGTGTTGGAGGGCTTCGGGCAGGCGGAGCCGAGGGTCGTCGGGCGGCCTGGGTCAGGGGTCGTCCGGCAGGCCGGAGTGGGAGTTGCCCGGCGGGCCGGGGACGGGGGGGCGTTCCGTCGGGTCGTCGGGCGGGCGCGGGTCCGAGCCGTCCGGCACGCCGAGGTTCGGGGTGAACCGGCAGGCCGGGGACGAGGTTTGTACCGGCCGACCGTCCGGCCGCCCGTGCCGCGAGCCGTCCAGCGGGCCAGGGCCTGAGGTGAACCGGTAGGCAGGGTTCTTGAGTTGTTCCGGGTGGCCGTCGGGCGGGGTCGGGTCAGAGGGGGTCGGAGATGCCGAGGCCGGTCAGGGCGCCTACCGGGTCGGAGTCCGGGGTGCCGCGGGGCCACCAGTCGTCCTGGCCGGGCTCCGACTCGTAGGCGTACCACAACCCGTCGCGGCCCAGCCGGAGCTGGACGTGGCCGCGCGGGTGGGTGAGGCGGTTGCGCCAGGGGCGGAAGGCCGGCAGGTCGGCGGCGAGCAGCAGCGGACGGGCCCGGTCGAAACGGCCGGCCGGCGGATCCCACGGCTCCTCCAGGACGGCCAGCCCCGCCTCCCCGCCCTGCCGCCAGGCCGCCACGGCACGGGCGAGATCGGCCGGGGTGCGGCCGGTGGCGTCGGCGAGTGCGGCGTACAGCGTGCGCGTGGCCGCGGTCAGTCCGGAGCCCGGGCGGGCCGCGGCGAGGCGCACCGCGTCCTGCCACAGGGTGAGTTCGCCGACCGGATCGCGTCCGGTGGCGAGCAGCGCGTGCGCGCGGGCGGCGGCGTCGGTCGCCAGCTGGTCCAGCGCGAAGGGGTCCGGGCCGCCGGGTGCCGAGGGGTACACGGGAGGCTGTCCGGGATGCGGGGGCCCCGGCAACGGCGGCGGCGGTGGCGGGAGCCGACGGTCCGCCAGGACGTCGGTGGCCCGGACGCCGGGCAGGGTCCGTGGCTCCCGTTCGCGCGCGGCACGGGCGGCGCGGGCGGCACTGCGCCGGGACAGCGCGTCCAGCAGCTCCCTCTCGCCCCGGCCGCGGAGCAGGAGGAGCACGAAGGGGTCGGCGTCGAGCAGGCGGGCCGTCTGGTAGCACAGGGCGGCGGCGTGCTTGCAGGGGTGACCGGAGTCGGGGCAACTGCAGCGCGGGGAGAGGTCGCCGGGGCCGGGCAGCAGGGGGACGCCGCAGTCGGCGAGCGACTGGGGCAGCTCCTTGTCGAGCAGCGCCGCGATATGGCCCGGCCGGTCGGCGGCGGCGTCCAGGAACCGTTCCCAGTCCGCGTCGTCCAGGGTCCGCACCCGCATCTGCACCCGGTACGGCCGGGGCCGGCTTCCCCGGACGTACGCCAGCACCAGTCCCGGTGTGACGGTGATGGCGTCCACCTGCCCCTGGTCGGCGTAATCCCGGCCGCGCGCCAGCCGCTTGGGGTCCAGCGCGCCCCGCTCCAGCGCACCCATCCAGGCGTTGCCCCACCAGGTCCCGGCGAACGGCTCCCCCGCGCCGCCGCCCACGCGGGCGGGGAACGCCGGGAACGTGCGGCGCAGTTCACCGTCGCGGTGCGGGGTGCCCATGGTTCCGGCCCCGAAGTGCGGCTGCGCCGCCGCGGCCGGCCCGG
Source organism: Streptomyces sp. SCL15-4 (assembly GCF_033366695.1). NCBI lineage: Bacteria > Bacillati > Actinomycetota > Actinomycetes > Kitasatosporales > Streptomycetaceae > Streptomyces > Streptomyces sp. SCL15-4. The sequence goes on from NZ_JAOBTQ010000001.1 coordinate 1,901,956, forward strand.
GGTCGCTGTCCGCCGGCTCGGCGGGTGGGGGCGCGGCGGTGTGGACGGGGTCCTCCGGCTCGTCGCCGGTGGTCTCTGTCCACGAGGGCATGCGGAACGCGGTCGCCAGGTACTGCCGCATGTCCCGTACGGTCCTGGCCCGGGCGGGCGCAGTCTCCTCCCCGGGCGGAGGAGAGGTGCGCGGCCCGGCGGCCCGGCCCGGCCCGGCCGCTCGCCGCCCGCTCCCCGTCCCGGCGGCCGCCTCGGCCTCCGCACGCGCCGCTTCCCGCCGCGCCGCGCGCAACGCCTCCCGGGCGACATCGCCGGGACGCCGGCCGGCAGCACCACCGGCACGCCCACGCACACGGCCACCATCTGGCTCGTCCTCCGGCACCGGGCCACCGTCCGGCACGTCCTCCGGCACCGGGGCCGTGCCGTCCGGTTCGGCTCCGCCCGCGAGGCCGGCACCGCCCAGCCCGTCCGCGCGCACGGAACGGATACCGTCCGGCTCGCTCTCCGTCAGAGGGCCGACACCATCCGACCCAGCACCCCACCCAAAACCGGCACCACCCGGCCCGGCTTCCGCCACAGCACCGGCCCTCCCCACGGAACCGGCACCATCCGGCTCGTCCGCCCGCACGGAGCGGGTACCGTCCAGCTCGCTTTCCGCCGGGTAACCGGCACCGGCACCGTCCGGACCGGCTCCCTCCGCCGGGCCGGCACCCTCCGCACCGCTTTCCGGCGCGGGACCGGTGCCCTCCGGGCTGCCCTCCAGCCCCTCGCGTGCGAAGTCCACGGCACCCTCGGCCACCTCCGAGCGCGCGTCGGCGGTCCGGCGGGCGGCCGCCGCTCTGAGGGCCGCCCTCGCCACATCGGCGGGCCTCGGCCGCGCGCCGGGATCCGCACCGGCTCCGGCAGGGCCACGCGACGGCCGCGCCTCGTCGGGCGAGGAACCCTCCGCGCCCCGCGCCACCGCCCCGTCGACCGTGCCCGGCTCCGCGCGCTCCCCGTCGACCGGATCCTGCGCCGCGCCCGGCTCAGCGCGCCGCTCCTCGGCCGGGCCCGGCGCCGGACGCTCCTCCGCCGCCGTACCGGGCGTCCGCCGGCGTGCCTCCCGGAGGGCTCGGCGGGCCTCCTCGGCGGGGTGGGTGTGGTCGGGGGGCGTCATGGCGTCCTCCGGAGGGAGACGAGGTCGGACAGCTCGCGGTCCGTCAGTTCGGTGAGGGCCGCCTCGCCGGAGCCGAGGATGGCGTCGGCCAGGGCGCGCTTGGCGGCGAGCATCTCGGCGATGCGGTCCTCCACCGTGCCCTCGGTGACCAGGCGGTGGACCTGGACGGGCTGGGTCTGGCCGATGCGGTAGGCGCGGTCGGTGGCCTGCTCCTCGACCGCCGGGTTCCACCAGCGGTCGAAGTGGACGACATGGCCCGCGCGGGTGAGGTTCAGACCGGTGCCGGCGGCCTTCAGGGAGAGCACGAGGACCGGGGTCTCGCCGCTTTGGAAACGGTCGACCATGCGCTCGCGCTCCGGTACCGGCGTGCCGCCGTGCAGCAGGTCGACCGGGATCGCGCGGGCGGACAGGTGGGCGGTGAGCAGCCGGGCCATGCCGACGTACTGGGTGAAGACGAGGGCCGAGCCGTCCTCGGCGAGCAGGGTGTCCAGCAGCTCGTCGAGCAGGGCGAGCTTGCCGGAGCGGGCGGCCAGGCGCTCGGGGTCGGGCCGTTCCTTCAGATACAGCGCCGGATGGTCGCAGATCTGCTTCAGCGCGCCGAGCAGCTTCAGCACCAGGCCCCGTCGTGCGATGCCCTCGGCCGTCTCGATGGCCAGCATCGATTCGCGCACCACCGCCTCGTACAGCGCGGCCTGTTCCCGGGTGAGCGGCACCGGATGGTCCGTCTCGGTCTTGGGCGGCAGTTCCGGGACGATGCCCGGGTCGGACTTCTTGCGGCGCAGCAGGAAGGGGCGGACCAGCCGGGACAGGCGCTCGGCCGCCTCCGCGTCCTCGCCGCTCTCCACCGCGCGGGCGTGCCGGGCGCGGAAGGACTTCAGCGGGCCGAGGAGTCCGGGGGTGGTCCAGTCGAGCAGGGCCCACAGTTCGGAGAGGTTGTTCTCCACCGGGGTGCCGGTGAGCGCCACGCGCGCGGGCGCCGGGATGGTGCGCAGCGCTCTGGCGGTGGCCGAGTACGGGTTCTTCACGTGCTGGGCCTCGTCGGCGACGACCATGCCCCAGGACTGACCGGCGAGGTGCGGGGCCGCCGACCGCATCGTGCCGTACGTGGTGAGGACGAAGCCGCCTTCGACGCCGTCCAGGCTGCGGTCCTGGCCGTGGAAGCGGCGGACCGGGACGCCGGGCGCGAACCGGGTGATCTCCCGCTGCCAGTTGCCGAGGAGGGAGGCCGGGCAGACGACGAGGGTGGGTTCGGTGCGGGCCCGCTTCAGGTGCAGGGCGATGAGGGTGACGGTCTTGCCGAGGCCCATGTCGTCGGCGAGGCAGCCGCCGAGGCCGAGGGAGGTCATCAGGTCGAGCCAGGCCAGCCCGCGCAGCTGGTAGTCGCGCAGGGTGGCGTGGAGGCCCGGGGGCGGGTCGGCGGGACGCAGGCCGGCGGTGAGCCGGTCGCGGAGGACGGCCAGCGCGCCGACGGGGACGGCCTCGACGGTCTCGCCGTCCACCTCGGCGGTGCCGGTGAGCGCGACGGACAGCGCGTCGACCGGGTCGAGCAGGCCCAGTTCCCGCTTGCGGGCCTTGCGGACCAGCGCGGGGTCGACCAGCACCCAGCGGTCCCGCAGCCGTACGACGGGGCGGTGGGCCTCGGCGAGGGCGTCCATCTCGGCCTCGTCGAGCGGTTCGCCGCCGAGCGCCAGCTGCCAGCGGAAGCCGAGCAGGCCGGCGCTGTCGAAGAAGCCGGTGCCGTCGGTGGCGGAGCCGGGGGCCGGGCGGATCACGGCGGTGGCGGTCAGGTCGCGGGCGAGGTCCCGGGGCCAGTGCACGGCGACCCCGGCGGCGGCCAGCCGGTTCGCCGCGACACCGAGCAGGTCGCTCAGCTCCTCCTCGGACAGGGCGAGGACGTCGGGCACGTCCTGCTCGGCGAGGCGGTCCAGCGGCGGCCACACCCGGGCGGCGCGCCGGACGGCGAGGGCGGCGTCCACGCGCGCGCGGGGTCCGAACGCCGGGTCGGCCTCGCCCGCCCACAGGGCCGCCGCGTCGGCCACCAGGGTGGGGTCGGCGAGGCTGTGGACCTGGACGACGGCGGCGCCGGCGGCGCGGGCGCCGTCGCTCGCGCCGGTGTCGAAGACGTCGTACGCCGACAGGTCCAGGCGCAGCGAGACGCGGACGCCCGCGTCCATGCCGGCGGCGACCTCGGCCGCCCACGCGTGGGCGGCGGGCAGGCTCTGGGGTGCCTGGGCGGCGAAGGGCCGGCCGGAGGTGTGCGGGGCGGCGGGGGTGCGCGGGAGGGTGTCGGCGACCGCGTCGAGGAAGGAGCGGACGAGGGCCTCGGGCTCGGGCAGGCGCAGCGCGCCGGGGCCGGGGAGCGGCACGGCGTGGCCCTCGGGGGGCAGGGCGGCGGCGATCGCGCGCAGGTGGGCGAGGTCCTCGGGTTCCAGCGGGCCGGCCCGCCAGGCGTCGTGGCCGGCCGGGGTGAGGCCGGGCAGCAGCCGGCCGCGGGCGACGAGCCGCAGCGCGTGCAGGGCGGCGGCGCTCCAGCAGGCGGTGGCCGGGTGGGCGGCCGGGTCGCGGCGGGCGCGCACCAGCGGCGGCAGGGCCCGGGCGAGCGGCAGGGTCAGCGCGGGCACCTGGCGGCGGCGCACTCCGCTGCCGTGGCGGCGTACGACCGTCAGCTCTTCGGCCGTGCCCTCGGGTGCCGTGGGCAGCGCCTCGCCCGAGGGGTCCCAGAAGGCGAGGCGGCCGTCGCGGGGCAGGGGCGCGGGCAGATAGACGCACGCGAGGCGCGCCCACCGCGGGTGCCCGGTCTCCCGGGAACTCTCCGTGTGCCCGGCCTCCACGGCCGTGCCGCTCGTCATCCGTCCTGCCACCTCCCGCCCACGCGTCGGACCAGTCGTCTTCGACTCTAAGGGCGGGGTCTGACAATCGGCTCCGGGGCCCGGACGGGACCCCGGATCACGGGACCGTGCGGGAGACCACGTACACCATCGGGCGCTGGGGGTCGGACAGGTTGACGACCACGTCCTGGGTGGGGGCGGGGTTCTTCTGCTCGTGGGTCAGTCCCTGCCAGGGGCCGGGGCCGGTGAAGGTCCAGCCGCTGACCTCGCGGTCGCGCTCGCCGATCGTGATGTCGTCCTTGCGCAGCTGCTGCGGGCGTGCGCCCATGGCGCCGAGGAAGCTGTCGAGGCCGGCGGGGTTGGTGCGGAACTGGACGTAGAGGCGGCTGGTCTTCCAGTTGTTCGTCTCGTAGTAGGCGATGTCTTCGGCGGGGTGCGGGACGGACACCTGGTAGAGGCGGCGCTGCACCTTGGAGGGCCAGCCGGCGGTGAGGCCGGTCGCGGAGTATTTGGCTTCCTTGTCCTTGCCGCTGTCGCGGCTCTGGTTGGCGGAGATCACCAGATAGCCGGCCGGGACGCCGATGAGCAGCACGATGATCAGCAGGGTGATCGCCCGGCGCCGGGCCCGGCGCCGGGAGTTCTCGGCGGGCCGGTCCGGCCGCGGTGGCGGACCGCCCTGGTGGGGCAGCGAGGGCGTCATGCGGTGTCCCGGGCGCGGCGCGCCTCGGCGTACCGCTCATAGCGCTCGTACCGCTCCACCCGGCGCCGCTTGGCCCGGCGGAACCGGCGGGCGACCAGCCGGGCGAGGTCGGCGGCGCCCACCATGCCGGCCTCGGGGCCGAGCTGGGCACGGGTGATGCGGGCCTCGGGGCGGTAGCCGCGGCCGGTGAGGTGGCGCTTGAACGCCTCCCGGGCCGGGCCGATGAGCAGGTCGTCGGCGGCCGAGACACCACCGCCGATGACGAAGCAGGAGGGGTCCAGGGCGGCGGCGAGGTTGGCGATGCCGACGCCGAGCCACTGGCCGATGTCCTGGAGCAGTTCCACGCACATCGCGTCGCCCTCGCGGGCCAGCTCCGTGATCATCGGACCGGTGATGTCGTCGATGTTGCCCTTGACGTGCTCGATGATGCCGTAGGCGACCGGGGAGTCGGCGGCGGCCAGCTCCTTGGCCTCGCGGACGAGCGCGTTGCCGGAGCTGTACTGCTCCCAGCAGCCGCGGTTGCCGCACGGGCAGCGGTGGCCGCCGGGCACGACCTGCATGTGGCCGAATTCGCCGGCGACGCCGAACTTGCCGCGCTTGACCTGGCCGTCCTCCAGGATGGCGCCGCCGATGCCGGTACCGAGGGTGATCATCACGAGGTGGTCCTCGCCGTGGCCGGCGCCGAAGCGCCACTCCGCCCAGGCGGCGGTGTTGGCGTCGTTGTCCACCAGGACCGGCACGGAGAGCCTGCTGGCGAGGCGGTCGCGCAGCGGTTCGTTGCGCCAGGACAGGTGGGGGGCGAACAGGACGCGGTTGCGGTCGGCGTCCACCCAGCCGGCCGCGCCGATGCCGACCGCGTGCACGTCGTGCCGGTCGGACAGGTCCAGGACCAGCTCGACGATGGTGTCCTCGACGACCTTCGGGCTCTTGGACTTGTCCGGGGTCTCCGCGCGGAGCTTCTCCAGGATGTTGCCGTCGGCGTCCACGACGCCCGCCATGACCTTGGTGCCGCCGATGTCGATGCCGACCGTGGGCACGCGGGGGGCGGTCAGGTGGGACCGGCGCTCCCGTGTGCCGACGGTGCGCAGGACCGGGGCGCGGCGGGAACCGATGGGGGCGGTGAGGTCGCGGTAGGTGCTCATCGTTGGACGATTCTGCCGCACGCTCACGCCGGGTGCCGTACGGGGCGGGGAGGCGGGGGGTGCGCGTCCGGTGCCGGGCGCGGGTCCTTCGTGGTTTCCCACGCCCGGGCGGCGCGGCCGTACACCGGCACGGCCCCGCGCCCTCAGCCTCGTTGCAGTTCGTGTACCAGGGCGTCCAGGTCGGCTCCGCCCGCCATCTGCTTGGTCAGCTCGTCCAGGGTGATGTCGTCCCGTGTGTAATTGCCCACCATCGCGCCCCGCCTCAGGAGCACGAATCTGTCGCCTACGAGGTACGCGTGATGCGGGTTGTGGGTGATCAGGACAACGCCCAGGCCCTCGTCGCGTGCTGCGGCCACATACTTCAGTACCACTCCGGACTGCTTCACGCCCAGGGCGGCCGTCGGCTCGTCCAGGACGAGGACCTTGGCGCCGAAGTGCACCGCGCGGGCGATCGCCACGCACTGGCGTTCGCCGCCGGAGAGGGTGCCGATGGGCTGGTCGACGTCCCTGAGGTCGATGCCCATGCGCAGCAGCGCCTCGCGGGTGGTGCGGCGCATCAGGTCGATGTCCATGCGCTTGAACGGGCCGGCGCCCTTGCGGGGCTCGGAGCCGAGGAAGAAGTTGCGCCAGACCGGCATCAGCGGGACGACGGCCAGGTCCTGGTAGACCGTGGCGATGCCCCGGTCCAGGGCCTCGCGCGGGGAGGAGAGCGTGGTCTCCTCGCCTTCGATGCGCAGCGTGCCGCCGTCGTGGCGGTGCAGGCCCGCGATCATCTTGATCAGCGTCGACTTGCCCGCGCCGTTGTCGCCGAGGACGCAGGTGATCTCACCCGCGTGGACCTCCAGGGAGACGCCCTCCAGGGCGCGGACGGTGCCGTAGTGCTTGCTGACGTCGGTCAGTTCGACGAGGGTCATGCGGTCGCCTCCGCGCGCTTGCGGACCCAGGCGTTGAGCAGGGTCGCGAGGAGCAGCATCGCTCCGAGGAAGAACTTGAACCAGTCGGGGTTCCACTCGGCGAAGACGATGCCCTTGCTGGTCATGCCGAACAGCAGCGCGCCCACGGCCGAGCCGACCGCGCTGCCGTAGCCGCCGGTGATCAGGCAGCCGCCGATGACGGCCGCGATGATGTAGATCAGCTCGTTGCCGACGCCCTCGCCGGACTGGACGGCGTCGAAGGAGAAGAGCAGGTGCTGGCCGGAGATCCAGGCGCCGAAGGCGACGCCCATGTAGAGGCCGATCTTGGTGCGGGTGACCGGGACGCCGACCGCGCGGGCCGCCTCCTCGTTGCCGCCGACGGCGAAGATCCAGTTGCCGGTGCGGGTGCGCAGCAGGATCCAGGAGGCGAGGACGACCAGGCCCAGCCACCACAGGATGGTGACCTTCACGTCGACGCCGCCGACGGTGAGCGTGGAGGCGAAGACGGCGCGGGCGCTCTCGAAGCCCTCCATGTCGCCGATGGTCTTGGTGGAGACCGTGTCGTCGATCAGCTTGGTGAAGCCGAGGTTCATGCCGGTCAGCATCAGGAAGGTGCCCAGCGTGATGATGAAGCTGGGCAGCCTGGTCCGGGTGAGCATGAAGCCGTTGAAGGCGCCGATGGCCAGCGTGACCAGCAGCGACACGCCCACGCCGACCCAGGTGTTCGCCGTCATCTGGTAGCTGAACATCGAGGAGATCAGCGCGGACGACGTCACCATGACGCCCGCCGAGAGGTCGAACTCGCCGCCGATCATCAGCAGCGCGACGGGTACGGCCATGATGCCGATGGTCGACGAGGCGTACAGCACCGTGCTGAGGCTGGAGGCGCGCACGAAGCCGTCGGCGACGAAGGCGAAGAAGACGAAGACGGCCAGGGCGCCGACGACCGAGCCCAGCTCCGGGCGGGCGAGCAGCTTGCGCAGCGGGGAGGCCGGCAGCAGCCGTTCGTCGGCCGGCTTCTCGCCGGCGACCGCGCTCATCGGGTGCCCCGCTTGGTGTACTCGGCCAGCTCGGCGGCCTGGTCCTTGGTGACGATCTGCGGGCCGGTCAGCACCGGCTTGCCACCGCCGAGGACGTCGTCGTTGTACTTGTACAGCCACAGCAGGTCGACGGCCTGGTAGCCCTGGAGGTACGGCTGCTGGTCCACGGCGAAGCCGAGGGTGCCGTCCTGGAGCGCCGCCGCGACCTGGGGGTTGAGGTCGAAGGTGTCGATCTCGGCCTTGCTGCCCGCGTCCGTCCTGGCCTTCACGGCGGTGTCGGCGTAGGGCGCGCCGAGGGTGACGACGGAGTCGATGGACTTGTCGGCCTGGAGCTTGGCTCCGACGGCGGACTGCACGTCGGGCATGTTGGTGCCGTTGACGTAGAGCTTGCGCAGCGTGCCGCGGAAGGTCTTGGCGACGCCGTCGCAGCGCTGCTCGTGGCCGACGTTGCCCTGTTCGTGCAGCACGCACAGGGCCTTCTTCCTGCCGCGCTTGTTCAGCTCCTCGCCCACGGCCTCGCCGGCGATGGTCTCGTCCTGGCCGATGTGGGTGAGGGCGCCGAAGGCCTTGGACTCCTCCGAGCCGGAGTTCACCGTGATCACCGGGATGCCGGCCTTCTCGGCGCGGGCCACGGCGGCCTTCATGGCGTCCGGCTTGGCGAGGGTGACGATGATGCCGTCGACCTTCTTGTCCACGGCCGCGTCGACCAGCTGGGCCTGCTGCTGGGCCTCGTCGTCGTGGGAGTACAGGAAGTTGATGTTGTCCTTGACGGCGGCCTGCTTGGCACCGCTCTGGACGATGTCCCAGAAGGTGTCGCCGTCCCCCGAGTGGGTGATCATCGCGAAGGTCCAGCGGGGGGTGTTCACCGCCGCCCTGCCCTGGGCGGCGGCGGCCTTGCGCGCGTCCTCCGCCCGCTTTCCTCCGGTGCTGCTGCATGCCGCGAGGGACACGGAGAGTGCCCCCGCCAGCGCTATGCCTACCCAGGTCCGAAACCGTGCCACGAGGCCCGTGCCCTTCTTGCCGCTCTTGCTCTGCTCCGACGTACATAAGGGGCCGGCGACCTCACCGTGGGCGCTTCCCGGCGGTGACTCACCTGCCCCAAACACTTCAGTATCGGACATGCCGCATGCGGATGGCACGACCGGGGACCATGGAACGGCCGTTCTGTCCGGATATCGCAGTAAATGCCGTGGTGTGGTCACGGTCGCACCAGGAGCTGGAACTCGAAGGAGTAGCGGCTCGGGCGGTAGGTGTGGTCGCCCAGCTCCACCGCGCGGCCGGTGTCGTCGTAGGTGGTGCGCCGCATGGTCAGCAGCGGGGCACCCTCGGCCTCGGTCAGCCGCTCGGCCTCGGTGGCGGTGGCGCCCCGGGCGCCGATGGACTGGCGGGCGCTGTGCAGAGTGATCCCGGCGGAGCGCATCAGCCGGTACAGGCCGGTGTCCTCCAGCCGGCCGGTGTCCAGGTCGAGCAGGCCCGGCGGGAGGTGGTTGATCAGGTAGGCGATGGGTTCGCCGTGGGCGAGGCGGAGCCGCTCGACGCGGTGCACCTCGCCGCCCTCGGGGACGCCGAGCGCGGCGGCGACCTCGGTGGGGGCCGGGACGACCGTGTTGACCAGCACCCTGGTGGCGGGGCGCTGGCCGGCCGCCTCCAGGTCGTCGTAGAGGCTGCTCAGTTCCAGCGGGCGCTTGACCTGGCTGTGCACGACCTGGGTGCCCACGCCCCGGCGCCGGACGAGGAGCCCCTTGTCCACGAGGGACTGGATGGCCTGGCGGACGGTCGGCCGGGACAGCCCGAGCCGCGCGGCCAGCTCGATCTCGTTGCCGAGCAGACTGCCCGGGGTGAGGCTGCCGTGCTCGATGGCGGACTCCAGCTGCTGGGAGAGCTGGAAATACAACGGCACCGGGGAGCTACGGTCCACGCGGAGGTCGAGCGCCACGGACGGGTCCACATCTGGTTTCGGCACGGGGCCGAGCGTAGTCCCGCGCCTGGGTGACGGGAAGTCGTGTAGTCAGGTTGTCCGGACATAGGTCGGGACCGGTCGGTTCCAGCGCTCCGTGGCGTTCCCGGACGGCGGCCGCGCGCGACGGCGAACGCGTCCGCGCCTTCCACCCACCGCGACCGTCACAGCGATCCGGCCGCGGAAGCGGAGGGTGACGCGCGACGTTGCCGCGCCGCGGAGGACCCACGGCCACGGCGGCGGCCGGTCACCGTCCTCGGCTCCCGTGAACAGCGGCGGCCCTGCCGGGCAGCCCGCGCGGCGCCGCCTAGCCGCACGGTACGGTGACCGGCTCGTTCGGATCATGGCGGAGCAGGGCTGGCCGGCGGCGGAAACGGTCGGCGCGGAGAGGGCGCGCGCCGCATGGCCCATCGCCCACCACGCTGGCCGGCGGCTCGACATCCGGCGGCGCGCCCTCCACCTGATGCGGCACTCGGATCGCCGCTTCCGTGGCCCGCGAAGAGCCCCGGCGCCCGGACGAACTCCGCGCGGAAGCCGACACCGAGCCCTTCGCCGAGTACGTCGCCGAGTGCGCGGGGGCCTGGCCGTCCCTTCCCGGTGGCGTCTAGAGACCCTCGCCGCCGTCGCCGTCCAGCAGCCCGGCGTCGTAGACCAGGAGCGCGATCTGCACCCGGTTGTCGAGGCCGAGCTTGGCGAGGACGCGGGAGACGTGGGCCTTGACGGTGGCCACGCTGAGGAAGAGTTCGCCGGCGATCCGCGCGTTGGCGAGCCCGCGTCCGACGGCGACGGCGACCTCGCGCTCGCGGTCGTTGAGGGCGGCGAGCCGTTCGCGCGCCCGGGTCTGCCGGGCGTCGGCGGCGGAACCGGCCGCGTGCCGCATCAGCTGCCGGGTGACCGCGGGCGACAGGACCGGGTCGCCCGCGGCGACCCGGCGCACCGCGTCGACGATCTCGGCGGGCGGGGTGTCCTTCAGCACGAAGCCGGCGGCGCCGGCGCGCATGGCGTGCAGGACCTGTTCGTCGGCGTGGAAGGTGGTGAGCACCACGACCTGCGGCGCGTCCGGCCGCGCGCGCAGCCGTCGCGTCGCGGTGATCCCGTCCACCGCCGGCATCCGGAGGTCCATGAGGACGACGTCCGGCCGGGTCCGCCGCGCCAGTTCCTCGGCCTCGCCGCCGTCGGCGGCCTCCCCGACGACCTCGATGTCCCCGGCCCCACCGACCATCAGCGCCAGACCGGCACGGACGAGGGGGTCGTCGTCGACGAGGAGGAGTCTGATCGGCGTCGCAGTCATGGGGTTACGTAATCACGCCGGGCGGAGCGGGGCGGCGGGACGGTCGGTGGTGGAGGGTGAGCGCAAGGGTGGCTCGACAGCCTGCCGCCAGCCGCCCCGTGAACTCACCCGCCTTGCGAGGCGCGGCGCCGGAAAGGCGAGTGGTCGGGTGCCGTGTCCGTCGCCTCGGCCGAGGCCGGACGCGGGCGGGATTCCAGGCAGCCTCCGGACCGGAACGCCGCTCGCGCCGTCCGCCCAGCCGACGCGCGTACGACACGGAAGGCATCCACGGACGCTCTTCTCATCCCTTCGGCCACGGCAGCCACCCCCGTACCTCGAAGCCGCCGTCGGGCCGGGCGCCGTGCCGGAGGTGGCCGCCCGCCAGAGTGGCCCGCTCCGTGAGGCCGATCAGGCCCTGGCCGGAGCCGGGGACGGGCGGGACCTCGGCGGGCGGTGCCGGGTTGGTGACGGTCACCGTCAGGCCGTCGCCGGGAGCGCCGGTCAGGCAGACGGTGACGGCCGTGCCCGGGGCGTGCTTGCGGGCGTTGGTCAGGGCCTCCTGGGCGATGCGGTAGGCGGTGCGGCCGACGGAGGCGGGGACGGCGGTGGGATCGGCGACGCGGTGGTCGAGGACGACCTTCGTCCCGGCCTCGCGGCACTCGGCGACCAGGGCGTCCAGCGCGGCCAGCGTCGGCTGCGGCCGCCCGCCGGACGGCTCCTCGGCGTCGCCGGCCCGCAGCACACCGATGATCTCCCGCAGGTCCTGCAAGGCCTCGTGGGCGCTCTCCCTGATCACGCCGGCGGCCCGCGCGATCTCCTCGCGGGGCGCGTCCGGCCGGAACTCCAGCGCGCCCGCGTGCACGCTGAGCAGCGTGAGCCGGTGCGCGAGCACGTCGTGCATCTCGCGGGCGATGGCCTCCCGGGCCAGCCGCTGGGCCTGCTCGGCGCGCAGCCGGGCCTCGGTCTCCGCCCGGTGCGCCCGGTCCCGCAGACTGAGCATCAGCATCCGCTTGGAGCGGACGAACATGCCCCAGCCGGTGATCGACACGGTGAGCAGCGCGGTGAACGCGACGACGCCGGTGTAGGGCAGATCGGGATCGGGCCGCGCCCAGTACAGGAGCGGGACCAGCGCGAGTTCGGCGCCGCCGATCCAGGCGACGTACCGGAAGGGCCGGTGCACGGCGAGCGTGAACAGGGCGACCATCGCCGTGCCGCCCGAGGTGTTGGACAGCAGGCCGACCGGGACCATCGCGACGGCGAGCCCCACCGGCCACCGGCGGCGCAGCCAGAGCGCGGCGCAGGACAGGCCGCCCAGCACCTGGTCGAGGACGGCGAGGGAGTGCGGCAGGCCGGTCTCCTCGGCCACCGACCGGGCCGCCGCCAGGCCGATGAGGACGGCCAGGAGGAAGCAGGAGAAGTCGACGACCCAGTCGCGCGCGGTGCGCCGCGGCCGCCGGCCCGAGGGCCCTGCGTCCGGGTCCAGCTCGTGGACCAGCGCGGACGGGAACAGCCACCGTCGGCCCGTGAAGTCTCTCGGCGCCCGCGCCTGCTCGTCGTCGCTCACGGTCGGCAAATCTACGCACGGTCGGTGTCCCGCCGCCGCCCCGGGCCGGTGATCACCGACCCTGCGACCGGCCGCGGCCGACCGAAGTCGCACCGCCGGGAGACTTTGGTCGCGGGCCGCCGGGGCGGAAGGCGGCCCTTCGGCGGCGGACGCTCGCCGCGCGGCCGATGCGCGGGGCGTGGCCGCCGGGCGAGAGTCGCCGGGTGAGACAGCTACTGGAACTTCTCGGATTCATCGCGCTGGTGCAGGGCGTCATGGGCCTGGTCCACGAGTTCACCGACTGGCGGGTGGGCCTCGTGCAGAGCCTCGGCTTCCTCGACGGTTACGAGGTCTACGCGAGCGGCGGGCTCGTGGTGCTGGCGCTCGCGCTGTTCGCCGCGGCGGAGGGCCGGAAACGGCCGTAGGTTAACCCCCGGAAAAATCATCGGACGTACCGGGAAACTCTGCGTGCTTGACATTGACATGCCATGATCTACGCGCGTCATCATGAGGCCATGAGATTCCCCCCACGCGCGACGCGCATCGGTGCAGCAGCCGCCCTCCTGTCCGCCCTCCTCGTGGGCGGCACCGTCACGGCCACCACGGCGGACGCCGCGGCACAGTCGGTCGGCAGCATCTGTTACGGCGACCTTCCCGCCCAGGCGTACGACACCCTGGACCTGATCGCACAGGGCGGCCCGTATCCGTACTCGCAGGACGGGAGCGTCTTCCAGAACCGGGAAGGCGTCCTGCCCGGCCACACGGCCGGCTACTACCACGAGTACACCGTGATCACTCCCGGCTCCTCCACCCGCGGTGCGCGGCGCATCGTCACCGGTGAGAAGTACCGGGAGGACTACTACACGGCGGACCACTACGCCTCGTTCGACCTGGTCGACTACGGCTGCTGAGCCCCTCCCCCACGGGCCCGGCCCGAGGAACGGCGCGACACCCCGAGGCCCGGCCCGCTCCGGCCGGGCCTCGGTCTTCGCCGCGGGCGTCCCGGTCAGCCGGCGTGAGTGGAGAACAGTCCGCCGGTCGGGCCCTGCTTGTCGCCGCCCTGGGCCTTCTTCAGGGCGTTGGCCAGGCCCTCGATGGTGAGGGACTGGAGGATCACCCGGCCGTCGCCCTCCAGGGTGGCCAGGGACAGGCCCTCGCCGCCGAGGACGGCGTTCATGATCCCCTGGCGGTTGAGGCCGCCGACGCGCTGGACGCCGTACCGGATGCCCTCCTCGAAGGCGACCACACAGCCGGTGTCGACCTCGATGCGGCCGCCGAAGTCGGCCGGGTTCAGGTCGATGAAGTTGCCCGCGCCGGCGATGATCACCGTGCCCCGCCCGGTGAACTTCTCCAGGACGAAGCCCTCGCCGCCGCTCATGCCGGTGCGCCCGCCGGCGAAGGCGATGCCGAACTCGACGCTGGACTCGGCGGCCACGAAGGCGTCCTTCTCGGCGAACCACGCGCGCGTGCCGTCCAGTTCCAGGGCCCGCATCTCCCCGGGAAGCACACCCGCGAAACCGACCGTGCCCTCGCCGCCCTGGGCGGTGAAGTACTGGAAGGCCAGCGACTCGCCGGCGAGCATGCGCTGCCCGACCTGCATGGCGGTGCCCATGGCCTGGCGCAGCAGCCCGCCCATGCCGCCGGAGCCGCCCTGCTGCTGTCCGCCGCCGCCCGACGGGCCGGACAACCGGGTCTCCATGGTCACGTTCGCGGTCTTGAACAGGAACTTGCCGGCCTCGCAGTACACGGTCTGGCCGGGGCGCAGGCTGACGACCGCCATCTGCATGGCGTTGCCGACGATCTCTTGCTGAAGGGTCACGTGAGGGAGAACGCGTCAGACGGACGGAAGAGTTCCGCACCGGCGGCGGGAGGGTCCGTGCGGGTGACGCGCGGGGTGCCCCGGTGCTGTCCGGCCGGGGCGCCCCGCGCGGGCGTGCGGGCGGGGATCAGCCGCCCAGTTCCTGGTGGCGGGCGGCCAGGGCGCTCGCGCCGCGCTCGGTCAGGGAGCCGAACAGGCGCAGCCGGGAGATGCCGCCGTCGGGGAAGATGTCGATCCGCGCGTGCGTGCCGACCGCCGCCTCGGGCAGGACGAAGCGGTGGTTGGTGTCGGGCTGGAGCCGGGTGCGCGGCAGGACCTCGGTCCACTCGCCGTCCTCGCCGTCCCGGACGGACACCGACGCCCAGCCGGCGCTGTTGCCCTTCAGGTAGGCGGTGTCGATCTCCACGGCGCGGACGGCGGACTGGGCGACGAGCCGGTAGCTGATCCAGTCGTTGCCCCGGTCACGGCGGCGGCGGGTCTCCCAGCCGTCGTCCATCTTGCGGGAGCGGCCCGGCTGGATGGTGTTCGTGGCCGGCGAGTAGAAGAGGTTGGAGGCGTCCTCGACCCGGCCGCCGTTCTCCAGCGCGACCACGTCGAAGGTGCCGAGCGCCGCCAGCCACTCGGGGTCCGGGACGACCTCGCCGTACACCCGCAGCCGGGCGATGCCGCCGTCGGGGTGCTGGTTGACCCGCAGGTGGGTGAAGCACTCCTCGGCGGTGACCTCGAAGCCGTTGGCCGCGTGGCCGCCGACCGGGGTGCGCGGGACGAGGGTGGTCCACTTCACGTCGGCGCGGAGCAGTTCCTCGGGCGAGGGCGAGCCGGGTACGCGGGCGCCCTCGACGGAGACGGCCTGCGGGTAGTTGCCGCGGAAGTGGGCGGTGTCGACGACGATGCCGCGGATCACGCCGGGCGCGCCGAGCCGGACCAGCGCCCAGTCGTGGTCCTCGGCGGTGGGCCAGGGGTGCTCGGCGGAGACACCGCGCCGGCGGCGGGTCTCCCAGCCGTCCATGACCTTGCCCTTGTGGCCGAAGTGCTCCGGGTCGAACTCGGCCCGCTCGGGCACCAGCAGGTTCTCCCGCTGGGCGAAGAACTCGTCGTTGGCGGCGATGACACCGGCGCCGAGCTGCCGGTCGGCGAGGTTGGCGTACTGGGTGAAGGGGAAGTCGGCGGTGCGGTAGTCCGCGTACGGGTCGCCGCCTCCGTAGGGGTTCGCGTCGCCGGTGAAGCTGGGTGTCGCCGTCACGGTGATCAGTTCTTCCTTTCGGGGCTCGGTGGATGGATTTCAGCGGGTCCGGCTCAGCAGCGTGCCCTTCGGCTCGGTGAACTCGCCGTCGGCGACGATGCGTTCGCCGCGCAGCCAGGTGGACTTGACGACGCCGTACAGGGTCCTGCCGGCGTAGGCGGTGACCCGGTTGCGGTGCTGGAGGCCGGCCGGGTCGACGGTGAAGGTCTCGTCGGGTGCGAGGACGGCGAAGTCGGCGTCGCGGCCGGCCTCGATGGCGCCCTTCCGGGTCAGGCCGGCCAGGGCCGCGGTCCGGGCGGACATCCAGCGGACGACGTCCTCCAGGGTGTGCCCGCGCCTGCGGGCCTCGGTCCACACCGCCGGCAGGCTCACCTGGAGGCCGGCGATGCCGCCCCAGGCGGTGGCGAAGTCGTCGGTCTTCAGGTCGGCGGTGGAGGGCGAGTGGTCGGTGACGACGCAGTCGATGGTGCCGTCGGCGAGGGCCTGCCACAGCAGGTCCTGGTTGGCGGACTCGCGGATGGGCGGGCAGCACTTGAACTCGCTGGCGCCGTCGGGGACTTCCTCGGCAGTCAGGGTGAGGTAGTGCGGGCAGGTCTCCACCGTGACGCGGACGCCCTCGGCGCGGGCGGCGCGGATCAGCGGCAGGGCGTCGGCGGAGGACAGGTGCAGCACGTGCACACGGGCGTTCAGCCGCCGGGCCTGCGCGATCAGGTGCGCGATGGCGGTGTCCTCGGCGTCGCGCGGGCGGGAGGCGAGGAAGTCGGCGTACTTCGGGCCGCCGTGCTGCGGGGCGGCGGCCAGGTGGTGCGGGTCCTCGGCGTGCACGATGAGCAGGCCGTCGAACCCGGCGATCTCGGCCATCGACTGGGCGAGCCGGTCCTGGTCGAGGTGCGGGAACTCGTCCACGCCGGACGGGGAGAGGAAGGCCTTGAAGCCGAAGACGCCGGCGTCGTGCAGCGGACGCAGGTCCTTGACGTTGTCGGGCAGGGCGCCGCCCCAGAAGCCGACGTCGATGTGGGCCTTGTCCCGGGCCACGTCCTGCTTGATCCGCAGGTGCTCGACCGTGGTGGTGGGCGGCAGGGAGTTGAGCGGCATGTCGATCAGGGTGGTGATGCCGCCGGCCGCCGCCGCGCGGGTGGCGGTCCAGAAGCCCTCCCACTCGGTGCGGCCCGGGTCGTTGACGTGTACGTGGGTGTCGACCAGGCCGGGCAGCAGCACATGGTCGCCGACGTCCTCCAGCCGGGCCGTGGGCGGAACCTCGGCGTCGTACGGCAGGACCGCCGTGATCTTCCCGCCGGACACGGTGACCGTGGCGGCCCGCGTCCCCTCCGGAGTGATCACGCGCGTCGAGCGCAGCACCAGTTCAGCGTCGGACACCCGAACCCCTCTCTCTACCGCCGTCTTTACATCCAGGAAACGGGATTTACACCCACGTAACGGATTTCAACGTTCTGTTGAAGGAGTCTTCACTCCCGCTACTCCGCCGTCAAGAGGCACACTTCGGGGCAGCACCGGGGCGACGCCCGCTCTGGACGTTTCCACAAAGCGGAATTAGAATTCCAGCAAGCAGAACGTAGCTATGTACAAGCGGGGAGTCAACCGACTGCCGGGTAGGCTTCTGCTCTCCCGCCAGCCCCGAAAGGAACGCGCCGTGCCGACGTCCAGCGCCAGCACCACCGACTCCGCCAAGCCCTCCGCCGCAGGCGGGGTGCAGTCCCTGGAGCGCGCCTTCGACCTGCTCGAGCGGATGGCGGACGCGGGCGGCGAGGTGGGCCTGAGCGAGCTGTCCGCGGCCAGCGGCCTGCCGCTGCCGACCATCCACCGGCTGATGCGCACGCTGGTCGCCTGCGGCTACGTGCGCCAGCAGGCCAACCGGCGGTACGCGCTCGGCCCCCGTCTGATCCGCCTCGGCGAGTCCGCGTCCCGGCTGCTCGGCACCTGGGCGCGGCCGTACCTGGCCCGGCTGGTGGAGGAGACCGGCGAGACGGCCAACATGGCGCTGCTCGACGGCGACGAGATCGTGTACGTCGCCCAGGTGCCGTCGAAGCACTCGATGCGGATGTTCACCGAGGTGGGCCGGCGGGTCCTGCCGCACTCCACCGGCGTCGGCAAGGCGCTGCTCGCCGGGGTTCCGGACGACGAGGTGCGGGCGCTGCTGGCCCGCACCGGCATGCCCGCGGCCACCGAGAAGACCATCACCACGCCGGACGGGTTCCTCGCGGCACTGGAGGAGGTACGGCAGCTGGGGTACGCCGTGGACGACAACGAGCAGGAGATCGGGGTGCGCTGCCTCGCGGTGTCCGTGCCCGACTCCCCCACGGCGGCGGCCATCTCCATCTCCGGACCGGCCGGCCGGGTCACGGAGAGGGCCACGGAGAAGATCGTGCCGGTGCTCCAGCAGATCGCCACCGAACTCTCGGCCGCCCTGGCCAGCCAGAACCAGGGCTGAGCGGTTCGCCCGGCCCGGTCGGGCAGCCGTACTCACGCGTACGCCGGTCCGCGCGGGCAGGGTGGCGAGCACGGGCCTGTTCCGTCGCCCGGCCGGCCTACGACGCCACCGACGACCTCGGACCGTGCCGTCGTGCCGGCCCGGGCGCCGACACCGGTGCCGGACGCGGGCCGGCGATCCTGGAACCGGTGGCCCCGGCGGTGATTTCCGGCCTGTGGCGGCTGTCCGCGTACACGTTGGGTCCGGCCAGTGTCGCGGCGGCTCACCGAAGAGGCCCACGGCGGCGCATACCTACGCCAAGCCCCAGGTCCAACGCCGCCGGCCACGCCCCGGCCGACACCCGACCGACCCGGCCGAAGCCGACCGCGCCCCGGCCGACATCCAGCCACCGCACGGCCGAAGCCCGCCCGGCGGCCGGCAGGACCGCGGCGGCTCACCGAAGAGGTCCACGACGGCGCGTACCTGCACCAAGCCCCGGCCAACGCCGCCCAGCCACGCCCCAACCGGGACCAGGCCGCGCCCCGTCGGCGGCCGGTCAGGGCCGTGGGGGCTCGCCGAACAGGTCGATCGCGGCGCGCACCTGGGCCAGGCCGCGAGTCAGCGCGCTCATCGAGCCGATCGCGCCGGCGACCAGCAGCAGCGAGGCGCGCAGCCGTGGAATCTCCGGGACGCCTCCGGCGGCCATCGCGGCCAGGGCGCCCAGTTCTTCCTCGGCTATCGCACGGTCGGGAAAGTCCACGCGTAACACGGCGAGTTGGCGGCGCAGCCGGGACACGGCGGTACGCAATTCCGCCACTCTCGGGTCCTCGTCGACGCCGGTCACCGGCCTCTGCCCCAAGCTCCGCAACGCAGCCCTCCCCGTCCGCACGCCCTTGTGCGCCGGTCAGTAAACGCCATCTGCGGGCCCGCGCGCCACAGCGCGGACCGAAATTCAGCCCAACGGCGCCGTCGCCGCGCACACGGCCGGTTCCGCTCTTGTCGGGTATGCAGGACCCATGACGGACAACCGGGAATTTCACGGGGAGATCGCGGGGCTGCTGCTCGCCGCCGGCGGCGGCAGGCGGCTCGGCGGACGCCCCAAGGCACTGCTGACGCACCGGGGACGGCCCCTGGTCGAACACGCGGTGGGGGTGCTGCGCGCGGCCGGGTGCGGGCGGGTCCATGTGGTGCTGGGCGCGGCGGCGGACGAGGTGCGGGCCCGCGCCGCGCTGGACGGCTGCGTACTGGTGGACAACCCGGACTGGGCCGAGGGCATGGGCTCCTCGCTGCGCGCGGGACTGGCCTCGCTGGCCGGCACGGGGGCGCGGGCGGCCCTGGCCTGCCTGGTCGACCAGCCCGGCATCGGACCGGCCGCGGCGGCCCGGGTGCTGGGCGCGTACCGGGACGAGCGGTCGCTGGTCTCGGCCGCCTACGACGGGGTACGCGGGCATCCGGTGCTGTTCGGCGCGGCCCACTGGGCGGGCATCGCCGAGACGGCCACCGGCGACCGGGGGGCGCGGGCGTATCTCCGGGCGCACCTGGCGGAGATACGGCTGGTGGAGTGCGCGGACGTGGCCGAGCCGTACGACATCGACACCGAGGCGGACCTGAGCCACCTTGAGTGAACGGGGTGGCACCGAGCGCCACCTTGCCTCGACTCAGAGAATCTCGACATCAACACACCATTGAAGTTCCACGATGAGGAAACTACTATCCACTGTTCAGAAGCGTCCGACCGCACAGTGGGCGCTGTCTGTCCTGTTCGTGCCACTTGGCACCCGGTGCCACCGCTGAAGGAAGTGACAGCTCATGTCCGCACCAGCGCCGTCCCCGCTGGCCATCGTCGACGCCGAGCCCCTGCCCCGGCAGGAGGAGGTCCTCACCGACGCGGCGCTCGCCTTCGTGGCGGAGCTGCACCGGCGGTTCACCCCGCGCCGTGACGAACTCCTCGCCCGCCGGGCCGAGCGCCGCGCCGAGATCGCCCGCACCTCCACGCTCGACTTCCTGCCGGAGACGGCCGCCGTCCGCGCGGACGACTCCTGGCGCGTCGCCCCGGCCCCGGCCGCGCTGAACGACCGGCGCGTCGAGATCACCGGGCCCACCGACCGGAAGATGACCATCAACGCGCTCAACTCGGGCGCGAAGGTCTGGCTCGCCGACTTCGAGGACGCCTCCGCGCCCACCTGGGAGAACGTCGTCCTCGGCCAGCTCAACCTGATCGACGCCTACACCCGCGCCATCGACTTCACCGACGAGCGCACCGGCAAGTCGTACGCCCTGCGGCCGAACGAGGAGCTGGCGACCGTCGTCATGCGCCCGCGCGGCTGGCACCTGAACGAACGGCACCTCGCCGACGCCGACGGCACGCCGGTGCCCGGCGCCCTCGTCGACTTCGGCCTGTACTTCTTCCACAACGCCCGGCGGCTGCTCGACCTCGGCAAGGGCCCGTACTTCTACCTGCCCAAGACCGAGTCGCACCTCGAAGCCCGGCTGTGGAACGAGGTGTTCGTCTTCGCCCAGGACCACCTCGGCATCCCGCAGGGCACCATCCGCGCCACCGTCCTGATCGAGACGATCACGGCGGCGTACGAGATGGAGGAGATCCTCTACGAACTCCGCGACCACGCCTCCGGGCTGAACGCCGGCCGCTGGGACTACCTGTTCTCCATCGTGAAGAACTTCCGTGACGGCGGCGCCAGGTTCGTCCTGCCGGACCGCAACGCGGTGACGATGACCGCCCCGTTCATGCGGGCCTACACCGAACTGCTGGTCCGCACCTGTCACAAGCGCGGCGCGCACGCCATCGGCGGCATGGCGGCCTTCATCCCGTCCCGCAAGGACGCGGAGGTCAACAAGGTCGCCTTCGAGAAGGTCCGCGCCGACAAGGACCGCGAGGCGAAGGACGGTTTCGACGGCTCCTGGGTCGCCCACCCCGACCTGGTGCCCATCGCGATGGAGTCCTTCGACAAGGTCCTCGGCGACCGGCCGAACCAGAAGGACCGGCTGCGCGAGGACGTCCGCGTCGAGGCGGCCGACCTCATCGCCATCGACTCGCTCGACGCCAAGCCGACGTACGAGGGCCTGGTCAACGCCGTCCAGGTCGGCATCCGTTACATCGAGGCCTGGCTGCGCGGGCTCGGCGCGGTCGCCATCTTCAACCTGATGGAGGACGCGGCCACCGCCGAGATCTCCCGCTCGCAGATCTGGCAGTGGATCAACGCCGGGGTCGAGTTCGGCAACGGCGAGAAGGCCACTCCCGAGCTGGCCCGCAAGGTCGCCGCCGAGGAACTCGACGCCATCCGCGAGGAGATCGGCGAGGAGGCCTTCGCGGCCGGCCACTGGCAGGAGGCCCACGACCTGCTGCTCCAGGTGTCCCTGGACGAGGACTACGCCGACTTCCTCACCCTGCCGGCGTACGAGCGGCTGCGCGGCTGACCGCCACCCGCTCCGAGGGGCCCGGGAACCCACCCGGGCCCCTCGGCCGTCTCCCGGCTCAGCCCAGGTGTGCCGACCAGTCCTGCTCCGCCGCCGGCTTGCCGTGCAGGTCGGGAACGCGCTTCAGCCAGTCCGGGCGGCCCGCCTGGGTCCGGGCCGCGCGGGCGGCCTCCTCGGCCGCCAGCTCCTCGCGGCTCGGGAAGTCGGTGGGCAGCCACTGGGCCGAGAGCCGGAGCCGGTCCAGCAGATAGCCGACGTAGGCGTCCCGGACGTCGTCGGGCGTGGCGAACGCGGCGTCCTCGGCGAGCCAGGCGTCCGGCACCTCGGCGACGATCGCGCGCAGCAGGTCCTCGGTCACCCGGGGCGCCAGCTCGGCGTCGGCGGCGCGCACGTCGGGGCCGTAGTGGCCGAGGGCGTGGTGCCGGAAGTCGTAGCGCCTGCCCGGGGCCGTGGTGTCCCAGCGGTGGTGGAAGACGAGGGCGGCGCCGTGGTCGATGAGCCACAGCCGGGCCGGCGCGGTGCCGAGGGTGGGCCACACCATCAGGTTGGAGCTGTGGACCGTACGGTCGACGTTGACGGTCAGCGCGTCCAGCCAGACGATCCGGCCCGCCTCCAGCGGGTCCACCGGGAAGGTCCGGGCGATCTCCGGGGTGAAGTCCCGGGCGCCCGTCAGACAGTCCATGCCGAGGTTCACGCCGGCGCTCGCGCTGTGCAGCTCGCGCACCTCCTGGTGCGGTTCGGCGGCGGCGATGGCGGGATCGAAGCGGACCAGCACCAGCTCGGGAAAGCGCAGGCCGAGCGCGCGGGCCAGCTCCCCGACGATGACCTCGGCCACCAGCGCCTTGTGCCCCTGCGCGGAACCGGTGAACTTGACCACGTACGTGCCGAGGTCGTCGGCCTCCACGACGCCGGGGACGGAGCCACCCGAGCGCAAGGGTTCGATGTAGCGGGTCGCAGCGACTTCTCTCAGCATTTTCGAGGGCTCCCCACTCGCTGGCCTCGCATTCCATGGTCCCGTCCACGGCGCTGCAGTCCGTGCATATGACCACGATGGGCCCTGGGGAGAATCCGGGGAGTTACGACTGGCACGCTCCTGTCCCTTCCTCCCCAGCAGCCCATCGATCGCGCCGGAGGCCCTTGCTCCGGCCTCAAGGCACGAAGTGAGCATAGTAACCAAGCGTGACAGCCGGGGAGGGACGCCCGAGCCACCGCGCCAGCGCCCCTACGGACTCCTCCCTGGCGCGCTGGCGCGTCAGACGCGAGGTCGCCTCGGCGTTGAGAAGCTCCAGCGTGTCCTTCCGCGCCTCCAGTTCAGCCGGTGTCATCGTCATGCCGAGAGCCTGGGAGCCAGGGATGGAAGGGCCGCACCCCGCTCCGGTGCGTCAGGGCGCCATCATCGATATCCCGAACGGCGCGGCCTGGGGGGCCGATTCGGTGCCGTCGGCGGCCACGGCGGTGACGACGTAGTAGTAGTACGCCCGCGCCAGACCGGCGTCCTTGTACGTCAGTGCCGTGACCCCCGTGGCGATGCGGCGCTCAGGGGTGAAGACGTCCGAGCTGGACGTGGACCGGTAGACGTTGTACGAGACGGTCGCCTCCTGGTCGCACGCACCGACCTCCCAGTTGAGCTGGGCGTAGTCCGCGCCCCTGCCGCCCCCGGTGATCCGGGGAGTGGCCGGTGCGGTGAGGACCGGGCAGGCCAGGGTGACTTCGGCCATCGGCGAGAAGTCGGACCACTGGCTGTGCGTGCTGACGGCGCGCACCACGTAGTGCCAGGTCTTGCCGGCGGGCACGTTCTCGTTCGTGAAGGTCGTCCCTGTGATGAGCGGGGAGACCGAGTACGCCATCGCCGGGTCCGTGCCGGTCGTGCGGTAGACGTAGTAGCCGGCCACATCGGCCGACGTGCTCGCGGTCCACTCCACCGTGATGTTGCCGTCGGCGGCCGTCGCGGTGACCGAGGCGGGCGCGGCCGGCTTCTCGTAGACCGGCAGGCGCTTGCCGTAGACGGTGCCGTAGCCGGGCTCGGGCATGGTGGAGACGTTGCCGGCCGCGTCGACGGCGCGGACGGTGTAGCCGAACTGCTTGCCGGCCGGGGTACTGGTGTCCAGGTACTCGGCTCCCCGTACCACGGCGATCTGCTCCCACGCGCCGAACGTCGACGCACGCATGACGAGGTAGTGGTCCGTGTCGTCGGTGTTGGGCGTCCAGACGAGGTGCACGCCGTCCGATCCGTCCCAGGCGTTGAGGCCGTACGGCATGTGCGGCGGGGTGACGTCGCCGGTGCGGGTGGCCGAGGCCGTCGCTGACGGGTTCGACTCCGTGCCGTGGGTCGTGACCGTCCTGACCTGGTAGTAGCGCACCTCGCGGACGGGCGCCGCGTAGTCGTCGTAGGCGGGGCCGGTGACCGGCGTCTCGGTCAGCCGGGTCCAGGGACCGTCGGCCGACTCGGCGGCGTAGACGTGGAACCGGTGGGACGCGTCACCGTCGTACCGCCAGCTTACGGTGTTGCGGTCGACCCAGCCGTTGGCGGAGACGGCCGTCGGCGGCAGGGGCTTGGCCTCGGTGGCGTCGAGCCGGACGGGCGCGGAGTATGGGGAGGCGTTGCCCGCACTGTCCTTGGCCCGCACGCGGTAGTAGTAGGTCGTGCCCACGGCGGCGGCCGGGTCGGTCAGGGCATAGCTCTGCGTGGGTGTGCCGACCGAGGCGAACGGCCCCTCGGGCGCGACAGCTCGCTGCACCTCGTAGGAGCTCGCCCCGCTCACCGCGGACCAGGAGAGCCGGGCCCCGGCAGACGGGTCGTACGTGGCCGTGAGCCCGGTGGGCACGACGGGGGCCGTCCTGTCGGCGCTGACGACGCTCGTCACGGCGGACAGCGCGGAGACGTTGTTGGAGCGGTCGACGGCGCGGAGGGCGTACTCGTAGGTGTCGCCGGTGGCCGGGGGCGCCTCGGTGAAGGTGGTGCCCGTGATCAGAGTGGTGTTGCGCAGGCTCCAGCCGCTGGTGCCGGCGATGCGGCGGTAGACGCGGTAACCGGCCAGGTCCATCTCGTAGTTGCCGGACCAGGTCAGGGTCGTCCTCAGGGTGGACGCCGAGTAGCTCGACTTCACGCCGGCCGGGGCCAAGGGGGCGGTCTTGTCGTACGTGGCGCCGATGACCGGCTTGTAGGAGAAGGAGACGTTGGCGGTGCCGGTGAAGGCGGCGAAGTCCACGCGCAGGGTGTGGGTCCCGCGCGGGATCGTGAGGCGGACGGTCTTGCGCTGGGTCGAGCTGACGTTGCGCCACAGGTCGATCTTGCGGGTGCCGTCGAGGTAGACGCGGGCGCCGTCCTGGACGGCGACGCTCAGGTCGAAGGGGCCGCCGGAGCCGAAGTTGCGGGTGGTGGTCCAGCGGACCCCGAAGTTGTCGCTCGGCAGGGTCACGCCGGAGGGGTCGCCGTAGCCGTAGTTCTCGGCGATGGCGGTATCGCAGACGGTGGCCTTCGGAGTGCCGGAGAGGGCGGTGTTGGCGTAGTACTGGGCCGTCCACACGCCGGGCGAGCAGTACACGGCCGCATGCGCGGTCGCGGGGAAGGCGAGGCCGGTCAGGGCAGTGGCCAGGGAGAGCACGGCCGCACCACCTGTACGGCGCGCCGCGCCGAGGGATCTTCGCATCTACGGATGCTCACAGTTCGATGAGGAGATGAGGACAAGGCGTGTATGCCGCCCCAATAGTGCCATTCGGAAGATCACTTGCGATAGGTGGTTTGTGCGGTGGAGCCACCGACGGAATAGCGCTGCGCAGGTGACGAAACGTAGCCACCAGAGGTTGTTCCATAACGGGTGCGGTGGCTGATGCGTTGAGCATCAGCTCGCGGCGCTCGCGGGTGAGCACCATGTACACCGCAGAGCCCACGGTGAGGACGGGGCCGCCCGGGTCCCGCCGGGCGGCTTCCCTGAAAGACGCTGAACGGAGCGGAGAGGGATCACGTATCGGACGGCAGCCACATCGCGCGGCACACCGCAGGGTCGTCGTGGCCGGTCAGTGGCCCGACAAGGGGTTCGGCAGCGGCAGGTAGCGGGCGTCCGCGCCGTCCGCGGCCGTCCAGCGCAGCAGCAGGTTGGTCTTGCCGGGCAGGGTGGGCGCGGTGAGCAGCGCGGGGATCTCGGGCAGGTCGTGCCGGGCGAGTTCGCGGCGGACGGCGGGCCACGGGTCGAGGCCGGGGTGGTGGTCGGCGAGGGCGCCGGCGATCTCGGTGAGGTGGTTGACGACCAGGCAGTACACCACCCGTTCCCAGCCCGCCGCCCGGCTCACGTCCGGCAGCAGCTTGGCGCCCTCGGCGTCCCGGAACAGCGCCTGCACGGGCGTGCCGGCCGCGTCCACGGCGACCAGGGTGTTCTGCAGATGGGCCTCCAGGACGACCCCGTGGGCGTCGAACGCGGTCAGGACGGGCGGGACGACCTGCCGCAGATACGCCTCCCACCAGGCGGCCGGGTCCTGCGCGGCGGCCAGCGGGCTGTCCTCGAACCCCTCGGCGAGGCCCGCCGCGAGCAGTGGTGTGGCGCCCGGCAGCAGATGCCCGCGCAGCCCGTCGCGGACCAGCACGGCCAGTTCCTCGAAGGCGAAGACGGCGGTGCGGTAGCCGCGGTCGCTCAGCCAGGCCGCGGACGGGCCCAGCGCCGCGAAGGCGTGCTTGGCGGCGGTGTCGGTACGGCGCAGCCGGCCGAGGTCGTGGCGCCACAGCCGGCGGATGTCGTTGGTGATCCGGACGTCCAGGCTGAACTTGAGGAAAAGATCGCGGTTTGGCTCGTACACCGTGCGGACGGCGGCCGTCGGCCAGACGGGGAACGCGGTGGTGCCGAGCCGCAGCAGCCGGCCGTCGGCGAACGCGGGAGCGAGGTCGCGGCCGGTCAGGTCGAGCTGCCAGGGATGGGCGGGCAGCAGCCGGTAGCCGGGCGGGGCGGTGCCGAGGGCGTCCAGGACGCCGGTGTCGCCCTCCTCGGCCACCTGGTCCTCGCGGACGCCGAGGAGCGCCAGCGGGAAACGGGCGTGCGCCTCGGGGGCGTACGGCAGCCAGGACGCGACCGGGCCGCCGCCGCGCGCCTTGGGGGCCGGGTGGTAGGGGTGGCCGGTGAGCAGGGACTGCTCGGAGCGCAGATACGGGTCCCGCGGTGGCGTGGCCCGGGCGCGGGCGGTGAGCAGGGCGGCGACCGCGTCCCGGCTGTCGATCATCTCGGCGGGCAGGTCGCCGCCGGGCAGCCCGGTGTGCCGGCGCAGCACCTCGGCGACCAGTTTCACCAGTTCCGGGTGGCCGATGCGGTGCCAGGCGCCCGCCGTGTACACCTCGGGGCCGGTGGGCCGCCGGCCGGCGCGCACCCGCAGCAGCCGGCCGTCCGGCAGCCGGTGCACCCGGTGGTCACCTGCTGCCGGGAGCGGCTCGGCCACCTCCCGCAGCAGGCAGTTGAGCAGGGGGGCTGCCGCGTACGCGTCGGCCAGGCGGGCCGCCTCGCCGGTGGGGGGTGTGAGGTCCACGCGTTCCATTCGTCCGTCGTCCAGGGGCCCGTGGCCGTCCCGGCGCACGCGAGGCGCGCCGGCGGGGAGCCGGAGACGATCAGTATGGCTGCCGTAGGGGCGGCCTCCGCCACTTCCGCGCGAGTGCGCGCGGAACCCGCCACGGCCGTTACCCGACCGGTTCCTGCCACAGCCGTACCCGACCGGTTCCTGCCACGGCCGCACAGACCGGTCCGGCGACAGCCGTGCCCGGCCGGTCCCGGGACGCAGCCGCACGCGACCGACCCCGAGAGCGCCGTACTCGGTCGCCTCGGACACCGCCGCCACGCCCGGCCATTCCCGGCACCGCCGTACCCGACCGCCCCCGAGACACCGCCATGCCCGGCCACCCCCCACCCTGCCCTACCCGGACCACCCCGGCACCGCCACGCCCGGCCATCCCCCGCACCGCCCACCCGCCCGGTCCCCGACAATCGTGCCGTGCCCCGCCTACCCCAGGAGCCGACCGTGTGCCCTGCCCCCGCTGCCGCCGAGTCCGTGATCGCCGAGGAGCTGGCCGTGGTCCGGCCCGGCCTGCTGCCCCGGTACGCGGCGGAGCTGCCCGGCGCCCGGGCCGCCGTGCTGACCCGGCTGTGGCGGGCGCTGGTCCACGAGCCGCTGCCGTTCGTCACCGGCCGGGAGTCCGGCGCGCACGGCCTCACGCTGCGTCTGGCCGACGGCCGGCGGCTGCGCGGGCCGCACGCGGACCCGTACGCCACCGCCGCGTACGTCACCGCCGTGCGCCTGGACCGGGAGCGGTACGCCGATCCGGCGCGGCTGATGTACTCCCTAGGGGTGCCGCACGCGACCGGGTTCGCGGCGGAGCTGGCGCACAGCGTGGCGTCGCTGGCGCTGTCCCGGGCCGGTGCGGACCGGCGGGAGCGAGAGGAGTGGCCGGTGGGGGTTCCTCCGGCGGGAGGCCGGGAGGGGGACTGGGAGTGGGAGCGGCGGGTGACCGACGGGCACCCGTTCCACCCGGGCTGCCGGTCCCGGCCCGGTTTCTCGGTGGCGGACCAGCTGGCGTACGGCCCGGAGCACGGGCCGGTGGTGGAGCTGGGCACGGTGCCGGTGCCGACGGCCGAGTGCGTGGTGTCCGGCGAATGGCCGGACGAACTCCGCGACGGCGGACGGCTGTTGCTGCCGGTGCATCCCTGGCAGGCGACGCATGTGCTGAAGCGGTCGTACGACACCTGGCGCCCGGCGCGGCCGTTGATGTCGCTGCGCACGCTGGCGCTGCCCGGCGGACCGCATGTGAAGACCGCGCTGAGCGCCCGGCTGACGTCGTCGGTGCGGGACATCTCCGTGTACTCGGTGCGGGCGGCGGCGCGACTGACGGCGTTCGCCGAGGAGTTGGCGGCGCGTACCGACGGGCTGCTGCACATCACCCGCACGCTGGCGGCGGCGACCGCGCACTCCCCGGATCTGGCCGCGCTGCTGCGGGAGTCGCCGGAGGTGTACGCGGGGCCGGGCGAGCGGGTGGTACCGGTGGCCGCGCTCACCACCACGTCGCTGCCCGGCCGTCCCGGCTGGCTGGCGGCGTTCACCCGGCTGGCGCTCACGGTGGGCCTGCGCCTGCTGGACCTCGGCGTGGCCCTGGAGGCGCACGGCCAGAACCTCCTGGTCGTGCTGGCGGCGGACGGCACTCCGAGGCGGCTGGTCTACCGCGATCTGGCCGACATCCGCATCAGTCCCGCCCGGCTGTCCCGGCACGGCCTCACCCCGCCCGGCCTCACGGGCCGCCTGATCACCGACGACCCGACGGCCCTGCGCCGCAAACTCTTCGGCTCCCTGCTGGCGGGCGCCCTGGCCGCGACGGCGGGCTCCGCCCCCGCCCTGGCCGCGGCCCTGGAACCCACCCTGCCGGCCCTCCCCCGAACCCCCGACCTCCCCGCCCTGCGCGAATCGCCGCTCCCGGCGAAGGCCCTGACCTTGATGCGCCTCACACCCGACGGCGGCGGGGACATGTGGACGGAGCTGCCGCATCCCTGTACGGCACACTTTCCGGCGACAAACTGATGAGACGTCATCTTTAATAGACGCTCTGACGCGTTGGCCCCGTTCGATCGTCCGGCGGTGTGCCGAAGGCCGGCCGGCCCGGACACGAGAGCCTCGAAAGCAGCAGATGACTGACGTCGACAGCAGTGACAGCCTGATGACCCCGATCCAGCCCGAACAGCTGGAGCCCGGTGCCGTGATCGCGCAGTCGCTGGACAACCAGTGGGTCCCCGCACAGCTCACCAAGGACATGATCGATCGCGGTCAGTCGCTGGAACAGATCGGCCACCGGCGCCTCCGGGAGGTGCGCGCCGAGTACTTCCGCAGTCTCATCAACGCCAGCCAGGTCGTGATCAACCGCGCGTACTTCTACAACAACGACGCGATCAGCCGCGACCTGGTGACGGAAGGCGAGGCACGGGAGGCGCACCGCAGGCTCCTCGCCTCGGGAGCGATCGTCCCGTTCCTGCTGAACGAACGGCACCCGGCCGAGGAACCGCCCGCCTATCTTCACCTGCGAAGTGATGGATTCACGGGCTGGCAGGAGACGCTGACGGGCATGCCGTCCGGTGACCGGGTGCGTTGTGTGCGCATGTCGTGGGACGACTCCCCTGGCGACCAGGAGAACCGGGACCGCACCCGGATGCGGCTCTACCAGCCGTTCGCCGAGAAGGTCCAGGGGCTCACCGCGAAGGACATCGACATCCTCGCCGCCCAGGTCGGAGTGGCCCGCGAGGACGCCGACCGGTTCGGCGAACGGCTCGGCGAGGTGGTCGGCTTCAGCAACGGCCTCAGCGTGCGCCGGCAGCAGGTCGTCCGCAACACGCTGTACGAGGAGTTCGTGTCGGTGCCCGGCACGAACGTGGCGGAGGGCAGATACGACCGCGACAAGCCGTTCGCGGCGGAGATAAAGCAACTGCTGGATCTGATCTACAACGTCAACCTGGCCGATGCCCTGGGTCGTTACCCTCTCACGCCCGTCGGCAGCCTGCGGCGCGTGGTGCTGCAGGAGGCCCGCGAGGCCAGGGCCGCCACCGTCGGTGCCGTCGAGGACCCGGAGCAGTTGCTGACGTTCCTGCGGCGGCAGACCTTCGCCACCGTGCAGGACCACCTCACGCCCGCGGCGGTCGACGCCCTGAGCCTGCAGGACATCGTGCGGCTGCGGGAGACACCGGTCTGGAACGCCTACATCCGCGCGTTCGGCGCGCTCACCGCGGCTCCGGAGGCGTTCCACGACCACGCCGGTCAGGTGTTCGACTGCTACGTCCGGCTCAACTCCGAGATCCTCAAGCTGGCACGGGAGCGCCGGCAGGCCCGGCCGGCCGTTTGGCGTCCGGTGGTCGAGGTCGTCGTCACCGTGGGCGCGGCCGTGTTCACGGCCGTCAGCGGCAACGACATCTGGGAGGTGGCCGGTTCGGTCCTGCCGCTCACGGTGAGCGGCTCGCTCACCGGTTCGGTGCAGTTGGTGCTGCGCAACCGCGTGGCCGGCCGGCAGGAGCAGAGGTTCGCCCGGGAGATCGCGACCGTGCGGCTGGCGAGTGAGCGAGAATGGTCGCAGTTCCACGACCTGGTACGCCGCTTGCCCGGCTACCGGGACACGGCGGGTCCGGCCCGGACGGGCGCGGCCTCGGCGACCACCCAGGACAACGAAGACCTGCCCGAATACTGACCGCCGACCGGTCACCGACGAGCCGGAGTTCAGCCGTGCACAGCCTGCCGAGGCCCCGATGAACCGGTACGAGGCCCTGCGCCGGGTCGCCCCGGAGTGGTTCCGCGAGGATCCCGAGGGGATCAGGATCCTCACGGATCCGGCGCTGATCCGCGACGCCCGCAGGCAGGTGACGACGGCCCGGCTCAGCGGGCGCGGCGGCCCGTTCGGGGCGCTGTGGGCCCGGTTGCGGGCCGCGCTGCGGCCGGTCCCGGCGGGCGTGGTGTCGGCCGGCCGGTATCTGTGGCACCTGCGCGACCCGGTGCGTTTCCCCGACGGCCGGCTCGGTCTGTACGACCGCATCCTGCCGCCCCCGGGGTCCTCTCCCGGTGTGGTGGTCCTGCCGCTGGCGGGCCCGGAGGAACGGGTGGTACTGATCGAGCACTACCGGCACGCCACCCGCAGCCGGCACTGGGAGCTGGTGCGCGGCTTCGGTGATCCGGGCGCCACCCCTCTGGAGAACGTCACCCGGGAATTGCGGGAGGAGATCGCCGCCACCCCGTCGGAGCTAGTCCCCCTCGGCGAGGTGCACCCCGACACCGGTCTGCTGGCCCACAAGGTCTCCCTCTACGCGGCGCGCGTGGACGGCTTCGGGGAGTTGGAGAAGGGCGAGGCGATCCACCGGGCGATCGCGGTGACACCGGCCGAGGCCGAGGAGATGGTGGCCGACGGACGGATCACCGACGGCTTCTCCATCGCCGCGCTGTACCGGGCGCGGCTCGCCGGCCTGTTCGGCGCGGGGCCATCGGACGGTGGCGGCTGAGCGCCGGTCACCGAGCCTGTCCCGGCGTTTTGGAGTCCGGCGTGTCTGATCAATAGGATCCGGCGATGATCAGAAGACAACGGCTGGCGGTGGGGGTCTGTGCGCTGCTCGCCGCCCTGAGCGCCGGGATCGCGGTTCCGTCCGGTGCGGTCGCCGGCGAGACGGAGCAGGACGCTCCGAAGGTCGAACTCGTGCTGGACGTCAGTGGTTCCATGCGGACCCGGGACATCGACGGCGGCACCCGGATGGCCGCGGCGAAGCAGGCGTTCAACGAGGTGCTGGACGCGACGCCCGAGGAGGTCCGGCTCGGTATCCGTACGCTGGGCGCCAACTACCACGGTGACGACCGCAAGGAGGGCTGCAAGGACACCGCGCAGCTGTATCCGGTCGGCCCGCTGGACCGGACCGACGCGAAGACGGCCGTGGCCACGCTGGCGCCCACCGGCTGGACCCCGATCGGGCCCGCGCTGCTGAAGGCGGCGGACGATCTGAACGGCGGGAACGGCACCCGCCGTATCGTGCTGATCAGCGACGGCGAGGACACCTGCCAGCCGCTCGACCCGTGCGAGGTGGCCCGGGAGATAGCCGCCAAGGGCATCGGCCTGACCATCGACACCCTCGGCCTGGTGCCGGACGCCAAGACCCGCGCCCAGCTCAGCTGCATCGCGGACGCCACCGGCGGCACGTACACCGACGTCCGGCACAAGGAGGAACTGAGCGACCGGGTTGGCCAGTTGGTCGATCGCGCGGCGGACCCGGTGGTGACCCCGGTCGCCACCGAGGGCGCCGACCGGTGCGAGAAGGCCCCGTCCCTCACCTCCGGTCTCTACACCGACCGCGAGGAGTTCGGGCAGCAGCGCTGGTACAAGGTGGCCGTCGAGCCCGGCCAGGAGCTGCGCGCCTCGGTGAGCGTGGCGGACGACCGGGCCGTCGCCCCGCACTACGGGGTGCTGCTGCGGGCGGTGACCGTGCACGGACGGGAGATCGTGCGCGGCGAGGCCGCGGGCACCGGCCGTACGGACGTCATCTCCACCGGTCTGCGCTATCCCAAGCAGGACAGCGACGACGACTCGGCGCCCGCGGAGACGGTGTGTCTCCAGGTCACCCACTCCTTCTCGGCGGCCTCGGGCGTGAAGACCACGCCGGGTCTGCCGCTGGAGCTGACCGTGGACGTGGTGGACGGCCCCTCGGGCCACCACGACGTGGCCTCCTTCGGCCTCGGCCGCGGCTGGTGGCTGCTCGGCGCACTGGTGCTGGCCGGCTTCCTCGCGGGTCTGCTGTGGGGCTGGGTGTCACGCTGGCGGGTCGCGGTCTGGAGGACGAACTGATGCGGATCACACGCGTACTGGGCGCCGCGCTGCTGGCGCTGGGGCTGGCCGCCGGACCGGCCGCCGCCGATTCCTCGCCCTCGCCGAGCGCCTCGGCCGACGGTGACGCGCCCACGCAGGCGGGCACCTCCTTCCGTACGGCGACGGAGATCGAGCAGGGCGAGCGGGCCACCGCCTCCGGCTCCACCGGCGACTACCTGTACTGGTCCTTCCCGGCGGACACCGGACAGCGCCCCACCGTCGAGGCGACGGTGAAGCTCCCGGCCACACACGGCGCGCAGACCTGGCAGCTCGACGTGTACGACGGGCTGCGGCGCCGTCAGGCCTGCCAGTACGGCGCGCAGTCGCGCACCGCCGCGCCGGACGCCGGCACCGTCGGACTGGCCTGTGTGCTGCGTACGGTGCGCGGCTGGTCGGAGGCGTGGGCCAACGACCCGTTGCCGGGCACGTACTACATCCGGCTGACGGTGGTGGACCTCGCCGCCTCCGACCTCGGCCAGCCGGTCGGCGCCGAAGTACGCGTCGACTCCAAGGACATCGGCGGCGCGGCGGCGGTCGACGGCTCGCTGGGCAAGCCGCTCGTCCCGGGCATCGCCGCCAAGTCCGCGGCGGACGAGGACGGTTCGAAGGGAGCCGTGCTGTCCAGCTTCGGCCGGGACGACGGCTGGTCGTCCGGCTGGTGGTCCGACCGCTGGGTGTGGACCGGGATCGGCGGCGTGCTGGCCGCGCTCGCCGGCATCGGCGGCTACGCGCTGACGCGCGGGTCGGGCCGGCCGTCCCGGGTGCCGCCGGGCGCCTGAGCCGTACACCTCGCGAGAAACGATGAAGGCCCGCCGCTTTGGCGGGCCTTCGTCCGTACCGCGCCGGCCCCCGCGGGGCTCACCGCACCGGCCACGCGACCGCCCGTCACGCCTCGCGCAGCGCCTTGGCGAGCGTGCCCTCGCCGGTCACCGTCACCCGTCCGTCCCGTACGGCCTGCGGCAGGGCCAGCTCGCCGCGGGCGACGGCCTCGCAGGTCGCCGCGTCCATCACCAGGTACGCGTCGGCCGTACCGGGCGCGGGCCCGTCACCGTAGACCGGCCCTTCCTCGGCGCCGGCACGGAGGTAGAACTCGCCTTCCTCCAGGCGTACTTCGACGAGCCCCTCGCCCTCCAGAGACCGCAGCAGCGGCAGCGCGAACCAGTGCGCGCGCACCGCGTCGGTGGGTCTGCGCTCGCCCAGCTCGCGCGCGCCCCAGCTGCCCAGCGCCTGGAGGACCGGCAGCAACTGGCGGCCGCGCGCGGTGAGTTCGTACACGTACACGGCGCCCGGCGGAGGCAGCCTGCGGCGGGTGGCGAGGCCGTCGCGTTCCATCTCCTTCAGCCGTGAGGCGAGTACGTCCGTGCTCACGCCGGGCAGGTCCGCGTGCAGATCCGTGTAGCGGCGGGGGCCGGCGAGCAACTCCCGGACGATCAGCAGGGTCCATCGGTCGCCGACGAGATCGAGGGCGCGGGCGGTGGAACAGTACTGGTCGTAGCTTCGGCGAGGTGACATGCGACGCAGTGTAGACGCGTTGTTGGACTTTCCAAGCTCTCACTTGGTAAAACCAAGCAACACGAGTTCCCGGAGGGGCGCATGGAGTTCCGGCAGTCCAACAAGCTCAGCGAGGTGTGCTACGAGATCCGCGGCCCGGTGATCGAGCACGCCAACGCGCTGGAGGAGGCGGGGCACAGCGTGCTGCGCCTGAACACCGGCAATCCCGCGGCCTTCGGCTTCGAGGCGCCGGAGGAGATCCTCCAGGACATGATCCGGATGCTGCCGCAGGCGCACGGCTACACGGACTCCCGAGGCGTGCTCTCCGCCCGCCGCGCGGTCGCCCAGCGCTACCAGGGCTTGGGCCTGGACGTCGACGTGGACGACGTCTTCCTGGGCAACGGCGTCTCGGAGCTGGTCTCCATGGCCGTCCAGGCGCTGGTCGAGGACGGCGACGAGATCCTCATCCCCGCACCGGACTTCCCGCTGTGGACGGCCGTCACCACGCTGGCCGGCGGCAAGGCCGTGCACTACCTGTGCGACGAACAGGCCGACTGGAACCCGGACCTGGCCGACCTCGCGTCGAAGATCACCGACCGCACCAAGGCCGTGGTCATCATCAACCCCAACAACCCGACGGGCGCGGTCTACCCGAAGGAGGTCGTCGAGGGCATCCTCGACCTGGCCCGCCGGCACGGCCTGATGGTGTTCGCGGACGAGATCTACGACCAGATCCTGTACGACGACGCCGTCCACCACTCGGCCGCCGCGCTCGCCCCCGATCTGGTCGTCCTCACCTTCTGCGGTCTGTCCAAGACCTACCGGGTGGCGGGCTTCCGCTCCGGCTGGCTGGTGGTCACCGGTCCCAAGCAGCACGCCAAGGACTATCTGGAAGGCCTGACCATGCTGGCCTCCATGCGGCTGTGCGCCAACGCGCCCGCGCAGTACGCCATCCAGGCCGCGCTCGGCGGACGCCAGTCCATCCGCGAACTGACCCGGCCCGGCGGACGTCTGCACGAACAGCGGACCGTGGCCTGGGAGAAGCTGAACGAGATCCCCGGCGTGTCCTGCGTCAAGCCCAAGGGCGCGCTGTACGCCTTCCCGCGCATCGACCCCAAGGTGCACCCGATCCACGACGACGAGAAGTTCGTCCTGGACCTGCTGCTGCGGGAGAAGATCCAGGTGGTCCAGGGCACCGGCTTCAATTGGCCCGCTCCCGACCACTTCCGCATCCTGACCCTGCCGCACGCGGAGGACCTGGAGGCGGCGATCGGCCGGATCGGCAGGTTCCTCGCCGGGTACCGGCAGTAGGCGGGACCGGCGCACCCGAACCGGCCACCGCAGTCGAGTTGGCCCGTTTCGCTCGCTTGTGCGAAGATCACCGCGCATGATCGGGGGACTTCCGCGACGAGCCCTCGGTGCGCGCCCGACCAGCGCCGCACCGCACCGCCGCACCGCACCGCACCGCCACGCCCCCGGTCCGCTCCATCGACCAGGGGGAAACAGCAGTGTTCTCGTACGGAAGACCGGTCACGCACGGACGGCCGGCCGCTCGCGGCAGGCGTCGCGGCGCGGTCGTCGCCCTGCTCTGTGCGGCGCTGACCGCGGTCGTGGTACCGGCCGCGCGGGCCGGTGCGCCGGCGCCGGCCGCCGGGCAGGAGGCGCGGCAGGCCGCGCGGTTCTGGACCGCCGAGCGCATGGCCGGGGCGCGGCCGCTCGACGCGCTGCGGCACACGCCGCCGGCACCGACGGCACCTTCGGCGCCGGCCGCCGCGGCGGCCCGGCCGAAGGGCACCCTGTTCAAGGGCACCCGGCTCGTCGGGACGTTCTTCGGCGCCGACGGGCCGCGCGGCACCGCCTGGCACTGCACCGGCAGTGTCATCGACACCAGGGCCCGGAACATCGTGCTCACCGCGGCCCACTGCGCGCGGAGCATGAAGGGCGACTACCTCTTCGTCCCGAAGTTCGTGAAGGGCGCGGCCCCCGACCGGCAGCCGTACGGCATCTTCCCCGTCAAGCGGATCTTCACCGACCCGCGGTACGTGCCCGACCCGGGCTCGACCACCACCAAGAAGGCCGTCTCCGACCTGGACACCGCGTTCGCCCGGGTCTCGGCCAACCAGTGGGGCCGGTCCCTCCAGGACGCGGTGGGCGGCGGACTGACCTTCACCCGGCCCTCGGGCTACACCCACCGGGGCGTCACCGTCGTCGGCTATCCCTCCCACCGGCACAACAGCGCCGGACGCGCGGTCAGGTGCACGGTGCCGACGAAGCAGTTGCGCGGATACCGGCAGCTGTCGATGACCTGCGGCGGCTACTACGGCGGCGTGTCCGGCAGCCCGTGGATCACCGACTACAAGGACGACGCCCGCACCGGCCACGTCATCGGCAACCTCGGCGGCTACAACGGCGGCGGCAACGACGCCAACGTGGACTACATCAGCTACGCCACCGCGTTCGGCGCCGACGCCGCGAACCTCCTCGGGTACGCCGTCGCCGATCATGCCCCGCCCGCCGATCTGCCTCCGTACCGAGGGCTGAAGGGCGGCCTGCCGGGCGGCGCCGGGCGCTGGCGCAAGGCCGCGCTCATGGCCTCCGGCGAGTACACCGGCGACCGGCACGGCGATCTGCTGGCGGTCTGGTCCGACGGCGCGGTCACCCTGCATCCGGGCGACGGCAGGGGCGGGTTCGCGGCCGAGAAGCAACTGCGGCAGGCCAACTCCACCTGGACGCACGCCCGGACGCTGACCGGCGGCACCTTCGCCGGCGGCGGGCGGGCCGGGCTGCTGGTGCGCTGGTCCGACGGCGAGGTCACCCTCTACCCGCAGCCCGGTCCCGCCGGGCTGGGCCGGGAGATCCGGATGGCGGCGCCGGGCTCCGCCTGGAAGAACGCCGTCCAGCTCACCGCCGGGGCGTTCCGCGCCGGCGGCGGCACCGCCCCGCTGGTCCGCTGGGCCGACGGCGGGCTCACCCTGTACCCGGGGGCCGGCACCGGCGGACTCGGCGCCTCCACCCGGCTCCTTCCGGCGGGCGGCACCTGGACCAGGGCCGCGTTGCTGACCGGCGGCGACTTCGGCGGCACGGCCGCCGGGGACCTGCTGGTGCGCTGGTCCGACGGCGCGCTCGACGTCTACACCGGCACCTCGGCGGCGGGACCCGGCGCCAAGTCCCGCCTGCGCGGCCCGAACGGCCTGTGGCAGCAGGCCCGGGTGCTGACGGCCGGCGCCTTCCGCCACGACGGCCCGGCCGACGACCTGGTCGTGCGCTGGTCCGACGGCGAAACCACGCTGTACGCCGACACCCGCGCCAAGGCCCTCGGCACCGAGTACACGCTGGTCCACCCCGGCACCTGACCGCACCACGGCACTTCCAGGGGGAACGATGCCCGCCACCACCCGACCGGCCGCCGGCCTCGCCGCACGCACGGCCGGCCTCGCTCTCACGCTCGCGGCAGGCCTGACGCTGACGGCCTGCGGCACCACCACGACCGCCGCACCGGCCGCCACCGCACCGGCCGCCACCGCACCGCCCTGCCGTACCGCCTCGCTGGCCTGGACGCTGTCGCTGCTCGACGGCGACGGCGACGGCGACAGCGACGACGGTGACGGCGCGGGGCGGGGAGGCCACCGGTCCGGGGCCCGTCTCGTCGCCGTCAACAAGGGCTCCGGCCCCTGCGTGTTCTCCGGGTTCCCGGGCCTGGAGATCCACCACGGCAAGGCGGACGGCATCGAGGGCACCGGCGCCGGCCGTCCCGCGGCCCTCTCGCTGCCCGGCCAGGCGGCCGTCGCCGTGGACCTCCGCTACACCCGCCGCGGCACGCCGGGCGCGGACACCTCCTGGTGCGTACGGCAGCACGAGGCCACCGTCAGGGCACCGCACGACACCGACGGCACGGTCGTCCCGGTCACGGACGCGCACGGGAAGGCGGCCGTGCTCGACGCGTGCGGGGAGACCATCGCCATGGCGGCCCCGCACCGCACGGCCGCCGGGAGCTGACGGCGGCGGGCGCGCACAACGCCGTCCGGCGCAGTTCGTCCTGCGGGCGGCGGGGACCCATGGCACCGTGCCGTCATGGGTGACCTCTTTCTCGTCCGGCACGGGGAGACCGAATGGTCGCGGTCCGGGCGGCACACCGGCCGGACCGACGTACCGCTGACCGAGCACGGGCGGGACGAGGCGCGCCGGCTGGTCCCCCTGATCCGCTCGCACCGGATCGGAGCGGCCTTCGTCAGCCCCCTCCAGCGGGCCCGGGAGACCGCCGAGCTGATCGGCGTCCCGGACGCGCGGGTCGACGCCGACCTGTGCGAATGGGACTACGGCGGATACGAGGGCGTGACCACGCCGGAGATCCAGCGGAGCCGCCCCGGCTGGTTCCTGTTCACCGACGGTGTCGCACCAGGCCCTCCCGGCCGTCCCGGCGAGAGCCCGGAGCAGGTCGGGGAGCGCGCCGACCGGATGCTCGCCAAGGCCGACGCCGCCCTCGCCAACACGGAGGGGGTCGTCGTACTGATCGCGCACGGCCACTTCCTCCGCGTCCTCACCGCCCGCCGCCTGGGCCTGTCGCCCCGGCACGGCGCCCTCTTCCAGCTCGCCACGGGCGCGCTGGGCCGCCTCGGCACGGAGCACGGCCGCCATGTGGTGGCGGGATGGAACATCCGGCCACCGGAGTAGCGGAGCCGCCGCCCCGGCCGTACGGGCAGGAGCGACGACGCACCGCGCACCGGTCGTTGTCGGACCCCGGTCGTACTCTTCGACCGGGGCCCACGACGGGCCCGGGCGGCCGTCCGCGGGGGCGGGGCCCAGGAGTCAGCGGTGCCGGAAGGAGCAGCCCGTGACCCGACCGCCGTCCGCCGCGCAGCGACGGGTGATCGAGGAGGCCGATCCGGTGACCGGGCGGCTGCGCGGTACGCCGGCCCAGCTCGCGGCGCTGGTGCGGCGGGGCCTGGCCTTCCGCCACCCCCGGCCGCCGCACGACCACTTCCTCACTCCGGCCGGACATCGCGTCCGGGAGGAGGTGCCCGGGCCGCCCGCCGGATCGGCTCCGGACACCGGGGTGTTCACGGCCCGGGTCGGCGGCGAGGAGGAACCGGCGGTGTCCGGCCCGGCCCGGCGCCGGGAGGTGCACAGTGCCTGGCAGGGGCTGCTGGAGCTGCGCAGGATGACGCATCCGCACGGCGCCGTGGACCGGCCCTGCGGCTGGGAGCGGACGCATCTCGTGCGGGCCGCCGCGCTCGCGCTGGAGGCGGCCGGACACCGCCCGGCGGACGCGGACGCGGACGGGTACCGGGTCCGGGCGACCCCGCAGCCGGAGGCGGTCGCGGTGTACGCGCCGGACGCCCGGACGCTGGCGGCCTGCGCGGCGACGCTGGAGGAGGCCGGCTGGCAGACCGGCGAGTACACCGAGCCCAGGACGAGGGCCCGCTATCTGCTGGCCTCGCCGCGCCGGGTGTGACCGGCGTGTCAGGATCGGCCGACCGCAGTACCGAACACGAGAAGGGCGCGCAGTGACCGAACCGTTTTCCGTCCGGGTGACCGTCCGCGGCTACGAGACCGACACCCAGGGACATCTCAACCAGGCGGTATACCTCAACTACGCGGAACACGCCCGCTGGTCGCTGCTCCAGGCCGCCGGGATCAGCCAGGCCGGGCTGGTCGGCCGGGGTGTGGGACCGGTGGCGCTGGAGACCACCATCGGCTTCCGGCGGGAGCTGCTCGCCGGCGACGAGGTCGACGTGACGTGCGCCTTCGAGTGGGGCGAGGGCAAGACGTTCCGGATCCGGCAGGAGATACGCAAGACCGACGGCACGCTCGCCGCCGAGGTGACCGCGGTGGGCGGCATCATGGACCTCACGCAACGCAAGCTGGTCGCCGACCCGCGCGCGGTGTTCAAGGAACTGGCGACGGACCCCGCCCTGTTCGGCCTGTAGGCCTCCGCACGCGCGACGGGGCCGGGGGCGACGGTGTGCTCCGTCTCCCCCGGCCGGCCGGGTCCCGGCACCCGGTGTCAGCGGACGGCGGCGATCTCCTCCCCCGCCTCCATGGGATGGGTGACGTCCTGTGCCTCGCGGCCCTTGCCGAGGTGGTTGAAGAGCAGGTTGAGCACCACGGCCGTGACGCAGCCGGTGGAGATGCCCGAGTCCAGGACGATCTTCGCGGTCTCCGGGAAGGAGTGGTAGAACTCCGGCGCGGTGATCGGGATGATGCCGACCGCGAGGGACACGGCCACGATCAGCACGTTGTTGTCCTTGTCCAGGCCGGCCCGGACCAGGGTCTGGATGCCGCTCGCGGCGACCGAGCCGAACAGGACGATGCCGGCGCCGCCGAGGACCGGCCGGGGCACGACCGCGATCAGCGAGGCGGCCATCGGGCACAGGCCCATCAGCACCAGGAAGCCGCCGCCGGTCGCGACGACGTACCGGCTGCGGATCCGGGTCATCGCGACCAGTCCGATGTTCTGGGCGAAGGCGCTGCACATGAAGCCGTTGAACAGCGGGCTGAGCGCGGAGCCGAGGGTGTCGGCGCGCAGGCCGGCCGCGATGGTCTTCTCGTCGGCGGGGCGTTCGACGATCTCGCCGAGGGCCAGCATGTCGGCGGTCGACTCGGTCATCGAGACGACCATGACCACGCACAGGGAGAGGATCGCGGCGAGCTGGAACCGAGGGGCGCCGAAGTGGAACGGGGTCGGGAAGCCGACCACGTCGGCGTCGGCGACCGGGCCGAAGTCGGTGACGCCGAACGGGATCGCGAGAAGCGTGCCGGCGACCAGGCCGATCAGCACGGCGATCTGCTTGACGAAGCCCCGGGTGAAGCGGCGCAGCAGCAGGACGATCAGCAGGGTGATGCCGGCCAGGGTGAGGTAGGTGGTCGAACCGTAGTCGTGGGCCCGGGGGTCGGGGCCCTGCGCCCAGCCGAAGGCGACGGGGAGCAGGGAGACGCCGATCAGGGTGATGACGGAGCCGGTGACGACCGGCGGGAAGAAGCGGATCGCCTTGCTGAAGAAGGGCGCCGCGACGAAGCCGAGGAGGCCGGCGACGATGACCGCGCCGAAGATGACCGGCAGGGCGTCGGACTTGTCCTTCGTGGAGGCGACGATCGCGGTCATGGGGGCGACACCGGCGAAGGTGACGCCGTTGACGAAGGGCAGCCGGGCGCCGATCTTCCAGAAGCCGAGCGTCTGGAGGAAGGTGGCGAGGCCGGCGGTGAACAGGCAGGCACCGGTGAGGAAGGTCAGCTCGGTCGCGCTGAGGCCGATGGCCGCGCCGACGATGAGCGGTGGTGCGACGACACCGGCGTACATGGCGGCCACGTGCTGCAGGCCGCTGGTCGCCATTTTCAGGGCGGGGAGTTTCTCGTCTACGGGATGGGCGGCCACGGCGGCTCCTCCGGGCGGGTGACACGTCGATCGTCGACGCGGGTTTCATGGAGGTGGTGCGGGCGGTCGTGCGGGACCTCGCGGGGGGTGGCTCGATGAAGCGGTGACGAGTGTGTGGGGGTATGGGGCGATACGGGGGGTGTGTGGAGCGTGAAGAGGTGTGGGGTGTGTGGGGGTGGCCGTCCCCGGGGGCGTGCGTCCGCACGCGCCCCGGGGACGGTATCGCCGTGGATCCCGCTCGGATCCACGGGTCCGGCCGGAAGCCGTCCCTCCCGGCCGGAGTCTCGGGTGAACCCGCTGATCAGCCCTGGGCGGCGATCCGGGCGAGGCGCTGGGCCTCCTCGCGGGTGCTGACGGCGACGGCGTCCTCGTCGACGGTCAGCAGGCGGCCGTCCTCGACGATCTGCCGGCCGTTGACGAAGGATGCGGTGACCGGCGCCGCCGCGCCGAAGACCAGTGCGGTCACCGGATCGGTGATGGAGGCGTGGGCGAGGGTGTCCATCTTCCACAGCACCACGTCGGCCAGCTTGCCGGGCTCCAGCGAGCCGATCTGCTCGGCCCGGCCGAGGACCTGGGCGCCGCCGTACGTGCCGAGCCGCAGCGCCTGACGGGCGTTCAGCGCGGCCTCGCGGTGTGCGCCGAGCCGGTTGATCAGCAGGGCGTTGCGCAGCTCGGTGTGGAGTTCGCCGGACTCGTTGGAGGCGGTGCCGTCGACGCCGAGGCCGACCGGGACGCCCGCCTTCAGCATGTCGGGGACGCGGGCGATGCCGGCGGCGAGGCGGGCGTTGGACGACGGGCAGTGCGCGACACCGGTCCGGGTGCGGGCGAACGCCTCGATGTCGGAGTCGTTCATGTGGACGCAGTGCGCCATCCACACGTCCTCACCGAGCCAGCCGGTGGACTCGAAGTAGTCGGTGGGGCCCATGCCGAACAGCTCGTGGCAGAACTTCTCCTCCTCCACCGTCTCCGAGCCGTGGGTGTGCAGCCGCACTCCCAGCCGGCGCGCCAGCTCGGCGCCCTCGCGCAGGAGTTCGGTGGACACCGAGAACGGGGAGCAGGGGGCGACCGCGACCTGGGTCATGGCGTCGAAGGAGGCGTCGTGGTGCTTCTTGACGGTCTCCTCGGTCGCGGCGAGCGCGCCCTCCAGGGTCTCGACGGCGAAGTCCGGCGGCAGCCCGCCGTCCTTCTCGCTGCGGTCCATCGAGCCGCGGGCCAGCGTGAAGCGCACGCCCGTCTCGGCGGCGGCCCGGATGATCGACCCGGACAGGTCGCCGGAGCCGTGCGGGTAGACGTAGTGGTGGTCCATGGCGGTGGTGACACCGCCGCGGGCCATCATGGCGAGCGATCCCCGCGCCGCCGCGTACGTCATCCGCTCGTCGATCCGCGCCCAGGTCGGGTAGAGCGCGACCAGCCAGTCGAACAGGTTGTGGTCGGTGGCCAGGCCCCGGGTGATCCACTGGTAGAAGTGGTGGTGGGTGTTGACCAGACCGGGCGTGGCCAGATGGCCGCGCCCGTCGATCCGGCGCACCACGTTCTCCAGTCCCTCGGGAGCCTTGCCCGCACCGACCGCCTCGATCCGGTTGCCGGCGAGGACGAGGTACCCGGAGGCGTACTCCGTGTCGCCCGCGTCCACGGTGGCGATCGCACAGTTCTCGATGACGACGCGCTGGGCTGCCGATGGTGCCATCGTGCTTCCTTGTCTTTCGGTGGCGGCCCGTGGTCCAGGGGGTCCCACGGGGAGGGCACGGCAGGACCCTAGGAGGATTTGAGTGCCGGAGCCGGCTGCGGGCTCCGGGTGCCGAGATGGTGGAAGAACAGGTTCAG
Source organism: Streptomyces sp. SCL15-4 (assembly GCF_033366695.1). NCBI lineage: Bacteria > Bacillati > Actinomycetota > Actinomycetes > Kitasatosporales > Streptomycetaceae > Streptomyces > Streptomyces sp. SCL15-4. The sequence goes on from NZ_JAOBTQ010000001.1 coordinate 1,945,450, forward strand.
CAGGACGGCGACGAGCGCGCCCGCGCTGATGCCGGAGCCGAGGACGGTCTGCGCCCAGGCCGGGAAGTCGGCGTAGAAGGTCGGCGCGGCCAGCGGGATGATGCCGGCGCCGAGTGCCACGGCCACCAGGATGATGTTGGAGCTGTCGTCCAGGCCCGCCTCGGAGAGCGTCCGGATGCCGCTGACGGCGATGGAGCCGAAGAGCACGATGCCGGCGCCGCCGAGGACCGGCATGGGGACCAGGGAGACGACCGCGCCGAGGACCGGGAAGGCGCCGAGGACGATCAGGCTGCCGCCGGCCACGGCGACGACGTAGCGGCTGCGCACCCGGGTGAGCGAGACGACGCCGACGTTCTGGGCGAAGGCGGAGGTGGGAAAGCCGCCGAAGACCGGACCGAGCAGGGTGGCGATGCCGTCGGTGCGCAGGCCCCGGGTGATGGTCCGGGCGTCGGTGCGGCGCTCGCAGATCTCGCCGAGGGCGAGCATGCCGGCGCTGGACTCGGTCATCAGCACCAGCATCACGATGCACAGCGAGAGGATGGCGGCGGGCTGGAACTCCGGGGCGCCGAAGGCGAACGGGGCGGGCAGCGCGGCGACGGGCGCGGACTTGATGCCGCTGAAGTCGGCCATGCCGAAGGGGATCGCGGCCAGGGTGCCGACGAGCAGCCCGAAGAGCAGGGCGACCTGTTTGACGAAGCCCCTGCCGAAGCGCTGGATCAGCAGGATGACGGCGAGGGTGAATCCGGCGAGCGCCAGATAGCGCATGTCTCCGAAGTCGGCGGCGGTCTTGTCGCCGCCTTGGGCCCAGCCGACCGGGACGGGCATCAGCGTGACGCCGATCAGGGTGATGACCACGCCGGTGACCAGGGGCGGGAAGAAGCGGAGCAGCCTGCCGAAGAACGGGCCGAGGGCCAGGCAGAAGGCGCCGGCCACCATCACCGCGCCGTAGATCGCGGGGAGTTGGTGTCCTTTGCCGTTGGTCTCGGCGATCGCGAGGATGGGGGCGATGCCGGCGGAGGAGGCGGCGTTGACGAAGGGCAGCCGGTTGCCGACGAAGCCCTTGACGCCGATGGTCTGCAGGATGGTCGCGATGCCCGCGATGAGCAGGCTCGCGGCGATGAGCCGGGTGCGGGCCGCGATGTCGAGCCCGCAGGCCTGGCCGATGATGAGCGGAGGAGTGACAACGCCTGCGTACATCGCGGCGATGTGCTGGAGCGCGGCGGGGACGAGCCGCGAGGGGTGGAGCTTCTCGTCCACCGGGTGCACGGACGTGACGGCGTCCTCGATGTGCACCGGCGGGGTGGAACACGGGGCTTTCGCCGGCCCCTTTGCAGGCTGTGCCATTTCGTTCCCTCCGGTGTAGCGCGCCCCCGGCCCGTCAGGCCGGGCCGGGGGCGGGCGTCCCGCGTCAGAGGTTGGTCATGTCGACCGGGATACGGGCCTCACAGCCGTCCCGCAGGATGGTGGCCTCGATGAGGCCGTAGGGACGGTCGGCGGCGAAGTAGACCTCGTTGTCGTTCTTGAGACCGAACGGCTCCAGGTCCACGAGGAAGTGGTGCTTGTTGGGCAGGGAGAAGCGGACCTCGTCGATCTCGCTGCGGTTGTTGATGATGCGCGAGCCCATCTGGTACATCGTCTGCTGGAGCGAGAGGGAGTACGTCTCGGCGAAGGCGTGGAGCATGTGCTTCTTGACCTGCTCGTAGGACTTCTCCCAGTTGGGCATCTTCTGCGCGTCGTCGGTCCAGTTGAACCGCCAGCGGCCGGCGACCTGGGTGGCGAGGATGCGGTCGTACGCCTCCTGGAGGGTGGTGTACTTGTCCTTGACGTAGCCCCAGAACTCGGAGTTGGTCGAGTTCATCACGACCAGGTCCTTCAGGCCGGAGATGACCTCCCACTGCTCACCGTCGAAGGTGATCTGGGTGAGGCGGACCTCCTGGCCCTTGCGGACGAAGGAGTGCTTGACGTCGTCGGCGCCGATGAACCTGCTGTTGGCGTCGGAGGTCTCGATCCGCTCCCAGGCGTATTCCTCGATGCGGATGCGCGCCCGGTGGATCGGCTCCTGGCTGGTGACGAAGTGCCGGGCGAGGTGGATGCCGAACTGCTCGGCGGACTCGATGCCGTATTCCTTGGCGAACGCGTACACCGTGTTCTTGGTGGTGTCGGTCGGCAGGACGTTGGCGTTGGAGCCCGAGTAGTGGACCTCTTCCATGTCGCCGCTCAGTGCGATGGAGACGTTGAGGTCCTTGATGTGATGGGTGGCGCCGTCCCGCGTGATCTTGACGACTCGGTTCTCGGCCTTGCCGTACTGGTTCTGTCCCAGGATGGTCGGCATGTAGCTAGCTCCCTCGGTAAACGGAGTAGCCGAACGGGTTGAGCAGCAGCGGTACGTGGTAGTGCTCCCCGGGCACCACGGCGAAGGTGATCGCCACCTCGGGGAAGAACACGGCACCGCTGTCCCGGTTCGCGGGGGCGTCCTGCTGCGCATCGGCTTGCTTCTTCGCAGAAATTTCGAAGTACGGCTCGACCGCGAAGTCCAGCCGCACATGGGTGGTCCCCTCCGGCAGGGCCGGCAGGTCCTTGCACCGGCCGTCGGCGTCGGTCGCCGAGCCGCCGAGCGCCTGCCAGTCCGCGTCGCGTCCCGCGCGGGCGAAGAGGCGGACGGCGACGCCCTCGGCGGGGCGGCCGATCGAGGTGTCCAGGATGTGCGTGGACACGGAGGCGGTGGTGCTGGTGCTCATGGTGTCAGGCGTCCTCTTCGACGAGTCGGGCCAGTCGGATGCGGTTGATCTTGCCCAGCTCGGTGCGGACGATCTCCCGCTCCCGCTCGGGCGAGTTGCCGATCCGCTCCTTGACCGCGTCGCGCATCTGCTCGCCGGTCCGGCCGGTGGCGCAGATGAGGAAGACATGCCCGAACTTCTCCTGGTAGGCCAGGTTGAGGTCGAGCATCTCCGCCTTGAGCTCCTCGGAGGCACCGGCCATGCCGCGCTGCTCGCGGGCGGAGGCCGGGTCGCCGGGCCTGGGCCGCCCGATCGGCGGGTGCCCGGCCATCGCCTGCGCCAGGTCCGCCGCGCTCAGCTCGGCCATGGCGGCGTCGCTGGCGGTGTAGAGGTCCTCCGGAGTGGCGTAGGGGCGGGTGGCGAGCAGTCGCCGGGCCCACTCCGTGGAGGCGCACGCCTCGTGGAGGGCGGCGAGGGCCTCGCGCTCCTCCAGATCGTTGAACCGGGCCAGACCCGGGGGCGTGGAAGTCGTCGTCACGGGAGCCTCCGTGGCCGCTTCGGGCCGTTGTGCTGAACGGGCTGCGGATAGCTAACGCCCTCGGAAACATCACGTCAACACTTTGTTGAAAATTCCGCGTAACAAGCCGGGTTGGGGGCCGAACGGCCCTTGCGGCCCCCGGTTCGGCCCGGTCAGACGCCCTTCTCGCGGTTGAGGTAGTTGTAGACCGTGAAGCGACTGACGCCGAGCGCGCCCGCCACGGTCTCCACGCCGTGCCGCACGGCGAACGCGCCGCGCGCCTCCAGGATCCGTACGACCTCCTGTTTGGCCTTGCGGTCCAGGTCGGCCAGCGGCCGGCCCTCCTTGCGCTCCATGGCGGCCAGGATGTGGTCGAGGGAGTCGGCGAGCTGGGGCAGGCGTACGGCGACGACGTCGGCGCCCTCCCAGGCCAGCACGACGTCCTCCGGGCCGGCCTCGTCGGGCGGGAGCATCGTCCCGCCCATGGCGTCCACCAGCGGCTTCACCGCCGCGATGAAGGGCTCCTCCGCGGTCACCTATCACCCTCCCCGGTTCCGTCGCCGATCACGTTGACCTGGAGCGAGACCCGGGTGGCACCGGCCTGGAGGGTCTTGCGCAGCAGCGCGTCCACCGCGCCGAGCACCCGGTCGGCGCCGCCCTCGGCCGTATTGCCGAAGGGGCCGACGTCGACGGCGTCCAGCTCGGCCGTCTCGATGATCTCGCGCGCCACCAGGGCGTGCGCGGGTGCCTCGTCCAGGTCGAAGGGCTCGGTCGTGAACTCCACTCTCAATCGCACGCACTCAACCTAACGCGCGAGGCGGTCGCGGGGGCAGCCGTCGCGGACACCTCTTGACAAGCGGCGACACCCGACGGCAATCTTCCATTACGCAGAAACGAACTTCCGTAATACGGAATATCGACCCACGGAAGGGAGCGCGGCCCGAATGCCAGGTTTCGAGTGGAGCACCGCCGCAGACCAGCGCTTCAACGTCAACCTGTCGATCCTCTTCACGGAACTCCCGCTCCTGGAGCGCCCCGCGGCCGCCGCCGCGGCGGGCTTTACCGCGGTCGAGCTGTGGTGGCCCTGGATCGACTCCCCCACTCCGGCCCGGTCCGAGCTGGACGCCCTGAAGCAGGCGATCGAGGATGCGGGGGTCCGGCTCACGGGCCTGAACTTCTACGCCGGACGGCTGCCGGGCCCCGACCGCGGCGCCCTGTCGCTGCCGGGCGAGGAGTCGGAGAGGTTCCGCGCCAGCATCGACGTGGCCGCCGGCTTCGCGGCCTCCCTCGGCTGCACGGCGCTCAACGCGCTCTACGGCAACCGGGTCGAGGGCGTGGACCCGGCCGAGCAGGACGCGCTCGCCCTGGAGAACCTGGCCCTCGCGGCCCGGGCGGCCGACCGGATCGGCGCGATCCTGCTGATCGAGGCGCTGAACAAGCCCGAATCGCCGCTGTATCCGCTGGTGTCGGCGCCGGCCGCCATCGAGGTCGTCGACAAGGTCAACGCGGCGACGGGCCTCGGGAACGCCAAGTTCCTGATGGACCTCTACCACCTGTCCATGAACGGCGAGGACCTGCCCGCCGTCATCGACGCCTGCGCGGCGAAGACCGGGCACGTGCAGATCGCCGACAACCCCGGCCGCGGCGCCCCCGGCACCGGCTCGCTCCCGCTCCAGGAGCTGCTCGGCCGGCTGCGGAAGGCCGGTTACGACGGCTGGGTCGGCCTGGAGTACAAGCCGGGCGACCGCCCGAGCGCCGAGGCGTTCGACTGGCTCCCGCGCGAGGCCCGCGCGGCCCGCTGAGCCGCCGGCCCCGCACACCGGCCGCCCTTCACAGACGTACAGCCGCAGTAAGAGAGGCACCCCGAATCATGAGCAACCTCGCAGCTTCCTCCCACCCGACCCGCCCTGCGATCGCGTGGATCGGCCTCGGCATCATGGGCTCCCCCATGTCCGAGAACCTGATCAAGGCGGGCTACCAGGTCACCGGTTACACCCTGGAGAAGGAGAAGCTGGACCGCCTGGCCGCCGCCGGCGGCACCGCGGCCGGCTCGATCGCCGAGGCCGTGCGCGACGCCGACGTGGTCATCACGATGGTGCCCGCCTCCCCGCAGGTCGAGGCCATCGCCTACGGCCCGGACGGCATCCTGGAGAACGCCCGGTCCGGCGCCCTGCTGATCGACATGTCCTCGATCACCCCGCAGACCTCGGTGGACCTCGCCAAGGCCGCCGAGGACAAGGGCATCCGGGTGCTGGACGCCCCGGTGTCCGGCGGCGAGGCCGGCGCCGTGGAAGCGGTGCTGTCCATCATGGTCGGCGGCGAGCAGGCCGACTTCGACGAGGCCAAGCCGGTCTTCGAGGCCCTCGGCAAGACCATCGTGCTGTGCGGCCCGCACGGCTCGGGCCAGACCGTGAAGGCCGCCAACCAGCTGATCGTCGCCGTGAACATCCAGGCGTGCGCCGAGGCCGTGGTCTTCCTGGAGAAGTCGGGCGTGAACCTCCAGGCCGCCCTGGACGTCCTCAACGGCGGCCTGGCCGGCTCCACGGTGCTGACGCGGAAGAAGGACAACTTCCTCAACCGCGACTTCAAGCCCGGTTTCCGTATCGACCTGCACCACAAGGACATGGGCATCGTCACCGACGCCGCCCGCAACGTCGGCGCGGCCCTGCCGGTCGGCGCCGTGGTCGCCCAGCTGGTCGCCAGCCTGCGCGCCCAGGGCGACGGCGGCCTGGACCACTCGGCCCTGCTGCGGGCCGTCGAGCGCCTGTCCGGCGCCCGGGTCTGACGGCTCCTCGCACTTCCGGGCCGCGGTGCCGCCGACACCTGTCCTGTCGCGCCCAGGCGGCGCCGCGGTCCGGAATCGACTTCAACAAAGTGTTGACGCTCTGATCGCCCCACTTCTAGGCTCCACAAAGCGGAAACAGTTTTCCGCTGACACCCGCACGGAAGGTCCACGATGTCGAAGCGCGTGCTCACGACAGAGTCCGGCGCACCGGTCGCCGACAACCAGAATTCCGCCTCCGCCGGCGTCGGCGGCCCGCTCCTGATCCAGGACCAGCACCTCCTGGAGAAGCTCGCGCGCTTCAACCGCGAGCGGATCCCGGAGCGTGTCGTGCATGCCCGCGGCTCCGGCGCGTACGGCCACTTCGAGGTGACCGACGACGTCACCGGCTACACCCACGCCGACTTCCTCGCCTCGATCGGCAAGCGCACCGAGGTGTTCGTGCGCTTCTCCACGGTCGCCGACTCCCTCGGCGGCGCCGACGCGGTCCGCGACCCGCGCGGCTTCGCGGTGAAGTTCTACACCGAGGAGGGCAACTACGACCTCGTCGGCAACAACACCCCGGTGTTCTTCATCAAGGACCCGCTGAAGTTCCCCGACTTCATCCACTCGCAGAAGCGCGACCCGTTCACCGGCAAGCAGGAGCCGGACAACGTCTGGGACTTCTGGGCGCACGCCCCCGAGGCCACGCACCAGGTGACCTGGCTGATGGGCGACCGCGGCATCCCGGCGTCGTACCGCCACATGAACGGCTACGGCTCGCACACCTACCAGTGGACGAACGCCAAGGGCGAGGCATTCTTCGTCAAGTACCACTTCAAGACCAACCAGGGCATCCGCTGCCTGTCCGCCGAGCAGGCGCAGGAGCTGGCGGGCAAGGACCCCAACTCGCACCAGACCGACCTGCTCCAGGCGATCGAGCGGGGCGTGCACCCGTCCTGGACGCTGTACGTGCAGATCATGCCGGCGGCCGAGGCGGCGGACTACCGCTTCAACCCCTTCGACCTGACCAAGGTCTGGCCGCACAGGGACTACCCGCTCCGGCGCGTGGGCCGGCTGGTCCTCGACCGCAACCCGGACAACGTGTTCGCCGAGGTCGAGCAGGCCGCGTTCTCCCCGAACAACTTCGTGCCCGGCATCGGCCCGTCCCCGGACAAGATGCTCCAGGGCCGGCTGTTCGCCTACGCGGACGCCCACCGCTACCGCCTCGGCGTCAACCACACGCTGCTCGCCGTGAACGCCCCGAAGGCGGTCCCGGGCGGCGCCCGGAACTACGGCCGCGACGGCTTCATGGCGGTCAACGGCCAGGGCCGGCACGCCAAGAACTACGAGCCGAACTCCTACGACGGCCCGGTGGAGACCGGCCGCCCGCTGTCCGCCCCGCTTCCGGTGGCCGGTCACACGGGCAGCCACGTGGCTCCGCTGCACACCAAGGACGACGACTTCTTCCAGGCCGGCGAGCTGTACCGGCTGATGTCGGACGAGGAGAAGTCCCGCCTGGTCGCGAACATCGCCGGCGGCCTCTCGCAGGTCTCCCGCGACGACGTGATCGAGAAGAACCTGGCCCACTTCCACGCCGCCGACCCCGAGTACGGCAAGCGCGTGGAGGAGGCGGTCCGCGCCCTGCGCGAGGACTGAGTCCCAAGACTGCGTCCGGGACGTGACGGGGAGGTCGTGCCCCGGACGCGAAGACCCCGCCGCCCTCGGGTGATCCGGATGAGGGGTGATCACCCGGGTACGGCGGGCAGGGCGAGGACCGCGGTGGCGTGCGAGCCAGTGCGGTGGTGAAGGAGATACGGGCTCCCCTCTCGACCAGAGGGAGGGGACGTCCGCCTCCGTCGCCGCCACCGCGGTCCCGGCCCGATCCTCCGGCCCCGCCGCCGGAGGAACACCGGCCCCGTCCGGCGGCGCGATCGACCTGTCGCGCCCAGCCTCGCGCCGTCGGACGGCCACCACCTGGTGGACGAAGCGCTCCCTCCGGTCCGGAGGGAGCGCTTCGCGCCGTCCGGGGCCGGCTCCCGGCGTGCGCGTCCTCCGTGTCCGCAGCACGCTGAAGGCATGGGCAACCCGACACAGCACCCGCACATCGTGGTCCACTCCCCCGCCCTGGACGGCTCCCGGCGGGTCACCGAGGGGGACGTGACGCTGGGGATCGCCTCGCACCTGGACGACGTCGTGGAGATCCTGCGGCTGGCCGACCTGGACCGGATCGAGGTGGAGGTGAGCGACCTGATCGAATGGCAGGGCGGCGGACCGGACGACTGGCCCGGCCTGAGCGAGCACGACTTTTAGCGACGCGGCCTGCGACAGGCGTCGTAGACGGGCTACGCAACCCTCAAATCAAGCTCTGAACAGCGCCGACGAGGCTTCGACGGCCGCTCGCGGCGGGCACAGTACGTGCAGACGGGGCCCGCCTGCACGGGGGCGGCGGGCCCCGCACGGGGGTGTCTCATGGGCCGTACGACGCCGGTCGCCGTTCCTTGTCCGTACGCGGTCGCGCTGCTGCGCGGAGGTGACCGCGCCGCCGTGACCGTCGCCGTGCTCGCCCTGCACCTGCGCGGCGGAGTCGAGGCGGGCCGGCCCGGCACGCTGCGCAAGACCACGACGGGCGGCGCGGCGCCGCATCGGCACCCGCTGGAGAAGGCGGTCCGCACCGGCCTGTACCGGCCCGCCGGACCGTCGGAGCTGCCCGGCCGGGCCGTGGTGCGCCGGGCCCTCGTCCGGCTGCGGGCCGAGCTGACGGCCGAGGGGCTGCTGCGCCCGCTGCCGCCCCGCCGCACCCGCGCCGCCCGCCGGCTGCTGACGGCCCTGCGCGAGCGCCGGCCGCTGCCGCAGGGTCCCGGCGGTCTGCCCGAGGAGGAACTGCTGCTCGCCGTCGCGCTGTACGGCGAACGGGCCCTGACCGTCCTGGTACCGGACTTCGCCCGCCGGGCCGGGCTCACCGGCCGCGGCGCGCTCGCCGACGCGGGCCGCTTCCCGTTCGGCCGGGGCACCGACCACCGCCTGTTCCCCGACGACGAGCACGACACCTACGACGCCTACGACACCTACGACGGGACACCGGACGACCGGGACGGCGGCGACCGGGACCAGGGCGGCGGTGCGCACACCGGGTACGAGCACGGCGGCCACGACTACGGCGGCGGTTGCGGAGGCGGCGGATTCGACTGAGGGCATGCCGAAGGGGCGGCCCGTCCCCCCGGGCGGGCCGCCCCTGAGGCGCCGGTTGCGTCAGACCTTCAGCGTCCTGACCGAGGTCGGCGCGTGGCCCGGCTCGGTGGCCAGGTCCTCGAACTCGCTGATGTCGCTGATGTCCATGGTGCGGCTCATCGAGATGTTGGTGATCCGCTCCAGGATCGCCTCGACGACGACCGGCACCCGGTACTCGGCGGCCAGCTTCTTCGCCTCTTCGAAGGCGGCGCCCAGCCGGTCCGGCTCGGTGACCCGGATCGCCTTGCAGCCGAGCCCTTCGGCGACCTTGACGTGGTCCACGCCGTAGACGCCGATCTCCGGAGTGTTGATGTTCTCGAACTCCAGGTTGACCTGGAAGTTGATGTCCAGGCCGATCTGCGCCTGGCGGATCAGGCCCAGGTAGGCGTTGTTCACCAGGACGTGGACGTAGGGGATCTTGTGCTGCGCGGCGACCGCCAGCTCCTCGATCAGGAACTGGAAGTCGTAGTCGCCGGAGAGCGCGACGACCGGGGAGTCCGGGTCGGCCTTGGCGACGCCGATCGCGGCCGGGATGGTCCAGCCGAGCGGACCGGCCTGGCCGCAGTTGATCCAATGGCGCGGCCGGTACACGTGCAGCATCTGCGCGCCGGCGATCTGGGACAGGCCGATGGTGGTGACGTAGCGCGTCTCGGGACCGAAGGCCTTGTTCATCTCCTCGTACACGCGCTGCGGCTTCATCGGCACGTTGTCGAAGTGCGTACGGCGCAGCAGGGTGGCCTTGCGCTCCTGGGTGGAGGCCACCCAGTCGCCGCGGTCGGGCAGCCTGCCGGCCGCCTTCAGCTCCTTGGCGACCTCGACGAACAGCTCCAGGGCGGCCTTGGCGTCGGAGACGACGCCGTAGTCCGGCGGGAAGATCTTGCCGATCTGGGTGGGCTCGATGTCGACGTGGACGAACGTGCGGCCCTCGCGGTAGACGTCGAGCTTGTAGCCGGTGTGGCGGTTGGCCCAGCGGTTGCCGATGCCGAGGACGAAGTCGGACTCCAGGAAGTTGGCGTTGCCGTACCGGTGCGAGGTCTGCACGCCGACCATGCCGGCGTTCAGCTCGTGGTCGTCGGGCAGCGCGCCCCAGCCCATCAGGGTCGGGACGACCGGGGTCTGGGTCAGCTCGGCGAACTCCACCAGGAGGTCGCAGGCGTCGGCGCCGATGATGCCGCCGCCGGCCACGATGACCGGGCGCCGCGACTCCAGGAGGAAGGTGATGGCCTTCTCGATCTGGGCGCGGGTCGCGGTGGGCTTGTAGACCGGCAGCGGCTCGTAGGTCTCCGGGTCGAACTCGATCTCGGTGAGCTGGACGTCGATCGGCAGGTCGATCAGGACCGGGCCGGGACGGCCGGAGCGCATGAGGTGGAAGGCCTGCTGGAAGACGCCGGGGACCTGGGCGGCCTCCAGGACGGTCACCGCCATCTTGGTGACGGGCTTGGCGATCGAGGCGATGTCGACGGCCTGGAAGTCCTCTTTGTGGATCACGCTGGTCGGCGCCTGGCCCGTGATGCACAGGATCGGGATGGAGTCGCCGATGGCCGAGTACAGGCCGGTGATCATGTCGGTGCCGGCCGGGCCGGAGGTGCCGATGCACACGCCGATGTTGCCCGGCTTGGTACGGGTGTAGCCCTCGGCCATGTGCGAGGCGCCCTCGACGTGGCGGGCGAGGGTGTGGTGGATGCCGCCGCCCTCCTGGAGGGCCTTGTAGAACGGGTTGATCGCCGCGCCCGGCACACCGAAGGCGTCGGTGACGCCCTCGCGCTTGAGGATCTCAACTGCCGCACGGGCAGCGGTCATACGAGCCATCGAGTACTCCTGCTTCGGCCTCTCGGATGCGTACTCCCGTCGCGCCCCGCGGTGAGCACGGCCTCCCGAATGTCGATCTCCGCAATCTTTTCCGTATTGCGGAATATAACTTCTACTATCTGGAAGCAATGTAAGGGGGCCGGTGAAGGTCGTCAAGAGCGGTCCGGCCACCGGAAAGCACGAGAGGGCCGCCCGTGCGGCACGGGCGGCCCTCCGCGGGATGCGGGGCGTCTCAGGTTCCGTAGGTCTCCCGCAGCTCGACCTTGCGCACCTTGCCGGACACCGTCATCGGGAAGGAGTCGAGCAGCTCCAGCCGGCTGGGGATCTTGTAGTGGGCGAGGCGGCCCGCGCAGAACTCGCGCAGCTCCTCGAGGGTGAGCGGCCGCGCGGGGTCGCTCGGGACGACACAGGCGAGGACCTCCTCGCCGTACCGCTCGTGCGGCACCCCGACCACCTGGACGTCCCGGATGCCGGGGTGGGCGTGGAGGAACTCCTCGACCTCGCGCGGGTAGACGTTCTCGCCGCCGCGGATGATCAGGTCCTTGATCCGGCCGACGATCTCCACGTACCCGTCCTCGCGCATCACCGCGAGGTCCCCGGTGTGCATCCAGCGGCCGGCGTCGACCGCCTCGGCCGTCTTCTCCGGCTCGTTCCAGTAGCCGAGCATCACGCTGTAGCCGCGGGTGCACAGCTCTCCCGCGGTTCCCCGGGGCCGGGTCACTCCCGTGGCGGGATCGACGATCTTGACCTCCAGGTGGGGCAGCACCCGGCCGACGGTGGCGGTGCGGTGCTCCAGGTCGTCCTCGATCCGCGTCTGGAGGGACACCGGTGACGTCTCCGTCATGCCGTAGCAGATGGAGACCTGCTCCATGTGCATCTCGGTGACCACCCGTTTCATCACCTCCACCGGGCACGGCGAGCCCGCCATGATGCCGGTGCGCAGGGAGGACAGGTCGTGGTCCGCGAAGCCGGGCAGGTTCAGCTCGGCGATGAACATGGTCGGGACGCCGTACAGCGATGTGCACCGCTCCCGCTCGACCGCCTCCAGCGTGGCCCTCGCGTCGAAGGACGGGGCCGGGATCACCAAACAGGCGCCGTGCGAGGTGGCGGCCAGATTGCCCATGACCATGCCGAAGCAGTGGTAGAAGGGGACCGGGACGCAGATCCTGTCCTGCTCGGTGTACGCGATCATCTCGCCGACGAAATAACCGTTGTTGAGGATGTTGTGGTGGGAGAGGGTGGCCCCTTTGGGGAAGCCCGTGGTGCCCGAGGTGTACTGGATGTTGACGGGGTCGTCGCAGGACAGCTCCTCGAACGGCTTCGCCGCGGCCCCGGCAGTGGCGCGCGCGAGCAGTGCGTCCCAGCCCGGGTCGCCGAAGTAGACCGTCTCCCGCAGCCCGGGCAGCCCGGCCCGCACCTCCTCGACCATCGCGCGGTAGTCGCTCGTCTTGTGGCCGAGGGAGGCGAACAGGAAGGACACACCGGCCTGTTCGAGGACGTAGGCGACCTCGTGGGTGCGGTACGCGGGATTGATGTTCACCATGATCGCGCCGAGGCGCGCGGTGGCGTACTGGACCAGCACCCACTCCGGGCGGTTGACCGCCCAGATGCCCACCCGGTCGCCCTTGGCGACCCCGCTCGCGCGCAGCGCGTACGCCAGCCGGTCGACGTCGGCGCCGAACTCCGCGTAGGTCCAGCGCCGGCCCGACGGCACGTCGACGAGCGCCTCGCGGTCCGGCCAGGCCGCGACGGCCCGGTCCAGACTGGCGCCGATAGTGTCGCCGAGCAGCGGGGTGGCGCCCGTCCCGCGGGCGTACGAGAGCCGCGTCCCGGGGGTGTGCGGGGACCCGGTCGCGGGGGCCGGGGCGGGCGCGGTCAACGGAAGTCCTCCTCGCGGTACTCGCCGGACGAGCCCGCGGCCGTGGCCTCGCGCAGCTCGATCCGGCGGATCTTGCCGGAGACGGTCTTGGGCAGGGCGCCGAACTCCAGCCTGCGGATGCGCTTGTAGGGCGCGAGGACCTCGCGGGAGTGCTCGAAGAGGACCTTCGCGGTGCCCGGACCGGGCTCCCAGCCCTCGGCCAGCACGACGTACGCCTTGGGTACGGCGAGCCGCAGCTCGTCCGGGGCGGGCACCACGGCCGCCTCGGCCACCGCCTCGTGCTCCAGCAGCGCGCTCTCCAGCTCGAACGGACTCACCTTGTAGTCGGAGGACTTGAACACGTCGTCGCCGCGCCCGATGTAGGTGAGGTATCCCTCCGCGTCCCGGGTCGCGATGTCCCCCGTGCGGTAGTAGCCGCCCGCCATGGCCTCGGCCGTGCGGTCCGGGTCGCCGTGGTAGCCGGTCATCAGGCCGGCCGGGCGCTCGGCCAGGTCCAGGGCGATCTCGCCCTCGGCGGCACCGGGCGCGCCGGAGACCGGATCGAGGAGTTCCACCCGGAAGCCGGGGCTCGGGCGGCCCATGGAACCGGTCTTCAGCGGCTGGCCGGGGGTGTTGGCGACCTGCACGGCGGTCTCGGTCTGGCCGAAGCCGTCCCGGATGGTCACTCCCCAGGCCCGCCGGACTCGTTCGATGACCTCGGGGTTGAGCGGTTCACCGGCGGCGACGGCCTCGCGGGGCGGGTTCTTCAGCCGGGTCAGGTCGGCCTGGATGAGCATCCGCCACACGGTCGGCGGGGCGCAGAAGGTGGTGACGCCGGCGCGGTCCATCTCGGCCATCAGCCGGGTGGCGTCGAAGCGGGTGTAGTTGACGACGAGGACGGTCGCCTCGGCGTTCCACGGGGCGAACAGGCTGGACCAGGCGTGCTTGGCCCAGCCGGGCGAGGAGATGTTCAGGTGCACGTCGCCGGGCCGGAGCCCGATCCAGTACATGGTGGCCAGGTGGCCGATCGGGTACGAGGTGTGGGTGTGCTCGACCAGCTTGGGGCGGGCGGTGGTGCCCGAGGTGAAGTAGAGCATCAGCGGGTCGTCGGCCAGGGTCGGGCCGTCCGGGACGAAGTCGGCGGGGACCGCGCGGGCGTCCTCGTACGGCTCCCAGCCCTCCTCCGGCAGGCCGCCGACGCTGATCCGGGTGTAGGCGCCGGGCACGCCGTCGAACTTGGCGGTGTCCTGCGCGCGGGCGATCACGTGCCGCACCCGGCCCCGCTCCACCCGGTCGCGCAGATCGGCCGGGCCGAGCAGCGGGGTGGCCGGGATGACGACCGCGCGCAGCTTCATCGCGGCCAGCGCGGTCTCCCACAGCTCCGCCTGGTTGCCGAGCATGACGAGGATCCGGTCCTCGGCGGCGACCCCGCGCTCCCGCAGCCACCGGGCCACCCGGTTCGAGCGCGCGGACAGCTCGGCGAAGGAGAGGCGGGTCTCGGTGCCGTCCTCCTCGACGATGTGCAGCGCCGTGCGGTCGTTGTCCTGGGCGATGACGTCGAACCAGTCCAGCGCCCAGTTGAAGTGTCCGGGCCGGGGCCAGCGGAAACCCTCGTAGGCGGTGGCGTAGTCCTCCCGGTGTTCCAGCAGGAAGTCCCGGGCCCTGCGGAACGTCTCGGTCTCCGTCATCCACGTCCTCCTCGGTACCGGACCATTGCCGGGCGGCTCCCCGGCATCGTCTAATCCGTGATGCGGGTCTCACTACCCCCGAACGGGGTGGACCGCACCGAAGGAGCGACAAGGTGGCAGCAGAGGCCGTGGCGGCGGCGGAGATACACGGCGCGCTGGCCCGGCTGCGACACGCCACGGGGCTGCCCGTCGCCTTCGGCGGCCTGGTGGAGCCCGGCCGGCCGCACATCCGCATCAGCGAGCTGAGCGGCACGGCCACGCCGGCGCTGCGCTCGCTCGCGGTGACCCGCGGCGCCGGGCTGGGCGGCCGGGCGGTGGCGCTGGCCCGGCCGTGCGCGGTGCCGGACTACTCGCGGTCCCGGCAGATCAGCCACGAGTACGACGCCCCGGTGGCCGCCGAGGGCATCCGCGCGGTGCTCGCGGTGCCGGTGGTGGTGCGGCGCCGGGTGCGCGCGGTGCTCTACGGCGCGCTGCGCTCGGCCCGGCCGCTGGGCGACCGGACGCTGGACGCGGCGGTGACGGCGGCCCGGGACGTGGAACAGGCGCTGGTGGCGGGGGACGAGGCGCGCGAGCTGCTGGCCGCGGCCCGGACCGGGCCCGCTCCGGCCGGCCCGGGCGCCGCCCGGGAACAGGTGCGCGAGGCGCACGCGGCGCTGCGGGCGCTGGCGCCCCGGATTCCCGACCCGGCGCTGCGGGCCGAACTGCTCGCCGCGTGCGCGCTGCTGACCACACCGCCGCGAGCCGGGGGCGTGACCCTGGCGCCACGGGAGCTGGACGTGCTGTCCTGGGTGGCGGCGGGAGCCACCAACGCGACCGTGGCCGAGCGGCTGGGCATCGGCCCGGAGACGGTCAAGAGCTATCTGCGTTCGGCGATGCGGAAGCTGGGCGCGCACACACGAGGAGAGGCGGTGAGCGCGGCCCGCGGGGCGGGACTGCTGCCCTAGCCCCAAGCCGGCGGGGAAACCCGCCCATTCCTCCGGCGCCGCTTTGAATTTCCCTCTGCTTGACCGTTTGTTATTTCCCTCACCACGGCTTCCGTCCGAATTTCAGGGATCGTTGCCTAGAATTTGGCCCGGACACGACACAGGAGGGGAGCGGTGACCGTGCGACGGGACTTCCAGGAGTCTGCCAGGTGCCGTCCCGACCTGGTCATCGGCCGCGAAGAGCTGTTCGCCGACGCCCGTGGGCAACTCTCCTCGGGGGGCAGTGTGCTGCTCCACGGCCCCGCCGGAATAGGGAAATCCACCGCCCTGCGGGCATTGGCCGAGGAATACGGCGCCACCGCGCGCACGGTCTTGCGGTGCTCGGCGACGGAGTCCGAATCCCACCTTCCGTTCCTCGCCCTCGCCGATCTGCTCGGTCTGGTCCTCGACGAGGTCTCCCCCCGGCTGCCCGCCGCCCAGCGCACCGCCCTGGAGTCGGCGCTCACCGGCCGCGGCGAGTCCAGCCTCCAGCGCGACGGCCTCGCGCTGCGCCTGGCGGTGCTCTCCGCGCTGCGCGCGCTCGCCGCCGACGGCCCGGTCCTGGTCGTCGCCGACGATCTGCAGTGGCTGGACCCGGCCAGCGCCGAACTCCTCGGCTTCGCCGCCCGGCGCCTGGAAGGCACCCCGGTGCAACTGCTGTGCGCGGTACGCACGGAGGGCCAGGAGAGCCAGGAGTACGACCGTCAGCTGCGCGCCTGCCCGCCGGGCACCCTCTCCGTCCGGCTCGGCCCGCTCACCCGCGCCCAGGTCGCCCAGCTCCTCGACCACCGCGGTCACGGCGGGCTGCCCCGCTCCACGGTCCGCGAGATCCACCGCACCAGCGGCGGCAACCCGCTGTTCGCCCTGGAACTGGGCCGCGCCCTCGCCGACAGCCCCACCCCGCCCCGCCCCGGCGAGCCGCTGCCGGTGCCGACCTCGCTGCGCGCCCTGGTCCTCAGCCGCCTGGACATGCTGTCGGTGCAGGCCCGCCGCACCCTGCTGGTGGCCAGCGCCGGCGCCCGGCCCACCCCGGCGCTGCTGCACGCGGCTGGCCGGGAGAACGCCGAGGCCGAGTGCGCCCAGGCCGCCGAACTCGGGCTGCTGGCCACCGAGCCCGACGCCCCCGCCGTACGCTTCGCGCACCCGCTGATCTCCGCCGCGCTGTACGCCGAGGCACCCGCGCACGAGCGGCGGGCGGCGCACGCGGCGCTGTCCACCGCCGCCTCCGACCCGATAGAGCGGGCCCGGCACCTGGCCCTGGCCACCACCGGCACCGACCCGGAGGTCGCCGCCCGGCTCGCCGGGGCCGCGGCCCTCGCCCGGGACCGCGGCGCGCCCTCGGTCGCCGCCCAGCTCGGGCTGCTCGCCGCCCGGCACACTCCCGCCGACGGCAGTCCCGGCCCGGAGGAACGCCGGCTCGCCGCCGCCGAGGACGCGATCACCGCCGGCGAGGTCGACCTGGCCCGGGACATCGCCCGGGAGGTGCTCACCCGGGCGAGCGTGCCCGCCGACCGGGTCCGGGCCTGGATCATCGTCATCGACACCGCCGGCCACACCATGGCCGAGGTCGACGCCGTCTTCCCGCAGGCCCTCGCCGACGCCGGCGACGACCCCCGGCTGCTGGCCCTGGTCCACTACCAGCTGGCCTGGCGGGCGCTGATCGTGGAGGGCGACTTCACCGAGGCCCGGCAGGCCGCCGCGCACGCCGCCGAGCTGGCCGCGCGCGGCCAGGACCGGCGCACCGAGCTGCTCGCCCTCGCCTTCCAGGCACAGACCGAGACCCTGATGGGCCATCCGGAGGCACCCCGCACCATCAAGCGGGCCCTGCGCGAGCCCCAGGACCCCCGGGTGGCGTGGCATCACAACGGCGCGGGCAGCGCCCGGTTCCGCTGGCTGGTGATGGGCGACCAGCTGGCCGAGGCCCGGGCCACCGTGACCGCGCTGCTGCGCGAGGTCCGCCGGCACGGCTCGGTGGAGAGCGAGGTGCACTTCCTGCGCGGCCTCGCCGAGACCGAGCTGCGCGCCGGGCACTGCGGGCGCGCCCTGGAGCTGGCCCGCGACAGCCTGCGGCTGGCCCGGGACTCGGGCATCGGCGAGACCGCCTCGGCGATGCTCACCTCCCTCGCGGAGGCCTCCGGCGGCGATGTGGACCGGGCGCTGGCACTCGCCCGGGAGGCGGTGCTGCACGCCGAGGAGGACGGCGACCAGATGTACCTCTCCCGGGCGCTGGGCGCCCTCGGGTACGCGCAGCTGGTGGCCGGGGACCCGGCGGGCACCGTCCGTTCGCTGCGCCGGGTGCGCAGCCTGGAACTGGGCCTCGGCATCACCGACCCGGCCCGCGGCCGCTGGCACGGGGACCTGGCCGAGGCGCTGGTCCGCACCGGTGAGGCGGCCGAGGCGCAGGACGTCATCGACGCGAGCCGGGAGCACGCGCTCCGGCTCGGCCGGGAGAGCGTGCTCGCCGTGCTGGACCGGTCCGAGGCGCTGGTGCGCGCCGCCCGGGGCGACCGGGAGGCCGCCGTCGCGCAGCTGACGTCCGCTCAGGACCGGCTGGGCAAGCTCGGCTACGGCCTGGAGGAGGCGCGGGCCGCGTTCGCGCTGGCCCGGCTGCGCGGCCGGGGACCCGGCGCGGCGGCCTTCGACGAGGCCGGCCGGATGTTCCGGCGCTGCCGGGCGCTGCCCTGGCTGCGCCAGGTGGAGGACACGCTCGCCGCTCCCGAGCCGGACCGGCTGCCGGAGCGGCCGGAGGCACCGGCCGCGCTGGAGGTGCTGGCCGCGATGGAGCGTCAGGTCGCCGCGCTGGTGATGGAGGGGGCCACCAACCGGGAGATCGCGGCCCGGCTGTTCATCAGCGTGAAGACGGTGGAGGCGACCCTGACCCGGGTCTACCGGAAACTGGGGATCCGGTCGCGGGTCGACATCGTCCGATTGGCGGCGGCTCGACGGGCGCGCTGAGCGCGGCCCTAGTTAACTGAACCGGACCGAGGGTTTTCCCTCACCCAGCCCCTTAGGGGGTTCCCTCATTGGGAGCCGTGGGTTCCGGGTCCTAGCGTAAAGGGCGTGCCGCTCGCCCGGGCACACGGGGTCGGTCCTGCGGCCTCCCCGTGCACGCCGCCCACCGACACCCGCGCGACCCCCCACCGGTGCAACCCCCACTGAGGAGACTCATGTTCGGGCCCAGACGTGTGAGAAAGACCGCCGCGACCCTGGTGGCCACCGCCGCCGCCGCGGCGACCGCGCTGCTCGCCTCCCCCACGGCGAGCGCCGCGCCCCAGCCCGTCGTCGGCGGTACGACCACCACGACGACCGCGTACCCGTTCATGGTGCAGATCACGGACGCGTCCCAGAACCAGTTCTGCGGCGGCACCCTGGTGGCGCCCACGAAGGTCGTCACGGCCGCGCACTGCATGGTCGGCGAGACCACGAGCAGCGTCCGCGTGGTCGGGGGCCGGACCTATCTCAACGGCACCAACGGCACGGTGAGCCGGGTCGGCAGGATCTGGATCAACCCGGGCTACACGGACGCCACCAACGGCGACGACGTGGCCGTGCTGACCTTGTCGACCTCGATGCCGTACACCACGGCCAAGTACGTCACCTCCTCCCAGACGAGCGTCTACGCGGCCGGCACCACGGCCCGGATCCTCGGCTGGGGGACCACTTCGGAGAACGGCAGCTCCTCCAACCAGCTGCGGACCGCGACCGTGCCCGTCGTGTCCGATTCCGGCTGCCGTTCCTCCTACGGCTCGGACTTCGTCCAGTCCGACATGGTCTGCGCCGGATACACGTCCGGCGGCGTGGACACCTGCCAGGGCGACAGCGGCGGTCCCCTGCTCATCGGGGGCGTCCTGGCAGGGATCACTTCCTGGGGCGAGGGGTGCGCGGAGGCCGGTTACCCGGGTGTCTACACCCGGCTGACCACCTTCTCGGACCTGGTGACCGCGCAGGTCAACTCGTAACCCGAAGGCCTCCCGAGTACCCCTCGGGAATGTGCCGGGGGGCGTTGCGGGCCACCACGAGCGGCCCGCAACGCCCCCTTTCCACCGAACACCGCCCGGCCCGGCATCTCACGACGGGCGGTCGCACACCGTCGGCTGCCAGGTCGGGCCCGAGGTGTCGCCGAGCGCGTCCAGGGAGCGCAGCAGGCGGTCCAGGCGGCCCGGGTGGGCGAGGAACTCGATGGCCGCCTCGGCGAACGCGTCCCGCACCGCGGGCGGCATGACGTCGGAGGCGTCGAAGCAGTGCGCCGTCTCCTCGTCGCGCAGGGCCGCCGCGAGGGAGCGGTGCCAGGCGGAGCCGCCTTCGGAGGCGGGCCGCAGCCCGGCGTGCACGGAGAAGCCGGAGTCCTTCTCCGTCCAGGCGCGTTGGGCGTCGGTGGAGGCCAGATGGCGGATCAGCTCGCGCGCCTGCGGGGTGTCGTGCAGCAGGGCGACGAGGTCGCCGGAGACCTCCCAGGCGCCGGGGGCGGGCGCGTCGAGGAGCAGCTCCGCGGAGGAGGCGTACCGGCCGTCGGCGTGCCGCCAGGCGGGCTGGTTGCGGACGAACGACGCCTGGTGCTCCAGCGTGCAGCCGCGCGGGTCGTCGGCGACCGGCTCGGAGGCCGACCGGTACGGCGTGTTCAGCGCCCGCCGCACCAGGTCCGGCTCACCGCCGGCGCCGACCAGATCGCGCCAGGTCCTCCACGCCTCCTCCACCTGCGGGGACTGCCAGCGCAGGCCGCCGCGCGCCCACCGTTCGTACACGCCGGGGCCGTGGCGCTGGAGCAGGATGTCCTCGATCCAGTCGGTGCCGGGCCAGCCGCTGGTGGCACCGGAGCCCATGCCGACGCACCACGCGGCCGGCCGGTGCGCGGCCGCACGGCGTTCCCGCTCGCCGAGACCGCCCGGGTACCAGACGATGCTCTTCACGTCGGCCTTCAGCGGGAACCAGTACACGTGCCCGTCCGCCAGCGGGGTGCTCCAGGGCGCGCCGAAGTCGGCGGGGCGCACCAGGTTCTCGAGCGGGACGAGCTGCTTCTGCCGGGCGTACTCGGCGAGTTCGCCGGGTCCGGTGAGCACCACCACGTCGGGCGGGGTGCCGGCCTCGACGTCGGCGCCGAGCACCTGGCTCTCGGCGTTGCTGCCCTGGTAGTCGACGTGGACACGGTGCTCGCGCTCGAACGGTTCGATGACCGCCTCGCGGAAGTGGTCCTCGTCGCCGCCGGTCCAGTTGGCCAGCAGGGTCACGGTCGGTTCGTGCCCGGCCGCGCGTACGCCGACCACGACGGCCGCCGCCAGGAGGGCCAGGGCGCCGGCCACCCCGGTGACGGTGCGCGCCAGGCGGCGGGAGGGGCGGGTACGGGCCTCGGGGGCGGCCGTCGCCGGGTCGCCGGGGTGCGCGTTCACCGGGGCCTGAACCGGTAGTCGTTGATGTGCCGTCGCAGGCCGGTCTCGGCCAGTGCCATCAGCAGGACGCCTCCTATCAGGATCCACACCGACGCCGCCGCGCGGAAGCCGGTGCCGGCCAGGTACGAGGCGGTGTGCCGCCCCGCCTCGGGGATGTGCGGCCCGCTCAGCGGGCGGTCGAGCAGCGTGCGGGTGTCGGACATCCCCGCGTGGGTCCACACGGTGAACAGCACCGTGACGGCGAGACCGGCGAGCGTCAGCAGGCCGGCGGCGAGGAGTTGACGGTTGTAGCGGCGCCGGAAGCGGTGGCGCAGGAAACGCTGGGTCTCCAGCAGCGCCGCGGTCAGGACGAGGGCGAGCAGCAGCGTCGCGCCCCAGGCGAGCCACAGCAGCGGGCCGAAGGAGGTCTGGCGGTGCACCGTGGCGCGCTGCCGCCGTTGCAGGTCCTTCAGCCGGGCCCGTATGCCGGAGCCCTTCTCCGTCAGGACGCCGGTGGCGTAGCTGAGGTACGCCTTGCGCAACACATCGTCGTCGGCCCGGAGTTGGGACTGCTGGACCTTGACGGCGTAGACCGTGATCAGACCGGCCACGGTCTGCAGGGCCTGGCGGCCGGCCGGCCCGGCGAGGTCGTCGTCGGCCGCGGCGGCGGCGAGGCTCTGCACGGCGACCGAGATCTGCTTCTGGAAGTCGCTGGTCGGGACCGGCCGCGCGGCGTCCCGCTGGGCCTCGCCGAGCGCGTACAGCGCGGTGTCCAGGGACAGCACGGTCGGGGCGGTGGAGGTGCGCAACGGGTTCGCGTCGCCGTGCACGCCCTGGTACGACACGAACAGCGACAAGGTGAGCAGGGCCGACAGAGCGAGCAGGAGGCGGTGCCGGAGGGCGAGATCCCGAGCGGTGGTGCTGCCGTCCGGGGCGGGTGAACCGGTGCCGCCGGCCCACGCGAGCGGCCCGGAGACGATCCGGGCGAGGAGACGGGCCGGACGACCGGGTGCACGGCGGTGGGCGGGAGGTGCCGAGGGGGCCGCCGGGGCGCGCCGGGGCTGCGGGGAGGACGGGGGCTGCCGGGGGGACGGGGGCTGCGGAGCCGTATCCCGGCCGCCGCCGGAGCCGGCGGGCGTGCCCTGACCCGCACCGGAACCGGCCGGTGTGCCCCGGCCCGCGCCGGGCTCCGGCGGTATGCCCCGGCCGCCGCCCGCGCCGAGCGGCCCCGCGTGGCCCGGGTTCATGCCGTCGCTCCTCTCAGCAGCCGCCCGCAGTCGCCTCCGCAGTAGACGGAGCCGGCCGGACCGAGCCAGTGGCACTCCGGGCACTCGATCAGCCCGTCGGGCCGGACGGGCAGGGCGGGGCCGGCGGCGTGCGGCGCGGGCGCGGCATCGGCCTCGACGGCCTCCGGCCCCGGCGACCCGGGCGTTCCGGCCCCGACCGGGCGCGCGCCGCCCGGAGTCGGGTGGCCCGGCGGCACGCGGTCCGGGCCCGGGCCGCCCGGGTCCGCGCCATCCGGACCCGCGCCGTCCGCCTTGACGCCGGCCATGGCCGCACCGCCTCCGTCACGGCTCCCGTGACCACCGCCTCCCGCCGGCCTCCGCACCCCGGCCGCGCTCCCGGCCCCTGCGCCACCCGCCCCCGTACCGCCCGCGCCCGCCGGCGGTGGCGTCGGCTGTTCCGGAGGGGTCGTCAGGGCGCTGGAGAGGATGAGGTGCTGCCAGTCGACGTCCTTGAGTCCGGGGCGGATGCGGCCGGTGCCCGGCGCCGACTCGATCAGGCGGAGCGCGCCGAGCAGCGCGGCGTCGCCCAGTTCGGCGGCCAGCGCGAGGGCGCGGGCGAGTTCGCGGTCCGCCGTGTCCCGGCCGTCCGCGCCGCGCAGCCAGGCCCGGTACGCCTGGGCGACGGCGGCGCTCGCCCGCTGGTACAGCTCGTGCCGGCGGATCCCGGGATGCTGCCGGGAGGCGTCGAGCGGGTCGTCGGTCCAGCGCACCAGGATGGGCCGGGGCGGCGGCAGCCGCAGCGGGCGCCGGACGCCGGGTACGACGATCTCCGCGGCGGCCAGCTGGAGTTCCTCGCCGCTCTCCCGGCCGGTGGGGTCGGCGGTGAGGACGACCTGGAAGTGCCGTACCTCGTCGCCCCAGGCCCGGGTGACGTACTCCGCGGCGCGCCCGCCGGGGCCGGCCGGGACGGGTCGCAGCTCCTGTTCGTTCGGCACCACCTGCTTGACCTGGCGGATCACCGTGCCGGGGGTGGTGGGGGTGAGGCGGATGCGCAGTTCGGGCACCGCCGTGCCGAGCAGCCCGGCGATCAGTTCCTCGTACGCGGCGGTGAGTTCGGCCTCCCGGCGGACGGCCCGGGCCCGGCCGTGCAGCCGCCGGGTGATGTTCAGCAGCAGTTCGGCGTCCCAGTCGTCGCCGATGCCCCAGGCGTCGCAGACGAACTGGTCCGCGCAGGCGTCGAGCACGGTCTCCAGCGGCCGGCGGGAGCGGTGGTCGTGCTCGTTGCGGCCGTCGGTGAGCAGCAGGACGTGTTTGACGGGCGCGGGCTGGTCCTTGAGCAGCCGCCGGGCGAGGTCGAGCCAGGCGCCGATGGAGGTGCCGCCGTCCGCGTCCAGGATGCGCACCGCGCGTTCGGCGGCCTCGCGTTCGCCGGGCCGGGCGACGGCGAGCACCTGGCGGCCGGGGCCGGGGTGGACGACGGTGGCGTCGAAACGGCCGGACAGGACGGCGAAGGCGGTGCCGAAGGGCAGCATCCGGACGGCGGCGACGGTGGCGTCCTTGGCCGCGTGGAGCTTCGCCGGCGGGTGGAGCATCGAGCGGGAGGTGTCGATGATCAGCACCTCGGCGAGGGCGGGGCCGGTGCCGGGCGCGGGCGTGGCGCGCGGCGCGCCGGCCGGGCCGCGGACCCCGATCTCCAGGATGGCGTGCATCTCGCGTTCGGGGTGGTGCCCGGCCGGGTCGGGCACGGCGGGCAGTTCCGTCCGCTGGCCGACCTCCAGCGTCACCTCGGTCTCCTCGGCCACGGTCATCGCTGTCTCTCCCGGAGCTGGTGGGCGGGTCAGAAGGTGGTCAGGGGCCGGACGGCGTGGGCCAGGTCGAGCAGCCGGCCGTGTTCCCCGGCGGTGCGGGCCTGCGCGGCGAGCTGCCGGAAGGACTGCTCCAGCCGGGTGCGCAGCCCGTCCTCGTCCCCGGCGCCGAAGACGTCCCCGGCGGGGAAGTCCGGTCCCCAGCCCTGGGCGGGGCGGCTGTGCAGGGCGTTCTCCCGGACCTCGGCGACCAGCCGGGCCCGGGACTCGCCGTCGGCGGCGCCGCCGTCCAGGCGCAGTTCGGGCAGCCGCCGGGCCGCGTCCCGCAGGCCGGCCGCGGTGGGCGGGGTGCCGTGCAGGATGCCGACGCGGATGCGGACGGCCGCGATGCGGGCGGCGTCGTGGTGCCGGGAGGTGGCCGGGACCTCGTCGAGGACGTGCACGGCGGCGTCCCGGTCGCCGGCGGCGAGGTGGCCGCGGGCCAGGCCGAACGCGGCGGCGGTGTGCGTGAAGTCCCGCCTCCAGACGGCCTCGTAGTACCGCATGGCCCGGTCCCGGCGGGCGTCGGCGGTGTGTTCGGCGCAGTGGCCGAGGGCGAGCTTGGGCACGTACTCGCCGGGCAGTGCCTGGTAGACGGCGTCGAAGCGGGCGCCGGCCAGGTCCACCTCGCCCTTGCTGAGGTGCAGTACGCCGTGGTGCCAGGCGATGCGCCAGTCGTGGGCGGCGGCGCGTTCGCCGAGCTGGGTCTCGGCCTCGGCGAGCCAGCTGTCCGCGGCCCGCTGCTCGCCCTTTCTCAGATAGGCGCGGCACAGCCACAAGGCGGTCTCGGGGGTGCCGAGGCGGGATTCGCGGGGCCATTGCCGGGCGACCCGGTCGGGGGCGTCGGGCGGGAAGGAGTCGAGCAGCAGGGCGGCGCCGTCGTCGGGGTCGGGGAACGGCTCGGGCAGGGCGCCGGCCACCTCGGCGGGGTCGGGCGGGGAGACGTCCAGGGGGGCGGGCAGGTCGCCGGCGCGGCGGGTCCAGTGGCCGAGGGCGGGGATCGCGCCGAGTCCGGCGTCGAGGCCGGCGCCGGACGGACGGAACCGGGTGGAGCCCTCCGGCAGCTGCTCGCCGAAGCGCAGCGCGCGGAACTCGCGCAGCACCTCCCAGAGCTGGCGGGACATCTCGGCGGCGGAGCGGAACCGGGCGCGGGGCTTGTCGTGGGTGGCGCGGGCGACGATGCGCCGGAAGGAGTCGGCACTGAGGCCGCGGGCGGGTTCGGCGTCACGGGCCAGGGCCTGGAGTGTCATGCCGACGGTGTAGAGGTCGCTGTCGACGTGCCAGCCGCGGCGGTCGATCTCCTCCTTGGGCGGGGCGAAGCCGGGCGTGTAGACGTAGGCGGAGGCGCGGTCGCCGATGGCGCGGACGGCGCCGAGGTCGACGACCTTGACGGCGCGGCCGAAGTGGACGACGTTGGCGGGCTTCATGTCGCAGTAGAGCAGGCCGCGTTCGTGCATGTACTGGAGGGCGCCGAGGATCTTGCAGCCGTAGGTGAGGACGTGGTCGAGGCGGGGGCGGCCATGGAAGATCCGTTCGATGTCGTCGGCGTCCATGAGCTGTTGCAGGGAGCGTCCGGCGATGTAGTCCATGACGAGGTAGCCGGTGGACGGGTGGCCGGCGCTCTCGTACTCGAAGTAGTTGACGAAGCGGACGATGTCGGGGTGGTGCAGGGCGGTGAGGGAGCGGCGCTCCTCGACGGCGGTGTGCCGGGCGTGCACGTCGTGGACGTTGATCTGGCCCTTGAGGACGACCCGGTAGCCGTCGGCGCGGGTGTCCTCGGCGAGGTAGATCCAGCCGAGGCCGCCGTGGGCGAGGCAGCCGAGCACCTTGTAGTGGTCGTCGACGATGTCGCCGGGGTGCAGCTGCGGCAGCAGCGAGTAGGCGGTGCCGCAGCGGGGGCAGTGGCCGGTGGGGCGGGCGGGCTGGTCGCCGTAGCCGACGCCGATGGTCATGGTGCAGCCGCCGGCACCGCAGCGGCGGCCCCCGGAGGGCGGGCGGGGGTCCGCGACGAGGACGTCGCCGGGGGCGGGGACCTCGGGCAGGACGACCAGTCCGTGCTGGTCGAGTTCGCCGAGTCCGGCGACGGCGTGCACGGCCGCCGGTACGGGCGGTTCGTCGGCGGCGGTCGCGAGCCGGGTCGGTCCGGGCGGTCCGGCAGCCGGCCCGGGGTGCGGTTCGGTGCGGGGTTCGGCGTGGCGGTGGCCGCAGGTGTCGCAGTAGCCGGTGGCCATGATGCGGCCCGCGCAGCCGGGCCGGACGCACGAGGTCACGACGCACCCTCCTCCTCGGGTGTGGGAGTGGAGCAGAAACCGACGAACCGCTCGACGGCGGCCTCGGCCCGCTCGATGTCGCAGGGGGTCTGCCGCAGCAGCGACAGCGCCTCTTCGTAGAGCCGGTACGCCGCCATGACCCGGTCGCCGTGCGCGGCGGCCCGCTGCCGGCACAGCGGCCATTCGGCGCCGACGCGGCCGAGGAGTTCGGTGCGGCGGCGCAGCCGGGCGTCCAGCATGCCGACGGCGTTCTCCAGGCGCCGCCGGCGGCGGGCGACGGCGGCCTCGAAGGTGAACAGCAAGGTGGCGGTGGCGGGGTCGCGCTCGGGGTCGGAGGTGTGGGCGACCCAGGCGCGCAGCATCCGGGTGCGCCGTACGCCGGCGTCGGCGCGGTCGATCAGCGGGCGGGTGCCGGGGCCGGGCAGGACGCGGTCGCGGCGGATGTCGAGCGCCGGGCCCAGTTCCTCGGTGATCCGGTCGACTTCGGCGCGCAGCCGGGCCCAGCGGTCGCGCAGCGGACGGTGGACGAGCAGCTCGGCGGCGCGGGCGGCGCGTTCGCCCGGGGTGCGGAAGGTCAGCAGCAGCCGGGCGCCCTGCCGGGCGAGCCGGTCCAGCAGGGCGAGCAGGGCGTCGGGTTCGGCCGCCTCGTCCACGCCGGCCAGTACGGCGGCGAGCGGCAGGCGCAGGGTGCCGAGCCGTTCGGGGCGGGGGTCGTCGCGGATGCCGAGGCGTTCGGCGATCCGGTCCATGACCTGGGCGGCCGTCAGGTGCTCGACGTCCAGGGCGAGGTCGTGGGCGCCGGCCGGCGGCACGGTTTCGGGCGGGTCGTGGCTGACGGCGCTGGTGTTGCGGTGCGTGCGCAGTTCGCGGTCGGCGAGGGTGACGGCCCGCTGGAGGGTGAAGGCGCGGTCGCCGCGGTCGGGGACGACGGTGACGAGCACCGGCCAGCCCTCGCCGCGGAACCAGGAGGCGAGTTCGGTGGCGAAGGGCACGTCGAGCCGGCCGGCGGCCGGGCCGGTGCCGGTGCGCAGCCGGGGATCGACGGCCTCGGCGCCGTCGGTCCAGGCGGCGGCCTGCGGCAGATGGCTGAGGATGGTCTCGGTGGGGCTCATGTAGCTGAAGGCGGAGCCCGGTCCCTCGTCGACGCTGAGGACGATGCCGATGACCTGGTCGGTGGCGTGGTCGACGACTCCGCCGCCGCTGAAGCCGGGTGCGGCGAGTTCGCCGGGGAGCGGGCGCAGTTGGACCTGGCTGTCCCGGCCGCGGGCGGCGACCAGGGTGGCGCCGTGCCAGCGGCCGCCGTCGTCGCCGTCCGGGAAGCCGTACATGCTGACGGGTCCGTGCGGGGCGGCGAGCCGGTAGAGGCGGGTGGTGTGCTCGGCGGGCAGCGGCGGGGCCAGGCGGAGCAGGGCGAGGTCGCCGCTGCGGTCGCCGAAGGTGTCCTCGCGCTGGGGCACGTACTCGTCGGGGCGGACGGTGGCGGTCACGGGGGCCAGGCCGGGTACGCCGACCAGGCGGACGGTGTAGGGGCGGCCGGGGCGGACCACGTGGCCGGCGGTGAGGACCCGCTCGGGTGCGAGCAGCACCCCCGCGCCCAGGACCCGCCCGTCCGGCGTCTCGATGCGCGCGATCCAGGCGGGTGTCCGTAACCATGCCGTGCCGACTCGCTCCCCCGTGCGCGTCATGGTCCCGAGGTTACTCCGCGTACCCGGCCGGTACCACTGGTGTGCACGGGGTCGTTGCCCGGTTGACCCGGATGTGACCCGGGGGCTCGAACGGCTGCACTATACACGCAGTGTATAGTCCGGGCATGCCTCTCTTGACCGACACGAACGCCATGCCGCAGCACGCGCCCAGGAAGATGCACACAACGGGCCGGAGGTTGCGCCGGTGGGCGCTCGCCGCCGCGGCCGGCCTGTCGCTGACGCTGGCCGGCTGCGCCCAGGTCGACACGACCGCCCCGAGCACCGTCCGCGCCGAGGCGGCACCCGGCGCGCCGGCCAAGTTCGGGACGGTCGACTGCCGCAAGGCCAAGTGCATCGCGCTCACCTTCGACGCCGGGCCCAGCGAGAACTCCGCGCGGCTGCTCGACATCCTGAAGGAGAAGAAGGTGCCGGCCACCTTCTTCCTGCTCGGCAAGCGGCACATCGAGAAGTACCCGGAGCTGGTCAAGCGGATGGCGGCGGAGGGCCACGAGGTCGCCAGTCACACCTGGGACCACAAGATCCTCACGAAGATATCGGACAAGGAGATACGTGCGGAGCTGAACCGGCCCAACGAGGCGATCGAGCGGCTCACCGGGCACAAGCCGACCCTGATGCGTCCGCCCCAGGGCCGCACCGACGCGAACGTGCACGAGATCTGCAAGGAGCTGGGCCTGGCGGAGGTGCTGTGGAGCGTGACCGCCAAGGACTACACGACCAAGGACTCGGCGCTCATCACCCAGCGCGTCCTGGACCAGTCCTCCCGGGACGGGATCATCCTGCTGCACGACATCTACGACGGGACCGTGCCGGCCGTGCCCGGCATCATCGACGCGCTGAAGAAGCGCGGCTACGTCTTCGTGACCGTCCCCCAGCTGCTGGCACCCGGCAAGGCGGAGCCCGGCAAGGTGTACCGCCCGTAGCCGCCCGCGGCCCCGTCCCACGGCACGACGGGAGCGGCACGCCTACGATCGTGCCGTGCCCCTCTTCTCGCTCGCGCGCACGGTGCCCCTCCCGCCAAAGGAGGCGTGGCGCCGGCTCACCCGGTGGCCGCGGCACGCCGGCGCGGTCCCGCTGACCCGGATCAGGGTGCTCACGCCTGCGCCGAACCGCGAGGGCACGCGCTTCGTGGCCCGGTCCGGGATCGGCCCGCTCACCCTGGACGACGTCATGGAGGTGACGGTCTGGCACCCGCCGGCCGGCGGCGAGGACGGGATGTGCCGGCTGGAGAAGCGGGGCCGGACGATCCTCGGCTGGGCCGAGATCGAGGTCCGGCCCGCTCCCGGGGGCGGCAGCCGGGTGGTGTGGCGGGAGGAACTGCGGGTCCGCTTCCTGCCACGCGCCTTCGACGGCGCGCTGGAGCGGACGGCCCGCCGGATGTTCGGCCGCGCGGCCGACCGCCTGCTCGAGCAGCCCTGAGCCTGCCGCCACGCCCCCGCAGACACCAGCCGGACGACACGGCCACAGGAACCACCCGGCGCGCTGGAACCGCCGGCCGGCTGCCTGTCCGGCGCCTTCCGCTCAGGCCACCGACCCGATCCGGCCCGCCGGGCGGGCGGTGGTGTCGTGGTGGATCGGGGTGTGCGCGCCGGTCAGCGCCACGCCGCTGCCGCCGCGGCGGGCGGCGACGATCTCCGCCCCGATGGACAGCGCCGTTTCCTCGGGCGTACGGGCGCCGAGGTCCAGGCCGATCGGGGAGCGCAGCCGGGCCAGTTCCAGCTCGGTGACGCCGACGGCGCGCAGGCGCTCGTTGCGGTCCAGGTGGGTGCGGCGCGAGCCCATGGCGCCGACGTAGGCGACCGGCAGCCTGAGCGCCAGCTTCAGCAGCGGTACGTCGAACTTGGCGTCGTGGGTGAGGACGCACAGGACGGTACGGGCGTCGACCTCGGTGTGCTCCAGGTACCTGTGCGGCCACTCGACGGCGATCTCGTCGGCCTGGGGGAAGCGGGTCCGGGTCGCGAACACCGGGCGGGCGTCGCACACGGTGACGTGGTAGCCGAGGAACTTGCCGACGCGGACCAGCGCGGCCGCGAAGTCGATCGCGCCGAAGACGATCATCCGGGGCGGCGGGACCGAGGACTCGACCAGGACGGTGAGCGGGCTGCCGCAGCGCGAGCCCTGTTCGCCGATCTCCACGGTGCCGGTGCGGCCCGCGTCCAGGAAGGCCCGGGTCTCGGCGGCGACCGTGCGGTCCAGTTCGCGGTGGCCGCCGAAGCCGCCGTCGAAGGAGCCGTCGGGACGGACCAGCAGGGCCCGGCCGCGCAGCTCGGCCGGCCCCTCGGCGATCCGCGCGACCGCCGCCGCCTCCCCTCGGGCGGCGGCGGCCAGCGCGGCCGCGAACACCGGCCGTGCGGGACCGTCCGCGCGGACCGGCGTGACGAGGATGTCGATGACGCCGCCGCAGGTCAGGCCGACGGCGAAGGCGTCCTCGTCGCTGTAGCCGAAGCGCTCCAGGACGGTCTCGCCGTCCTCGAGCGCCTGCCGGCACAGCTCGTACACGGCGCCCTCCACGCACCCGCCGGAGACCGAGCCGATGGCCGTGCCGTCGGAGTCCACCGCGAGCGCGGCGCCGGGCCGGCGCGGGGCGCTGCCGCCGACGGCCACCACGGTGGCGACGGCGAAGCCGCGGCCCTGCTCGACCCACCGGTGCAGTTCCTCGGCGATGTCCAGCATCTTTCGGTCTCCTAACGGGTGTGGCGGGCGGGGGCGGTGCGGGCGGCGCTAGTGGACGCCCAGCCAGCCCTCGATGGGATGAAGGGCGAAGTAGACGAGGAACACCACCGTCAAACCCCACATGAAGGCGCCGATCTCACGTGCCTTGCCCTGGGCGGTCTTGATGGCGACGTAGGAGACGACGCCCGCGGCGACACCGGTGGTGATGGTGTACGTGAACGGCATCAGCACGACGGTCAGGAAGACCGGGACGGCGGTGGCGCGGTCGGCCCAGTCCACGTGCCGGGCGTTCATCATCATCATCGCGCCGATGACGACCAGGGCGGCGGAGGCGACCTCCTGCGGCACGATGGCGGTGACCGGCGTGAAGAACAGGCAGGCCGCGAAGAACAGGCCGGTGACGACCGAGGCCAGCCCGGTGCGGGCGCCCTCGCCGACGCCGGTGGCCGACTCGACGAACACGGTCTGGCCGGAGCCGCCCGCCACCCCGCCGATCGCGCCGCCGGCGCCGTCGATGAACAGCGCCTTGGACAGGCCCGGCATCCGGCCCTTGTCGTCGGCGAGGTCCGCCTCGGTGCCGACGCCGATGATGGTGGCCATCGCGTCGAAGAAGCCGGCCAGCACCAGCGTGAAGACGATCATTCCGACGGTCATCGCGCCGACCTCGCCCCAGCCGCCGAACTCGACGTCGCCGAAGAGCGAGAAGTCGGGCATGGAGACCGCGCTGCCGTGCAGCTCGGGCGTGCCGTTGGCCCACTGCCCGGCGCCGATGACACCGGTGGTGTTCAGGATCAGGGCGACGACGGTGCCGCTGACGATGCCGATCAGGATGGCACCGGGGAAGTTCCGGGCCTGGAGCATGAAGATCAGCAGCAGGGTGCCGGCGAAGAGCAGGACCGGCCAGCCGGTCAGCTCGCCGGCGGGCCCGAGGCTGACGGGTCCGCCTTTGCCCTGGTGGACGAAGCCGGCCTTGTAGAAACCGATGAACGCGATGAACAGGCCGATGCCCATCGTGATGCCGTGCTTGAGCGCGAGCGGGATCGCGTTCATGATCATTTCACGCAGGCCGGTGACGACGAGCAGCATGATGACCGCGCCGTACATCACGCACATGCCCATGGCCTGCGGCCAGGTCATCTCGGGCGCGACCTGGGTGGACAGGACACCGGAGACGGAGAGGCCGGCGGCGAGGGCGAGCGGCACCTTGCCGACGAAACCCATGAGCAGCGTGGTGAGGGCCGCCGCGAACGCGGTCGCGGTGATCAGCGCCTTCTGGCCGAGCGTGTCCCCCGCCGCGTCCTTGCCGGACAGGATGAGAGGGTTGAGCAGGAGGATGTACGCCATCGCCATGAAGGTGGTGATGCCGCCGCGCACTTCCCGTGCGACGGTGGATCCTCTTCTGGATATGTGGAAATACCGGTCGAGCCAGGACCTCCCGGCGGGGACGCGGCTGCCTTCGCCTGCGTCCTCGGCCGCGGTCCTGGGCTCCACTGACTGATGGGTCATGGGCCGACTCCCAAGGTTCAAAGGGGCACCCGCGCAGCGTCTGGGGAGCACGGGATTTGGGATTGGACGACCCGGGGGACGGCCCGAGACGAACAGTGGGGTCCGGGGGGCCGAGCCCCCCGGAAAGGCACCGGTCGCACCCCGAAGGGTTACGCGGTGCCCGTGAGGTGCTCGGGCCGTACCGGCGTACGGTTGAGTTCCAGGCCCGTCGCGTTCCGGATCGCCGCGAGGACGGCCGGAGTGGACGACAGGGTCGGGGCCTCGCCGATGCCGCGCAGCCCGTACGGGGCGTGCTCGTCGGCGAGTTCGAGCACGTCGACCGGGATGGTCGGCGTGTCGAGGATGGTGGGGATCAGGTAGTCCGTGAAGGAGGGGTTCCTGACCTTCGCGGTCTTGGGGTCGACGATGATCTCCTCCATCACCGCCACGCCCAGGCCCTGCGTCGTACCGCCCTGGATCTGGCCGATGACGGAGAGCGGGTTGAGCGCCTTGCCGACGTCCTGGGCGCAGGCCAGCTCGACCACCTTCACCAGGCCCAGCTCGGTGTCGACCTCGACCACGGCGCGGTGCGCGGCGAAGGAGTACTGCACATGTCCGTTGCCCTGGCCGGTGCGCAGGTCGAAGGGCTCGGTCGGCCGGTGCCGCCACTCCTCCTCGACCTCCACGACCTCATCCTCGAGGACGTCGGCCAGGTCGCCGAGGACCTCGCCGCCGTCGGTGACGACCTTGCCGCCCTCCAGCAGGAGTTCGGCCGTGGCCCAGGCCGGGTGGTAGGAACCGAACTTGCGCCGGCCGATCTCCAGGACCTGCTCGCGGACCAGCTCGCAGGCGTTCTTCACGGCGCCGCCGGTGACGTACGTCTGCCGGGAGGCGGAGGTCGAACCGGCGCTGCCCACCCGGGTGTCGGCCGGGTGGATGGTCACCTGGCTGACGCCGAGCTCGGTGCGGGCGATCTGCGCGTGGACGGTGACGCCGCCCTGGCCGACCTCCGCCATCGCGGTGTGCACGGTGGCGACGGGCTCGCCGCCCACGACCTCCATGCGCACCTTGGCGGTGGAGTAGTCGTCGAAGCCCTCGGAGAAGCCGACGTTCTTGATGCCGACCGCGTAACCGACACCCCGTACGACGCCCTCGCCGTGCGTGGTGTTGGACAGGCCGCCGGGCAGCTGGCGGACGTCGGCGCCCTCGCTGGACTCCCACTGGCGCTCCGGCGGCAGCGGCCTCGCCTTGACGCGGCGCAGGAGTTCGGCGACGGGGGCGGGCGAGTCGACGGGCTGGCCCGTCGGCATGACGGTGCCCTGCTCCATCGCGTTCCGCTGCCGCAGCTCCACCGGGTCCATGCCGAGCTTCGCGGCCAGCTTGTCCATCTGCGCCTCGTAGGCGAAGCACGCCTGGACCGCGCCGAAGCCGCGCATGGCGCCGCAGGGCGGGTTGTTGGTGTAGAGGGCGATGGCCTCGATGTCGACGTCGTCCACCACGTACGGGCCGACCGACAGCGAGGCGGCGTTGCCGACGACCGCCGGCGAGGCGGAGGCGTAGGCGCCGCCGTCCAGCACGATCCGGCACTTCACGTGGGTGAGCCTGCCGTCCTTGGTGGCACCGTGCTCGTAGTACAGCTTGGCCGGGTGGCGGTGGACGTGCCCGAAGAAGGACTCGAACCGGTTGTAGACGATCTTGACCGGCTTGCCGGTGCGCAGTGCGAGCAGGCAGGCGTGGATCTGCATCGACAGGTCCTCGCGGCCGCCGAACGCGCCGCCGACGCCGGCCAGCGTCATGCGCACCTTCTCCTCGGGCAGGCCGAGGACCGGTGCCATCTGGCGCAGATCGGAGTGCAGCCACTGGGTGGCGATGTAGAGGTGGACGCCGCCGTCCTCCTCGGGCACGGCGAGGCCGGACTCGGGGCCGAGGAAGGCCTGGTCCTGCATGCCGAAGGTGTACTCGCCGCGGACGACGACGTCGGCGCGCCCGGCGGCCGCGGCCGCGTCGCCGCGGACGATCGGCTGGCGGTGCACGACGTTGGGGTGCGGGACGTGCCCGCTGTGGTGGTCGTCGCGGTGGTCGTGGACGAGGATCGCGTCCGGCGCGAGGGCCGACTTCTCGTCGGTGATCACCGGCAGCTCGCGGTACTCGACCTTGATCTTGGCGGCGGCGCGGCGGGCCGTCTCCGGGTGGTCGGCGGCGACGATCGCGACCGGCTCGCCGTGGTGGCGCACCTTGCCGTGGGCGAGGACCGGGGTGTCCTGGATCTCCAGGCCGTAGTTGCGCACGTCGGTGGGCAGGTCGTCGTACGTCATGACGGCGTACACGCCCGGCAGGGCCAGCGCCTCGGAGGTGTCGATCGAGACGATCTCGGCGTGCGCGACGGTGGAGCGCAGGATCTGGCCCCACAACATGTCCTCGTGCCACATGTCGGACGAGTACGCGAACTCGCCGGTGACCTTCAGGGTGCCGTCCGGACGGAGCGTGGACTCGCCGATGCCGCCCTTGGTCCGCGATCCCTGGGTGATCTTGGTGGGTGCGCCGTTGGCAGGCATGTTCAGACCCCCTCGGACTGGCGGGCGGCCGCCAGGCGGACCGCGTCCATGATCTTCTCGTAGCCCGTGCAGCGGCACAGGTTGCCCGACAGCGCCTCGCGGATGTCGGCGTCGGTCGGGTTCGGGTTGCGCTCCAGCAGTTCGTCGGAGGCGACGAGCAGGCCCGGGGTGCAGAAGCCGCACTGGACGGCGCCGGCGTCGATGAACGCCTGCTGGACCGGGGCGAGTTTGGTGCCCTCGCCGGTCTGGGAGTCGGTGCCCTTGGCCTGCCAGTGCCGGGCCTCGTCCAGGCTGGTGCCACCGCGGGCGCCGGTCGCGCAGCCGCCCTCGGCGCGCTGCCGGGCGAAGTCCGCGAGGCCCTCGACGGTCACCACGTCACGGCCCTCGGCCTGGCCGGCCGCGACCAGGCAGGAGCACACCGGCACGCCGTCCAGGCGGACGGTACAGGAACCGCACTCGCCCTGCTCGCAGGCGTTCTTGGAGCCCGGCAGGCCGAGCCGTTCGCGCAGGACGTAGAGGAGCGACTCGCCCTCCCAGACGTCGTCGGCCTCCTGCGGACGCCCGTTGACGGTGAAGTTGACGCGCATTACGCAGCTCCCTCGGTGGCGCGGCGGGTGCCGCGGTACGACTCCCAGGTCCAGGTCAGCGTCCGGCGGGCCATCACGCCGACGGCGTGCCGGCGGTAGCTCGCGGTGCCCCGGACGTCGTCGATCGGGTTGCAGGCGGCCGAGCACAGGTCGGCGAACCGCTTGGCGACCGACGGGGTGATGATCTTTCCGTTGTCCCAGAAGCCGCCCTCCTCCAGAGCCGCGTTCAGGAACTCCTCGGCGGCCCGGGCGCGCACCGGGGTGGGGGCGGCGGAGCCGATGCCGGTGCGCACGGTCCGGGTCCCGGGGTGCAGGGCGAGTCCGAAGGCGCACACGGCGATGACCATGGCGTTGCGGGTGCCGACCTTCGAGTACTGCTGCGGGCCGTCGGCCTTCTTCACGTGCACGGCGCGGATCAGCTCGTCGGGCTGGAGCGCGTTGCGCTTGACGCCCGTGTAGAACGCGTCGATCGGGATCAGCCGGGTGCCCCGGGCCGCCGACGCCACCTCGACCTCCGCGCCGGCGGCGAGGAGGGCGGGATGGGCGTCGCCGGCCGGCGAGGCCGTGCCGAGGTTGCCGCCGACGCCGCCGCGGTTGCGGATCTGCGGGGAGGCGACCGTGTGCGAGGCGAGCGCGAGGCCCGGCAGCTCGGCACGGAGGTTCTCCATGATCGCGGTGTACGGGACGGAGGCGCCCAGCCGTACGCTCTCCTCGCCGACCTCCCATTCGTAGAGATCGCCGATGCGGTTCAGGTCGAGCAGGTACTCGGGCCGGCGGTGGTCGAAGTTGATCTCGACCATCACATCGGTGCCACCCGCAATCGGCACAGCGGTGGGGTGCTCGGCCTTCGCGGCGAGCGCCTCCTCCCAGCTGGCGGGGCGAAGGAAGTCCATGACCGGCTCTCTTCTTCGTCTCGTGAGTCGTTCGGATCGAGCCAATCCGTGTGCGGCGGGCGCGGCTCGTTCATGTGTTGTTGACGCGGAGTGGACTCAGTACACCGCTCCGTACTCCGGCGCGGTCAGTCACCGAAACCATGAAGGAGTTGGCTGGCCACGGCGGGCATCTTGTAGATTCGTATGAACGGAGGCCATCGGTAACCTCTCCGATTTCCCGGGGAAACGCGGGAAACAGCGCGGAGGACCGCACCACGCCTCCCCGGGCGTCCGCTTCCGGGTGCCCCGGGACGGCCCCGGCCCACCCTCCAAGATCCATCGTAGGTTTCGAGACAAAGAACGGCGGCGACGAGATGCGGCTGCGCGCACTGCTGGACACCGATGCGCTGGGCCTGCGGCTGCTCGGCGGCGAGGACGAGCTGGACCGCGCGGTACGCGGGGTCATGACCACCGACCTGCGCGACCCGAGCCGCTACCTCTCCGGCGGCGAGCTGGTGCTGACGGGCCTGGCCTGGCGCCGGGACGCCGCCGACTCCGAACCCTTCGTGCGCATCCTGGCGCAGTCCGGGGTGGCGGCCCTGGCGGCCGGCGAGGCGGAGCTGGGCGATGTGCCGGAGGACCTGGTGCTGGCCTGCGCCCGGCACCGGCTGCCGCTCTTCGCGGTGCACGAGTCGGTGGCGTTCGCCACGATCACCGAGCACGTCGTCCGGCAGGTCTCCGGTGAGCGGGCCGGGGACCTGGCCGCGGTGGTGGACCGGCACCGCCGGATGATGACCTCGGGCCCGGCGGGCGGCGGCCCGGACGTCGTCCTGGACCTGCTCGGCTCCGACCTGGACCTGCGCGCCTGGGTGCTCTCCCCCACCGGCCGGCTGATCGCCGGCTCCAAGGTGGCGGGCCCGGCGCTGCCCGCCGACACCTGCGCCCGGCTCGCCGCCGAGCATCTGGCGGCCACCCGCACCGGCCGCCGCGGCCCGCACCGGATCCAGCTGCACGGCACCACCTACTCCCTCTTCCCGGTCCGCTCCTCCGGCCGCTCCCCGCAGGCCGCCCGCGACGTGCGCGAAACGGTGCTGTCGGACTGGCTGCTGGCCGTGGAGGCGGACGCGGGCGACTGGCCCGGCGAGCGGCTGGACCTGCTCCAGGGCGTCACCCAGCTGATCGCCGTCGAACGCGACCGCCGGGACGCGGCCCGCACGGTCCGGCGCCGGCTCGCCCAGGAGGTGCTGGAGCTGGTGCAGAGCGGCGCCCCGCCCGCCGAGACAGCCGCGCGCCTGCGGGTGGCGGCGCCGGTGCTGCTGCCCGGGCTCGGCGCGGCCCCGCACTGGCAGGTCGTGGTGGCCCGCGTGGAGTGGGAGGGCGGGGAGATCGACGGCGGCCCGGTCGCCCAGTCCCTGCTGGAGGAGGTGCTCGTCGACCCGCTGGCGACCGGCCCGGAGCCCTCCGACCGGATCGCCGTCGCGCACACCGGCGGCGAGGCCATCGCCCTGGTCCCGCTGCCCGCGGTCGCCTCCGAGCACGACGGCTCGGAGACCGGCCTGCTCGCCGACTCCCTGCTCCAGGCGGTGCGCGAGCCGCTGTCGGCGGGCCTGGACGACGACGGCCGGCTCACCCTCGGCGTCAGCGCCGCCGTGCACTCCGCGGAGGGCCTGCGCGGCGCGCTGGAGGAGGCCCGGCACGCCCGCCGCGTCGCCGCCGCCCGCACCGGCCGGGTCTGCGCGGCCGGCCACCAGGAACTGGCCAGTCATGTGCTGCTGCTGCCGTTCGTCCCGGACGACGTCCGCCGTGCCTTCACCGCCCGGCTGCTGGACCCGCTGAAGGACTACGACCGCCGGCACCGGGCCGAGCTGATCCCGACCCTGGAGGCGTTCCTCGACTGCGACGGCTCCTGGACCCGCTGCGCCACCCGCCTCCACCTGCACGTCAACACGCTGCGCTACCGGGTCGGGCGGATCGAGCAGTTGACGGGACGGGACCTGTCCCGCCTGGAGGACAAACTGGACTTCTTCCTCGCCCTGCGCATGAGCTGAGCCCGGCGCGGGCGCGCGACGGCCGGACCCGGCCACGTCCGCGTCCCCCTACTTTGTGAAATTTTTCACCCATCCTCTTGGCCGGGCCCGGCCAAGGGTGCTGGAATGCGGCCACCACTCAACAGCTCGATGGCGTGCATGGGGAGGGCAACGTGGCGCATACCGCCATGTCTGGTAACGGAACGACCGATGACGATCCTCTCCAGACCGCGGTATGGCGGCTGCGCAGCCGGGCCTGCTGGGCCGACGCGGCGGCCCTGCTGCCGGCCGACCGGGCAGCACCGGCGTTGCAGCGGGCCGCGCTGCTGGTCGAACGGTGCCTGTACACCGAGCGGGGCTGGGCGGAGGCGGAGGACGCGCTGCGCACGGCGGAGGCGGTGGCGCACAGCGACGAGGAGCGCGGGGCCGCCGCGTGCGAGCGGGGCCAGCTCGCCTACACGGCCACGCTGCACGGCGTCCGGGACCGCGCGGACGAGGCGCGGGCCGCGCTGGGCCGGGCGGCGGCGCTGATCCCTCCGGGGTCGCCGGGGCGGGGCCTGCTGGACTTCCGCCGGGGGCTGGTCGCGGAGAACCTGA
Organism: Streptomyces sp. SCL15-4; assembly: GCF_033366695.1. Taxonomy (NCBI): domain Bacteria; kingdom Bacillati; phylum Actinomycetota; class Actinomycetes; order Kitasatosporales; family Streptomycetaceae; genus Streptomyces; species Streptomyces sp. SCL15-4. The sequence continues at coordinate 1,984,195 of NZ_JAOBTQ010000001.1, forward strand.
CCCGCTCACCGCAGGCGGCGCGCGCCGCGTACCGCCGGGCGCACGCGGCGGCGGGGGCGCGCGCGGACTCTCTGCTGCTGTCCTTCACCTGGCGGCACCTGGCCGGACTCGCCCTGCGGGACGGCGAGTTGGCCGACGCGCGGCACGGCTTCGCCGAGTCCCTGCGGATCCGGGAGGAGCTGGGCTATCTGGTGGGCACGGCGCCGGCACTGGTGTCCCTGGCCGACACCGAGGAGGAACCGGAGGCATCCCGCCTGCGCGAGGAGGCCCGGCGCCTGTTCCGGCTCCTGGGCGGCGTCCCGACATGGCTGGCGAGCCAACTGGCGCCGCCGGCTCCGGGGGTGGCGACGGCGTAGGGGCGGAGTCGGCGTTGGGGCGGAGTCGGCGTAGGAGTGGAGTGGTTCGGGTGCGTGGCCGGGTGCGGTGCGGTGCGTGGCCGGGTGCGGTGCGGTGCGTGGCCGGTCGCGCCGGTGCGCGCGCTCCTGACGGGGCGCGGTCCGACGGCGCCGTTCCGCCAGGGCTCAGCTCGCGCCCGCGAAATGCCGGTGCACCAGCCCCCGCACCACGTCCACGTCCCCGAGGCACAACGCGTCCAGGAGAGCCACGTGTTGCGCCGCGTCGGCGACCAGGTCGGCCCGTCCCCGCCGCACCGGCGGCCACTGCGCCCGCCGGTGCAGATCCTCGGCGATCCGGACCAGCTGCTCGTTGCCCGCCGGCGCGAGCAGCGCCCGGTGGAAGGCGCGGTCGGCCTCGGCGTACGCCGCCGGGCAGCCCGTGGCCGCCACGCGTACCGTCTCCTCCGCCAGCGGCCGCAGCTCGGCCCACCGCTCGGCCGGCACCGTGCGCGCGAGCCGCATCATCACGGGCACCTCCAGCAGCGCCCGCACCTCCGCCAGCTCGGCCAGCTCGCGGGCCCCGCGCTCGACGACCCGGAAGCCGCGGTTGGGCACGACCTCGACGGCGCCCTCCAGCGCGAGCTGCTGCATGGCCTCCCGCACGGGCGTGGCCGAGACGCCGAACCGCTCCCCGAGCGCCGGCGCCGAGTAGACCTCGCCGGGCCGCAGGTCGCCGGTGACCAGCGCGGTGCGCAGCGCGTCCAGGATCTGCCCGCGCACCGAGGAGCGCCGTACCGCGCCCCGCGGCAGCGGAACCGGCCGCTCGGCGCACGGGTGCTCGCCCCGGGCCGCGACCGGCTTGCCCGGGGAGCCCTGCACGCCCTGCTTCACGGGTCCTCCTGGCGGCTTGTCGGTCTTGGGGTCATTGACGACGGGTTGTCGGTTGTCCGTCAAGCACCTTAGGCGCACCGGGCGGCAGGTCAAACTCCACTCCAACTGAGTAAGGTTAGGCTTGCCTTTACAGCTCGGTCCATGACCACGGACGCTTCCAAGGATCGGTGGTTCCGCCATGCCCGCCGCGACCTCGCCGCTCACCGCCGCCTACGACCGCCTCGCCGCCGCCTTTCCGGGGCTGAGGGTGACCGAGCTGGGCCCGCGGGACCCGGCGCCCGGCGGCCCGGGCTGGGTCGAGGCCGCCGCCCTCGCGGCGGGCGGCGCGGCACTGGACACCTTCCTGGCCTGGGACGCGGCGCAGGTGGAGCGGGACTACGGCCGGCCGGCCCGCCCGGACGTCGTCGCGAGCTTCGGCCTGCACCGCTACGCCTGGGCGGCCGCTCTGCTGATCACCGTCCCGTGGTTCCTGCACCGCCGGGTGCCCCGGCTGCCCGTGACGCACGTCGGCTACGACCGTACGGCGGGCCGGATGGCCGTGCGCCGCCCCGTCTCCGTCGCCTGTCTGCCGGACGACCCCACCGCCGCGCTGCCCGGCACCATCGTCGTACCGGACGAGGAGGCGCTGCGGACCGAGGTGCGCTCGGCCCTGGCCGAGCACCTGGAGCCGGTGCTCGCGGCCTTCGGGCCCCGGATGCGGCGGCGCGGGCGCGCGCTGTGGGGCATGGCGACCGACGAGGCCGTGGAGGGCCTGTGGTACGTCGCCGGGCTGCTCGGCGAGGAGGAGGCGGCCCGGGCCGTCGCGGAGCTGGAGCTGCTGCTGCCGGGGTCGACCCCGCCGTACGCCGGCTCGGCCGGGTTCCGGGTGCTGGCCGCCGCGGACGGCGCCCCGCTGCACACCCGGGACCGGGCGAGCTGCTGCATGTTCTACACCGTTCGCCCGCAGGACACCTGCGTGACGTGCCCGCGCACCCGGGACGGCGAGAGGATCGCCAGGCTCACCGGGGCCGCGGCCGGCTGAGGAACCGGTCCGGCCGGGCACAACCGTCCCGCCCACCACGGCAACTTTTCCCCGAACCACCCGTACGGGTAGTCTGTTCGAACTCAACTCCCGCCCGTCACGCGGCAGTTCGAGCAGAAAGCCGTCCAGGACATCCCTCGCGCACTCCCTTGGCGGCCTCTTGCCCCGAAACCCCCTGAGGGACGCCGGGAATGGGCCACTATGGCGGGCGTTACGCCCTATCCCCATGCAAGGGACCCTGATGAGACTGACCGACATATCGCTGAACTGGCTGCTTCCGGGCGCCGTACTGCTCCTGGGCGTGCTGGTGGCAGTGGCGGTGCTCGCCCGCGGCAAGCGCTCCGCCGGGGAGAACGCGGGCGCGGACGACTCCTGGGAGCGCAGCGAGGAGCGCCGCCGGCGCAAGGAGGCCCTCTACGGTACGGCCTCCTACGCGCTGCTGTTCTGCTGCGCGGCGGTGGCGGCGGCGCTGTCCTTCCACGGCCTGGTCGGCTTCGGCGAACAGAACCTCGGGCTGAGCGACGGCTGGCAGTACCTGGTGCCGTTCGGCCTGGACGGCGCGGCGATGTTCTGCTCCGTCCTCGCCGTGCGCGAGGCCAGCCACGGCGACGCCGCCCTCGGTTCCCGGATACTCGTGTGGCTGTTCGCCGCGGCGGCGGCCTGGTTCAACTGGGTGCACGCGCCTCGCGGGGCGGGCCACGCCGGTGCTCCGCAGTTCTTCTCCGGCATGTCGCTGTCGGCCGCCGTGCTCTTCGACCGGGCGCTGAAGCAGACCCGCCGGGCCGCGCTGCGCGAGCAGGGCCTGGTGCCGCGCCCGCTGCCGCAGATCCGGATCGTGCGCTGGGTGCGGGCGCCGCGCGAGACCTTCCGGGCCTGGTCGCTGATGCTCCTGGAGGGCGTGCGCAGCCTGGACGAGGCGGTCGAGGAGGTCCGCGAGGACAAGCGGCAGAAGGAGCAGGCCCGGCAGCACCGGCGCGACCAGCAGCGCGTGGAGCGGGCCCGGTTGAAGGCGATCAGCCGGGGCCACCGCGGCTTCGCGGGCCGGGGCGCCGGCCGGCGGGTCGAGGTGCAGCCGGTGGAGCGCACGGCCGCTCCGGCGCCGACCGCGGAGCCCGCCATATCCACCCCGGAGCCGCTGCCCGTACCCGCCCGGCCCTCTCTCCAGCCGGTCCGCGGCGCGGCTGAGCCGCTGACCGTCGACCTCACGGCCGAGGACGACACCATGGCCCTGCCGCGCCTGGACTCCCTGGAGCGCAAGCTCCAGGACCTGGAGCGGCAGCTCGGCTGACCGCGCTACGGCCGCGGGTCGCGGCGCGGGCCGTGACCGGTGCGGACACGCCCGCGCCGCGGCCCGCTCACGCCGCCTCGGCGCCCAGTTCGAACCACACCGACTTGCCCACGCCGTGCGGCCGTACTCCCCAGGCGTCGGCCAGGGACTCGACCAGCACCAGGCCCCGGCCGTGGGTGTCGTCGTCGGTGTCCGGGACGTGCACCTCGGGCTTGCGGGCCACGAAGTCCCGTACCTCCACGCGCAGTCCGTCCGGTTCCAGCACGGCCGTCAGGACGGCGTCGTGATCGGTGTGGACGAGCGCGTTGGTGACGAGTTCGCTGGTGAGCAGTTCGGCGATCTCCGAGCGGCCCGGTTTGCCCCAGTGCCGCAGCAGTTCGCGCAGCGCCCGGCGGGCCTCCGGCACCGCCCTGAGGTCCGCCCGGCCCAGTCTGCGCCTCAGCCGTCGCGCGTCGTCGGTGATGGTGTCGGTCCTGTCCCCCGCTGTCGCCGAGAAGGCCCCGACGGTCACGGGACCGCCCCCTCGTGCCTGCCTCTTCATGGCCCCCGCCCGCACGCCGCCGAGTCCCTGCCCCTCCTGGTCGAACACGTTCACGGGGGATGCTTGCCCAGCGGACACCGGGGCAGTCCTGACGTATGCCCGATGACCGGCGGTTCGGCCATATCCGCACAGCGTCCCCGCCGCCCGGGGCACCGCTCCGCCGCCACGCACCGGGCGCCACGGACGCCGCAGGACGCCACGGACGTCCCGCGACGGCGGCCCGGTCCCGTCCGGCACCGGCGGTCGGCACTCCGTCACGCCCCGTGAAACTGGCCGAAATACGCTCCCACCTCGGGGCGCTTACGGGCGTGGCACGTTTCGCAGGTTGGAGCGGGCCATCTGGAGCATCCGGCCGACGCCGCCGTCCAGCACGATCTTGGAGGCGGACAGCGCGAACCCGGTGACCATCTCGGCACTGATCTTCGGCGGGATGGAGAGGGCGTTGGGGTCGGTGACGATGTCCACCAGTGCGGGTCCCTTGTGCCGGAACGCCTCCTTGAGCGCGCCGGCCAGCTGCTTGGGCTTCTCCACCCGGATGCCGTGGGCGCCGCAGGCCCGGGCCACGGCGGCGAAGTCCGGGTTGGTGTTGGCGGTGCCGTACGACGGCAGGCCCGCGACCAGCATCTCCAACTCGACCATGCCGAGCGAGGAGTTGTTGAACAGCACCACCTTCACCGGCAGGTCGTACTGGGCGAGCGTCAGGAAGTCGCCCATCAGCATGGAGAAGCCGCCGTCCCCGGACATGGCGACCACCTGCCGGCGCCGGTCGGTGAACTGGGCGCCGATCGCCATCGGCAGCGCGTTCGCCATGGACCCGTGGGAGAACGAACCGATGATCCGGCGGCGGCCGTTGGGCGTGATGTAGCGGGCGGCCCAGACGTTGCACATCCCGGTGTCGACGGTGAACACCGCGTCGTCGTCGGCGACTTCGTCCAGCACGGCGGCCACGTACTCGGGATGGATCGGGACGTGCTTGTCGACCTTGCGGGTGTAGGCCTTGACCACGCCCTCCAGCGCGTCGGCGTGCTTCTTCAGCATGCGGTCGAGGAAGCGCCGGTCGGTCTTCTCCCGCACCCGCGGGATCAGGCACCGCAGCGTCTCGCGCACGTCGCCCCAGACGGCGAGGTCGAGCCGGGAGCGGCGGCCGAGCACCTCGGGCCGCACGTCGACCTGGGCGATGCGTACGTCGTCGGGCAGGAAGGCGTTGTACGGGAAGTCGGTGCCGAGCAGGATCAGCAGATCGCACTCGTGGGTGGCCTCGTAGGCGGCGCCGTAGCCGAGCAGCCCGCTCATCCCTACATCGAAGGGATTGTCGTACTGGATGTACTCCTTTCCCCTGAGCGCGTGGCCCACGGGAGACTTGATCTTCCCGGCGAACTCCATCACCTCGGCGTGCGCGCCGGCCGTGCCGCTGCCGCAGAACAGGGTGACCCTGCCGGCCGCGTCGATCATCTCCGCCAGCCGGTCGATCTCGGCGTCCCCGGGGCGCACGGTGGGCCGGGAGGTGACGAGCGCGCTCTGCGCGGCCTTCTCCGGGGCGGGCTCGGCGGCGATGTCCCCGGGCAGCGAGACCACGCTCACGCCCCGCTGCCCGACCGCGTGCTGGATGGCGGTCTGCAGCAGCCGGGGCATCTGCTTGGGGCTGGAGATCAGCTCGCTGTAGTGGCTGCACTCCTGGAACAGCCGGTCCGGGTGGGTCTCCTGGAAGTAGCCGAGCCCGATCTCGCTGGAGGGGATGTGCGAGGCGAGCGCGAGCACCGGGGCCATGGAGCGGTGGGCGTCGTACAGGCCGTTGATCAGGTGCAGGTTGCCGGGGCCGCAGGAGCCCGCGCAGGCGCCCAGCTTCCCGGTGATCTGGGCCTCGGCACCGGCGGCGAACGCGGCGGTCTCCTCGTGGCGCACGTGGATCCAGTCGATGGCGGCGTTGCGGCGGACGGCGTCCACGACCGGGTTGAGGCTGTCGCCGACGACGCCGTAGAGGCGGCGCACTCCCGCGCGGACGAGGATGTCGACGAACTGCTCGGCTACGTTCTGTTTGGCCATGGCTCGCGTCTGCCCCTTCGCTCCCGGAATACGGCCCTGCCGTTTCCATCAATCCACAGGGGCCGCGGTTACGCCTCCCACACGGCCGCCGCCGTACGGTCGTCGGCGTACCCCTTCACCCGTACCCGGGCGTCGGCGAGGAAGGCGGCGAGACCGGGCGGGGTGCCGCCGGACCAGCGGCGGGCCAGGCGGGCGCGCAGCGCGTCCTCCTCGCGCAGCGGGTCGGCCAGGCCGGCCGTGCACAGCACCAGCACATCACCCGGGCGGGCTACCGAGGCGCGGAACCGGAACGGCTCGGATGGCGGGCCGGCGACGGAGCGGCCCGGCCGCGCGGCACCGGGGTTCGAGGCGAGCCGGTCGCCGTCGGGCGTCCGCGCCGGCGGTACGCCGAAGGCGGCGCCGTCGGCCGTCGGGCGCGGCTCGATGTCCTGCCAGGCGCCGTCCCGCAGCCGGAACAGCCCGCCGTCGCCGACCCCGAAGAACACCCGGACACGGCACTCCGGGTCGGCGGGCAGCAGCAGGCAGCGCAGGCTCACCGGGGCCGCGCCGGCCGCGGCGTCCTGCCCGGCGGCACCCGCCCGGAGCCTGCCGAGACCGCGGTCGGCGAGCCGGCGCAGACCGGACTTCAGGTCGCCGTGCCGGGCCGCCCGGATGTCCTGCGCGAGCCGCTCATGGCTGCGGCCCACCGCCCGCGCGATCTCCCGGCACGCCTCGGCCGCCGCCAGGTGCGCGCCGGGCACGGCCCGGGCACCGGCCGCCATCACCACGAGGACCAGCGCCTGTTCCCCGGTCCCGAAGCGCGCGACGAGCAGCGCGTCGCGGCGCGGCTCGCCCCGGTAGCGCGCCGAGTCCCCGCGCAGCGACACGGCACGCAGCGTGCACGCTCCGTACCGGGCGCCGTCCAGCACAGTGTCCGGGACCAGTTCGTGCGGTGCGTCGGGGTCGGCGGGCGGGAGGGCGGTGGGCTCGGGGTCGTAGGTGGGCGGGCCGGAGCCGACGTAGTCCGGGGTGTCGGCGGGGGCGACGGGGTGGTCCGGGAGCGGGGGCCGGGGTCGCGGCGGTTCCGGGGGAGGCGACGGCTGCTGGGGGCGCGGCCGTTCCGTCACGGCGTTCCGTGCCGAGGCGAACCGGTCGTCCAGGGAGTCGGGCGCCTGCGTGGGACCCGTGTCCGGTGCCGCGCCGTCGTACAACTCCCCCCACCAGTCGTCGTCCTGACGAGCGGGACTCGCACCCTGCTGGCTCATGCTCCCGATTGTCCACCGCGCGGGCCGCGGGGAAACGGCGCACCGGAAAAATACGGCGCACCGGCCGCCGTGCGGACACGAACAGCCGTACGGCGCGGGGATGGTGGCCGCCGGACGGCCCCACCCCCCACGGGAGGACCGCCCGGCGACGTTCGAGGTGGCCCGGCCCCGGGTCCCCTGCCGCACGCTCACACACGTCCGGGCCCGGGCCACGACACCGGCCGGGTTCCCGGGATCGCGCCCGTGAACCAGGTGAACGGCCGTGTGTTCCGCGGCTGCTGCCACCTTGGCAGACGCGCCGCCGCTACGGCGATGATGTGGGGCGGCGGGTTTGCGCCGTGGCCGTTTTCCGCCACGCCGCTCCGTTTCCGCCTGCTCGACGCGACAGGGAGGGACGCAGGGCGATGCTGGCAGCGATAGGCCTGGACGAGACGCACGAGGCGGCCTACCGGGCACTGGTGTCCGTGGGCGCGGCCGATGTGGCCGATCTGGCGCGGCGCCTGACGCTGGCCGAGCAGGACGCCGAGCGGGCGCTGCGCCGGCTGGAGCGGCAGGGCCTGGCGGCGCAGTCCCCGGCCCGGCCGGGCCGCTGGGTCGCGGCGCCGCCCGGAGTGGCGCTGGCCGCGCTGCTCACCCAGCGGCGGCACGAACTGGAGCAGGCGGAACTGACGGCCGCGCTGCTCGCGGAGGAGTTCCGGGCGACGGCGGCCGAACCGGCGGTGCACGACCTGGTGGAGGTGGTGACCGGTGCTTCGGCGGTCGCGCAGCGCTTTCTCCAGCTCCAGCTGGGCGCCACCGAGGAGGTGTGCGCGCTGGTGACCGGCGACCCGATGGTGGTGTCCGGGATGGAGAACGAGGCGGAGGAGCAGGCGGCCGGGCGCGGGGTGCGCTACCGGGTGGTGGTGGAGCGCACGGTGCTGGACCGGCCGCACGGGCTGACCGAGCTGCGGGCGGCGCTCGGCCGGGACGAGCGGGTCCGGGTGGTGGACCGGGTGCCGACGAAGCTGGTGGTGGCCGACCGCGCGCTCGCGCTGGTGCCGCTGACCTCCAGGGCCGCCGAGCCGGCGGCGCTGGTGGTGCACGCCAGCGGATTGCTGGAGCTGCTCGCCGGGCTGTTCGAGTCGGTGTGGCGGGAGGCGCTGCCGCTGCGGATGGGCGCCGCCGGGGTGGCCGAGGAACGGCCGGACGCCCCGGACGCCACCGATCTGGAGGTGCTGTCGCTGCTGCTGGCGGGGCTGACCGACGCGAGCGTGGCCAAACAGCTCGATGTGGGCCTGCGGACCGTACAGCGCCGGGTACGGCGGCTGATGGAGCTGGCGGGGGTGACGACCCGGATGCAACTGGGCTGGCACGCCTGGGAACGGGGCTGGGTGACCCGCGAGGACCACCACCACTGACCCGCACCCGGCCACAGCCCGGGCCGGAACGGCGAGCGCGGGCACGGAACCTCACCGACTCGTGCCCGCACCCCGGGGCGGCGGGCGCAGGCGCGGAACTCCGCCGACCCGTGCATACCCCCGGGGCCGGACACCGACCAGGACCGTGGTCGCGGGCGCGGAACTCCGCCGACCCGTGCCTGCTACCCGAAGCCGGGCCTCCGGCCCGGGCGGCGGACGCGGCCGCGGGACGCTGCCGGCCGGCGCCCACGCCCCGGGCCGGGCACAGGCCGGAACGGCGGGCACGGCGCGGAACTCCGCCGACCCGTGCATACCCCTGGGCCGGACACCGACCAGGACCATGGTCGCGGGCGTGCGACTTCACCGACCCGTGGCTACGTCCGGGGCGGCCCTTCGGCCGGGGCGGCGGGCGCGGCGCGGAACTCCGCCCGCCCCTTCCCACACCCGGGACCGCACACCGGCCAGGACCGTGGGCGCGGGCGCGGAACTCCGCCGGCCCGTGGCTACGCCCGGGGCCGGATGCCGGGCGGGGCGGTGGGGGGTGTCGGCACGGTGTCACCGGTGGGTCGGAGGAGGCCGATGGGGCGGTGGGTCAGGGCGACGCGGATGGTGTCGGCCACGGCGGCCATGCCCACGTCGTTGAAGTGCAGGTGGTCGCCCGGGTCGTAGGCGGGCAGGATGCGGGCGGGGTCGGCCGGGTCGCGTACGGCGGCGTCCGCGTCGGCCACGGCGTCGAAGGCGCCGCCGGTACGGACGAAGGCGTTCACCCGCAGCCGGGCCGCCTCGCCGGCCGGGGTCCAGGCGGGGTAGCCGCCGTACGGGGTGAGGGTGACGCCGACGACCGGGATGCCCCGGGCGTGGGCGCGGGCCGTCAGGAGGCGGTAGGCGTCCGCGTAGGCGGCGGGGTCGTACGCCTGCGGGATGCCCTTGATGTCGTTGATGCCCTCGAAGACCACCAGTGCCCGGACCCCGGCCCGGTCCAGCGCGTCGGCGTCCAGGCGGGCGAGGGCACTCGGTCCGGTGCCGTCGCGCAGCAGGCGGTTGCCGGCGATGCCGGCGTTGAGGACGCCGATCCGGTGGCCGCGCAGCCGCCGGGCGAGCTGGTCGGGCCAGCGGCGGTTGGCGTCGGGAGTGGAGCCGTTGCCGTCGGTGAGCGAGTCCCCGAACGCGACGACGCTGCCGGCGGCGAACCCGCGGACGTCGACGCCGGTGACGTAGTACCAGCGGCCGGTGGTACGGGTGTACGCGGTGCCGTCCTCGTCGGCGGCCCGGCCGGCGCCGGCCGGGGCCAGGTAGCTGGTCTGGAGGGCGGTGCGGTGGTACGTGGCGGGGCCGGAGTCGTCCGGGGTGTACACGGTGACGAGCAGGTCGGCGGCGGGCGGCACGGGCAGCGGCACCGCGTCGGTGACGGCGTCCGCGCCCGGCGGGACGGTCACCTCCCGCGCGCCGTGGAAGGTGGCGGTGCGCAAGGTGCCGGGCAGGGCGTCGGGTCCGGCCGCCCGGCGCAGCGCGACGGTGACCGCGCCGAGGCGGAGCGGCCGGGTGCCGAGCCGGTTGCTGAGCCGGACCCGCACGGCCGCGCCGCCGACGCTGAGGTGGACGACGTTGCGGACGGCGGCGCCGGGCAGCGCGGCGGCGGTGCCGGAAGGCGCGGTCTCCCAGCTGCCGGTCCAGGACGCCGGAGCCGGCCGGGCGGCGGCCGGTGCCATGAGGACCGCCGGCAGCAGCGGAAGGAGGACCCCGAGGACCCGTACGACCTTGGCCATGTGTGCCCGCCCTTCCAGGAGGCCGTTCGCAGCCGAAGGTGCCACATCCCGGCCCGACACGCCGTCCCGCGCCCTCACATCCACCCGTTCGGCGCAACACCGCCCCGGTCGCCCGCCACGGGATCACGTGCGCTGCCCGTCCAGGAGCCGTTCAGGCTCGGGGAAGCGGCCGGGCCGCGTGGACCACGCGGGCCGGGGGTTGTCGCGGGAGGGGAGAACGAAGCGGTGACGGTGTGCGAGAGGTGCGGTGAGCGGAGACGCCGTCGGCCCCGGTCCTGCCCGCGGTGCCGCTCCGGGGCGGACCGGGCGGACCGGGCGGACCGGGCGGACCGGGCGGACCGGGCGGACCGGGCGGACCGGGCGGACCGGGCGGACCGGGCGGACCGGGCGGAGACGACCGCGGACGTCGCCGAAGTCGTCGTGGAGACGGGACTGCTCCGCTGGGTCGGTCGAGGCGTCGCGGGCGTGGCGCGGCTGGTGGTGCGGGTGCTCGACTGACCGGACGCACACCGGTTCTCAGCGCAGGACGCCCTCCAGGCCGAGCAGCCGCACCTTGCGTTCGAGTCCCCCGGCGTACCCGGTCATCGATCCGTTCGCGCCGATGACCCGGTGGCAGGGGCGCAGGATCAGCAGCGGGTTGGCGCCGATCGCGCCGCCGACCGCGCGCACGGCGGCGCGGGGCGCGCCGATGCGGGCGGCGATCTCTCCGTAGGTGACGGTGGTGCCGTAGGGCACGTCGTCCAGGGCGGCCCACACCCGCTCGCGGAACTCGGTGCCGACGGCCCGCAGCGGCAGCCGGAACTCCGTGCGCTCGCCCGCGAAGTACGCGGCGAGCTGGTCGGCGGCGGCCCGGAACGGCCCGGCGTCCGCCCGCCAGTCGTCCCGCACGGTCCGCCCGCCCTTCTGCCCGGGCACGGACAGCGAGGTGAGCGCGCCGTCCGCGTCCGCGGTGAGCAGCAGCGGCCCGACGGGGGCGTCCAGGTGGGTGTAGTACACGGTGGTCATCGGGCCGGTGTTCCTCACTTCTCGGGTGCTGGAGAGTCTGGCATTCGACGGGGCCGGTGTTCAGGCGATCCGCTCCCCCGCCACCCGCAGGTGCCGGACGGCGTAGGAGCGCCAGGGCCGCCAGGCGTCGGGGAGGCAGGTGCCGGGCGGGGCCGCGTCGGGGTCGCCGAGGACGCGGGCGCGGAGCGTGGCGACGGTGTCCGGGTCCATGCCGGGCACGGCGAGCAGGGCCTCCTCGGCGGTGTGCCGGTCGGCGCCGGGGTCCAGCCGCAGCGTGCCGTCGGCGAGCGCGGCGGCGAGCGCGCCCAGCGGGCCGTCGGGCTCGGCCTCGGCGAGGGCGGCGGGTTCGGGGAAGAGGTGGGTGAGGCCGCGGTGCGGCGCGTCGAGCGGCTTGCCGTACCGGCGCGCCAGTTCGCCGGCGCCTTCGGGACCGGCCAGGGCGCGGGCGGCGGCCTCCAGCGGGTCCACGGCGCCGGGCGAGCGCAGCCCGGGGCGGGCGGCGACCAGCGGGGCGAGCCGGGGATCGGTGCGGAGCCGTTCGTCGACGGCGTACGGGTCGGCGTCCAGGTCGAACAGCCGGCGCAGCCGCTGCACGGCGGTGGTGAGGTCTCTCGGGTCGGTGAGGTGGAGCCGGGCGTCGAGCCAGCCGCCCGGGTGGGCGCCGCCGCCGGTCCGTGCCGCGTGGCCGCGTTCCCGGACGGCGGCGACCCCGGTGCCGTAGGGCAGTCGCAGGGTGCGCCGGTAGGTGCGGACGCCCGGGGCGCCGGTCACCTCCTCGACGCCGGGTACGGCCTCCCGGGCGAGCTGGTCGAAGACGGCGGCCGACTGGTAGGGGCCGCGGTGGGCGAGCCGGAGCGGGATGGCCGCGCCGGGCGCGGCCCGGCGGGCGGCCAGGTCGCCGAGGGCGGCGGCCCGCAGCTCGGTCGGCGTCGTGGCGTACACCTCGCGGATGGTGTCGTTGAACTGCCGCACGCTGGCGAACCCGGACGCGAACGCGATCTCGGTCACCGGCAGGCCGGTGGTCTGGAGCAGCACGCGCGCGGTGTGCGCGCGCTGCGTCCGGGCGAGCGCCACCGGCCCGGCGCCCAGCTCTGCGGTGAGCTGCCGCTGGACCTGCCGGGCGCTGTAGCCGAGCCGCGCGGCGAGCCCGGCCACGCCCTCGCGGTCCACGACGCCGTCGGCGATCAGGCGCATGGCCCGGCCGGTGACGTCCGCGCGGACGTTCCACTCCGCCGAGCCCGGCACGGCGTCCGGCCGGCACCGCCGGCAGGCCCGGAAACCGGAGCCCTGCGCGGCGGCGGCCGTCGCGAAGAACCGCACGTTGTGCCGTTTCGGTGTGACGGCCGGGCAGCTGGGGCGGCAGTAGATGCCGGTGGTCTCGACGGCGAAGAAGAACACCCCGTCGAACCGCGCGTCCCGGCTCCGTACCGCCTCGTACCTGCTGTCCTCGTCCTTCACACCTCCCAGTGTGGTCCGGGCCGCGGGGCGCGGGCCAGCGGAAATCGGACGCCTAGCTCCAGCGGCCGCGCTTGGCCTCCAGGGCGGCCCGGCCCTCGGCCCCCTTCCGCTTCCAGTCGCGGCGCAGTTCCGCGCGGACCCGGGCGTCGGACTTGGCCGCGATCCACTGGTTCTCCCGCATCAGCTTGCGGTAGCTCTCCAGCCGCCGCTCGGGAAGCGCGCCGTCCGCGACGGCGGAGCGCACCGCGCACCCCGGCTCGCTCTCGTGCGCGCAGTCGTGGAACCGGCACTGCCGGGCCAGCTCCTCGATCTCGGCGAACACCTGCCCGACGCCTCCCTCGGCGTCGTAGAGCCCGACGCCGCGCAGCCCGGGCGTGTCGATGAGCACCCCGCCGGTGGGCAGGGCGAGCAGGTTGCGGGTGGTCGTGGTGTGCCGGCCCTTGCCGTCGACGTCCCGGGCGGCCCGTACGTCCATGACGTCCGCGCCGACGAGCGCGTTGGCGAGGGTGGACTTGCCGGCGCCGGACTGGCCGAGCAGCACGCTCGTACCGGAGCCGACGAGCGCCACGAGCACGTCGAGCCCGTCGCCGTGCAGGGCGCTGACGGTGAGCACGGGCACGCCGGGCGCGCTGGTCTCCACGTCCTGCACGAGGTGGCCGAGGGTGGCCGGGTCGGGCACGAGGTCGGCCTTGGTGAGGACGACGACGGGCTGGGCGCCGGACTCCCAGGCCAGGGCGAGGAAGCGTTCGACGCGGCCGAGGTCGAGTTCCAGGGCGAGGGAGACGGCGACGACGGCGTGGTCGACGTTGGCCGCGAGGATCTGTCCCTCGGACCGCTTGGAGGAGGTGGAGCGGACGAAGGCGGTGCGGCGGGGCATATAGGCGCGCACATAGCGCGGGTCGCCCTCGGCGTCGACGGCGACCCAGTCACCGGTGCACACGACCTTCATCGGGTCGCGGGGCACGACGTACTCGGTGTCGGCGCGGACGGTCCCGGCCGCGGTGACGATGTCGCACTGGCCCCGGTCGACCCGCACGACCCGGCCGGGCAGCAGCCCGTCGGCCGCGAACGGGGCGAACGCGTCGGCCCAGTCCTCGTCCCAGCCGTAGGGAGCGAGGGCGGAGAACACAGCAGAGGTGGAAGACGAAGACAAGGGGAGAGACCCTTCACAAGGGTGGCCCCGGGCGCACGCGCACGCTGCGCGGTGGGTTCAGCCGGCGGCCACGGAGGTGGACTTGAGGAGTTCCTGGATGAGGGCAGCGCCCGGCACAGTGACAGCCATCGGTCGACACCTCCTCGTTCTCTCTCGCGCAATTCGCACGCCACCTCGGCGTGTGGGGCAACTGTAGCCCGGGGACGCGGTGTTGCGTCAAAGCATTTTCGCCGGACCTCAGCCCGCGGCGCAGACGGTCTGGTCGAGCCGGAAGTCGTACGGGGCGCGGTTCTGTGTCTGCCCGGTGCCGAGGAAGCCGAAGGAGAGGGTGGTGCGGGCGGGGGCCGTTGCGGCGCGGCCGGCGGCGGTGACGGTGACCCGGGTGCCGTTCTGGTGGGCGGTGGCGTTCCAGATGCGGCCGATGCGCCGGCCGTCGGGGAAGGTCCAGGAGACCTGGCGGCCGGCGACGGCGCGTTCGGTGGTGACGGTGACCGTGGCCTGGAAGCCGTCGGGCCACCGGCCGTCCAGGTGGTAGGCGACCCGGCAGCCGGCGGGCGGGGCGGAGACGGCGGCCCGGCGGGAGGCGGAGGAGGGGTCCTGGAGTCCGGGGCCCGGCGTGCCGCCGGCGGACGGCGCCCGGTCGGCGGACGGCTGCCCGACGGCGGTCGGTTCCGTGCCGGCGGACCGTTCGGTGCCGGCTGTCGGTTCCGTGCCGGCGGTCGGTCTCGTGCCGGCGGTCGGTTTCCCGGTCGGGGCGGGCCGGGCCGTGGGGCTGCTGCCGCCGGTGCGGCGGGGGGCGGTGCGGGCGGTGGCCGGGGTGGTGGCCGGGGGCGGGCGTCACGGGCCGCGGTGTCGTCGCGCACGGCGGTGGTGTCCTCGGCGGGCGCCGTGCCGTCGCCGGAGCCGCCGAACCGCGTCAGCGACGCTCCGAGCGCCAGCGCCGACAGCACGACGGCGGTCAGCAGCAGTCCGCCGCGCGGCACCCGGCGGCGGCCCGGGGCCGCGTCGGCGGTGTCCGGGTCGGGGCCGGCCGTGCCGAGGCGGACCTCGGTGGCACGGCGGCGGCGTTCCAGATAGGCGAGGCCGCCCCAGCCGACGACCCCGCCGGCCAGCGCGGCGGGCAGTCCGCCGCCGTGCGGGCGCAGACAGGCGGCGGCCTCGGCGCACCGCGCGCAGGTGGCGAGGTGCCGGGAGAGGCCGGCGGGGATCTCGGCGGCCGGGGAGCGGGTGACCGCGGCCAGCAGGCGGGCGTGGTCGCGGCAGGGCGTGGCCGGCGAGGCGTCGAGGTGGGCGCGGTGGCAGCGGTCCCGGAACAGGCCGCGGACCCGGTCGAGCGCACCGGCGGCGCCGGCCGGGTCCAGGCCGAGCCGGCGGGCCGCGATGGGCAGCGGGAGCGCTTCGACCTCGGCCAGCCACAGCAGCTCCGCGTCCGCCTTTTGGAGGTCCCTGAGGCCACGCAGGGCGATCGGGCGGTCCAGCGGCGGCCCGGCGAACCGGGTGGCGCTCTCGGAGCGGAGCCACACCCTCAGGCCGGGATCGAGCCGGTCTCCCCGGCCGTCGGCCTCCCAGGCGGCGGCGGTGTCGCGTACGGCGGTGAGCAGCGCCGGGATCGGCGGCAGTCCCGGGGTGCGGCGGCCCGCGCCGCGCACGGGGCCGCCGGCGGCGGCGCGGATCTCGCGCAGACCGGCCGCGAACGCCTCGGTGGCCAGCCGATGGGCCGTGGGCGAGCCGGCGGTGCACAGGTCCGCGTAGGAGAGCACCGCGTCCCAGTACTCCGAGAACGACGCGACCTCGGTGTCGCTCCGGGGGGTCGGCAGGTCGGACATGGGACTCCCGCATCCACGAACGAGGTCAACTCTCGGGAGAGGAAGGGAGAGTTGCGGAAAACCTCGCGGTGGGCACAGAGCCTTTCACGTCTTCGACACACTGACAAACGGGCTGCTCACATACGGTCACTTACGGTGGCGGCCGTCGCGTCCCGCGCCGGCTCCACCGGCTCGGCGGCGGGCAGGCTGTCCATGAAGGAGCTGACGGAGAACACGGCGCGGCCGGGTCCGGGCGGGCCGTAGCCGGGCGGGGAGGACAGACCGAAGTCGTCCATGGTCCGCCGGTAGGCCTCCAGCAGCCGGATGTGGTACTCCAGCGGCGCGCCCTGCGGGTTGGCCTTGCCGAGCGGGGTGGTGGGCTCCGGGCACCAGGTGGTGAAGCGGGGCGTGATGCCGTGCGACATGAAGAAGCGCAGGCCCTCGGTGGTGGAGGCGATGGCCTCGTCGACGGTGGTGAAGCCGAACGGCTCGGCCATCTCCACGCCCGCCACGAAGTTCGGGATCACATTGCGCGCGCCGAACACCTCGGCGGAGTCCAGGATGCGGCGGTGCCACTCGTCCCGGCCGACGTAGCGCTCCTTGCCGGGGCAGTACAGCTCGAACAGCCGGCGGTCCCACACCTCGAAATTGGGGTGGTAGATCTGCACGCCGTAGTCCTTGAAGCGCTGTACGTCCGCCTTGGGCAGCGCCTGGGCGACGACCTTGCCGATCCAGCGGCCCGGGAAGCGCTCCTCGATGGCCTTGGCGTAGTGGCCGTAGAAGTCGGCCTCGTCGCGGCCCGCCACCTTGGAGGTGATCGCGCCGCCGGTGAGGGTGTAGGCGGTGGACGCCTTCTGGGTGTCGTACCGGTCGATGATCTCCAGGGCTTCGAGGACCTCCTCGACGTCCTTCACCCCGGTGTACGGCCGTCCGGCCGCCTTGTGCTGGCGCCAGTTGTGATTGATGTCGCAGTACTGGCACTCCTCCTTGGCGCCGAAGTACTGGCAGACCCGGAAGACGGTCAGATAGATGAGGTAGCCCCACTGGATGGTCGGGGCGACCTCCATCACGGACTTCCCGTTGGAGAGCGTGTGCCGGTAGTACTCGGGCATCGGCGGCACGCCGACGTCGGCGATGCGCCGGCCGTCGAGGTACAGGCCGAGCAGTCCCTCCCCGTCGGCGGCGACCCGGTACGGCGAGGCGGGGTTCACCCGTACGGAGACGACCGTGCGCCGCAGGTCGTACGGTCCGCCGGTGAGGATGATCTCCTCCGGGGGCCGGCGCAGCGCGGCCTCGCCCAGCTCGGGCAGGGTGCCGTGGTCGAAGGAGAAGATGAAGTAGGACTTCGGCTTGACGTCCCCGTCCTCGTTGTCGCTCAGGGCGGACTTGTCGAAGGCGACACCGCCCCGGAGCAGGTCCTCCTTGAAGACGGCCTCCCGGGGAACGTGCGGGAACCGCTCCATCAGATCCTCGACCAGCGCGGTACGACTGCCCATTCGTCTTTCTCCTCCCGGTTCAGGCGTACGGCTCACACCGTATGCCCCCGTCCCGGGCCCGGCCGTGCCGGGTCCCCGCCCGGCGCGCGACGCGGTCCGGTACGGCGGTGCCGGACGGCGGGCGCGGGAGGCGCCGTCCGGGCGTGGCGTGCTCGGTGGGCCGGCCGGGTGTCAGGCCGTCCGCTCCAGCACCGCGTGGTCGACGGCGTGCCGCAGTGGCTCGCCGGAGGAGAGCCGTTCGGCCTCCTCCACCACCGTCCGGCCGAGGCGGGCCACCTCGTTGCCCAGCGAGCCCGCCAGGTGCGGGGTGACGAAGGCGTTCGGCAGGTCGTACAGCGCG
Organism: Streptomyces sp. SCL15-4; assembly: GCF_033366695.1. Taxonomy (NCBI): domain Bacteria; kingdom Bacillati; phylum Actinomycetota; class Actinomycetes; order Kitasatosporales; family Streptomycetaceae; genus Streptomyces; species Streptomyces sp. SCL15-4. Next base: position 2,001,978 of record NZ_JAOBTQ010000001.1, read on the forward strand.
GAGCCGGCGGGCGGCGGCTCGGGGTCGGTCACGTCCAGTACGGCGCTCAGGCGTCCGGAGCGCAGGTGCGCCACCAGTGCCTCGTGGTCGACCAGGGCGCCGCGCGCGGTGTTGATCAGCACGGCCCCGTCGCGCATCAGGCCGAGTTCGCGGGCGCCGATCAGATGGCGGGTCTCGGCGGTCTGCGGGGCGTGCAGGCTGACGATGTCGCTGGTGCGCAGCAGGTCCTCCAGCGGCCGCAGCGGTACGCCGAGCCGGGCGGCCTCGGCCGTGTCCACGTACGGGTCGGCGAGCGTGACGTCGAGGTCGTGCGGGCGGAGCAGCTCGATCAGGCGGCGGCCGACCCGGGAGGCGCCGACGATGCCGACGCGCCGGCCGTGGTTGCCGACGCCGGGCAGGATGCCGTCGTACGGGAGCGCGCGCCGGGCGCGCATCGCGTCGCGGAGGGCGAAGACGTCCTTGCCGGCGAGCAGGATCATGGCGAGGGTGTACTCGGCGACGGGGACGGCGTTGGCCTCGGCGGCCGAGGAGACGGCGATGCCCCGCCGCCACACCTCGGCGGTGGTGAAGCCCTTCACCGAGCCGGCCGCGTGCAGCACCGCCCGCAGGCGCGGTGCCGCGTCCAGGACGGCCGCGTCCAGGCGGGGGCAGCCCCAGCCGGTGACGAGGATCTCGGTCCGGGCGAGGGCCTGCCGTACCCGGGGGGCGGCGAAGTCCTCCGCCACCAGGCCGGGATCGATGTCCACGCAGGCCCGCAGCCGCCGCAGCAGGTCCGGCGGGAACACCATCGGCACGTTCCCGGCCGTCATGGCGAACAGGGCGTACGGCCGCTCGGTCAAGGAAGGGACCTCCCGGCTCGGTGACGCGCGGACAGCAACCGTTCTCTACGGTAGGTCCCGGCCGATGAGAGGGTCAATGGATCACCACGTGAGGGAGACAGGATGTCGGACGTGACGGAGACGGTCAGCAATTGGGCGCGCAGCGTCTCCTACACGGTCAAGGAGTTCCACCGCCCGGACACGCTCGAGGCGCTGCGGGCGGTGGTGGCCGGCGCCGCGAAGGTGCGGGTCCTGGGCAGCGGGCACTCCTTCAACCGGATCGCCGACCCCGGCGAGGAGGGGGTGCTGGTGTCGATCGCCGGGCTGGAGCCGGTGATCGACGTGGACACCACGGCCCGTACGGTCCGGGTCTCCGGTGGCGTCCGGTACGCGGAACTCGCCCGGGCGGTCCACGCGCGGGGGCTGGCCCTGCCCAACCTGGCCTCGCTGCCGCACATCTCGGTGGCGGGCTCGGTGGCGACCGGCACCCATGGCTCGGGGATGGGCAACGGTCCGCTCGCGGCGGCCGTACGGGAGGTGGAGCTGCTCACCGCCGACGGCTCGACGGTGTCGATAGGCCGCGGGGACCCGCGGTTCGACGGTGCCGTGACCTCGCTCGGTGCCCTCGGCGTGGTCACCGCGCTCACCCTGGACCTGGAGCCGGCCTTCGAGGTCGAGCAGTACGTGTTCACCGAACTCCCGCTGGAGGGCCTCGACTTCGAGGCGGTGGCGGGGTCGGCGTACAGCGTGAGCCTGTTCACCGACTGGCGGCGGCCGGGCTTCCGGCAGGTGTGGGTCAAGCGCCGGACCGATCAGCCGGCGGTGGACTTCCCGTGGGCCGAGCCGGCGCGGGAGGCGCTGCATCCGGTGCCGGGGATGCCCGCCGCCAACTGCACGCTCCAGTCCGGGGTGCCGGGGCCCTGGCACGAGCGGCTGCCGCACTTCCGGGCCGAGCTCACACCGAGCAGCGGCGAGGAGATCCAGTCGGAGTACCTGCTGCCGCGCGCGACGGCGGTGGACGCGCTGCACGCGGTCGACGCCGTCCGGGAGACGGTCGCCGGGGTGCTCCAGATCTGCGAGGTGCGCACCATCGCCGCCGACGCGCAGTGGCTCAGCCCGGCCCACGCCCGGGACTCGGTCGCGCTGCACTTCACCTGGGTGCGCGACGAGGCGGCGGTGCTGCCGGCGGTGCGCCGGCTGGAGGAGGCGCTGGCCCCGTTCGACCCGCGCCCGCACTGGGGCAAGGTGTTCGGTGTCCCGGCGGCGGACCTGCGCGGCCGGTACGCGCGGCTCGCCGACTTCCGCGCGCTGGCCCGCGCGCTGGACCCGGCGGGCACCTTCACCAACGCGTTCGTGCGCGAGCTGCTCGGAGAGTGAGCCGTCCCGCCGGAGCCCACTTTCTCCACCCCCTTTCCTAACCCCTTGTCGAACGTCCCTCGCAGCCCATAGCCTGACGCCCGCGCCGGTGCCGTGCCGCCCCGGCCGGGCCGGACGCCGATGGGAGGGGCAGCCGCGTGAAGCGCACATCGCGCGACATCCGCACCGCGAACCGCTACGAGGTGCTGCGCGAGATCATCGCCGAGTCGCCCACCTCCCGGCAGGAGCTGGCCGCGGTCACCGGGCTGAGCCTCGCCACGGTGGCCACGCTCGTCGGCGAGCTGCTGGACCTCCGCATGATCACCGAGGTGGGGTTCGAGGACTCGGCCGGGGGCCGCCCCCGGGGGCTGGTCGCCGTCAACGCGTCGGGCGGCGCGCTGATCGGCGTGGACATCGCGGAGACCTACGTCCACGTCGAGCTGTTCGACTTGGCGCTGAACGTGCTGGCCCGGGCCGACGAGGACATGCGGCCCGGGGAGAGCCGGCCGGAGCAGGTGGTCGGGCAGGTCGCCGCCGCCGTCGGCTCGGTGCTCGCCCAGGCCGGTGTCGAGCCGGCCCGGGTGCTCGGCGTCGGGGTGAGCGTGCCGGGGCAGGTGGACCGGGACACGGGGGTCGCCGAGTACGCCCCCAACTGGGACTGGCACGACGTGCCGTTGCTCGATCTGCTCGCCGAGCACATCGCCTACCCGCTCCACCTGGACAATCCGCTGCGGGCCTGCGCGGTGGCCGAGCTGTGGTTCGGGGCGGCGCGGGGCCGCGGGGACGCCGTGGTGGTCAACCTCGGCACCGGTGTCGGCGCCGGGCTCGCGCTCGGCGGCGGGCTGCACCGGGGGGTGAGCAACAGCGCCGGGGAGTGGGGGCACACCACGCTCGTGCTGGACGGCCGGCTGTGCCACTGCGGCAACCGCGGCTGCGTGGAGACGTACGTCGGTGCGCCCGGCATCATGCGGAACCTGCGCGAACTGAGCCCGGATTCCGACTTGTTGCATCCCGAGGACCAGACGGCGACCATCGGCGCGCTGGCCCGCGCGGTGGCCGGGCGGGACCCGGTGGCGCTCCAGGTGGTCCGGGACACCGCCCGTTACCTCGGTGCGGGCATCGCCGACCTGATCAACCTGCTCAACCCCGAAGTGGTGGTGCTCAGCAGCTGGGTGGCCGCCCGGCTGGGCGAACCGCTGCTCGACGAGGTCCGGCAGGCGGTCGCCCGGCACGCGCTGCGCCGGCCGCTGGCCGCCACCGAGATCGTCCTCTCCCCGATCCCCACCGACCCGGTGTCCCTCGGCGCGGCCACGTTCGCGCTGGAGGGGGCGCTGCGGCCGGTCGGGCAGCGGGCGGCGCGGCGCACCCGCGCGGGCAGCCGTACGGCACCGTCGGCGTGACGCACCGGAGAGCGCGGACCGGCGCCCTCGCGTCGTAGCGCCCTCGCGTCCTGGCCGGACACCGTCCGCCGCCGCCCCGGCCCGGCACGCCGACTCCCGTACCGTACAGGGCGCGTTCGCGATGCCGAACGTCGTGCAACAACTCGCACCGACTTCGTCCAACCCCTTGCCGAAGGATTGGGCGAAGGTTAGCGTCCCGCACCACGCCCCCTTCGGCCCCCGGCCACCGGGCGTGCGAGCCGCAGCCGCACTCGACCAGACAAGGACGTCACATGTCGGCACAGAGCAGCACCTGGGACCGCCGATCGATATTCCGGGCCGCCGCGGGCCTGGCCGCCGCCGGTGCGCTCGGCGCGTGCGGCGGCAACAACGGCCGTGGCGGCGGCTCGGGTTCGGGCAAGCACCTGGTCCAGTACTTCCACGCCTACGGCGAGCCGGGCACCGAGCAGGCGGTCAAGCGCTACGCCAAGGCGTACACCAAGGCGGACGTGACCACGCAGTGGATCACCGGCTCCAACTTCGAGAGCAAGCTCTTCGCGTCCCTGCTCACCGACCAGGCGCCGGACCTGTTCGAGTTCCACCCGCAGATCCAGCTCGTCCGGAGCGGCCAGGTGGCGGACCTGACCGACCTCGTCGCACCGGTGAAGGACGACTTCAACCAGGCCGACATCCGGTCGCACACCGTGGACGGCAAGATCTACGGCGTGCGGATGATCGACGACCCGCAGTTCTTCTTCTACCGCAAATCCCTGCTCCAGAAGGCCGGCATCGAGCCGCCGCGGACGCTCGACGAACTGGTGGAGGCCGCCGCCAAGCTCACCACGAGCAAGGTCAAGGGCCTGTTCCTCGGCAACGACCTGCACGCGGTGATCAACCCGCTGATCTGGTCGGCCGGCGCGGACACGCTGAACGAGAAGAACGAGATCGCCTACCACACGGACGCCGTGATCGCCGGCCTGAGGACGATGCGGAAGCTGTTCGCCGGCGGCCATCTGCTGCTGGACGCCCCGGCCGACTTCTGGGACCCCTCGGCGCTGAACCAGGGCCTGTGCGCCATCCAGTTCTGCGGCATGTGGGCCATGCCGCAGTTCCAGCAGGCGCTCGGCGACGACCTCGGCATCATGCCGTTCCCGAAGGTCGGCGACGCGGGCCGGCCGTCGGTGTACAACGGCGGCTGGTCGATGTTCGTCAACGCCAAGGGCAAAGACGTGGACGCGGCCAAGGAGTACGTGAAGTGGCTGTGGATCGACCAGAAGAAGTACCAGGAGGACTGGGCCACGTCGTACGGCTTCCACATCCCGCCGCGCGCCTCCCTCGCGCGGTCCTCCGGGAAACTCGATTCGGGCCTGCCGGCGGAGGGCGTGCGGCTCTTCAACGAGTACGGGCACTTCGACAACATCGGCTGGACCCAGGCGATGATCACCGCCACGGAGAACCTGTTCGCCGACTGCGTCCGCAAGGACGGTGACCCCGAGGCCGCGCTCGACAGGTGCGACAAGAGGGTGAACGCCGAGCTGAAGAAGCTGTTCGGATAGGCCGGCGGACGGATCCCGAGATGTCGACCACCACCACGGGCGGTGTCGCGGCCGGCGCCGCGAAGACCCGGCCCCGGCGCCGGCTGCGCGGCAGCCGCACCCTCAACTTCTGGCTCTTCACCGGCCCGTTCCTGCTCGGGCTGGCCGTCTTCGTCTACGTCCCGATCGGCTGGAGCCTCTACCTCAGCTTCTTCGAGGCCCGCTTCACGGTGACGCCCAGCGAGTTCGTGGGGCTGGGCAACTACCGGGAGATCCTGTCCGACAGCGGGTTCATGGGCTCGCTCGGCACCTTCACCGTGTTCGCCGCCTTCATCGTGCCGACCACCTGGGCGCTCTCGCTGGGTCTCGCGCTGCTGGTCAACCGGCTGCGGTTCATGCGCGCCTTCTACCGCTCGGTGTTCTTCCTGCCGACCGCGTGCAGCTATGTCGCCGCGTCGCTGATCTGGAAGATGTCGATCTTCAACGGGGTGCGCTTCGGGCTGGCCAACACCGTCCTCGGCCTGTTCGGCGTGGACAACACCGCCTGGCTCGCCAACCCGGACCCGCCCTGGTACTGGCTGGTCATCATCAGCGCCCGGCTGTGGCTCCAGTCCGGCTTCTACATGATCCTGTTCCTGGCCGCGCTGCAGAACATCCCCCAGGAGCTGTACGAGGCCGCCGCGATCGACGGCGCCAGGCCCGGCTGGCAGACCTTCCGGCACATCACGCTGCCGCAGCTGCGGGCCACCTCCACGGCCGTGATCCTGCTGCTGCTCGTGGCCGCGTACCAGGCCTTCGACGAGTTCTTCAACCTGCTGTCCAAGACCACCTGGGGCCGCCCGCCGCTGGTCGAGCTGTACTACACCGCGCTCGGCCAGGACCAGAACTACGGCAAGGGCAGCGCGGGAGCGGTGGTACTGACCGTGCTGATCTGTGTCGTCACCCTGTTCCAGGGCCGGATCATGGGCTTCGGCAGGGGGGAGGAGTCCAGGTGACCACCACCGCACCCGAGACCCGCGCGCGCACCCGGCGCGGCGGCGTGATGAGTTCCACCGGCCTGTACATCGCGACCAGCCTCGCCGCGCTGCTCTTCCTCGTCCCCTTCTACCTGCTGGTCCGCAACGCCCTGTCCACCGACCCGGAGATCACCGGCGAGAACTGGAAGTTCTTCCCCGCGCACGTCCAGTGGGGCAACATCACCGAGCCGTTCGACGACCCGACGGTGGACTTCGGCCGCGCGATGTGGAACTCGCTGGTCGTCGGCGTCCTGCACACGGCCGGCACGCTGGTGGTGTGCTCGCTGGCCGGCTACGCCCTCGCCCGCATCCCCTACCGGCACGCCGACAAGGTCTTCTACGCCGTCCTGGTGACCCTGATGGTCCCGGCCGCGGTCACCTTCGTGCCGAGTTTCGTCCTGGTGTCGTCACTCGGCTGGGTGGACAGCTACCGGGGCCTCATCATCCCGGGGCTGTTCAGCGGTTTCACCTGCTTCCTGTTCCGGCAGTACTTCCTCGGGTTCCCCAAGGAGCTGGAGGAGGCGGCGCGCGTGGACGGGCTCGGCTACTGGGGCGCGTACTGGCGTGTCGTGGTGCCGAACTCGCTGAACTTCTTCGCGGCGATCGCCACGATCACCTTCATCGGCGGCTGGAACGCCTTCCTGTGGCCGCTGGTCATCGGCCAGGACCCGAGTGCCTGGACGGTCCAGGTCGCGCTGTCGTCATACATGACCAACCAGACCGTCAACTACCACCTGATCTTCATGGCGACCGCCATATCGATCCTGCCCCTGCTGTTCGTGTTCCTCTTCCTCCAGCGCTGGCTGGTGCAGGGGATCGCGCAGACCGGCATCAAGGGCTGAGCGAGGAGACCCATGTCCGTGACCACGACCACCGAGTACGTCGAGGACGTCTCGCCGGGTTCCGGTGCGCTGCCGCCCCGCGCCTGGTACGCGTCCTCCAACGCCCCGTCCCTCTCCCTCGACGGCACCTGGCGCTTCCGGCTGTCGGACACGGCCGGCGCCGAGGACGACTCCTTCGCCGAGGACGGCTACGACGCCCGCGAGTGGGCGGAGATCTCGGTGCCCGGCCACTGGGTGCTCCAGGGCCACGGCTCCCCGGTCTACACCAACCACCTCTACCCGTTCCCGGTCGACCCGCCCCGGGTGCCGACCGAGAACCCGACCGGCGACCATCTGCGCGTCTTCGACCTGCCCGGCGACTGGCCGGCGGACGGCGGCGCCGTGCTCCGCTTCGACGGCGTGGAGTCCTGTGCCCGGATCTGGCTGAACGGCACGGACCTCGGCGAGTTCAAGGGTTCCCGGCTGCCGCACGAGTTCGCGGTCGGGCACCTGCTCCGGCCCGCCGGGAACGTGCTGGCCGTGCGGGTGCACCAGTGGTCGGCGGGCTCGTACCTGGAGGACCAGGACCAGTGGTGGCTGCCGGGCATCTTCCGCGGCGTGACCCTGCTGCACCGCCCGGCGGGCTGCGTCCTCGACTTCTTCGTGCACGCCTCCTACGACCACACCGCCGGCGCGGGCACGCTGCGGGTCGACTCCGACGTGGACGGCCGGGTGACCGTGCCGGAGCTGGGCATCGACGTGCCCACCGGGGAGCCGGTGACGGTGCCGGTCGAGCCGTGGTCGGCGGAGACACCGCGGCTGTACGCGGGGGTGCTGGCCACCGAAGGCGAGCGGGTGCCGCTGCGCATCGGCTTCCGCACGGTGCGGGTGGCCGGCGGCCTGCTCGAGGTCAACGGGAAGGCGGTGCTGTTCAAGGGCGTCAACCGGCACGAGTGGCATCCGGAGAAGGGGCGGGCGCTGGACCTCGCGACCATGCGCGAGGACGTGCTGCTGATGAAGCGGCACAACGTCAACGCCGTCCGCACCGCCCACTATCCCCCGCACCCGGCCTTCCTCGACCTGTGCGACGAACTCGGGCTGTGGGTGATCGACGAGTGCGACCTGGAGACCCACGGCTTCACCGAGCAGGGCTGGCGGGACAACCCCGTGGACGACGACCGCTGGACGCCGGCCCTGCTGGACCGGGCGGCCCGCATGGTGGAGCGGGACAAGAACCACCCGTCGGTCGTCGTCTGGTCGCTGGGCAACGAGGCGGGCACCGGGCGGGGCCTGACCGCGATGGCCGAGTGGATCCGCCACCGCGACGCCTCCCGGCCGCTGCACTACGAGGGCGACGTCAACTGCCGTGACACGGACGTGTACTCGCGGATGTACGCGGACCATGCCGAGGTGGAGCGGATCGGCCGGGGCCTGGACGGCGGGCCGCTGCGGCGCCGCGAACTGCCGTTCATCCTCTGCGAGTACGCCCACGCCATGGGCAACGGTCCCGGCGGACTCGCCGACTACCAGCGGCTGTTCGAGGCCCACGACCGGCTCCAGGGCGGCTTCGTCTGGGAGTGGATCGACCACGGCATCGCCCACCCCGCGCTCGGGTACGCCTACGGCGGCGACTTCGGCGAGGAGCTGCACGACGGCAACTTCGTCTGCGACGGCCTGCTCTTCCCCGACCGCCGGCCCTCTCCCGGCCTGATCGAGTACAAGAAGGTGATCGAGCCCGTCGCCGTCACCGGCGGCGGCACGGACGGCACGGTCCGGATCACCAACAAGTACGACTTCGCGGACCTGTCGGCGCTGTCCTTCTCCTGGTCGTACGAGGTCGAGGGCGAGCCGGTGGACTCCGGGACGCTGTCGGTGCCCGCGCTGGCCCCGGGCGGGTCGGCCGAGGTCCAGCTGCCCTCCGTACCGGCCGGGGCGCCGTCCGGCGAGGCGGTGTGGACCGTCCGGGCGCGGCTCGCCGACGGCACCGCGTGGGCGCCGGCGGGCCATGTGGTCGCCTGGGGCCAGGTCCCGGCGGCACGGCGCCGGGTGCCGTCCGTCGCGGCGAGCGCCCGGCCGGTGCCCGGTGACGGGGAGATCACGCTGGGTCCGGCCGTCTTCGACGCCCGGACCGGGGCGTTGCGGGCGATCGGCGAGGTGCCGGTGACGGGGCTGCGGCTGGACGTGTGGCGGGCCACGACCGACAACGACGACGGCGCCGCCTGGCAGAGCGATCCGCGCTACGGACCGCTGTGGCGGAAGCTGGGCCTGCACCGGATGCGGCACCGCCTGGACGCGGTGGAGGCGGGCGAGGACGCCCTGACGGTCCGGACCCGGGTCGCGCCGGCCGGCCGGGACCTGGGGCTGGCGACGGTGTACCGGTGGACGTCGGACGGCGACCGGCTCCGGCTGACGGTGTCCGCCGTCCCGGAGGGCGACTGGACCGTCCCGCTGCCCCGCCTCGGCATCCGCTTCGGGCTGCGCGCCGCCGACCGGGTGCGGTGGTACGGCGGCGGCCCGGGCGAGGCGTACCCGGACACCCGGGCGGCGGCGCTGACCGGCCGCTGGGAGGCGGCCGTGGACGACCTCCAGACGCCGTACGTCCGCCCGCAGGAGAACGGCGCCCGCATCGACGTGCGCTGGGCGGAACTGGGCGGCCTGCGGATCGACGGCGACCCGGTGTTCCAGCTCACCGCCCGCCGCTGGACCACCGAACAGCTGGACGCCGCCGCGCACCGCACCGACCTGGTGCCCGGCGACACGGTCTGGGTGAACCTCGACCATGGCCAGCACGGCATCGGCTCCCAGTCCTGCGGCCCGGCCCCGCTGCCCCGATACCACCTGCGGGCCGCACCGGCGAAGTTCTCCTTCGTCTTCTCCCCGACCGGCACCGTTTCTCCAACCTCCCTTTAAAACGCGGGGCGTTGACGTGACCATGGGTCGCATGCGACCCATGGGACGACTCCTCGGCGCCCTCGCCGCCGGCCTGCTGACCGCCTCCGCGCTGTCCGCCTCCGCCGGTACGGCACAGGCGGCCGACTCGGGGACCTTCAGTGTCCTGACGTACAACGTGGCCGGGTTGCCGGAGGGCCTCAGCTCCGGCCATCCGGCCGTCAACACCCCGCTGATCTCACCACGGCTGGCGGACTACGACATCGTCAACGTCCAGGAGGACTTCAACTACCACGCGGCGCTCTACGCCGGCGACCACCACCCATACCGCACGGCGACCAGCGGCGGCGCGGGCATCGGCGACGGCCTCAACACCCTGTCCGCCTACCCGCTCGAGGACTTCGAGCGGGTGCGGTGGAACGACTGCACCGGCACCAACTGCCTCACCCCCAAGGGCTTCACCCTGGCCCGGGTGCGGCTCGCCGAGGGGGTCTACGTCGACCTGTACAACGTGCACACCAACGCCGACGACAGCGCCGACGCCCTGGCCGCCCGGCGGGCCAACATCGCGCAGCTGTCGGCCTTCGTCCGGGCCAACTCGGCGGGCAACGCGGTGATCGTGATGGGCGACACCAACACCCGCTACACCCGCGCCGGCGACAACATCCGCACCCTCGTCGAGGACAACGGCCTGACCGATGCCTGGGTCCGGCTGGTCAAGGGCGGTACGGCCCCCGCGCAGGGCGCCGATCCGCTGCTGTGCCCGGCGTCCGCGCCGCCCGACGACTGCGAGGTGGTCGACAAGGTGCTCTACCGCGGCGGCCCCCTGCTCTCCCTGACCGCCACGCGCTATCACGACGAGTGGGCGAAGTTCCTGGACGCGTCCGGCGGCAACCTCTCCGACCACTTCCCGCACACCGTCGGCTTCTCGTACACGGTCGATCCGCGGCTCCGGGCGAGCGACTTCGTCGGCGGACCGCACGGCACGGCCTTCAACGACGCCGACGACCTGCCGGCCGCGCCCGCACCGCGCACCCTCACCCTGCGCGGCTCCGCCCGCCTGGACGCCGTGTCCCTCACCCACGACGGCGGCACGGTCCTCGGCCACGGCGGCACGGGCGGCACGGCCGCCTCGCTCACCCTCGCCGCCGGCGAACACCTCACCTCCGTCCGGCTCACCGAGGGCCAGAAGGACGGCCGTACAAGGATCTTCTCGGCCGCCTTCACCACCGACCGGGGCCGGTCGCTCTCGGCGGGCACGGCGACCGCCGACGGCACCACCCTCACCGCGCCGGCCGGCTGGCAGATCGCCGGCTTCATCGGCCGCGCGGGCGACGAGATCGACAAGCTGGGGGTGCTGTACGCGCCGATCACCTGATGCGCCACGTCCCTAGATGCCCTAGGCTGCACCCTAGGAACTCAAGGGAGGTGCCATGGTCCGGGCGGGACTGACCGTCGAGCGGCTGGTGGCGGGGGCGGCGGAGCTGGCGGACGAGGCCGGGTTCGACCGCCTCAGCGTCTCGGCGCTGGCCCGCCGCTTCGGTGTCAAGGACGCGAGCCTGTACTCGCACGTGCGCAATCTCCAGGACCTGCGCACCCGGCTCGCGCTGTACGCGGGCGGCGAGCTGATCGACCGGATCGCGGCGGCCGTGGCCGGCCGGGCGGGCAAGGAGGCGCTGAAGGCGTTCGCCGACGCCTACCGCGACTACGCCCTGGAGCACCCCGGCCGGTACGCGGCCACCCAGATCCGGATCGACCAGGCCCTCATCGCGGACTCCCCCGCGCTGCACCGCACCGCCGAGATCACCTACGGCATGCTGCGCGGCTACGGCCTCGCGGAACCGGACCTGACGGACGCGGTGCGCCTGCTGCGCAGCACGTTCCACGGCTACTGCGTCCTGGAGGGCGCGGGCGGCTTCGGCGCGGACCGGGACGTACGGGCCTCGTGGGACAAGGCGGTCGACGCGCTGCACCTGGCCCTCACCCACTGGCCCCGGGAGGCCAAGAGCGATGACTGACACGCCGTACCACGACATCACGGGCCGCGGTCCGGTGCTGCTGCTCCTGCCGGGCGGCGCCGGGCATCCGATGGGCCTCGGGCCGCTCGTCGAGCGCCTGGCCACCCGGTTCACCGTGGTCACGTACGACCCGCTGGGCCTCGCGCACGGCCGGCTCGGGCAGCCGGTCGCCGAACAGCGGGTCGCCGACTGGAGCGCGGGCGCGCGACGGGTGCTGGACGCGGTGGCACCGGCGGGCGAACCGGCGCACGTCTTCGGCACCAGCTCGGGAGGCATCGCGGCCCTGGACCTGCTGGCCCGCCACCCCGGACGGGTGGCGCACGTGGTCGCGCACGAACCGCCGTGTGTGACGGTCCTGCCGGACGGGGACGCGCGCCGGACGGAGCTGATCGAGCAGCTGGACGGGCCCGGGCGGCTGCCCGCCGAGGGCCCGTCGGCGACCCCGATGGGCGTCTTCCTGGCCCGTGTCCTGCGCCCGTTCACGTCATACGTGCCCGCCGCCCCGCCCCCGGGCCGGCTCACCCTCGCCGCCGGCGCCGACTCGCGCGGTCAGCTCCTGTACCGCACGGCCGAGGCCCTCGCCGAGCGGCTGCGCTGTACTCTCGCCGAGTTCCCGGGCGGACACCTCGGCACGCTCGATCACCCGGTGGAGTTCGCGGACCGGCTCGCCGGAACGCTGCGGTCCAACGCCCGGACGTCCGCGTAGGAAGGCGTCGTCCCGCCCGGCGCGCGCCCGGCCGCGATGTCGGCCACCGCGTCCACGGCCGCGCCGAGCGCCCTGCGGTACAGCAGCGAGCCGAGGCTGACCCGGCGCACACCGAGGCCGGCGAGGCGGGCGAGCGGAGGCCCGGCGGGCGAGTAGAGGACGTTGAGCGGGGCCTCGGTGTGCCGGACGAGGGCGGCGATGCGCTCCGGGTCGGTCACGCCGGGCACGAACACTCCGTCGGCGCCCGCCGCCTGGTAGGCGTCGAGCCGGCGCAGGGTCTCCCGCTCGTCGCCGTCGCCCGCCCAGTACGTGTCGGTGCGGGCGTTGACGAACAGTCCGGGCACGGCCGCCTTCACCGCCGCGATCTTCGCCGCGTGCCGGGCGGCCGGGCCCAGACCGTCCTCCAGGTTGATGCCGACGGCTCCGGCGGCCCACAACTCGGCGGCGAGCCCGGCGACTTCACCGGGGTCGTCGCTGAAGCCCGCCTCGGCGTCCACGGAGAGCAGGTACGGCGCGGAGCCGAGCGTCAGGGCGAGCCGGACGGTCCGTTCCCGGGTGACGCCCGCTCCGTCGGGCAGGCCGGCGCCCGCCGCCACCGCCAGGCTCGTGGTACCGATCGCCGGGAAGCCCCGGGCGGCGAGAGCGGCGGCCGAGGCGTGGTCCCAGGCGTTGGGCAGCAGCAGCGGCCGCCCGGGACGGTGGTGGAGGCCGGCGAAGGACACGGGGGCGGGCTCTGCGGTCATACGGCCATGCTGGACCCCGGACGGTTCGGCCCCCGCCGAACCGTCCCCGCTCGGCTCACCGGGGCGCCACCGACCATCCCGTGTCTCCGTCCGCGAACCGGAAGACGGCGGTCTGCCCGCCGGGCCGGCTCACCCGCACCTCCCGGCCGTCCCGCTCCACCGCCACGGACACCAGCCCGGTGAGCGGCCGGGGCTCCGGTTCCCCGGTGAGCCGGGCGAGCGCCACGAAGAGCGTGGGGCCGCCGTCCGCCCGCACGGCTCCGGTCAGCTCCGCCGACAGGCCGTGCACCGGCACCAGTTCGGCGCGCACCCCGTCCCCGTCCGGCCACCCCGTCACCCGGACCGGGGTCCCGGGGGCCGCGCCCGCCACCAGATGGGCCCGCACCTCCACGGCACCGCGCACCACCACCAGGCTGGTCACGGTGGTCCCGGCGCGCACGGTGTGCCGGGAGGCGATCCAGCCCTCGCCGGTGCCGAGCGGCTCGATGCCCGTACGGCCCGGATCACCGCCGACGATCACGCTGTTGTCGTACGACGCCTCGGGCGCGGTGGCGGTGGAGTAGGCGAGCCGGGTGTAGTACGGGTCGTACCGGACGTCCTCGCTGCCGTGGTTGTGCAGCCGGACCAGGCCGTCCGCGGCGGTGGACTGGAGCAGCCAGTTCGGGGCGGGCACCGGGTGGGCGGCGTCGGCGCGCTCGGCGGGGGCCGCCTCCTCGGGCGCCGTCCACACCTCGTGGCCGGGCGGCAGCAGCAGGCCGAGGAAGCCCTTGCTCGCCCAGTACGGCGAGGCGGGGCCGGAGTAGCTCTGCACGAGCGAGGTGTCGGGGGCGAGCCAGCCGAGCGGGAGCAGGCCGCGCGCGTCGACCGCGCCGCCGTCGACGAAGTACCGCAGGGCTCCGGAGGCCAGGCGGCGGGTCTGTCCCGGGGGCAGCGGGGTGTGTCCGGTCAGCGCGCCCAGCCAGAGCGGGGCGGTGGCGGCGAACCGGTAGGTCAGGGAGCGGCCCTGGCGCAGCGGGGCGCCGTCGCCGCCGAACAGGCGGGCGTAGTCGGCGAGATGGCGGGAGAGCCGGCGGCCGTAGCGGGCGAGCAGGCCGGTGTCGCCCGCGAGCCAGGCGTGCAGGACCGGGTACAGGTGCATGGCCCAGCCGTTGTAGTAGTCGAACTTCCGCCCGTCGCCGTCGGTGTACCAGCCGTCGCCGACGTACCAGGTCTCGATCCGCTCCAGGCCCCGGTCGATCGCGGCGCGCGCCGCCTCCTGCCGGTGGCCGATCTCCGCGAGGAAGCCGCCGACGGTGACCGGGAACAGCTCCCAGTTGCACGGCCAGGGCACGGCGGTGAGCGCGTCCGCCAGCCAGTCGGCGGTGCGCTGGCGCACGGGGTCGGCCAGGCGGTCCCACAGCAGCGGCCGGGTCAGCCGCAGGGCGAGCGCGATCGAGGCGGCCTCCACCAGCGGCTGGCTCCGGTCGGTGATCCGGGGCCAGACTCCGCCCGGCCCGGCGGCGAGGCCGTCGGCGTACCGGCCGAGGGCGGTCTCGTCGCGGCGGAACGCGGCCAGCAGCAGGGTGCGGGCGTAGCCTTCGAGGCCGTCGGAGAGGCGGCCGGAGTGGCTCACATGGTCGCCGGGGAGATGGTAGAGGGCGCGGTCGGGGCCGGCGTACGGCTCGACGGCGGCGAGGAGGCCGTCGGCGGCGGCCTCCCAGTGGGCGCGGGTGTAGCCGGTGTACGGGCTCGACTCGCGGTCGTCGGCGGGAAGTTCGATCACGGCGGTGGCTGTCCTTCCTCGGCGGGAACCCGGGACGCCCCGGTTCCGGTCGGGGCGCCCCGGGGGCTCATCCCGCCCGTACCCTGCCCTCGGGGACCAGGTGCCGGGCGAGCAGTTCGTCGCGGACCAGGCCCGCGAAGACGGTGGCGCCGTGCACGGAGGTGTGCGTGTTGTCGCGCTTCTCGTTGTACAGGTACAGCGCCTTGGAGCCCTCCGGGCCGAGGGACTCCACCAGAGCCTTGGTCTTCGCCGTGAGGTCGATCAGCGCGACGCCCTCGGCGGCGGCGACCGAGCGGATGACGGCCGGGTGGTCGACGCCCAGGCCGTTGACGAGCAGGGCGGTGTCGTTGTCCAGGGTGCCGTCGGCGTTGAACCAGCGGCGCACGACGGGCGTGACGAGCACCGGTTCGCCGCCCCGGTCCCGGACGCCGGCCACCAGGGTCTCCAGGTTGGCGCGGTAGGTGGCCTCGTCGGTGGTCTTGTCGTTGTGGGCGAGCTGGACGAGGACGAGGTCGCCGGGGCGGATCAGCGGTTGGACGGCGGCCCACAGCCGCGGGTCCCGGAGGTAGGTGACCGTGCTCTCGCCGGAGTCGGCGTGGTTGGCGACGGACAGGCCCTTGCGCAGGTACTGCGGGAGCTGCTGGCCCCAGCCGGAGTAGGGGTCGGCGGGCTGGTCGCAGACCGTGGAGTCGCCGACGAGGAGAAGGCGGCGGGGATGCCGGGCCGGGGTGACCCGGATGGCGTCCAGGGCGGGCGCGGAGCCGCCGAGCGCCAGGTCCAGGCCGGGGTGTCCGTCGGGACCGGCCGGCTCGCCCTCGGGGGTGCGGACGTCGACGGTGAAGCTCTCGGTGCGGGTCTCGCCGGCCGGGACGGCGGTCTCCGGCAGCAGCGAGCGCCGGGTCTCGCCGGTGATACGGGTGCCGGAGGCCGTGGCGGCGCCGAGCCGGACGGTCACGTCGTAGGTGCCCGGCGGGACGTCGAAGTGGCAGGCGGTGGCGGTGCAGTGGCCGGTGCCGGGCGGCCGGCCGGTGTGGGCCCGGGCGGGGGCCGCCGTGAGGGCCCCGCTCAGGACGAGGGCGGTCAGGGCGGCGCCGCGCAGGGCGGTGAAACGTCTCACTGGCTGACTCCTCGGCGGTCGGCAAGGTCCGGCGGCTGGACGGTACCGCTCATGACAAGCGCTTTCTAGACCCAGGCGCGAAATCCTGCGATCACCTGCGCGATCCGAGCGAAAGCTCTTTCGCGAAAACGATTCAACTGTCACCCTGCCAGTCACCCGCACACCCCGGACCTCCCCAAGGAGGCACCCCCATGTCCGGATCCACCGACCGCACGGTCACGCGCCGCGCCTTCGTCGCCGCCGGTGCCGCAGCCGCCGGCTCGGCCGCCCTCGCCGGTCCGCTCGCCGGCACCGCCGTCGCCGCCGGCTTCGGCTGGCGTGACGACGGCACCGACTACGTCGTCGACACCGGCGCGAACCTCGTCTTCAAGGTCTCCAAGTCCACCGGCGACCTGACCTCGCTGGTCTACAAGGGCACCGAGTACCAGGGCTACGGCGGCAAGAACTCGCACATCGAGTCCGGTCTCGGCAGCTCCGCCGTGACCCTGGCCCAGTCCGGCTCCACCGTCCTGATCTCCGTCACCCACGGCACGCTGCGCCACTACTACGCGGCCCGCGCCGGCGAGAACAACATCTACCTGTGGACCCACAAGGCCGACTCCTCGGTCGCCGCGACCCGCTACATCCTGCGTGTCGCACCGGGCCTGTTCCGCAACGACGAGCCCGACTCCTACACCTACACGACCCGCACCATCGAGGCGTCGGACGTGTTCGCGAAGTCCGACGGGCAGACCCGCTCCAAGCACTACTCCAAGGTGCGGGTCATCGACTACGACTACACCGGCTGGTCCGCCGGCGGCGTCGGCCTGTGGATCGTGCGCGGCAACCACGAGAAGGCCTCCGGCGGCCCCTTCTACCGCTCGCTGCTGCGTCACCAGAGCACCGACGGCGGCGGGCTGTACGAGATCCTGTACTACGGGGAGAACCAGACGGAGCCCGAGCGCTACGGCCTCCAGGGCCCGTACGTCATCGCGTTCACCGACGGCGGCGCGCCCTCTCCCGCCCTCTACCACGACACGCTGACCACGCCGTGGGCCGACGCGCTGGGCATCGCCGGGTACGTGCCGGACAGCGGCCGGGGCCGCGTCGCCGGGGTCGGCATCGCCGGGCGCGACACCGCGTACCCGTACACCGTGGGGCTGGCCGGCTCCTCGGCGCAGTACTGGGGTCAGGCCCGCGCGTCGGACGGGTACTTCTCGATCTCCCGCGTCCTGCCGGGCACGTACACGCTGACCGTCTACAAGGGCGAACTGGCCGTCCTGGAGGGCCGGGTGACCGTCACCGCGGGCGCGACGACCACGCTCAACACGCTCACCGTCCCCTCGTCCAACGACCCGTCCCGCGCGAGCGCGATCTGGCGGATCGGCGACTGGAACGGCACCCCGGCCGGGTTCAAGAACGCGGACCTGATGACGTACGCCCATCCCTCCGACGTCCGGGCCGCGCCCTGGACCGGGAACGTGGTGATCGGCAGCGGCACGGAGACGTCCGGCTTCCCCTGCTACCTGTGGAAGGACGTCAACAGCGGCCTGCTCGTGTACTTCAGGCTCACCGCCGCGCAGGCCGCCGCCGCGCACACCCTGAGGATCGGCGTGACGACGGCCTACGCGAACGGCCGGCCGCGGATCACGGTCAACGACACCTGGACCTCGGCGATCCCCTCCCCGCCCGCCCAGCCGGGCACCCGGTCCCTGACCGTGGGCTCGTACCGGGGCAACAACCACACCTTCGCCTACAGCGTCCCGGCCGGTGCCTGGCGCACGGACACCGGCCAGTACAACGTGCTGAGGATCGAGGTGGTGAGCGGTTCGGGGACGACGGGCTACCTCAGCGCCGGTACGGCCGTCGACGCCATCGACCTACTCGCCTGACCGGCACTCAGCTCCCGCGGGTCCATTGCTGGTTGGCCGCACCGTTGCACGCGTAGGTGATGATCGCGGCCGAGTCGGCGGTGGACCCGCCGGAGACGTCCAGGCACTTCCCGCTCGCACGGGACGTGAGGGTGACGTACGAGCCGGAGGCGGTGACCGACCACTGCTGGCCGGTGGCGGCGGTGCAGTCCTCCTGGGTGACCCCGCTCGCGTTCTCCTCAAGGCACAGGGAGCTGCCCCGGCCCACCAGGGCCCGGTAGCCGTTGCCGAGGTCCTTGAACCACCACTTCTGGTTGGTGCCGCCGTTGCAGGTGTACTGGCTGATCGCGGCCCCCTGCCACACCGACCGGCTCGGCACGTCGGCGCACTTGGAACTGTGCCGGGCGATCAGCGTGTTGTAGGTCGCGGAGGTGCCCGTGACGGTCCCGGCCGTGGTGTCGACGGTGATCTCCGGATACCAGGACATGGTCATCGTGGTGGCGGTCGGGAAGGACAGCGGCAGCCACACGTACCGGGAGTCGTTCACCTTCCCGCCGAAGGAGTCGCCCCAGCGGTCGCCCAGGTACAGATACGAGGTGCCCGAAGTGCCCTGCACGGGAAGGACGTAGGCGGTCTGGGAGCCGTAGGCGGTGGAGTCGCCGACGTTCTTCCAGGACGTCCACGGGCCGGCGAGGGAGGTGGCGGTGGCGTACTGCTGCTGGTTGGGGTTCCAGCCGGTGGCGCCCGAGGTGAGCATGAAGTAGACCCCGCCGCGCTTGAACAGGGCCGGTGCCTCGCGGTGGCCGCCGGGCCAGGGGTTGGCGACCAGGCCGGCGATGCCGGTGTAGTCGGCGGTGAGCCGGTAGATGTGCAGGTCGTAGTTCTCGTTGGCGGCCGAGATCATGTACGCCGTGCCGTCGGTGTCGACGTAGGTGGTCAGGTCGCGGGACATGTACTGGCCGAGCGGGCGGAAACTGCCCTTGTAGGCGTAACTGCCGTCGACCGTGTCGGAGACGGCGACGGCGGCGCGGGCCTCGCCGTAGTCGGTGCCGTTCTCCTTGTGCATCCAGAGGACGAACTTGCCGGTGGCCGCGTTGTAGAGGACCTTGGGACGCTCTATGTAGGCGGTGGCCAGTTCGGCGGCGGAGGACTGGGTGAGGACGCGCGCGCGGAACTCCCAGTTCCGCAGGTCGGAGGAGCGGTAGGCGTCCACGGACCGGAAGGTGTTGTCGCTGTTGCGGTCCTCGCCGAACCAGTAGTAGTAGCCGCCGACCTTGATCACTCCGCCGCCGTGAGCGTGCACCGGGTTGCCCGAGGTGTCGGTGAACCGGGTGCCGTTGGCGATGGACTGCGGTGCCGCCTGGGCGGGTCCGGCGAGAGCCGGCGCGGCGGCGAGGGCGCAGCACAGGGCGAGCAGAAGGGCGTACAGGCGTCTCATCTCACACTCCTTCGGTCACGGTGTCGGCCACGGGGACGCCGAAGTCCGGGGTGCCGTCCGGCTTCCAGCCGAGCCGCTGGATCCGGGTGTGCCGATTGGGGTCGTGCAGCGGGTCGCCGGTGATCTCCTTGTACTGGCGGGCGTGGTAGACGAGGACGTCGGTACGGCCGTCCTCGGCGACGGTGAAGCAGCTGTGCCCGGGGCCGTACTGTCCCGTGGTGTCGTTGCTGGTGAACACCGGTACCGGCGACTTGGTCCAGGCGCGCGCGTCCAGCAGGTCGCCGTGGGCGTCGGCGGTCAGCAGGCCCATGCAGTAGTGCCAGTCGGTGGCGCTTGCGGAGTAGGTGAGGAAGATCCGGCCGTTGCGCTTGAGGACGTACGGGCCCTCGTTGACCTTGTAGCCGACGCACTCCCAGTCGTACTCGGGTGTGGACAGGCGCACTTGCGGACCGGTCAGGGTCCAGGGGCCGGCCATCTCCGAGATCCACAGGGCCGTGTTGTTGTCCATGCCGGGTTCGTGCTGGGCCCAGACCAGGTAGCGGGTGCCGCGGTGCTGGAAGGTGGTGGCGTCCAGGGAGAAGGTCTCCCAGGCCGTCTTGATCTGCCCTCGCTCCACCCACGTCCCCTTGAAGGGGTCGGCATGGGCGTTCTCCAGCACCCAGATGCGGATCGCCCACACGTCCTCGGCGGGGGCCGAGGCGAAGTAGATGTACCACTTGCCGCCGATCCGGTGCAGCTCGGGCGCCCAGATGTGGGCGGCCATCGGGCCGTCGGCGTGGGCCCGCCAGATCACCGACTCGGCGGCCGCGGACAGGCCGTTCAGGGTGCGGGAGCGGCGCAGGACGATGCGGTCGTACTCGGGGACGGTCGCCGTGAAGTAGTAGGTGCCGTCGGTGTGGCGGGTGATGTGCGGGTCGGCGCGTTGACGGACGAGGGGGTTCACATAGGGGGCCGCCTTCGGGTGCTCCAAGTGCGGCCGCGGGGCGGCTGCCTGGGCGAGGCCGGGGGTGACGGCCAGGGCGCCGGCGGCGAGCGCGGCGCCCTTGAGCACCGTCCTGCGGCCAAAAGCGTCGGGCAGGTCGTGGTCGCGGCTCATGCGGACTGCCTCTCGGTGGGGTGCGGTGGCCTTCGGCGGAACGTCGTGGTGCCTCTGAATGGGATCTGTTCGAGATTCCGTACGTCATCTGTGATTCCGAACGCCGAAAAGGTAAGGGCGCGCTCCGGAAGGGTCAATGGGTCGGGCGCGAGGACCCCCGGTCCGCGGCCGTTCCGCTTCGACTAGCGTCGTGACATGACCAGCGACACCTGCCCCAGCCTCGCCGACGCCCTCGCCGCCGGGACGGTCGTGCTCGACGGCGGCATGTCCAACCAACTGGAGTCGGCCGGGCACGACCTGAGTGACGAACTGTGGTCGGCGCGACTGCTCGCCGAGCGGCCCGAGGCGGTCACCGAGGCCCACCTCGGCTACTTCCGCGCGGGCGCGAGCGTGGCGATCACGGCCAGCTACCAGGCCACCTTCGAGGGCTTCGGCAAGCGCGGCATCGACCGCGCGGAGGCGGCACGGCTGCTCGCGCTCAGCGTGGACCTGGCCCGCACGGCGGCCCGGCGGGCGGCGGACACCGGCGTCCGGCGCCCGCTGTGGGTGGCGGCCTCGGTCGGGCCGTACGGGGCGATGCTCGCGGACGGCTCCGAGTACCGGGGCCGGTACGGGCTCAGCGTGGCCGAGCTGGAGCGGTTCCACCGGCCGCGGATCGAGACGCTGGCCGCCGCCGGGCCGGACGTGCTGGCGCTGGAGACCGTGCCGGACGCCGACGAGGCCGCCGCGCTGCTGCGAGCGGTGCGGGGCCTCGGGGTGCCGGCCTGGCTGTCGTACACGGTCGACGGACCGCGCACCCGGGCCGGCCAGCCCCTGGAGGAGGCGTTCGCCCTCGCCGCCGACTCCGAGGAGGTGATCGCGGTCGGCGTGAACTGCTGCGCACCGAAGGACGTGGAGCCGGCCGTGGAGATCGCGGCGCGCGTCACCGGCAAGCCGGTCGTGGTCTACCCCAACAGCGGCGAGGACTGGGACGCCGGGGCGCGCGCCTGGCGGGGCGGTACGACGTTCGGCGCGGCACGGGTCACGGCGTGGCGGGAGGCGGGGGCGCGGCTGATCGGCGGGTGCTGCCGGGTGGGTCCGCGGAGCATCGGGGAGATCGCGCGGACGCTGGACGCGGCCTGAGCGCAGTCCCTCACCGGAGGGACGCGGAGGCACCGGGACGCCGCGGGAGGCGCACGTCGGCGTGCGGGGCGTGGACGAGCGCCCTCGGCGGCGCCCCCTGGTCGAACAACGACACCGGGCGCCGATGACGGTACGCGCCCGTTTCCGTACGGTGAGTATCCGCTCGGCCTCTTCGAAAGCTCCGGCCGCCCGGACCCTCCCACCGGGCGGCCGGCTCGTTCCGTGCGCCGCGCCGGGGCCGGCCCGTCGCCTGCCGGGCCCGTGTGTGACGGCGGTCAGCGGCGCAGGGCGCCCGCCGAGCGGCGGAGCCGGCGCAGGGCGGAGGCGAGTTCGGCGCCGGGGGCGCGCGGGACGGCGTGCCGTGCGGGCTCGGCGACGGCGGACGCGGTGGTCCACAGGGCGATGTCCGCGTCCCGTGGGCCGTGGACGACCCGCGGCGCGCCGTCGTCGAAGATCCGCACCGGGTGCGTGGCGTCCCAGGCCGCCCAGCCCGGGTCCCCGGTCGTCGCGAACCGCACCCAGGCGGTGTGCATCGCGTCGCACAGTTCCCGCGGCGCGCCCTCACCGGCCAGCTTCTTCGACTCGGGCACGTCCCCGGTGTCGAAGACGAACCCGAGTTCCAGCGCATGGCAGGCGCCGAGGCCGGGCAGCCGGGACGGCCACGCGAACTCGTACAGGTGGCAGGCGCCGGGCCGGGCGTCGGCGAGCCGGTGCAGCGGCACCCGCAGCAGATGGTCGGTGACCATCTGGCCGACGATCTCGGCGGTGCCGGCGCCCGGGTGCAGCAGCCGGTAGCCGCGCGGGATGTCGTGACCGGCGTGGCAGCGGGCCATGGCTCCGGCCAGGGCGACCGCGCCGAGCCGGTCGACGCGCTCCAGCAGTCCGCCGGGCGCCAGCCACAGCCGGTATTCGTCCCGCGTCCAGCCCATGAGCAGCTCGGCGTCCGGGGCGGCGCCGCCGTCGGTCAGCGCCTTCAGCGGGTCCCGGGGCACGAGGTCGCCGTCCACGACGATGCCGAACGCGGGACCGCCGAGCACCGGGCCGCCGAGCCGGCCGGCCTCGGCCTGGGCGCGCAGCAGCAGGCCGCGGTCGACGGCGGCGAACGCCTCGGCGGTGGCGGGGACCCTCAGCCGGGCGGCCATCCGGCGCACCATCCGCCGCACCTTGTCGCGGTCCGAGACCTCGGGCGGTCCGCTCTGCAGCACCGCGCGCCGGATCAGGCCCCGTGTCCGCGGCGCGGCGAGCAGGACGCCGGTGCTGATGGCGCCGGCCGACTGTCCGCACAGGGTGATCCGGTCCGGGTCGCCGCCGAAGGCCGCGATGGTCTGGTGCACCCAGCACAGGGCGGCGAACTGGTCGCGCAGGCCGGGGTTCGGCGGCGCGTCCGGGAACAGGCCGTAGCCCTCCACGCCGAGCCGGTAGTTGACCGAGACGAAGACGACGCCGTCGCGCGCGAAGGCGCTCCCGTCGTAGACCGGCACGGCCGAGGAGCCTCTGGTCAGCGCGCCGCCGTGCAGCCAGACCAGCACCGGGAGCCGGGCGCCGGGGCCCGGATCGGGAGTCCATACGTTGAGGTTGAGGCAGTCGTCGCCGGGGATGGCGGGGTCGGACAGGTACGGGGCGAACGCCTCGGAGTACGGCGGTTTCGGCGCGGTCGGCCCGAAGGCGCCGGCGTCCCGGATGCCGTCCCAGGGCTCGGGAGGCCGGGGCGGGCGGAACCGCAGGGAACCGAAGGGCGGGGCGGCGTAGGGGATGCCCCGGAAGACCGCGATGCCCCGCTCGTACCGGCCGCGCACGGCCCCGTAAGGGGTCGGGACCACGGGTCCCGACTGGTCCGCCGCCATAGCCACCAGCCCTTCACCGCGCGCCCGCGCCGCTCACCGGTGCGGACACCGTTCACATCAGAGCACCACACGACGCGGACGTATTCCCGGCACGGAACCGCTGCCGGGCCGTCCGGAGAACTGCGCCTCACGCTCCGGCTCCGGGCACCGAAGGGCCGACACGGCCCGCCGGCCGCGCGACCGGCACCGGCCCGGCCCGGCGACCGGCCGGTCCGCACGCTGGAGATGCGCCCGTCGGCGGTCGGCCGCATCCCGTGGATCGTCCGTCTTCCCGCCGTGTTCAGGCGCAACTATCGTAGGAAGCGCTTTCTGTCGGCGGCCGGTGATCGGTTTTCGGGCCACGACAGCGCGTCGGCAGCAGGTTGCGATGGCCCACGGGCGGGCCGGGAAGGGGGTTCGCCATGGTCCGTGCGCGGGGTGCGAACGTGGTGGCCGGGCCGACGCTGGCGGTGGTGGCCCGGGAGGCGGGCGTGTCGGTGCCCACCGCGTCCAAGGTGGTCAACGGCCGTGAGGACGTCGCGCCCGAGACCCGCCGCCGGGTGACCGAGGCGCTGGACCGGCTCGGCTATGTGCGCCGCTCCCGCTTCGACGCGGCCAGGGCGCCGGGCCTGGTGGACCTGGTGCTGCACTCGCTGGAGAGTTCCCGGTCGGGCGCGGTGCTGCGTGGGGTGGAGGCGGCGGCGTACGAGGCGGGGCTGGACGTGGTGGTGTCGGCCGCGCCCGCCCGGGGCCGGGACGCCCGACCGGAACAGGGATGGCTGGACAAGCTGACCGCGCGCGGCTCTTCGGGAGTGCTGTTCCACCTGGCGGAGCTGTCCGCCGCGCAGTACGCCTGGCTGGACCACCACCGCATCCCCTATGTGCTCGTCGATCCGGCCCACGAGCCGCCGGCCGGAGTGGTGTCGGTCGGGGCGGCCAACTGGCAGGGCGGGGTGTGCGCGACCGAGCATCTGCTGGAGCTGGGCCACGAGCGGATCGGGGTGGTCGCCGGCCACCCGCGCACGATGGCCGGCGAGGCACGGCTGGCCGGCTACCGCTCGGCGCTCGCCTCGGCGGGCGTGCGGTATCGCGCCGAGTATGTGCGGCACGCGGACTCCGACGAGGCCACCGCCCGGCTGCGCACCCACGAACTGCTGGACCTGCCCGAGCCGCCGACGGCCGTCTTCGTGTGCTCGGACCGGATGGCGCTCGGCGTGTACGCGGCGCTCGCGGAGCGGGACGTGCGGGTGCCCGACGCCATGAGCGTGGTGGGCTTCGACGACCTGCCCGAGGCCCGCTGGGCCGTACCGGCGCTGACCACCGTCCGCCAGCCGCTGGCGGAGATGGCGGCGACGGCGTTGCGGCTGCTGGTCCGCATGACGCGTGGCGAGCGCCCCGAGGGCACCCGGACGGAGCTGTCGACCCGGCTGGTACGGCGGGCGAGCACGGCCCCGCCGGCGGCGCACCGCCCCACGGCGTACGCGCCCGCCGGCGCGGAGCGGCCATCCGCGTGACGTTCCCGGCGCGTCGGCCCGTCGTACGGTGACCCCGCCTCCGCGCGGGTCGTTGGCCGGGCATGAAGCGCAGCACGCGTACCGCCGCGGTCCTCGCCGTGGCCGCAGTCGCCCTGGCCGCCGCCTACGGCACGGCCCATGCCGCCCGGCACACCCTCGCCCCCGGACAGCAGCGCGTCGCCATGACCCCGCCCGTCGCACCGACCGCCGCACCGCCCGCGGTCTCGCCGGCCGACGAGCACGACCCGGAGGAGGACGTCGGGTTGGACGAGAACGGCCGTCCCGACACCGGGGAGGACCGGGCCCGGGCGGACCTCCGTCACACGCGGACGGCCGGACACCTCCCGTAAGGGAAGCGCCCGGCCGTCGTCCGTGTTCGATCGCCGTGTTCCGTCGTCCTGCCGCGTCCTCGTCTGTCCTGCTCAGTCCTCTTCGTCCTGGTCGGGACCGGCGAGGAGGGCCTCCACCACGTCCACGGCGCTGCCGTCGTGGTCGCTGCCGGCGGTGCCGCTGCCGGCCTGGAGGTTGGCCGTGCGGTCGACCTCCAGCCAGGAGTCGGCTTCGGAGTTGTCGATCACGGTGATCAGGCTGTCGGACGCCACGGCCGGCGCGGCACCGGCCCCGAGGAGCGCGGCGGCGACCGCCGCGGCCGTCCCGAGCCCGGAGACGGCACGGATCACACGCCCACGCCCTCGGAAACGAGCCGCTCGCGGGCGATGTTGCGCTCCAGCAGACTGGTGGAGGCCTTCACCCCGACACCGCTCGCGGGGTCGACCTCCGGCAGCCGGCCGTCGGCCGCCTTGAGGCCGGCGAGCGCGGAGTCCATCGCCTCGTGCGCGGCGAACAGGCACGGCGTGCTGTAGATGGCGACGTTCACGCCGAGGTCGGACAGTTCGCCGAGGGACAGGCGAGGCGACTTGCCGCCGGCGATCTGGTTGAACAGCAGCGGCTTGTCCCCCGTGACCTTGCGGATCCGCTTGATCCACTCCACGCTGCGCACACCGTCGACCAGCACCACGTCGGCGTCGGTGGCGGCCAGCCGCTCGGCCCGGTGCAGGATGTCGTGCTCGTCGGTGGCATCCGTACGGGCGACGACGACCAGGTCCCTGCGGGTCTCCAGGACCTTCTCCAGCTTCTCCAGGTATTCCTCCAGGGGCAGCACCTGCTTGCCGTCGGCGTGGCCGCAGCGGCGGGGCCGCTTCTGGTCCTCCAGGATCACGCCGGAGGCGCCGATGCGCTCGAGTCCCTCCACGACGTGACAGGCGACCTCGGGGTCGACGTACCCGTCGTCGATGTCCACCAGCAGGTGGTGGTGCGGGAACGCGCCGCGCAGCCGCTGGACGAAGGCCACCATGTCGGGCCACGCGATGAATCCGATGTCCGGCAGCCCGTAGTACGAGGCGGCGAAGCCGAAGCCCGAGACGAACATTCCTTCGTAGTGCTTGGCGGCGATCGACGCCGAGTACATGTCGTACACGCCGATCAGCGGTGTAGTCCCGGGCCCGGCGATGCTCTCGCGCAGTTTCTTACCGTAAGTCAAGGTCCGGCTCCTTCTGTGGGTGGGTGACGCGGGCAGGATGGGTCACGCGTCTCGACGCCCTTTGCCAAGACAAGAGCATCTCTAGGTAGACACATGACCATCCCTCTACGCGAGCTTTAGTCACCCCAATGGGGCAACCGGTTCACCGCAGAAACGTCACTGAGCCGGTTCTGCCACCCATTCGAGTCCGCCGTTCAGGTGAGCGAGGAACTCCGGGTCGCGGTACGCGTCACAGGCATGGCCAAGGGCTGTGTAAAAAACGCGGCCGGCCGCCGGGCCCCGCTCGCGGCACCAGGCCAGCGGATGGTCCGCGCCCATCCCGCCGCCTTCGTACGACGTCTCGTCCGCGCGCAGCAGCACCCGCTCGCGGTCTCCCGGAACGCGGTCGAAGTCGTACCACTCGTCGGTGAATTCCCACACCGGCGGCAGGTGCCGGGTGGCGGGATGGGCGGGGTCGGCGACGAGGGCGCGGCCCGGCTGGCAGGCGGGGTGCCGGGTGAAGCGGGCGCCGAGGAGTCCGCCGTAGTACGGCCACCCGTACTCGGTACAGGCCGCCGCGTGCACCCCGGCGAAGCCGCCGCCCGCCCTCGTGTACCGCTCCAGCCGCGCCCGCCCGGCCGGGGTCAGCACCCTGCCGCTGGTGGACAGGAAGACCACGGCCGCGAACCCTTCCAACGGGCGTTCGAAGTCCGCGGGATCCTCGGTGTGCTCGACGGCGAACCCGCCGAGCGCCCTAATCGCGTCGACCGCGTCCGGGATGGACTCGTGGCGGTAGTCGGCGGTGCGGGTGTAGAGGAGGAGACGAGGAGGCATGGCGGGGCTCCGGGAGGGGTCGGGGTGGGCCGGCCGGCGTCCGGTGCGCGCCGGCCGGTGGCGGGTGACCGCGCGGTGGCGGTCGGCACGGACCGGTGGCGGCGCAGTGGGTGAGCGTGACCGGGCCGGCGACGGGCGGGAGCCGGTTCGCCGTGGACGGGGCCGGTCAGCTGCTCCCGGGGACGCTGTTGTCGGGGGCTCCGTCGCCGTAGGACGGGAGGTCGCCGCGCTCCACGGGGGCCGTTGCCGTGCGGGGTGACGGCAGGAGGGGGACGAGTTCCTCGGGGGCGGGGCGGTGGATGGCGTCGGCGGCCCGGCGGAGCACGTCGGCCGCCACCTTCTCTCCGTAGACCCGGACCACTTGGCCCTTCTCCGGTGCCCGGCAGACATGGCCCTCGGGACAGTCGGCGGCGCTGCCCCGCTCCGCGTAGAGGTGCAGGACGGCACCGTCCTTCGCCCAGTACGCGACGGAGAAGCCGTCGTCGCCGTTCACCCCGATGGACTGCTGCGCGAGCGTGAAGCCGGGCACCTCGGTGACGTAGACCAGCTCCGGCGCGATGCCCAACGCCCGCAGGCGCTCGTCCATGTCGGCCTGCCCCGGGGCGGCGGACGCCGGCTCCCGGGTGCTCCCGGCAGCCGCCCGCCCGGAACCCGAGGCGGCCGGCCCGGGGCCGGAACGCTCCTTCTCGGTGCCGCACGCGGTGAGCAGTGCGGGCAGGAGCAGGAGCAGCGGCAGGGCGCGTGCGGCACGGATCATGCCGCCCATGGTGCCGCACAGGCGTACCGTGCGGTGCTTCCGGTTCCGTAACCTCTCGCCGGATGAACGCCATTCCGCCGTTTCTGGACCATCTCGTGCTCGCCACACCGGACTTGGGCGCGACGGTCGCCGACTTCGCGCGACGGTGCGGGGTCACGCCGGTGCCCGGCGGCGCACACACCGGTCTGGGCACCCGCAACCATCCGGTCGGGCTCGGCGGCCGGAGCCATCTGGAGATCATCGGCCCCGATCCGGAGCAGCCCGGGTCCGCCGGGCCGCGGCCGTTCGGCGTCGACCGGCTGACCGGTCCCACCGTGCTGACGTGGGCGATCAGCCGGCCCGACCTGGACGAGGCGATCGCCGTGGCCCGGGCGCGGGGCCGGGACCCCGGCCCGGCACGGCGGATGAGCCGCCGCACCCCGGACGGAACCCTGCTGCGCCGGCGGCTGACCGACACGGACGCCACAGGTGTCCCGGAACCGGTGCCGTTCCTCATCGACTGGGGTGACTCCCGGCATCCGTCCGCCTCGGGCCTGCCGGTCACCCCGCTGCTGGCGGTCTCGGCCGCGGTGCCCGACCCGGAGGCGGTACGCGACCGGCCGACGGCACTGGGCACCTCGCTGCCCCTCACCGAAGGACCCACCGCGTTGACCTTCACCGTGGACACCCCGAACGGACCGGTCCGCTACGGCTGACCCCCGCGGCGCCTCCCGGCACGCGGCCGGCCCGAGCGGCACACCCGGCGCACACGGAACCGGACCGGACGGACGACGCGGTGTCCCCGGTCACGGCGCACCCGGACGCGACGGACCACCACCGGCGACGCGCACGCGGGCATCCTCCCGGAGCGCTCCTCACCCGGGCGGACATCCTTCCGGCGGCCTCCTCAGCGGCTCCGGCCCGTGGGCCGTCCCGCCCACACGGCAGGGGTCCGGCCCGACCACGGACTGGCCTGTTCGAGTTGTCCGGCGAGGCGGAAGAGGCGGCCCTCGAGTCCGTAACCGGCGGCGAACTGCATGCCGATGGGCAGTCCGGTCCCGGGGTCGGCCGTGACCGGCACGGACATGGCGGGTGTGCCCGTCACGTTGAACACCGCGGTGAAGGGCGAGAGGTCGAACAGCCGGCGCAGCCAGCCCGCACCGTCCAGCGTCTCCGCGCCCTCGGCATGGGTGCCCAGCGGCACGGGCAGGTCGGGCAGCGTCGGGGTGAGCAGCATGTCGTACGCGTCGAAGTACCGTCCCAGGCTTCGGGCGATCCGGTTCCGCAGCGCGAGAGCGGCGACGAACTGAGCGCCGGTGACCTGCTGCCCGTAGCGATAGCCGGCGAGGACGGGTGGCTCGAGGGTCGAGGAGTCGACGGGCCGGCCGAGCGCGGCGGCCACCTCGTCGACCGAGGCCGTGAGGTTCGCGCTCCACTGGCGGGCGCCGGCCAGCACGAATTCCTCCCAGTCCGCTCCCAGTCCGACTTCGGCCTCCTCCACGCGATGACCGAGGGATTCGAGCAGGCGCACGGTGCGGGAGAGGGCGTCGGCCACGGGCGCGGTGGTGCGCTGTCCGCCCCACGCGTGGGCGAGGACACCGATCCGCAACGAGCCCGGAGAGCGGGTGACTTCCTCCGCGTACGGCCGGGGCGGTTCCTGGGCGAAGTAGGGGTCGCCGGGCTCCGGGCCGCGGATCTGGTCGAGCAGCACCGCGCTGTCCCGTACCGTGCGGCTGACGGCGCCCTGCACGCCGAGGCCGTTGAAGACCTCGTCGGCGTCGGGCCCCATGGAGACCCGGCCGCGGGTGGGCTTCAGCCCGAACAGGCCGTTGCAGGCGGCGGGTATGCGGAGGGACCCGGCGGCATCGGTGGCGTGTGCGACCGGCACCACTCCGGCGGCGACAGCCGCGCCCGCGCCCCCGCTGGACCCGCCCGCGCTGCGCCCCAGGTCCCAGGGATTGCGGGTCGCGCCGTACAGCACCGGTTCCGTCGTGGTGCTGTAGGCCATCTCCGGGGTCGCGGTACGCCCGAACGTCACGAGGCCCGCGCGACGGAAGCGCCGCATCAGGAAGGAGTCGGCGGAGGCGACATGCCCGGCCGCGAGACGGCTGCCCAGCTCCGTCCGCCGTCCGGCCATGGTGACTCCGAGGTCCTTGATCAGGAAGGGGACACCGGCCAGCGGCGCGCTTCCGGGGGCGGGGTCGTCGTCGGGCGGCCAGGTCTCCACGATGGCGTTGATCCGCGGGTCGACCGCCTGCGCCGCCTCGCGTGCCGCCGCCACCAGCTCGGCGGACGTCACCTCGCCCTTGGCCACCAGCTCCGCCAGCCCGACGGCGTCGAAGGTCACGTACTCGTCAACTCTCACCTGTTCACTCCAGCGGAAAAAGGATACCGACGAGTCCCTGACGATACCGAGCGGTATCAAGAGGAACGGGCTGGTACCGTAGCAGCGGGTGGAGGTCGCCACAACGGACCCAGGTCACGGAGCAGTCATGGCATCGACGGTCAGAAGGCCGACCAGGGTGGCGAAGCTGCCGCCCCGTGAGCGCATCCTCGACGCGGCGGAAGAGCTGTTCCAGAGCGAGGGGATCAGGCGGGTGGGTGTGCAGGCCATCGCCGAGAAGGCCGAGACCACCAAAATGGCGATCTACCGGCACTTCGAGACCAAGGACGCGCTGGTCGCGGAGTGGCTGCGGATCGTCGCCGCCGACTACCAGGCCGTCTTCGACCGGGTCGAGGCCGAACATCCCGGCCGGCCCAGGGAGCAGATCCTGGGCATCGCCCGCTTCATCGCCGAGGGACTGCCGGAGATCTCGCACCGGGGCTGCCCGTTCATCAACTCCATCGCCGAACTGCCCGACCGCTCCCATCCCGCCCGGCAGGTCGTCGAGCAGCACAAGGCCCTCCAGATGCGCAGACTGGTCGGCATGTGTGCCGAGGCGGGGCTGCCCGACCCCGGACAGGCCGCGGCCGAGATCACCTTCGTCCTCGAAGGCGCGCAGGTCTGCGCACAGAACGGCAGCGTCGATCAGGCAGGGGACCGGCTGATGAACATGGTGCGGCGGATCCTCGATCAGCACCGTTCCTCCGTTTCCTCGCTCGACAGTTCGCGAACGACCACCGGCTGACCCGTCCCTCGCCGGCCCCGGGCCGCCCGTTCACCGGACTCCGCCGTCCGGGTCCCCGAGGCCACCGCGATGGGACGGCGCGGCGCCGGGTAACACCCGGTGGCAGCCGGTGGCATCGGCCAAGGGGTCGGCCAAGGGCGCGTCGGGGCCGCCACCGCGATCGGCGGTGCGGGCGCGGCTCCGGGTGAGCGAACCGGCGACCGGCGGCTCACCGGGACGAACGCCCGTCGCGGGGCGGGGCCGGCGGGGCGCCGGTCCCTGTACGGTCGGGCGGCCGCGGCTGGTGTCCGATTCCTTCAAGACCTCTCTGCCGGCCGCTGCCTACGGTGACCCCATGACCGTACGCATCGCC
The DNA here is from genome assembly GCF_033366695.1 of Streptomyces sp. SCL15-4. Taxonomy (NCBI): domain Bacteria; kingdom Bacillati; phylum Actinomycetota; class Actinomycetes; order Kitasatosporales; family Streptomycetaceae; genus Streptomyces; species Streptomyces sp. SCL15-4. The sequence goes on from NZ_JAOBTQ010000001.1 coordinate 2,033,550, forward strand.
GTGATCGGCCTGGTCAGCTCGGACCTGGCCGCCTCCCTCGCCTTCTACCGCCGCCTGGGGCTGGTGTTTCCCGAGGGGGCCGAGGAACAGCCGCATGTCGAGGCCGAGTTGCCCGGCGGACTGGTGCTCGCCCTGGACACCGAGGAGACCATCCGCTCCTTCCATCCCGGATGGCAGCCGCCCACGGGTACCGGACGGGCCTCGCTCGCCTTCCGGTGCGGCTCCCCCGCCGAGGTCGACGCCCGGTACGAGGAGTTGGTGGCCGCCGGCCACCACGGGGAGCTGAAGCCGTGGGACGCCTTCTGGGGCCAGCGGTACGCCACCGTGCACGACCCGGACGGCACCCAGGTCGAGCTGTTCGCCCCGCTACCCGTCCCCGGCGAGTAGCTCCCCGAGCGGCATCCCCGCCAGCCGGCGCACCTCCCGCGCCAGGTGCGGCTGGTCGGCATAACCCGCGCGGATCGCCGTCTCCGCGTACGGCGTCCCGGCGCGGGCCAGGGCCAGCGCCCGGCGCAGACGCAGGATCCGGGCCAGGGTCTTCGGGCCGTAACCGAACGCGGTCAGGCAACGGCGGTGCAACCGGCGCTCGCCGATGCCGAGTCCGGCGGCCGTGGCCGACACCGGGCGGCCCTCGCCCAGGCACTCCACCAGCCGGCGCAGCAGCGGGTCCGGGGCCTCCGCCTCCGCCGCCCGGTCCAGGGCGATGTCCTCCAGCGCACCCGCCGGGTCGGGAGCCGCGGCGACCCGGTCGCACAGCCGCCGGACCCTCGCCGCGGGCCACAGGTCCGCCAACTCGACGCGCATGTCCCTCAGTTCGTGCGCCTGTACGCCGAGCAGCGCGGGCGCGGTACCGGGGAAGAAGCGGACGCCCGCCCAGGATCGCGCCGGGCCCTCGGGGGCATAGGGGCGGGTGTCGGGGCCCGCGACGAGCAGCCGGCCCTCGCTCGACAGCAGGTCCATGCAGCCGTCCGGGAGCACGGGCCGGACACTTGCGCCGGTCGGGGACTTGGTCCACACCACCGCGCCGGTCAGCCGCGACGCCCGCTCCGCGTACACGTGAGCCAGCCTACGGGGTTCCCGGCTCCCGCGGTGCCGGCGCCGGCGCGGGGGCGCCGAACAGCGGGAGGGCGTGGCGTATGCGGAAGCGGCGGGCGTAGGCGGCGGTGATCCCTGCGGCCAGGGCCAGCAGGACGAGGGAGACGGCGCGGTCGAGCAGCGGCACCGTGTCGGTCGGCAGCGTCGCGGCGGCCAAGGCGCCCAGAGCGCCGTCGAGGAGTTGTTCGACTCCCCAGAGCAGGGTGAGGGTACGCAGCGCGCGGCGGAAGGGCGCACTGTGCTGCCAGAGTCCGGCTCGGGCGTGGACCGCGTGGCCCCGGTGCAGCCGCTGGCCCAGCTGGAACGCCAGGGGTCTGCGGGTGAACGCGGTGCCGAGTGCCCAGCAGCCGACCGCCAGGGGCAGCGCCGCGTTCTTGAACAGCAGGACGCGGGGGCCGCCGCCGGTCAGGGACACCAGCGCGGCGGCGACCAGCAGCGCCGTGAGGAAGAGGTCCACCCCGTCGATGCGGCGGTGCCGCACCGCACCGGCCAGCAGGCGCAGGGCCGGCGGTGCGCCGCTGAGCAGCAGGGCCGGGCCCTGCTCGGTGCCGACGGCGCGGGCCGCGTAGTACACGAGGAGCGGGAGGAGGATGTCCACGGCGAGGGACAGCAGAGGGCCGCCGTGGAAGGTGCCGGGTGGTCTCGGGTGCCGCGGTGGCCTCGCGGGCTTTGGCGGCTGGGGTGACGGGGGCCGCTGGGGCAGGCCGGCCGGGTCGCTCGGCTCGGCTGCCCTGAGCGACCCGGTGGACGTGGCCGGCGTCCGCTCGGCCGCCTCGGTCTTCCCGATCGGCCCGGCGACGGTGCTGATCACCCCCGTGGCCCCGGCCGCCCCGGCCGCCCCGGCCGGCCGTCCCGTCGTGCCGCGCTGTACCCCGTGTCCCATCCGCTGCGTCATGTCCGCTGCCTCCTTGCCCGGTGCCGGAGCCGTGCCGGGCGATGCTGCGACGGCGACGCCCGGCTGGCCTGCTGCGGCCGGACGGCTCCGGCCTGCGCAATCACGCTAGGCCCGGGGCGGTGCCCGGCGGATCGGAGCACGGGTGGAGCAGCGGGTGGAGATCCGGAGGACAGGCACCGGCGCGTTCTCCACCGCCGGATCCAGCCCGCAGGGTGGAGACGGTCAGCCGTCGGACGGATGGCCCTTCAGGGTGCGGTCGGCGGGCGGGCGCCCAGGCTCACCACTCGCCACTCGGATGCGCCGGATTCCTGCCGTCCGCACCGCCGTCCACGCCGCCGCTGCCGCCGGCATTGCCGATACCGGTGCCGCCGCCGTTGTTCCAGTAGCCCCCCTCGCCGGCGCCACCGCCACCCTCGGCCCAGTACCCCCCGGCCCCGCCGAAGCCACCGCTCCCGGCACCCCCGCCGCCGCCCCCGAAGCCACCGCCCCCACCGTATCCACCGGCACCACCGGCACCGCCGACGTCCCCAGGGCCTCCGGCACCCCCGCCGCCCCCGGGCCCCCCGGTGCTCCCGTTCTCCCCGTTCCCCGTCGCGTTCCCGTTCCCGTCGTTCCGGTGCGCGTGATGCGGATTCCGCGCATGGCCGCGCAGGCGGGCCGTCACGTCTTCCGGAGGCAGGAAGCGGGACCAGCGCTCGGGGAACTCGGAGGGCATGTCGGGGTCGTCGGGGTCGGCCTCGCGCGCCACCGCCGCGGCGCGGGCCACGTACTCGGCGACCTGCGCCTCGCGCATCCGCTCGTTGGCCTCGCGCGCCGCGGCCGTGGCCGCGGCCGGCCACACCCGGTCGATGGCCGCGTTCACGGCCGCGCCGACGAGCACGGCGAAGGCGCCCACCCCGATCCACAGCAGGACCGCGACGGCGGCGGCGAGGGAGCCGTAGATCGTGGCGCCCTCGATGGTGTACGTGAGATAGATGCGCAGCAGGAAGCTGCCCAGGACCCACATCGCGAGCGCGACCAGCGCGCCGGGCACGTCCTCGATCCAGGGGGAGCGGACCGGCACCGAGACGTGGTACAGCGTCGTCAGGAAGGCGATGGACAGGACGATCACGACCGGCCAGTACAGAACCTGGACCACCGTCTCCGACCACGGCACGATCCGGACCACCGCGTCCGGCCCGGCCACCATCAGCGGCAGCGCCACCGAGCCGATCAGCAGCGCCACGATGAACAGCAGGAACGCCATGATCCGGGTCTTGACGATGCCCCGGACGCCGTCGAGCCCGTACATGACGGTGATGGTGTCGATGAAGACGTTCACCGCGCGCGAGCCCGACCACAGGGCGAACAGGAAGCCTATGGAGATGACGTCCGGCCGGCCGCCCCGCATCACGTCGTGCAGGATCGGCTCGGCGATCTCCTTGACGCCCTTGTCGGACAGCACCGTGCGGGAGGCGTCCAGGAGGTTGGTCTCCAGGCTGTGGATGGTGTCCGCGCCGGTCCAGTCGTCGACGTAGCCGAGCAGGCCGATCAGGCTCAGCAGCAGCGGCGGTACGGACAGCAGCGTGAAGAACGCCGCCTCCGCCGCCAGCCCGAGGATGCGGTACTCCATGCAGGAGTTGACGGTGTCCTTGAGCAACAGCCAGGCGGTCCTGCGCTTGGAGACGTTCCGGTAGAGAGCTCTGGCCCGGTGGAAGCGGCCGGCCGGGCGCTCGGGGGTTTCACTTGCTGGCTGCACGAGCCAAAGGTATCCGCAGCACGGGACCGCCCTCACCTTCCGGGGCCCACGACCGGTTCCCCGGGGTCCGGTAACCCGTTTCCGGCCCGCCGCACGGCTCCTTTGTGCCACTCTGGGCGCGTCACCGCGGCCTTCCCGGGCAGGTTCCCGCCCGCCTTCCCGGCAGCTCCCCCATGGCCTTCTCCGACAGGTCCCCTACGGCCTTCCCGGAGAAGTCCCCCACCACTTCCCGCAGGAGCCCCCACCGTCTCCCCGGAGAAATCCCCCATCGGCCTTCCGGATAGGTTCCCCGCCGCCTTCCCGGGTAGGTTCCCCACCATGGCAGGCACTCCCACCCACACCGTGACGAACCAGCCGCCCCCGCTGGTCGGCTACGACGTCTTCACCGCCGACCGCGCCCTCGCCGAGGCCGTCGACCGGTACACCGGCGCGGACGTGCTGGACGAGGTGCGCGCGGAGCTGTCCGTGCTCGGCCGGGCCGTGGGTTCGGCGCAGGTGCAGGAGTGGGCGGTGCGGGCGAACGAACGTCCGCCCCGGCTCCGCGGCCACGACCGGTACGGCCACCGGATCGACGAGGTGGAGTTCGACCCGGCCTGGCACCGGCTGCTCGGCAAGGGAGTCTCGGCCGGGCTGACCGGCGCCTGGAGGCGGCCTTCCGGGCAGGTGCGCCGGGCGGCCGGGTTCCTGCTGTGGACGCAGGCCGAGGCGGGCACCTGCTGTCCGCTGTCGATGACGCACGCGGCCGTGCCCGCGCTGCGCGCCGACGCGGAGCTGGCCGCCGAGTGGGAGCCCCGGCTGACGTCCACGGTCTACGACCCGCAGCTGCGGCCCGCCGGGCAGAAGCCCGGGGCGCTGTTCGGGATGGGCATGACGGAGAAGCAGGGCGGCAGCGACGTCCGCGCCAACACGACCGTCGCCCGGCCGCTCGCGGAGGCGGGCACCTACCTGCTGACCGGGCACAAGTGGTTCTGCTCGGCGCCCATGTCCGACGCGTTCCTGGTGCTCGCGCAGGCCCCGGGCGGCCTCACCTGCTTCCTGGTCCCGCGGGTCCTGCCGGACGGCGGTCGCAACGTCTTCCTGATCCAGCGGCTGAAGGACAAGCTGGGCAACCGCTCGAACGCCTCCGCCGAGGTCGAGTTCGACGGCACCTGGGCGCGCCGGGTCGGCGAGGAGGGCGACGGGGTGCGGACGATCATCGGGATGGTCGCCGCGACCCGGCTGGACTGCGCGCTCGGCTCGGCGGGGCTGATGCGGCAGGCGGTGGCCCAGGCGGTGCACCACTGCGCACACCGGAAGGCGTTCGGCGGGAAGCTGATCGACAAGCCGCTGATGCGCAACGTGCTCGCCGATCTCGCGCTCGAGTCGGAGGCGGCGACGGCGCTCGCGCTGCGGCTCGCCGCGGCCTGTGACGACGGCGGCGAGCAGGAGCGGGCGTTCCTGCGGCTGGCGGTGCCGGCCGCCAAGTACTGGATCACCAAGCGGTGTGCGCCGGTGGCCGTGGAGGCGGCCGAGTGCCTGGGCGGCAACGGGTACGTCGAGGAGTCCGGCCTGCCGCGGCTGGTGCGGGAGTCGCCGCTGAACTCCGTCTGGGAGGGCGCGGGGAACGTGCAGGCACTGGACGTGCTGCGGGCGCTGCGCCGGGAGCCGGGCGCGCTGGACGCCTGCCTCACCGAGATCGGCCGGGCGCACGGCGCGGACCACCGGCTGGACCGCGCGGTGAAGGACCTGTTCACCGAACTCGCGGATCTGGAGGGCGTCGAGGGGCGGGCCCGGCGCCTGGTGGAACGGCTCGCGCTGGTCCTCCAGGGATCGCTCCTCGTGCGGCACGCGCCGCCGGAGGTCGCCGACGCCTTCTGCGCCTCCCGCCTGGGCGGTGACCACGGCGCGTCCTTCGGCACCCTGCCCGGGGGCCTGGACCTGGAGGCGGTGGTCGAGCGGGCGCGGCCGTCCTGACCCGCCCCGGAGTCGCCGGAGTCCGTCGCGTCCCGGCCGCCGGCCGGGCCGTCACCGGCAAGGGGTGGTGCTGCGCCGACACGGCACCACCCCCACCGCACGGGCCCATTGAGCCCCCGCGGACGCGCATCGCGTCGTGGTCAAGTCTCGGCCGCCGTCCTGTGGTCCACCAGGGTTGCAGGGGGTTGCAACGTAGGGGGGCACATGCGCGGAGTCTGTGCCTCCGCCATGAGCGGAGCGGCACTATGTGAGGACAGTCGGACCGGAAACCGCCGCCCGGACGGCTTGACAGGAGTGTTCGATGCCTTCCGGGAGGACCGCAGTGGGGAATCGCCCGATGAATCTGGTGCGCCTGGCCGCGCGGGACGCGGCGCAGGCGGCGCGGGTGCTGAGCGAGGTGCGCGAGGCGGCGCTCTCCGGGCGACGTGCGCGGATCGCGCCCCGGCCGGTGATCGAGCAGTCGTGGCACCGGGTGCTGCGCAGCGGTGTCGATCCCGAACGCGATGTCCGCTCCGGACTGCTGCCCTCCGACGAGGTGCGGCGACGGCGGGAGGAGTCCCCGCTGCGGCAGGTGCTGCCGGTGCTCCGGGAGGGGCTTCTTTCGGTCGCGGACGTGGCGCAGCACATCATGGTCGTCGCGGACGCCGACGGGCGGGTGCTGTGGCGGGAGGGCGCGCCCCCGGTACTGCGCAAGGCCGACGGGCTGGGGTTCGAGGTCGGCGCGGACTGGCGGGAGGACGTCGTCGGCACCAACGGGGTGGGCACTCCCGCGGTGGTGCGGCGGCCCGTCCAGGTGTTCGCCGCCGAGCACTTCGTACGGTCGCACACGTCCTGGACGTGTACGGGCGCGCCGATCACCGATCCGCGGGACGGCCGGCTGCTCGGTGTGGTGGATGTCAGCGGCCCGTTGGAGACCATGCATCCGGCCACCCTCGCCTGGGTGGACTCGGTGGCCAAGCTGGCCGAGGCCCGGTTGCGGGAGGTGCACCTGGCCTCGCTGGAACGGCTGCGGGCGGTGGCGGCGCCGGTGCTGGCCCGGCTGGCCGGGCGGGCCGTGGTGGTCGACCGGGACGGCTGGGCGGCGGCGGTGACCGGGATGCCGTACGTGCGGCGGGTGCCGCTGCCCAAGTCGCTGGTGCCGGGCCACCGGTGGCTGCCCTCGCTGGGCGCGTGCGCGGTGGAGCCGCTGGCCGGGGGCTGGCTGCTGCGGGCGGAGGACCGGCCGCCCGCTCCGGCCCGGATCGTGCTGGATCTCGCCGGGCGGGACCGCCGTACGGTCACGGTCACCGGCTCGGCGGGTTCCTGGTCGCGGGAGTTGAGCCCGCGCCACGCGGAACTGCTGTTCCTGCTCGCCGAGCACCCCGCCGGGCGAGGTGCGGCGGGGCTGGCCGAGGATCTGTTCGACGACCCCTCCCGGACGGTGACCGTGCGGGCGGAGATGTCCAGAATCCGGCGGTATCTCGGAGAGCTTCTACGTCATCGGCCGTATCGTTTCTGCGAGGATGCGGAAGTGGAAGTCGTCCTCCCGGACAATCCTGTTGACCTGCTCCCGCAGTCCTCGGCACCGGCAGTGGTCCGGAAACGGAACGCCGGACGCGCCGGCCGGAGCGAGCGGCCTCCGGCGTAGCCGCCCGCCCGACGCGGCGCTCCCCGGCTCCGGGCGGCCCGGCGGTCCGGGCCCTGTCCGGCCCGTTCCTGCCGTAGCATCCCGTACGGCCGCCTCAACTGCTCCTCGCGTCAAGGTACGGACCATCAGGCGCAGTTGGACCGGTCTCTGGAGGAGAGATGAAGCATCGCGGCAGACACCGGCGGCGCAGGCGGGGCGCGGCCCTGCGCGCCGTCCTGGCCGGGACCGCGCTGGCGCTCACCGCCGCCGCCACCGTGATCAGCACCTCCCAGGCCGGGGTCGCCGAGAATCCCGGCGCGCTCACGCCGCTGACCTCTCCGGCGGACACCGGACGGCTCCGGCTCCAGGAGCACCTGGTGCCCGCCCGTTCGCTGGACCGGCTCGCCGCCGCGATGGGCCGCCCGGTCGGCGTGGACGCCGTCCTGCGCGGCGCCGACCGCCGGCTGCGCGAGGGTGACGACTGCTCCTCCGACGACCGCGCGTCACTGCCGGTCGCCCCGGCCGCCGCCCGTGCCTACTGCTGGGACCCGGCCGACACCGGCGGCGACTGGCGGCCGGCCTCGGTGACCACCTCCGGGGACGCCTCCGACGACGGCACCTGGGGCACCCACCGGGTGGTCCTGGCCGGCTGGACCCACAGCACCACCGCCGGCCGCCCCGGTGAGCGGGGCCTCGCCAAGGTCGCCTTCGTGAACGCGGACGACCCCGCGCGCCTCGCCTACCGCTGGGCGCTGCTGGTGGTGCCGGTGGACGGCGGCCGGGACTACCGGGGTCTGGCCTCCGGCGTCTCGGGCATGGTCTGGCACGGGAACAAGCTGCTGGTCACCACCACGGCCGGCGGCGCCGACGCGCTCTACGTCTACGACCTCGACCGCATCCAGCGCACCACGGTCGACGGCCCCGGGATCGGCCGGGTGCCGGGCGGCTGGTCCGCCGACGGCCACGGCTATGTCCTGCCCGCCGTCGCCTCGTACCGCTTCGCCGCCGGGCGCTGCTCCCCTGCCGCGACGCCCTGCCCCGGAGCGCTCGCCCTGGACCGCGGCACGGCACCGGACAGCCTGGTGGCCGCGGAGTGGACCGAGCCGGACGGCGACCGGCCCGCGCGGCTGTGGCGGTACGCGTTCGGCACCGACCCGGCGCGGCCCGGGCCGCTCGCCACGGACGGCGCGGGGCGGGTGAACGCGGTGGAGGCGTACCGCACCCGGGCGGCCGGGATCCGGGGCGTGCTGTCGTACCGGAAGGCCGGAGCGGACCGGCCGTCCTGGTATGTGGGACGGCTGCCCGGTACGCGGGACGGGCACGGCGGGCTGTGGCGGCAGGACACCGGGCGGACCCGGGCGGTCCACTGCGGCGCCGACGCCTCGGACCGCTGCTGGGCGCGGGACGCGGGCTCGCTGTCCTACTGGCGGCAGACCGGCGAGGTGTGGTCGCTGTCGGACCGCATGCTGTTCACACTGCCCCTGGCCGACCTGGACGGTTCACTGGACTGACCCGGCCCGCCGGACGTCTCCGCCGTCGGCACGCGAGGGTCGGGCACCGGGCCGGCCGCCGGATTCACGCTCGCCGCAGCCTGGCGAGCGGCGGCCCGGCCGGACCCGTCACCGCCGGACGAGACCGACGGCACGCCCGGCGGCGGGCCGCACCGGCCCCGATCCCGCCTCTCGGACCCCGAACCCGGCAGACCGCCGACCGGTCCGGACCCGCCACCGGAACCCCCGGCCCGACACACAAAGCCAACCCGAACCCGCACCACCCGCACCCTCGGCCCGACCAGGGACCGGTCCGGACCCCCACCACCGAAGCCCCCGGCCCGACCCGGACCCCCGCCGCCGCGCCCCCGCCCGGTGGGCCGTCAAGCGGTTCCGGTTCGTGTCGGCGGGCGTCGACAGACCGGGTGGCGGGATGATTCCCTGGCCCGCATGAGCAGCGTCCCTGTCACCACGTGGTCCCTGGAGCAGACCTCCCCGGCCGACCTCCTGCCCGCCGCCGCCCCCGACGGCGATGTCCGGATCGTCCGCGCCGAGGTGCCCTCCCCCGAGTTCAGCCGGTTCCTGTACGCCTCGGTGGGCGGTGACATCCGATGGACCGACCGGCTGGGCTGGACGTACGCGCGCTGGCGGGAGTACCTGGAGCGGCCCGGCGTGGAGACCTGGGTGGCGTACGACCGCGGCACCCCGGCGGGCTATGTGGAGTTGGAGCCGCAGGACGAGGGCGCGGTGGAGATCGTCTACTTCGGGCTGATCCCCGCCTTCCGCGGTCGGCGCATCGGCGGCCACCTGCTGGCGTACGGCACGGCCCGCGCCTGGGACCTGGCCGAGCGGTGGCCGGGGCGGGCGCCGACCAAGCGGGTGTGGCTGCACACGTGCAGCAAGGACGGCGAGCACGCGATGGACAACTATCTGCGCCGGGGCTTCAAGTTGTTCGACACCAAGGTGGAGTTGGAACCGGACGCGGCCACTCCGGGGCCGTGGCCCGGGGCATACCCCGTCTGACCTGCTGGGACAAGCCTTCCGGCAGCGCATGTGAGCGACACCACTCCTGTTTCACATGTCGGGACATACATGTCCGGATGATGGACGAAGCTGGACTGTGTCCAGATCGCCGTGACACGCTTCCGTCATGTCCGGAACTGGAATTGCCTTGGTGAGTCGGCGGCACGTCGACCTCGGCCGCATGTCCAGCGCCATCTGTCCGGCGAGCTGACTCCTCCAGCACCGCCGCGAAACCCGTCCCCCTGTTTCCCGCGCAGAGCCGCGCACGCATGCCCGCGTGCGCGCGTCCGCGCAGGTCAGAGCTGATTCCCACCGGTCCCGAAGGACGTAGAACCATGGCCGCCACCCCACCGAACCCCGCCGCCTCCGCGCCCCGCCGCAAGGTGAGCCGTCACCGCGGCGAGGGCCAGTGGGCCGCTGGCCATTTCACGCCGCTCAACGGCAACGAGCAGTTCAAGAAGGATGACGACGGTCTCAATGTGCGGACACGCATTGAGACGATCTATTCCAAGCGCGGCTTCGACTCCATCGACCCGAACGACCTGCGCGGCCGGATGCGCTGGTGGGGGCTGTACACCCAGCGCAAGCCCGGGATCGACGGCGGCAAGACCGCGATCCTGGAGCCGGAGGAACTGGACGACAGCTACTTCATGCTGCGCGTCCGTATCGACGGCGGGGCCCTGACCACGCGGCAGTTGCGGGTGATCGGCGAGATCTCGCAGGAGTTCGCGCGCGGCACCGCGGACATCACCGACCGGCAGAACGTCCAGTACCACTGGATCCGGATCGAGGACGTGCCCGAGATCTGGGACCGGCTGGAGGGCGTGGGCCTGTCCACGGTGACCGCCTGCGGTGACACCCCGCGCGTGATGATCGGCTCTCCGGTGGCGGGCATCGCCGAGGACGAGATCATCGACGCCACGCCGGCGCTGGAGGAGATGAAGCGCCGCGTCCTGAACAACAAGGCGTACTCCAACCTCCCCCGCAAGTTCAAGACGGCCATCTCGGGTTCGCCGCTGCTGGACGTGGTGCACGAGATCAACGACGTCGCGTTCGTCGGCGTACGCCACCCCGAGCACGGGCCCGGCTTCGACGTGTGGGTCGGCGGCGGCCTGTCCACCAACCCCAAGCTCGGTGTGCGGCTGGGGGCGTGGGTGCCGATCGACGAGGTGCCGGACGTCTACGAGGGTGTCATCTCGATCTTCCGCGACTACGGCTACCGCCGGCTGCGCAACCGGGCCCGCCTGAAGTTCCTCGTCGCCGACTGGGGCGCGGAGAAGTTCCGGCAGGTGCTGGAGGACGAGTACCTGGGGCGCAAGCTGACCGACGGGCCCGCGCCCGGGCAGCCGGTGCGGCAGTGGCGCGACCACATCGGGGTGCACCGGCAGAAGGACGGCCGGTTCTACGTCGGTTTCGCGCCGCGGGTCGGCCGGGTCGACGGGGCCACGCTGACGAAGGTCGCCGACCTCGCCGAGGCGCACGGCTCGGGACGCGTCCGCACCACCGTCGAACAGAAGATGATCATCCTCGACGTCGAGCAGGACAAGGTCGACTCGCTGGTGGACGGCCTGGAGGCGCTGGACCTCACCGCCCGGCCCTCCTCCTTCCGGCGCGGCACCATGGCCTGCACCGGTATCGAGTTCTGCAAGCTCGCCATCGTGGAGACCAAGCAGCGCGGCTCCCAGCTGATCGACGAACTGGAGCGCCGCCTGCCGGACTTCGACGAGCCGCTGACCATCAACCTCAACGGCTGCCCGAACGCCTGCGCCCGCATCCAGGTCGCGGACATCGGTCTCAAGGGCCAGCTGGTCCTGAACGACCGGGGCGAGCAGGTCGAGGGCTACCAGGTGCACCTGGGCGGCGCGCTCGGCCTGGAGGCGGGCTTCGGCCGCAAGGTGCGCGGCCTGAAGGTGACGTCGGAGGAACTGCCCGACTACATCGAGCGGGTGCTCAGGCGTTTCCAGGCCGAGCGCGCGGACGGCGAGCGGTTCGCCTCCTGGGCCGCGCGCGCGTCCGAGGAGGCGCTCTCGTGAGCGAGCGCGCCGCACCGTTCCACTGCCCCTACTGCGGCGACGAGGACCTGCGTCCGCACGAGGAGGGCCACGGGGCCTGGGAATGCGGGGCGTGCAACCGCGCATTCCAGCTGAAGTTCCTCGGGCTGCTCGCCCGGGGCGTGCGCCGTGGCACGGACTTCGGCGCCCGGCAGGCGAACGCCCCGGAGAACGGCAGCCCGCGGCGGGCCGACAACGGAGGGGATGACCGGATATGACGACGGCTCAGGACGACCGGACGGCCGAGGAGCTGAAGGCGCTCGCCGAGCGGGCGGGCCGCGAGCTGGAGGACGCCTCCGCGCTGGAGATCCTCCAGTGGGCGGTGGACACCTTCGGCGAGGGGTTCTGCGTCACCTCCTCCATGGAGGACGCCGTGGTCGCCCATCTCGCCTCGCGCGTACGGAAGGGCGTGGACGTCGTCTTCCTGGACACTGGCTACCACTTCCCGGAGACCATCGGCACCCGGGACGCGGTGGAGGCCGTGATGGACGTCAACGTCATCACCCTCACCCCGCGGCAGACGGTCGCCGAGCAGGACGCCGAGTACGGCCCGAGACTGCACGACCGCGACCCCGACCTGTGCTGCAAGCTGCGCAAGGTCAAGCCCCTCGAAGAGGGCCTGGCGAACTACCGGGCGTGGGCGACGGGCCTGCGCCGCGACGAGTCCCCGACCCGGGCGAACACCCCCGTCGTCGGCTGGGACGAGAAGCGGCAGAAGGTCAAGGTCTCCCCCATCGCCCGCTGGACCCAGGACGAGGTGGACGCCTACATCGCCGAACACGGCGTGCTGGCCAACCCGTTGCTGATGGACGGCTACGCCTCCATCGGCTGCGCCCCGTGCACCCGCAGGGTCCTGGAGGGCGAGGACGCGCGCGCCGGCCGCTGGGCGGGACGCGCCAAGACCGAGTGCGGACTGCACGGATGACGAACGACTCGATTCAGGAGAACGACGTGACGACCGGAGCCACCGTCTGGCTCACGGGTCTGCCGAGCGCCGGCAAGACCACCATCGCGCACGAGCTGGCGGGCCGGCTGCGCGCCGAGGGCCACCGCGTCGAGGTGCTCGACGGCGACGAGATCCGCGAGTTCATCTCGGCCGGCCTCGGTTTCTCCCGGGAGGACCGGCACACCAACGTCCAGCGCATCGGCTTCGTCGCCGAACTCCTCGCCCGCAACGGCGTCAAGGCGCTGGTGCCGGTGATCGCGCCGTACGCGGACAGCCGGGAGGCGGTGCGCAAGCGGCACGAGGAGAACGGGACGCCGTATCTGGAGATCCATGTGGCGACCCCCGTCGACGTGTGCAGCGTGCGCGATGTGAAGGGGCTGTACGCCAAGCAGGCCGCGGGCGAGCTGACCGGGCTCACCGGGGTCGACGACCCGTACGAGGAGCCCGAGACGCCTGATCTGCGGATCGAGTCGCAGCACCAGACGGTCGGGGAGTCCGCGGCGTCGGTGTACGCGCTGCTGAGCGAGAGGGGACTGGCATGACCACGGTCGCCAAGACGGAGGACGGCACGGAGAGCCCGTACGCCCTGTCGCACCTGGACGCGCTGGAGTCCGAGGCGGTGCACATCTTCCGCGAGGTGGCGGGCGAGTTCGAGAACCCGGTGATCCTTTTCTCCGGCGGCAAGGACTCCATCGTCATGCTGCACCTCGCGCTGAAGGCGTTCGCCCCCGCCGCCGTCCCCTTCGCGCTGCTGCACGTGGACACGGGACACAACTTCCCGGAGGTCCTCGAGTACCGGGACCGTGTGGCGGCCGCACACGGGCTGCGCCTCCACGTGGCCTCCGTCCAGGAGTACATCGACCGCGGTGTGCTCAAGGAACGTCCCGACGGCACCCGCAACCCGCTGCAGACCCTGCCGCTGACGGAGAAGATCCAGAGCGAGAGGTTCGACGCCGTGTTCGGCGGCGGGCGCCGGGACGAGGAGAAGGCCCGCGCCAAGGAGCGCGTCTTCTCCCTGCGCGACGAGTTCTCCCAGTGGGACCCGCGCCGCCAACGACCCGAGCTGTGGAACCTGTACAACGGCCGGCACGCCCCCGGCGAGCACGTCCGGGTCTTCCCGCTGTCCAACTGGACCGAGCTGGACGTGTGGCAGTACATCGCCCGCGAGGGCATCGAACTGCCGCAGATCTACTACGCGCACGAGCGCGAGGTGTTCCTGCGTTCCGGCATGTGGCTGACCGCCGGCGAGTGGGGCGGCCCGAAGGACGGCGAGACGGTGGAGAAGCGGCGGGTGCGCTACCGCACCGTCGGCGACATGTCCTGCACCGGTGCGGTCGACTCCGACGCCGACACGATCGAGAAGGTCATCGCCGAGATCGCCGCGTCCCGGCTGACCGAGCGGGGCGCGACCCGCGCCGACGACAAGATGTCCGAGGCCGCGATGGAAGACCGCAAGCGCGAGGGGTACTTCTAAGCATGAGCACGACCACGACCGAGGCGCTCTCGGCCACCACCCTGCTGCGGTTCGCCACCGCCGGCTCCGTCGACGACGGCAAGTCCACCCTCGTCGGGCGGCTGCTGCACGACTCCAAGTCGGTCCTCTCCGACCAGCTGGAGGCCGTGCAGCGGGTCTCCGCGAGCCGCGGCCAGGACGGCCCGGACCTCGCCCTCCTCACCGACGGCCTGCGCGCCGAACGGGAGCAGGGCATCACCATCGACGTCGCCTACCGCTACTTCGCCACGCCCCGGCGCCGGTTCATCCTCGCCGACACCCCGGGCCATGTGCAGTACACCAGGAACATGGTCACCGGCGCCTCCACCGCCGAGCTGACCGTCATCCTGGTCGACGCCCGCAACGGCGTGGTCGAGCAAACCCGCCGGCACGCGGCCATCGCCGCCCTGCTGCGCGTCCCGCACGTCGTGCTGGCCGTGAACAAGATGGACCTCGTCGGCTACGAGGAGCGCGTCTTCGCGCGGATAGCCGAGGAGTTCACGGCGTACGCGACCGAGCTGGGCGTGCCCGAGGTCACCGCGATCCCGATCTCGGCGCTGGCCGGTGACAACGTGGTGGAGCCGAGCGCCAACATGGACTGGTACGGCGGCCCGACCGTGCTGGAGCACCTGGAGACGGTGCCGGTCAGCCACGACCTGGCGCACTGCCACGCGCGGCTGCCGGTGCAGTACGTGATCCGGCCGCAGTCCGCCGACCACCCGGACTACCGGGGCTACGCGGGCCAGATCGCGGCCGGCACCTTCCGGGTCGGCGAGGAGGTCACGGTCCTGCCATCCGGGCGGACCACCCGCGTCGCCGGCATCGACCTGCTGGGCCGGCCGGTCGACGCGGCCTGGACGACGCAGTCGGTGACGATCCTGCTGGCGGACGACATCGACGTCTCGCGCGGCGATCTGATCGTGCCGACGAAGGACGCCCCGCCCACCACCCAGGACGTGGAGGCGACCGTCTGCCATGTCGCCGACGCCCCGCTCACCGTGGGCCACCGGGTGCTGCTCAAGCACGGCACCCGCACGGTCAAGGCGATCGTGAAGGACATCCCGTCCCGGCTCACGCTCGACGACCTGTCCCTGCACCCGCACCCGGGACAGCTCGTCGCCAACGACATCGGCCGGGTGAAGATCCGTACCGCCGAGCCGCTGCCGCTCGACTCCTACGCCGACTCCCGGCGCACCGGCTCGTTCATCCTGATCGACCCCGCCGACGGCACCACGCTCACCGCGGGCATGGTCGGCGAGTCGTTCGCCGCCCCCGAGCCGGTCAAGAACGAGGCCGACGACGACGGCTGGGACTTCTGACATGAGGACGCCCGACGTCTACTCGACGTTCGCGAAGGAGGGCGGCCGTGTCGGCAGCGGCGCCCTCGGCAGCGGGCAGGGCGGAGTGGCTCGATGTGTGCGCTGACGTACGCGCACCGCTCGCGCGCCCGCTCCCCCCACCCTGCCCCACATGCTCGACTTCGCTCGCCCGCGACGGGATACCCGTCCCGGAAGCGACGAAGACCTTTGCCGAACTCCCGGCCACGACCTGAGAGACCGTGACCGCCGGGCCAACGAGAGGAAACCCTCCCGTGCCTGCCATCCGCTCATCGTTCCTGCGCCGCGGCATAGCGGCGTTCGCCGCTCTCCCGCTGCTCACCCTGGCCGCCTGCGGCTACGGCTCCGAGTCCAAGGACACCGGCTCCGCCAAGATCGCCGACGGCGCCGAGAAGACCGACGGACTCGACTCCGTCAAGATCGGGTACTTCGGCAACCTGACCCACGCCACCGCGCTGGTCGGCGTGCAGAAGGGCATCTTCCAGAAGGAGCTGGGCGCCACCGCGGTCAAGCCCGCCATCTTCAACGCCGGGCCGTCCGAGATCGAGGCCCTCAACTCCGGTTCCATCGACATCGGCTGGATCGGCCCGTCACCGGCGATCAACGGCTACACCAAGTCCAACGGCAAGAGCCTGAAGATCATCGCGGGTTCGGCCTCCGGCGGGGTGAAGCTGGTCGTCAACCCGGCGAAGATCAAGTCCCTGAAGGACGTCGAGGGCAAGAAGATCGCCACGCCCCAGCTCGGCAACACCCAGGACGTGGCGTTCCTCAACTGGGCCGCCGAACAGGGCTGGAAGGTCGACGCGCAGAGCGGCAAGGGTGACGTCACCGTCGTCCGCACGGACAACAAGATCACTCCGGGCGCCTACAAGGCCGGCTCGATCGACGGCGCCTGGGTGCCGGAGCCGACCGCGTCCAAGCTGGTCGCCGAGGGCGCCAAGGTGCTCCTGGACGAGTCGACGCTCTGGCCGGACAAGAAGTTCGTGATCACGAACGTCATCGTGCGGCAGGACTTCCTGAAGGACCACCCTAAGGCGGTCGAGGCCGTCCTGAAGGCGGCGGTCGAGACCAACAAGTGGATCAACGACCACCCGGACGAGGCGAAGGCCGCCGCGAACAAGCAGCTGGAGACGGACTCCGGCAAGGCGCTCCCGGCCAAGATCCTCGACCCGGCCTGGAAGTCCGTCCAGTTCACCGACGATCCGCTGGCCGCCACCCTCGACACCGAGGCCGAGCACGCGGTCAAGGCCGGCCTGCTGCAGAAGCCGGACCTGAAGGGGATCTACGACCTCACGATCCTCAACAAGGTCCTCAAGGCCGAGGGCCGCCCCGCGGTCGACGCCGCCGGCCTCGGCACCAGCTGACGCCCCTCCCCGACGCGTCCCCAGGAGGTGACGACCATGGCCACGACCCTCGCCAAGGCCGACGAGAGCGTCGAGTTCGCGGCACGCATTGAGCACGTCTCGAAGTCCTTCGCGTCCCCGGGCGGGCAGCAGCTGGTCCTGGACGACATCAGCATCGATGTCGCGCCGGGCGAGTTCGTCACCCTTCTGGGCGCCTCGGGCTGCGGCAAGTCCACGCTGCTGAACCTGGTGGCCGGCCTGGACCGGCCGAGCGCCGGCTCCATCACCACGGACGGCCGCCCCGCCCTGATGTTCCAGGAACACGCCCTGTTCCCGTGGCTGACGGCGGGCAAGAACATCGAACTCGCCCTCAAACTGCGGGGCGTGCCCAAGCCCGAGCGGCGGGAGAAGGCCGAGGAACTGCTCGAACTGGTCCGGCTGAAGGGCGCCCACGGCAAGCGGGTGCACGAGCTGTCCGGAGGTATGCGCCAGCGGGTGGCGATGGCCCGCGCGCTGGCCCAGGAGAGCAACATGCTGCTGATGGACGAGCCGTTCGCCGCGCTCGACGCCATCACGCGGGACGTGCTGCACGACGAGCTGACCCGCATCTGGTCCGAGACCGGGCTCTCCGTCCTGTTCGTCACCCACAATGTGCGCGAGGCGGTACGGCTCGCGCAGCGAGTGGTCCTGCTGTCCTCCCGCCCGGGCCGGATCGCCCGCGAGTGGCGCGTCGACCTCCCGCAGCCGCGCCGCATCGAGGACGCGCCCGTGGCCGAACTGTCCCTTGAGATAACCGACGTACTGCGTGGGGAGATCCGCCGCCATGGCCAGCACTGAGACGACACCGGTCCAGGACGCCGGGAGCGTCGAGGCCGGCCTGGACGCGCTGGAGACCACGGCCACCGGCCGTCCGCCGCTGCGCGAGACCCTCGTCGACAAGATCCTGCCGCCGGTCGTCGCCGTCGCGGTGGTCCTGGTGGTCTGGTACATCCTGTACCCGGTCGTCGACGACCCGACGAAGCTGCCCTCGCCGGGCGCGGTGGGCGGCGCGTTCCGGGACGCCTGGCTCCGGGGCGATCTGCTCGGCTACATCTGGACCAGTGTCTCGCGCGGTCTGCTGGGCTTCGCGTTCGCGCTGGTCATCGGCACTCCGCTGGGCCTGCTGGTGGCCCGGGTGAAGTTCGTGCGCGCGGCCATCGGCCCGATCCTGTCCGGGCTGCAGTCGCTGCCGTCGGTGGCGTGGGTGCCGCCGGCGGTGATCTGGCTCGGCCTGAACAACTCGATGATGTACGCGGTCATCCTGCTCGGCGCCGTGCCCTCCATCGCCAACGGCCTGGTGTCCGGCGTCGACCAGGTGCCGCCGCTGTTCCTGCGCGCCGGGCGCACGCTGGGCGCGACGGGCGCGAAGGGCGTCTGGTACGTCACCCTGCCGGCCGCGCTGCCCGGCTATGTGGCGGGCCTGAAGCAGGGCTGGGCGTTCTCCTGGCGTTCGCTGATGGCCGCGGAGATCATCGCCCAGTTCCCCGATCTCGGCGTGGGCCTCGGCCAGTTGCTGGAGAACGGCCGCACCGCCAGCGACATGGCGATGGTGTTCGAGGCGATCCTGCTCATCCTGTTCGTCGGCATCGCCATCGACCTGCTGCTCTTCAGTCCGCTGGAGCGGTGGGTGCTGCGCAGCCGCGGTCTGCTGGTGAAGAGCTGACGTCCCGTGCGTACCAGGCCCGTTCTCCTCGTCATCGCCCACGGCAGCCGTGACCCGCGGCACGCGGCGACCGTGCACGCCCTCGTGGAGCGGGTACGGTCGCTGCGGCCCGGGCTGCGCGTGGAGACCGGCTTCCTGGACTTCAACGTTCCGTCGGTGCACGGGGTGCTCCGGTCGCTGGCGGCGGAGGACGTCCGGGACGTCGTCGCGCTGCCGCTGCTGCTGACCCGCGCGTTCCACGCCAAGGCCGACATCCCGGCCGTGCTGCGCGACGCCCCGTCACGGCTGCGGATCCGGCAGGCTGAGGTACTCGGCCCGTCGCCGCTGCTGCTGTCCGCGCTGGAACGGCGGCTGTACGAGGCGGGGCTGACGCCCGCCGACAAGTCCTCGACCGGGGTCGTGCTGGCCTCGGCGGGGTCGTCCGACCCGGAGGCGATCGCAGTGATCGCAGGAATCGCGCGGGAGTGGCGGCACACCGGTTGGTGCGCCGTGCGGCCTGCGTTCGCCTCCGCGTCCCTGCCCCGCACCGAGGACGCGGTGCGGGAACTGCGGCGCCTGGGCTGCGAGCGGGTCGCCGTGGCGCCGTACGTGCTGGCGCCCGGCTTCCTGCCGGACCGCATCGCGCGCGGCGCGGCGGCGGCCGACGTACGCGCCGAGGTGCTGGGCGCGGCCCCGGAGGTCGCCCGGCTTTTGCTGGAGCGCTACGACCGGGCCCGGCGGCCGGCCCTGACGGCACTCGGCGCGTGACCGCCTCTCGCGCACGGCCCTCGGACCCGCCGGTGCGACGGCGCCCGCCCTTCTGACACCGGCCGGCGGCGCCCGTCCGCCGGCCGTGGACGGTCAGAGGTCGAGGGCGTGCAGCAGGTGCCGGGTGTAGTCGAGGCTGGCGGTGCCGGCCGAGGCCGCGATGGCGATCGTCTCCAGCGCGGAGCGGATCCGGCCGCGGTTGGGCGGCAGGCCGTCCTCGGCGGACTGCGCCAGCTGCTCCTGGATGGTCTCGCCGCTGCTGACGAGCCCGGGGTATTCGGCGCGCAGGGCCTCGGTGAGCCGGTCGGCGGCCTCCATCAGGGTCTCGAGGTCCACAGTGGTGCGGTCGCCGTAGCGGGCCGGGCCGTTGACGTTTCCGAAGTTGTTGGTGCTCATGTCCTGTCCTCGCTCGCGGGCCGGAGGAGCCGTCGAGTGGCCGGGGCCGCAGACGTCGCCGATGGCGTCGGTGTGCGTGCCGCCGGCCCGTACGGCCGTGTCGAAGGATCGGTGCCGAGCCCGGCGAATGGTCGGTAAGTTGGCGTGTTTTCGCCGGTCCGGGACGGCCTCGGCGGACGGCTCCGGCGGCGGACACGGTCCGTTCGGACGGTGCCGCGGGGCCGGGAGGGCGGAAAATCGCCACCCGTCCGGGTGACCGGGGTTCGTTGACCGTCCCGCTCGGGACCGGTGCGGAAGGGGACGTACGGCCGCTCGTCCGCGGGCGTACGGCCGTCGTACGCGGCCGGGCCGCCGTCGAGCTGCGCGTGGATGCCCGGGCGCCCGGGCGCGCCGTCCTCGCGGTGGCGCGGCGCCGCCGGTAATGGTCTGCCCCTCACCCTCATCCGCCCCTTCCGGCCTTCCGTGGGCTTCACCCTAGGAACAGCCTGACGGGTTTGTCGCGCGCTTCGGTGAGCCGGACCCACGACGGGCGGGTGTGTGGTATCGGCGGCCGCGGTCCGGCATTCCCCTGTGACGTCGGACCGCGGCGGCGTCTGGTTCTGCGTCGGCCGCGGCCCCGGTGTCACTGGCGGACGCGCCGAGGAGCGATTATCGGCCAACTGTCGTGCGCACGACGGGTGATGCGGACGGCGGATGCGCGCATACAGCCGCCGTGCCCCGTGGGGGTGGGCACGACGGCCGTGCCCGCGCGGGGGCGGGCTGCGCGAAACTCCGGCCGATGGGCGGGGGGCCGGATCACCCTCTGCACGCGGCTGTGACGTGTTCGGCAAGGCCGCGTATCACGAAGTGGATCCACGCCGGCCGGAACGGACACGGCCCGTCGGCCGCGCCGCGGGGCCTACCGCGCGCGACGTCCGGGCAGTGCGGCCTCGATGAGGTCGGCCGCCCGCCGGGTGCCGCCCTCCCGGGCCATCTCCGCCTGGATCTCCTTGAGCCGGCGCGCGACCTCCGGGTCGTCCACCAGGGCGAGGGCCGTCTCGCGGAGCCGGTCGGCGGTGGCCTCCTCGGTCGCCAGTTTCCGGGCCACACCGAGTCCCTGGAGCATGTCGGCGTTGCCGAACTGGTCGACGGCCTGCGGTACGGCGATCATGGGCGTCGCCGTGGCCAGCCCCTCCTGGCTGCCGCCGGCGCCCGCGTGGGTGACGAACAGGTCGGCCTGGCGCAGGATCGCGAGCTGCGGCACCCAGTCGCGCACCTCCACGGTGTCCGGCACCTCTCCCAGTTCGGCGCGGTCCACATGGCGGCCGACCTGGAGGACGACGTGCCAGCCGGGCAGGTCTGCGAAGGCGCGGACGCACTCCCGGTAGAAGGCGGGCTGCTTGGTGAAGGCCGAGCCGAGCGACACCAGCACGACCTTCTCCGCGCCGGCGGGCCGCTGCCAGTCGCCCTGGTCGGCGCGGTCGCCCTGGCAGGCGCCGACGAAGGTGTGGACGCGTTCGTCGACCCGGTCGGCGTGCGGCTGGAGCGCCTTCGGTATGAGGACCAGGGAGCGGGCCGGGCGGCCGGTGAACGGGTCCGGGTGCTCGGTGATCCCGTTCTCCGCGAGCCATGCCTCGAACCGGGCGTAGTACGCCTGTCCGCGCTCGGTCTGCCGGGGCTCGCGCCACATCGGCTCGGCGACCTCCTCCTCGTAACCCTCCCAGGCGACGAGGTTCGGGGAGAGGGAGATGGCCGGGACTCCCCAGCGGTGGGCGAGGACGCGGGCCGGATAGGAGGCGATGTCGTGCAGGACTAGGTCGGGTGTGTCGTCCGCGTAGGCCTCGGCGAGCTGCGGGAGCGCCTGGATCGCGTCGTTCAGGAACGGCTCGACGTTGTCCAGCAGGGTGCTCCCCCATGCCTCCGGGTCGGCGTCGGGGCCGGGCAGGGTGGAGTGGTACGGGACGGGACGGGCGCCGGTGGCGGCGACCTTGTCGGCGAAGACCGGCGGAATGGCGTACGTGACCCGGTGGCCGCGGGCGACGAGTTCACGGATCACCTCCAGGCTGGGGTTCACATGGCCGTGGGCGGCGATGGAGAACATGGCGATGTGGGCGGGGGCGGTTTCTGGGGTCATGTCGTCGACCTTAAACGAGACGATACGTCTCGTCTAATTCATTTTCCGCGCACCGCCGCGCACCGCCGCGCGGCGACGGCCGAGCGCTCAGCGCTGGTAGCGGGCCAGCACCAGGTTCCCGTCCCGTTCCAGGCGGTGGCGCAGTCCGGCGAGGGTGAGGGCGCCGCTGTAGTACTCCTGGTAGGCGGGGGTGGCCACCTTGTCCTTCCACTCCGGGTAGCCGCGCACGGACTGCGCGGGTGCCGGGCGGAGCCGGGCCGCGAGGGCGGTGCCGGTGGCCCAGCCGTGCCGCGCGGTGCGCAGGGCCGGGTCCTTCAGGGCCTCGGTGCCGGTGGGCAGCATCCAGTCGCCGAGGGCGAGGCGGACCATGTTCTCCGGCCGCAGCAGGAAGTCGAGGAAGGCGACGGCCTCCTTCTTGTGCGGGCAGTCGGCGGACACGGACAGCGTCTGCGGGCTGACGCCCTGGGTGAGGCCGTCGGCGCCCGCCGGGGCGGGCAGCACCTGCCAGTGGAAGCCCTCCGGGGCCTGCCGCGCGATCTGCTGACGGTAGGAGAAGCCCAGCGGGACCATCGCGTACCGGCCGCCGAAGAGGCCGGGCAGGGTGTCGGAGCCGCCGCTGCCGAGCGTCGAGGCGGGGGCGCTGCGGTCGACGGCGACCTGGTCGTGGATGGTGCGGGCCACCACCGCGTCCCCGGCCGTGAACCGCACGTCGACCTTGCCGTCCGCGCCGCGGTGGAAGAGCCGGCCGCCCGTCGACAGGGACAGGTTGAGCGTGGCGGAGACGGGGTCCTTCAGCGGCCAGGCCACGCCGTACCGCCCGGGCCCGCTGAGCTTCTTCGCGACCTGCCGGAACTCCGCCCAGCTCCAGGGATGTGCGGGTGTCGGTATGCGCACCTCGGCGGCGCGCAGCCGGTCGGCGTCGGCGATCAGCACCCGGGGTTCCTGGAGGAAGGGCACGCCGTAGACACCGCGGCCGAAGGTGACCGTCCGCCAGCTGTCGCGCGGGATGCCGGCGGTGAGCCGGGCGGGGAGCAGGCCGGTCAGGTCGGCGAGATAACCGCCGTAGGCGAAGTCGGCGAGGTCGTCGGAGGCGTCGTGGACGACGTCCGGTGCCTCGCCGCCCTCGAAGGAGGTGAGCAGCTGGTCGTGCACGCCGTCCCAGCTTCCCTGGACGTACTCGACCTCGATGTCCGGATGGGCGGCGTTCCACTCCCGCACCAGCTTCCTGGTGGCGGCGACGGACTCCGGCTGCCAGGCCAGGGACTGGAAGCGCAGGGTGACCCGGCCGCCGTCCGCGGAACGGCCCGGGGAGCAGCCCGTGAGGAGGAGCAGGAGCACGGCGAGCGCCAGGGTGAACGGGGTCCGCATCAGCTCTTCACCGCCCCGGCGAGCAGGCCGCCGGCGATCCGCCGCTGGACCAGCGCGAAGAAGGCGAGGGAGGGCAGGGTGGCGAGGAACGCGGCGGCGGCCAGCGGGCCGAGGTCGGCCACGCCCTCCGCGCCGATGAAGTGGGTGAGGACGACCGGGAGGGTCTGCCGCTGCGGGCTCTTGAGCAGCACCAGCGCGAAGAAGAACTCGTTCCACGCGGTGACGAAGGCGAACAGGGCCGTCGCCGCGATGCCCGGCGCGAGCAACGGCGCCGTCACCGAGATGAGCGTCCTCAGCCGTCCGGCCCCGTCGACGGCCGCCGCCTCCTCCAGCTCGGCGGGGACCGCGCGGACATGACCGGCGAGCATCCACAGCGCGAACGGCAGCGACCACACCACGTACACCAGCACCAGTCCGATCGGGGAGTCGATCAGCCGCAGCCGCTTCAGCACCAGGAACAGCGGGATGATCAGCAGGACGAAGGGGAACGCCTGGCTGACCACCACCCAGCCCGTGGCGGCCCGGGCGGCCCGGGTGCGGTGGCGGGCCATGACGTAGGCCGTCGGAGTGGCGATCAGTACGGCGACGGCGGCGGTGGCGAGCGCCACCAGCAGGGAGTTGAGAGCGGCGTGCGCCAGCGGCTGTTCGGCGAAGGCCTGTCGGACGTTGGCCAGGGTGGGGTGGCGCGGGATCCACGCGGGGTGCAGGCCGCCCAGCTCGCGCGGGGACTTCAGCGCGGTGGACAGCAGCCACAGCAGCGGGAAGGCGAGGAACAGCAGGTAGGCGAGCAGGGCGGTGTACTGGCCGGCGCGGGCGGCGCGGCGGGTCCTTGAGGTGCGTGCGGTCCTCATGCGTCCTCACCGCCGCGCAGCCGGCCGGCCAGGAACACCGCGAGCAGGAGGGAGACCACGGCGACGAGCACACAGCCCATGGCCGCCGCGTAGCCGAACTGGCCGTAGCGGAAGGCCTCTTCGTAGGCGAAGAGCATGGGCAGCCGGGTCTTGCCGCCGGGTCCGCCGCCGGTGAGGACGTAGACCAGGGCGAAGGAGTTGAGGTTCCAGATCAGGTTGAGCGCGGTGACGGCGAGGGCCACGGGTCTGAGCGCGGGCCAGGTGACCGTGCGGAAGCGGCGCCAGGCGCCCGCGCCGTCGACCGCCGCCGCCTCGTGGAGGTCGCGGGGGACGTTCTGGAGTCCGGCGAGCAGGGCGACCGCGGTCTGCGGCAGGCCCGCCCAGACGCCGACGACGATCACCGCGGGCAGCGCGGTGGCCAGGCCGCTCAGCCAGTCCCGGCCCTCCCCGAGGCCGAGGTCGCGCAGCGTCTCGTTGAGGACGCCCGCGTCCGGGTTGTAGACGAGCCGCCACATGATGCCGACGACGACCTCGGGCATCGCCCAGGGCACGATCGCGAGGGCGCGGGCCAGGCCGCGCAGCCGTAAGTCCTGGTTCAGCAGCAGGGCCAGGCCGAGCGCCAGCAGGAACTGCGGGACGGTCACGCCCGCCGCCCAGACCAGGCCGATGCGGAACGACTCCCAGAACAGGGTGTCGTGCAGCAGGTCCCGGAAGTTGAGGGCGCCGATCCACCGGGTGGCGGTGGTCCGGCCGGACTGGGCGTCGGTGAAGGCCAGCAGGATGCCGTAGAGCAGCGGGCCGACGCTGAGCAGCAGGATCGGGAGGAGGGCGGGCAGGACCAGGAACCAGGCACCGCGGTCGGCGGTCCGCAGTCCGGCGCGGCCATGCGCTTCGGCCACCTCTGTCATGGAATCAGCCCCTTTGCCTGCTCCCATTGGCGTGTTCATGCTCGTCAAGGCCCGGTACCCCGTCAAGGGCCCGTGCACCGTCGCCGACCTGTGCGGATGCGAGACTGGCCGGGAACCGGACGGACCCGGCACGGGAAGACGGCACGGAGGCGGGACGATGGACGAGGCACGCGCGCGGGACGTACTGGCCGCGGCGGGGGTGCTGCCGGGACCGGCCGGGAGCGCGCGGCTGATGGCCCTCGGCGAGAACGCGGTGTTCGCCGCCGGCGACCTGGTGGTGAAGGTCGGCCGGGACGCCGAGCTGCTGGCGCGGGCCGAGCGCGAGCTGGCCGTCGCCGGCTGGCTGGCCGAGGCGGGCGTGCCGGCGGTGCGGGCGGCCGAGCCGAAGCCGCTGCTGGTGGACGGCCACCCGGTGACCGTGTGGCACCGGCTGCCGGATGCCGTGCGGCCCGCCGAGCCCCGGGACCTGGCCGCGCTGCTGCGCGTCGTGCACACCCTTCCCTCCCCGTCGTTCACGCTGCCGCCCCGCGATCTGCTGAGTGGTGTGGAGCGCTGGCTGCGGCTCGCGGGCGACGCGATCGACCCGGAGGACACGGCCTATCTGCGCGCGCGCCGCGACGGCTTCGCGGCCCGGGCGGCGGCCCTGACGCCCCATCTGCCGCCGGGGCCGGTCCACGGCGACGCGCTGCCCCGCAATGTGCACGTCGGACCGGACGGGCCGGTCCTGGTGGACCTGGAGACCTTCTCCGCCGATCTGCGCGAGCACGACCTGGTGGTCATGGCCCTCTCCCGCGACCGGTACGGACTGCCCGCCGAGGCGTACGACTCCTTCACCGCCGCCTACGGCTGGGACGTGCGCGAGTGGGACGGCTGCGCGGTGCTGCGCGGCGCCCGCGAGACGGCGAGCTGCGCGTGGGTGGCCCAGCACGCGCCGGCCAACCCCAAGGCCCTGGCCGAGTTCCGGCGCCGCGTGGCGTCCCTGCGGGACGGGGACGAGGCCGTGCGGTGGTATCCGTTCTGACGGAGTGCCGCGCCCCGGAGGGGTGCGGGGGCCGGCGCGGCCGGCCGCGGCGTACCCGCTACGCGGGCTGGCCCTCGGTCGGCTCCCGCAGCGGCCACGTCCCGTCCACCACCGCGTCCGTCTCGCCCTTGCGCCGCAGGAACGCCTGGAAGTCCGCCGCCCATCGCGCGTACCACTGGATCTGGCACCGGTGCAGTTCGGCCGGGCCGAGGGCCGCGATCTTCGGATGGCGCTCGGCTATCGCGGTCGCGAGCCGCGCTGCGGCGAGGGCGTCGGCGGTGGCGTCGTGGGCCGCGCCCAGGACTATGCCGTACTCGCCGCAGACCGCCTCCAGGTTCCGCTTGCCCCGGCGGTACCGGTCGACCCAGCGGTCGATGGTGTACGGGTCGACGACCGGGGCGGGGGCGGCGCCGCCCAGCCGGTCGGTCAGCGACGGCAGGCCGTGGCGGCGCAGTTCGGCGGAGAGCAGGGTGAGGTCGAAGGCCGCGTTGTAGGCGACGACCGGGACGCCCGTCTTCCAGTAACCGACCAGGACGTCGGCGATGGCGTCGGCCACCCGGTCGGCCGGCCGGCCCTCGGCCGCCGCGCGTGCGGTGCTGATGCCGTGGACCGCGACCGCGTCGGCCGGGATCTCCACGCCCGGATCGGCCAGCCACTCCCGGCGGCCCACGGGCTCACCGGCCCTGACCTCGATCACGGCACCCGTGACGATGCGCGCCTCACGCGGATCGGTCCCGGTCGTCTCCAGGTCGAAGCCGATCAGCAGCTCCCGGTGCCAGCCCATGGGCGGCCCCCCTTCTCGGTGGTGCTTTCCCCCAGTTGCCTCCACCATCGCACGGGGCACTGACAATCCGCCGACGGCCGTCCGCCCGCGGGCGCCGACGGGTCAGGACACCGGGCGCGAATCCGCCCAAGCCAGCTCGAATTCCTCGCGGTATGTCGGGAAAAGACCGGATTCGCCGACGTTGTCCGACGTGACCAGGCGGCTGCCGTTGCGCAGCACCAGGACCGGCGACTCCATCCCGCGCGCCCCGCGCAGATAGGACTGCACGACGGCGACACCGTCCGCGCCGTCGCCGTCCACCAGGTAGGCGGTGAAGCGGGGCGTCTCGTCGTACACCTGGATCTCGAACGCGCCCGGGTCGCGCAGCCGGGACCGCACCCGGCGCACGTGCAGGATGTTCATCTCGACCGAGCGGCTCAGTTCGCCCCGTTTCATCCCCAGTTCGCGTTCGCGGCGCTTGACCGAGCTGGAGGCCGGATTGAGGAAGAGCAGCCGCACCCGGCAGCCGGACTCGGCGAGCCGGACCAGGCGGCGCCCGGAGAAGTTCTGCACCAGCAGGTTGAGGCCGATGCCGATGGCGTCGAGCCGGCGGGCGCCGCCGAAGATGTCCTCGGCCGGGAACTGGCGCATCAACCGCACCCGGTCGGAATGGACCGCGACGACGTCCGCGTACCGGTCGCCGACCAGGTCCTCGACCGCGTCCACGGGCAGCCGGCGGGCCGAGGGCACGTCCCCGCCCGCGCCGAGCATCTCCAGCAGCCGGGCCGAGGCCCGCTCGGCCTGGCCGAGCACCGCCTCGGACAGGGCCCGGTTGCGCGAGACGACGTTGCGGGTCACCTCCAGCTCGTCCAGGGCGAGTTCGAGGTCCCGGCGCTCGTCGAAGTACGGCTCGAAGCACGGCCAGTGCTGCACCACCAGCTCGCGCAGCTGGGGCAGGGTGAGGAAGCTGAGCACGTTGTCGTCGGCCGGGTCGAGCAGATAACCCTTGCGGCGGCTGACCTCGCGGACGGCGACCGCCCGCTGCACCCACTCCTGCCCGGCCGGCCCGGCCGCGGCCACCACCCACTCGTCGCCGTGGACGGGTTCGTAGACGGGCCGCAGCACGGCGGCCACGACCGCGCGCAGCCGCTGCTCGACGAGGTTCAGCCAGATGTAGGCCCGGCCCGCCCGCTGGGCGCGGGTGCGCACCTCGCGCCAGGCGTCGGCGTCCCAGTCCAGCTCCGGACCGATGGACCCCGCGTCCATCGGCCGGGCCAGGGACACCGCGCCGGGCGGGACGTCTGCGGAGTTCCCCTCGTGACCCTCGTCACCAGGTGGCAGCTCCAGCCCTCCCGAGCCCACCCGCGCACCGCCTTCCGCTCCCGGGCCTTCCCGTCTCAACGATCAAGGAAGCCTACTCCGCGAGCGGTCGGCGGTGCAGCCGGATGGACAGGTCGGTTCTCCGGCTGCCACGCTCAACTACGCTATTGCCAGTGGCCGTTCTGCCATGCCAGTTCCCTGGGAGTGAGCGGATTCATAGCCGTGACGTCCCGGGGGGCGATGGAGAAGCCCTGCCAGTGCACGGGCATGGGCTGCTGGTCCTCGTCGCGGGCGATGTGGTGGAAGCCGACGTTCGCCCAGAGCACGGGGTGGGTGAGGGTCTGGCCGTTCACCCACTTCTCGACGGACTTCGGGTGCCCCGTCGCGCACTTGGGGTTGTCGGCGGCGAACAGCTCGCACTTGTCGTACTGGGTGACGTACAGGTCGTGCCGGGTGAAGTCGCGGCCCGGGTACTTGGTGGTGGGGCCGGGGACCAGTTCGTAGGAACGGGCGTGCCCGTCCTTGTTCTCGCCGGTCGCGCTGACCATCCGCCACCAGCGGTAGGTCTTGTAGTCGCCCGCGAACTCCTTGGCGGCCGTGGTCCGGGTGGTCTTGGCGGTCGGGCCCTCCTGCCGGCCGGAGGGCGGGCTGACGGTGGAGTCGTACTGCTCGACCTTCGTCCGGGAGGAGCCGTCGAGGCCGAAGTCGAGCCGCCAGAAGACGTTGTGGCTGTGGCTGGTCGCGTAGTCCTTGGCGTTCTTGCCGATGGGCCAGCCGCGTCCGTCCCGGGCGTTGTAGTCCTCCCAGGAGAGGCTTCCGGTGGCGCCGACGTTCATGTTGACCGTGCCGTCGTCCTGGAAGCGCCACTCGGTGATGTACTCGTACCAGCCGACCTGGTTGACCGTGTACACCAGCAGGTCCTTGCCCTGCTGCTGGTAGGTCCTGGCCGACTGGACGATGTCGTGCATCCGGTAGGCGTGACCACGCGAACGGGTGGTCGTGCACAGGCCCTTGACGTTCGGGTGGCTCGGGTCGCCGTCCGGGACCTTGACGGTCTTGATGGTGCCGCCGGGGCATTCGCCGGGCGACAGGGTCATCAGCTCCTGGGCGAAGCCCTGGCCGGTCAGGTCGTAGTACTCGTGCTTCCCGTCGTCGTAGGGGACGTGGATCTGGGCCAGTCTGGCGCTGTTGAGCACCTTGATCGGCTTGGTCTCGCCCTTGGGCTGGTAGGAGACGTTCTCCAGGACGAGGCCGGCCTTGCTGTCGTAGCGCCAGCACATCCGCCAGGTCGTGCCGGTGGTGAGCTTCTGTTCGATCGTGTAGGCGGCGCTGCAACCGGGGGCCGCGGCGGGCGCGGTGTGCGGCCGGGCCGCGGCGGGACCGGCCGTGGCCGTCGCGGCGGCGGCCAGCGCGGCCAGCGCGGCCAGGGACAGTCCGGCGGCGGCGGTCTTGCGGACGGCGCGGCCGAGGGCGGGCGGCCGGGCGCCGCCGGACAGGTGCGGTCCGGACAGGTGCTGTTCGGGCAGGTGCTGTTCGGGCATGAAGTGACGGCTCCTTGCCGGAGTCACAGGTGCGGGCGGGCGGCGGCCGGTCAGCCGCGGTCGAGGGCGGCGGTCCGGCGGGTGCTCAGGTCGATCACCAGGTCCCTGGTGTCGATCCACGGGCCGTTTCTGACCTTGGAGAACAGCCGCACGCACCGGTGCGTCCCGCAGTCGTCGAGGACGGCGGGCTGGGCGCCGGGCGCGGCTCGGTAGATGCCGCCGCTCAGCTCCAGCTGGTCCGGTGAGGTGAGGGCCTTGCCGGTGGCGTCCTCGTAGTCCGCCTTGAGGCCCGCGCCGAGCGGGCTCGCGATCAGGACGCGGGCCGCCTCGGCGCTCTCGGCGCGGCTCGGCGGCGGCTGGACGCCGCGCTGGGTGTCCGTCCGCTCGACCTTGCCGGTCCGCAGGTCGACGGTCTTGGTGACGAGTGTGTCGTCCCTGTAGTCGTAGAAGGTCACGTCGGCCCGGCGCGGCGCGTCCGGGTCGTCCGTCTCGCCGGCCTCGGGCTCGGCGAGGTCGACGCTCAGCCGCTGCGGTCCGCGGCCCCCGGCGACGTTCTCGCCCAGGGCCGACAGCCGGCCGGCCAGCGCGGCCTTCTCCACCCGCCCGACCTCGTCGTCGGTGAGCGGGTCGCGGCCCCTGCCCCGCTCCGCCTCGGCGGGCGCCCGCTCCACGACGCCGGGCGGTACGGCGCCCGGGTCCTGCCCGGCCTGTCCCGCGGCCCGGGGGCCGCCGCCGGCCCCTCCGCTCTCGTCGGCGCCCGCCGTGCCGGGCAGGGTGATCGCGACCACGGCGGCGGTCCCCGCCGCCGCGAGGGCCGCGCCGGTCAGTACTTTGCCCAGATGGCGGTGGACTTTCTCGCGCACATCTTCCCCCTGCTCCCCCTCGGTCCCCGGGAGTACGTCTTCGCCCCGCTGATTCGGCGCGTGGCGGGTACCTGAACCGCCACACGCACTGGTCACTTCACAAGAGGGCGGGTGGACCGCGGGAGG
This sequence comes from Streptomyces sp. SCL15-4, assembly GCF_033366695.1. NCBI lineage: Bacteria > Bacillati > Actinomycetota > Actinomycetes > Kitasatosporales > Streptomycetaceae > Streptomyces > Streptomyces sp. SCL15-4. The sequence goes on from NZ_JAOBTQ010000001.1 coordinate 2,064,238, forward strand.
TTGCCTCACTTTCGGACAAGACTCGGGGCCGAGCCGGCCCCAGGCGGACGGCACACCTGGGAGAGTCGTATCCATGCAGGTCTGGCCTGGAGAGGCGTATCCGCTCGGCGCCACCTATGACGGCGCCGGAACCAACTTCGCGGTCTTCACGGAGGCCGCGGACCGAGTAGAGCTGTGTCTGCTGCACGACGACGGCTCGGAGACGGCGGTGGAACTGCGCGAGAGCGACGCGTTCGTGCGGCACGCGTACCTGCCGGGCGTGATGCCGGGGCAGCGGTACGGGTTCCGGGTGCACGGCCCGTACGACCCCGGGCGCGGGCTGCGCTGCAACCCGGCGAAGCTGCTGCTCGACCCGTACGCGAAGGCGGTCAGCGGGTCGATCCGGTGGGGCGAGGAGGTGTACGGCTACCACTTCGGGGCGCCGGAGCGGCGCAACGACCTGGACTCGGCGCCGCACACCATGACGTCGGTGGTGATCAACCCGTACTTCGACTGGGGCGACGACCGCCCGCCGCGCACCGAGTACCACCACACGGTGATCTACGAGGCCCACGTCAAGGGCCTGACCATGCGCCATCCGGGGCTGCCGGAGGAGCTGCGCGGCACCTACGCGGGCCTCGCCCACCCGGCGGTCATCGAACACCTGACCAAGCTCGGGGTGACGGCGCTCGAACTGATGCCCGTGCACCAGTTCGTGAACGACCACCGGCTGGTCGACACGGGCCTGAACAACTACTGGGGCTACAACACCATCGGCTTCTTCGCGCCGCACAACGCGTACGCGTCCTGGGGCGACCGCGGCCAGCAGGTGCTGGAGTTCAAGTCGGCGGTCCGGGCGCTGCACGAGGCCGGGATCGAGGTCATCCTGGACGTGGTCTACAACCACACCGCCGAAGGCAACCACCTGGGCCCGACGCTGTCCTTCAAGGGCATCGACAACCCGTCGTACTACCGGCTCACCGACGATCCGCGCTACTACATGGACACCACGGGCACCGGCAACTCGCTGCTGATGCGGTCCCCGCACGTGCTCCAGATGATCATGGACTCGCTGCGGTACTGGGTCACCGAGATGCACGTCGACGGCTTCCGCTTCGACCTGGCGGCCACCCTGGCCCGCCAGTTCCACGAGGTGGACCGGCTGTCGTCGTTCTTCGACCTGGTGCAGCAGGACCCGGTGGTCTCCCAGGTGAAGCTGATCGCCGAGCCGTGGGACGTGGGCGAGGGCGGCTACCAGGTGGGCAACTTCCCGCCGCTGTGGACCGAGTGGAACGGCAAGTACCGGGACACGGTCCGGGACCTGTGGCGGGGCGAGTCGCGCGCGCTGGCCGAGTTCGCCTCCCGGCTGACCGGCTCCTCCGACCTCTACCAGGACGACGGCCGCCGTCCGCTGGCGTCCATCAACTTCGTCACCTGCCACGACGGTTTCACGCTGCACGACCTGGTGGCCTACAACGACAAGCACAACGACGCCAACGGCGAGGACAACCGGGACGGCGAGAGCCACAACCGGTCCTGGAACTGCGGAACGGAGGGCGACACCGACGACCCGGAGGTGCTCGGGCTGCGCGCCCGGCAGATGCGGAACTTCATCGCCACGCTGATGCTGTCCCAGGGCGTGCCGATGATCAGCCACGGGGACGAGTTCGCGCGCACCCAGCGCGGCAACAACAACGCCTACTGCCAGGACAACGAGCTGTCGTGGATCGACTGGCCGGAGGAGGGCGGTGAGCTGCTGGAGTTCACGCGCGCGATGGTGTGGCTGCGCCGTGACCATCCGGTCCTGCGACGGCGCCGCTTCTTCCACGGCCGTCCCGTGGAGGGCACCTACGACGAGCTGTCCGACATCGCCTGGTTCACCCCCGAGGGCGCCGAGATGACCCAGCGGGACTGGGACTCGGCGCAGGCGTCGGCGCTGACGGTGTTCCTGAACGGCAACGCCATCTCCGAGCCCGGGCCGCGCGGGGAGCGCATCACCGACGACTCCTTCCTGCTGATGTTCAACGCCTCGCCCGAGCCGCTGGACTTCGTGGTGCCGGTCGACCACGGCCGGCAGTGGCAGGTGGTGGTGGACACGGCCCGCCCGGAGGGGGTGGAGCCGGGCACGGGCGACAAGGTCGCGGCCGGCGACCGCGTCACGCTGCCCGACCGCAGCCTGACGGTGCTGCGGCGCCCGGCGGAGTGAGCACGCGGCCTCCAAAGGCCCGTCTGACGATCAGCGTCGTCGCCCGAAGCGCGGCGGACGGGAATTGTCGGACAGGCCCTGGCGGGGCCGCGTGTCCGCCACGCGCGCGTGCGGCGCGTTCCCGGGCTCGCCGGCGTACGTCGTCGGGCGCACCGCCAGGGCGAGGACGAGGGCGAGTCCGGCCGCCGTGCTCGCGGCGGCGAAGGCCGCCGCCGGGCCGTGGGACTCCGCGAGGCGTCCGGTGACGGCGACCGCCAGGGCCTGGCCGCCGACGAGGGCGCTGGTGGCCACGCCCATCGTCTCGGCCAGCCGGGACGGCGGAACCGCGCGTTCCAGCAGGCCGAAGACGGTGATCAGGTGGGGGGCGTAGGCGACGCCGAGGACGGTGACGACGGCGTACAGGCCGAACAGGTCCCGCGTGGCGAGCATCGGCAGGGACAGCGCGAGCGCGGCGCCGGTCGCCAGCCGCCAGCGCGTCCCGGCCGCGACGCGCTCCGGTACGGCGGCCATGGAGAGGCCCGCCGCCGCGCTCATCACGCCCATGGCGGCGTACACCAGCCCCGCCTGGTCCGCCTGCCCGAGCCGCCCGGTGAACGCCGTGATCCCCGCCTGACAGGCCCCGGACATCGCCCCTTGAAGCGCCGGCGCGGCCGGCAGACCGGGCACGCAGCGGGGCATCGGGGGGCGGACCCGGAGCGCGCCCGGGTTTCCGGGCGCGGGCGGGGGTGCGTCGGACGCGCCGGCCTCTACGGGTGCGCGCATGGGCGGAACGGCCCGGCGCCTCCGGCCCGGACGGCCCGCACGCGCGCGTGCGCGGACGCGTCCGGCGGATCGGGGACCCGTGCGGGCGCGTCGGGGGCCAAGCGCTCGTCGGCGGGGGCCACGGGCCGGCCGGGGGGCCGGTGGGCGGGAGCCGTCGCGCGGGCGGTCGGGTGGACGGCGAAAGCGGTGCCGCACGTGGCCACCAGGGCCGCCGCGGCGGCCATCGCGCGGGCCGGATGGGCGAGGACCGCGGCCAGGCCGACGAGGGCCGGGCCGAGGACGAACGAGAGTTCGTCCAGGGTGCTCTCGAAGGACAGCGCGGCACCGACCGTCGCCTCCGAGGCGCCCGAGCGGCGGGCGAGGGCGACCAGGCGGGCGCGGGCCAGCGGGCCGACGAGCGGCACGGTGGCACCCGCCGCGGCTCCCAGCGGGGCCAGCGCGGCCGCCGGCAGGCCCGCGAGCGCGCCGGCGACGAGCGCGGCCACGGCGACGGCGTTGGCGAGCGAGAACGCGCGCACCACCGTCCGCTGGCCGTGCCGGTCCGCGAGCCGTCCCACCAGCGGCCCGCAGACCACCTGGCCGAGCCCGAGCGCGCCCCCGGTCAGACCGGCCGTGGCGAGCGAACCGTCCGTGCGGGCGACGAGCAGCACGCTGCCGAACTGGATGGTGGCCGTGGGCAGCCGCCCCAGGAACGACACGCAGGGCAGCAGCGGCCCCGTCAGCCCGATCACTCGCCGATAGGCGTCCCCCGCGCGGCTCCGCCCCGCTTCCCCGTAGTCCCCATCGCTCGATTCCGGACACGCGGGCGTGATCCGGGCACCGGCCGATGACACGAAAGGCGGCGAGCGGGGTACGTAGGTTTCCATGACTTCTGCGCGACCCGGACCGGGGGTGCCCACGGCCACCTACCGACTGCAGCTCCAGCCCGCGTTCCCGTTCGCCGCCGCCGAAGCGGCCGTACCGTACCTGGCGTCGCTCGGCGTCTCGCACCTGCATCTGTCCCCGGTCCTGGAGGCCGTCCCCGGCTCCGTGCACGGCTACGACGTGGTGGACCACACGCGCGTGCGCGAGGAACTGGGCGGCGAGGAGGGCCTGCGCGCGCTCGCCCGCACCGCGCGGGAGCACGGTCTCGGCCTGGTGGTGGACATCGTGCCCAACCACATGGCGATGGTGCCCCGGTACAACCGCGCCCTGTGGGAGGTGCTGCGCGACGGGCCGGGTTCGCCGTACGCGCGCTGGTTCGACATCGACTGGGAGGCACAGGGCGGCCGGGTGCTGCTGCCGGTGCTCGGCGGCCCGGTCGGCTCGGAGCTGGAGCGGCTGCGGGTGGACGGCGACGTGCTGCGCTACCACGACCACGCCTTCCCGCTCCGCCCCGGCACCGAGCGGCTGCCGTTGCCCGAGCTGCTGGACGCGCAGTGGTACCGCCCGGTGTGGTGGCGGCTGGCCCGCACCGAGCTGAACTACCGGCGGTTCTTCAGCATCTCGGAGCTGATCGGGCTGCGGGTGGAGGACCCGGAGGTGTTCGACGCCACCCACGCCACGATCCTGCGGCTGCTGGACGAAGGCGTGTTCGACGGGCTGCGGATCGACCACCCCGACGGCCTCGCCGACCCCGACGGCTATCTCGCGCGCCTGCACGAGGCGACCGGCGGGCGCTGGACGGTCGTGGAGAAGATCCTGGCCGACGGCGAGCGGCTGCCGGCCTCCTGGCCCGTAGCGGGCACCACGGGCTACGACTCCCTGCGGCACGTCGACGGCCTGTTCACGGACCGCACCGGCGCGTACGAACTGCTGGGGCGCTACCGGGCCTACGCGGCGCCGCAGACGGACCGCGGCGGCAACTGGGAGGCCACGGTCCGGCGTGCCGCGTACAAGGTGCTCACCCACGAACTGGCCACGGAGACGGACCGGCTCACCCGGGTGGCCGCCCGGCTGTGCGCCGCCTCGCCCGACCTCTCGCTGCGCGACCGCGCTCCCTGGGCACTGCGGACGGCCGTGGAGGAGCTGCTGGTCCGGATGCGGGTCTACCGGCCGTACGCCTCCGCCGACGCCTCCGCCGTGATCACCGAGGAGGCCGCCGAGGAGGCCCGGCTGGCGTTCGTGGTGCCGGAGGAGGCCGAGGCCGTCTCCGTGGTGCGCCGGCTGCTGGTCGAGCCGCCCGACCCGGCGGCACCGGACCACGCCGACCGGGTGGAGTTCCGTACCCGGTTCGCCCAGACCGCGTCGGCGCTGCGCGCCAAGTCGGTGGAGGACACGGCCTTCTACCGGTACGTGCCGCTGCTGTCGGCGACCGAGGTGGGCGGCGACCCGGGCAGCCCGGGCGTGGCGCCGGAGGAGTTCCACGCGTACTGCGCGCGCGTGCAGCGCGACCGGCCGCTCACCGGCACGGTCGTCACCACCCACGACACCAAGCGCAGCGCGGACGTGCGCGCCGCGCTGGCCGTGCTCACCGAGTGCCCGGACCGCTGGGCGGCGCTGCTCGCCGAGGTCAGCCTCGCCGAGGAGGGCGCGCCGGACGGACAGCTGGCCTGGGCGGCCTGGCAGACGGTGTTCGGGCTGGGCCCGGCCGAGGAGGACCGCGTGCAGCGGGCGCTGCTGAAGCACGCGCGCGAGGCGGGCATGTACACCAGCTGGACCGAGCGGGAACCGCCGTACGAGGACGCGGTGGCGGCCTTCGTCACCGCGGGGCCGTGCGGTCCGCCCGGCGAGCGGGTGGCCGCGTTCCGCAAGGCGCTGGAGCCGCATGTGCGGGCCAATGTCCTCGGCACCGCGCTGGTGCACCTGACGATGCCGGGCGTGCCCGACGTGTACCAGGGCACGGAGGGCGAGTACCGGGCGCTGGTGGACCCGGACAACCGGCGGCCGGCGGCGTTTCCTCCGGAGGCGGCCGGTGAGAAGGGCGCGCTGACCGCGGCGGCGCTGCGGCTGCGCGCCCGGCGCCCGCACGCGTTCGGCGCGGACGCCTCGTACGACCCGCTGACCGCCGAGGGCCCGGCGGCCGACCACTGTCTGGCGTTCGCGCGCTCGGGTGAGGTGGTCACGGCGGTGACCCGGCTGTCGCTGCGGCTCGCGGAGGCGGGCGGCTGGCGGGAGACGCTGCTGCCGCTGCCGCCCGGCCGCTGGGCCGACGTGCTCGTGCCGGGCCGGGAGTTCACCGGCCACGCGCGCGTGGCGGACCTGCTGGACCGGCTCCCGGTGGCCCTGCTGGAACGCGTCCCGGAGGACTGAGAAGGCCCGCGGACACGCGCTCGCGGATGCCGCGCCGTGGCGGTGGCCTCCGAAGGCGCCGGCCGTATCTCTCGCGCGTTCGGGGGTGTCTGTCGTACCGGTGGTGCGCTCGTGGCACACAGTGGAGCGGGTCCCGCCGGTTCCGCGCCCCCGCGCGCTCCCGGGGCCCTCCCCCGCCGACCGCTTGACAGTTCCCCCGCCGCGTGCGGGACTGGGAGGGCGAAGCCGGGCGGACCAGTCGGGGGTGAGTCCTCTGCCGGAGCTGCGCTATCCCAGCGTTCCCGAAATGCTCGCCCGCGCCCAGGTGCTGGCGGCCCGGGAACCCGGGCTGTGCGCCTTGCGCCAGGTGGGTCTCTCGCGCGCGGGAAGACCCCTGCACCTGCTGTCGGTGGGACACGCCCGCCGCGCGGTGCTGGTCGTCGCCGGTGCCCACGCGAACGAGCCGACGGGCGGTTCCACCCTGCTGGTGCTAGCCGAACGCGTGCTGTACGACCGTGAGTTGAGGACGGACACGTCCTGGCACTTCCTGCTGTGCGCGGACCCCGACGGCGCGAGTCTGCACGTGACCCCGGCGCCGCGCAGCCTGCTCGACTACCACCTCGGCTTCTACCGGCCGACGGGCGCTGAGCAGCCGGAGTGGTCGCCGTCGGTGCTGCCTCCGGACCGGCTGCCACCGGAGACCCTCACGCTGACGCGGGTGATAGACGAGCTGCGGCCCTACCTCCAGGTGACCCTGCACGGCACCGATCTGGGCGGCAGCTGGGTGCAGCTGACCCGGGAGGTGCCGGGTCTCGCCGAGCCGTTCGCCAAGTCCGCGGCGGAGCTGCGCATCCCGGTGGAGACGGGGGCCTCGGACGCGGCGGGCTGGCCGGCCTCCGGTCCCGGGGTGCATGTGATGCCCGGCCCGGATACGGGCGTCCCCTATCCGAGCATGCCGGACGACGCCCGGCACAGCACCTGGTACCACGCGCACCGGTACGGCGGTCTGACGGCGGTGGTGGAGGTGCCGATGTGGGCCAGCGACCTGGTGGACGACCCGGCCCCGCACCCGGAGCCCGCCGCGGCCCTGCGCGGCCTGGCCGCCCGGCTGCTGCGGGACGCGCGGCAGGTGGAGCGGGTCCTCGCCGAGGCGCTGCCCCGGCTGGAGGGCGTGGACGGACCGCTGCTGCGGGCCGCGCGGTGGGCGCTGGAGCTGATCCCGGGCCTGGCCGAGGACTGGGCGCACACCTCCCCGGCGGGCACCACGATGGCGTACGTCGGCAGCGTGGACGCCTTCGGGCGGCGGCTGCCGCTGCGGGCCGCGGCGATGCTGCTGCGGGTGCTGCGGGAGGCGGACGACCGGGCGGCGCCGCGCCTGGAGCGGCTCGTGGCCGCCTGGTGCGACGCCTTCGCGCAGCGGTTCCGGGCCCGCTGGGTGCCGTTGGAGCATCAGGTGGAGCACCAGTCCCGGACGGTGCTGGTGGCGGCGCGGCAGGCCCGGGAGCGGGTGGCGTGAGCCGGTGCGGCCCGCCCGCACCACCGGCCGCCGGCCCGGTCACGACCCCGTACGCCGTCCGCCGCCCGGCCGCGGCCCACCGCTCGGCCACCATCCACCGCCCGCCTGCGACCCGCCGCCGGGCATCAAGCGTCAGCCGTCAGCCGTCGAGGGCGAAGACGTGCCGGGTGCGCGCCCGCATCACGCAGGCGCTGGTGTACGTCTCCCGGAAGTCGACCGCCTTGCCGTTCCACCGGCCGAGCGCCCGGGTGGTCACCGGGGCGTAGATCATCGGGCAGAAGACGTTCTCGGCCGGGATGCGCCCGATGTCACCGCCCACGTCGGCGAGTTCGGCGCACGCCTCGGCCGCGCGCGCGTGCCACCGGGGCGGGTCGCAGCGCAGCAGCGCGCCACGGGGGATGCCGGCGCGGGCGTTGCCCTTGGTGACCGTCAGGTAGAGCCAGGTGTCCGCGCGGGCTTCGCGGGTGGCCGCCCGGGCCGGTCCCGCGGTGAGGAGTGCCGCGACGGCCAGCAGGGCCGCGGCCGCCGCCTTCGCTCTGGTGAGGTGAGTCATACCGGTTGCATCGGCACGACGGCCCGCCTTCCCGAGGCCCGCTCACCCGATCGGGACGGCAAAGCGCCTCTCCCGACCGCCAGTTCGAACAGGTTCGGCCGGTGTCCTAGCTCACCGAGAGCCGGAACGCCATCCTGCCGAAGGCGACCTGGTCGCCCTCGCGGACCACGACGGCGCCGGTCACCCGGCGGCCGTTGACGGTCGTGCCGTTGGTGGAGCCGAGGTCCCTGAGCACCCACAGACCGCCCTGGCGGCGGAGTTCGGCGTGCACCCGGGAGACCGTCTCGTGGTTCAGACGCAGCCCGTTGGCGGGGTCGCGGCCGATGCGCAGCGGGTGGGTGTGCTCCGGGTGCGGCAGCAGCAGCTTGGGCAGCCGCTCGGCCTGCCAGGCGCGGCGCAGCCGTACGGTGAATCCGGAGACGGCCTCGACGGTGCCGAGGACCGCGCGGGAGAACCGGTTCTCCTGGGGCAGGTCGGCGACGAGGACGGCGAGTTCGTCGGAGCGGCGCGCGGCGAGCGCCAGTTCCATGCGGCGGACGAACGTGTCGTGCGAGAGCCGGCCGAGGGCGACGCCGTCGCGCAGCACCCGCAGCGCCTTGTCGCGCTCCGCGTCGGACAGGCGCGCGGGGTAGGTGGAGAACTCGAAGGACGACGTCACGCTCGCGATTGTCGGACAGTGAACCCCGGGTGTCCAGAAAACGCGGAATCGGTGCCGCCGGGACGGTACTTCCGCGACACCGGGGCGCCGTGGGCGAATTGGCGAGCGGAATGATCGTCCGGGACGGCACGATGGGGGCGCGGGACATCACGGTGAGCAGACGAAGGGGAACCGTCCGTGCAGTTCGAGGTGTGGGCACCGCAGGCAGACCGAGTGACGCTCCAGTGCGAGGGCGCCACGCGCGCGCTGGCGCGCGATCCCGGGCGCGAGGGGTGGTGGACGGGTGAGGCGGAGGCGGCGGACGGCGCGCGGTACGGGTTCGCGCTGGACGAGGGTCCGGTGCTGCCCGACCCGCGCTCGCGCCGCCAGCCGGACGGCCCGGACGGGCTGAGCGCGGTCGTGGACCACGGGCGCCACGAGTGGCGCGCGCGGTGGGCGGGGCGCGGGCTGCCCGGCGCGGTGCTGTACGAGCTGCACGTGGGCACGTACACCCGCGAGGGCACTCTGGACGCCGCCGCGGACCGGCTCGAGCACCTGGTGGAACTGGGCGTCACCCACGTGGAGTTGATGCCGGTGTGTCCCCTCCCGGGACGGCACGGCTGGGGCTACGACGGGGTGTCGCTGTGGGCGGTGCACGAGCCGTACGGCGGGCCGGAGGCGCTGAAGCGGTTCGTGGACCGGGCGCACGGGCTCGGGCTGGGCGTCGTCCTGGACGTCGTCCACAACCACCTGGGCCCGTCGGGCAACCATCTGCCGCGGTTCGGGCCGTACTTCACGGACACGCACTCCACTCCGTGGGGCGCGGCGGTGAACCTCGACGCGCCGGGCTCGGACGAGGTGCGGGCGTTCCTCGTCGGCAGCGCGCTGGCGTGGCTGCGGGACTACCGGATCGACGGGCTCCGGCTGGACGCGGTGCACGCGCTGTACGACACGCGCGCCCGCCACTTCCTGGAGGAGCTGTCGGCGGCCGTGGACGGCCTGGCCGAGGAGGTGGGCAGGCCGCTGTTCCTGATCGCCGAGTCGGACATGAACAACCCGCGGTTCATCACCCCGCGCGCCGAGCACGGCCTCGGGCTGCAGGCGCAGTGGAACGACGACTTCCACCACGCCCTGCACGTCGCGCTGACCGGCGAGGCGCAGGGCTATTACGCCGACTTCGCGCGGGAGCCGTTCGCCGCGCTCGCCAAGACGCTCACCCGCGGCTATTTCCACGACGGCACGTACTCGTCGTTCCGGGGCCGGCACCACGGCCGTCCGCTGGACCGCGCGCGGACGGCCGGGCACCGGCTGCTCGGCTACAGCCAGACCCACGACCAGATCGGCAACCGCGCCCAGGGCGACCGGCTCGCCGCGCTGCTCTCCCCCGGCCTGCTGGCCTGCGCGGCCACGCTGACGCTGACCGCGCCGTTCACGCCGATGCTGTTCATGGGCGAGGAGTGGGCGGCGGGCACGCCCTGGCAGTACTTCACCGACCACACCGACCCGGAGCTGGCCGAGGCGGTACGACGGGGCAGGCGGCGGGAGTTCGCGGCGCACGGCTGGGCCGAGGAGGACGTACCGGACCCGCAGGACCCGGCGACCCGGGAGCGGTCCTGCCTGGACTGGTCGGAGCCCGGACGCGAGCCGCACGCGCGCGTGCTGGACTGGTACCGGCGGCTGATCGCGCTGCGCCGCGCCCAGAGCGACCTCACCGACCCCGACCTCGCCGCCACGCAGGTGGCGTACGACGGGCAGGCCCGCTGGCTGGCCTTCCGGCGCGGCGACGTACGGGTGGCGGTGAACCTCGGCAAGGAGAGCGCGGCGATCCCGCTGGGCACCGGCCGGGTGGAGGTCCTGGCAGCCTGGGAGCCGGTGCCGGCGCCGGGCCCGGACGGACTGCTGCACGTGCCCGGCGAGTCCTGCGTGGTGCTGACCGGGCCCTGAGGCCCCGGCGGCTCCCTCACGGCTCCGGCTCGTCCTCCGGGAGGTCGGTGACCCGCTCCAGCAGGATCGGTTCCCAGGCGCGGCGCAGCTGGGTCCGCAGCAGGGGCAGGGAGCCGCCCGTGCGGCCCTCCAGGTGGTCGGCGAGCCGGACGACGGTGTCGCAGCGGGCCAGCCACAGGCCGCGCAGGCAGGGGCGGGCGCCGTAGCCGGCGAGGGTGGCGGCGCGGACGGCCGCCGGGGAGCCGACGGCGAGGGCGAGCCCGGCGATGTCCTCGGCGGGGTCGCCGAGGGCCGCCCGCGTCCAGTCCAGGACGCCCCGCACCCGGCCGTCGGCGCTGACCACCACGTGCGCGCCGGTCAGCCCGTGGTGGGTGAGGACGGCCGCACCGGACTGCGCGCTGAGCTGGGCCGCGTTGGCCGGGGAGAACTGGTGCAGCCGGGCGGAGTCGAACTCGTCGGCGGCCGTGAGCCGTTCGGCCGCGTGCACGGCCATCCGGCGCAGCGCCTCCAGCGAGCGCGGCGCGGTGCGGGGCACGCCGAGCGCCTCGGCCTGGCGTCCGGGCACCGCGCGCAGCCCGGTGAGCAGCCCGGCGAGGTCGGCCTCGCCGACGGCGGAGACGTCGTGTTCGTCGGCCGTGCCGCCGGGCACCCGGGTGTCGAGGGTGTAGGCGAGGCCGGGTGCCCAGTCGCCGTGCGCGACGCTGACCGGGACGGCGACCGGCACCTGCGGGCGGACCAGGTCGCGCAGCCGCAGCTCCCGGCGGCGGAGTGCGGACGCCTCGCGGTCGGGGGCGAGGCGCAGCACATGGCGGGCGCCGATCCACCAGGTGTGCTCGCCCTCCTCCGTCACGGGCCGCACGTCGGGCCCTCCGGTGCCGTCGCGGCCCTCCTTGAGCAGCGAACGGACCAGTCGGCGGACGGTGTCCGCGGTGGGTGTCGGTGCCTGGGTCATGGGTGCGGGCGTCGCCGTTCGGGTGTCGTCGGGGCGGGATCTCACGGGCGTCCTCAGTCCACGGTGACCATCTCGCGGGTGGTGTTGTTCAGGCGCCGGCCGCCGTCCTCGGTGACCGTGACGATGTCCTCGATGCGCACCCCGAAGCGGCCGGGCAGGTAGATCCCGGGCTCCACGGAGAAGCACATGCCGGGCACGAGGGGCCGCTCCTCGCCCTCGATCATGTACGGCGGTTCGTGCGTGGTGACGCCGATGCCGTGGCCGGTGCGGTGGATGAAGTACGCGCCGTACCCGGCGTCGGTGATCACCGCGCGGGCGGCGCGGTCGACGTCCTGGCAGGCGGCGCCGGGACGTACGGCCTGGTAGCCGGCCTCCTGGGCGGCGCGCACCACGTCGTGCACCCGGCGCTCCTCCTCGGTGGGTTCGCCGACGTGGACGGTGCGGGTGGTGTCGGAGCCGTAGCCGTCCTTCAGGCCGCCGAAGTCGAGGACGACCATGTCACCGGGCCGGATGACCCGGTCGCCGACCTCGTGGTGCGGGTTGGCGCCGTTGGGGCCGGAGCCGACGATGGTGAAGTCGACCTGTTCGTGGCCGAAGCGGCGCAGCAGGCCGGCGAGGTCCCGGCCGACGTCGGACTCGCGGCGGCCGGCGAAGGGCAGCTTCCGGATCTCCTCGAACGCCTGGTCGGCGGCGGCTCCGGCGGCCGCCAGGAGGTCCAGTTCGGCCTGGTCCTTCACCGCGCGCAGCATGGGCAGGGCGTCGGTGAGGGCGGCGTAGGAGGTGCCGGGCAGGGTCCGCTGGAGGCCCAGCAGGTGCATCGACCAGGCATTGTCGCTGATGCCGAACCGGCCGCGGTCGTCGAGGAGGGCGGCGGTGACGGCGTAGGGGTCCGCGCCGTCGGTCCAGTCGCGCAGCGTCAGCGCGGGAGCGCCGGGGGCCTGCTCGGCGTCCGGGGCCTCCAGGGTGGGCACGACGAGGACGGGGTCGCGGCCGGGGGCGAGGACGAGGACGGTCAGCCGTTCGGTGACGGCGGTGGGCGCGTAGCCGGTGAGCCACACCAGGTCCGGGCCCGGGGCCACGAGCAGCCCGGCGAGGCCGGCGTCGGCCGCGGAGCGCACGGCGCGCTCCATGCGGGCCCGGTAGTCGGCGGCGGTGAAGGGCGTGGTACCGGTCATCCGGGCCTCCGGGCGCTGCGTGGGAAAGGGTGCGCTGACGTCTCGGGCAGCATCCTGCCCGCCCGGCCGGGCCCACGCGAGCCGATCGCCGGAACGGACGTGCGGAGGTACGCGGCGAAGCGGCTGGGCATGGACCCATGATGACGCGTGGGACGGACGGTGACCAGCGGTTCCGGAGGCGTCAGGTGACCAGCCCGGGGGTCACCGTCAGCCGCTGGTGGGCACCGCTGTGGTGGCGCACGGTGAGCGGCAGGGCCGTTCCGGAACGGGAGCGGGCGACGGCGCGGGCGAGGCCGGCGGCGGTGTCGACGCGGGCCGCGCCGAGCTGGAGCACGACGTCCCCGCGGACCAGGCCGGCCGTGTAGCCGGGGCCGGGCACATGGACGGCCACCACCAGCGCGCCCGCCTTCTCGTCGTCGACCACCTCCACGCCGAGGGTCGCGCCGGGCGGAGCGGGGTCCGGGGCGGCGTGGGGCGCGGGGCCGGGCGGCGGGGCCGGGCGGGCCGGCCCGGCGAGCCCGCCGACGCCGGTCATCGTGGCACCGGCCATGCCGATGCCGACGCCGCAGAGCAGCAGTACGGTGCCGGCGCCCGCGCCGAGCAGCAGGGTCCGCAGCCGCCGTGCGCGCCGGGGCGCGGCGTGCGGGCGGCGGGCGGGGCCCGGGGTGCCCTCGTCCTGCCGGTGCTGACCGGGGATCGGCTTGGGCCGCAAAGCGGTCTGTTCCATGGTTCGCTCGCCTCCGGCTGGTGATCTACCCGGACGGGCGGCCCATGACGAGACACGAAAGGATGAGATTGGCCGGAGGGTGGCGGAGGGTATCCCTGGCCGACGAGCCGACACCGGCCGCCTCCTCGGCACGCTCGGCCTCATCCATTCCTCCCGGCCTCGCCGTTCCGGCCGGAGCGGGAGCTGGCTGACGACCCTCAGCCGAGCGACAGGGCCGGAACGGCGGGCGGGCGGTCGGGGAGGAAGCCGTGGGTGCGGCGGCCCAGCCACTCGGCCTTGTAGCGGTCGACGGAGCGGTGCCAGTTCAGGATGCCGGCCAGCCAGTTCTGCAGATCCAGCACATAGGCGGCCATGGCGGTCCTGGCCTCCTCCGACAGCGCCAGGTCGTCGTAGAGGATGGGCAGTTCGTGGGCGATGACGTGCTCGAACTGCCGCATGCGCTGGGTCATCAGGTCGTGGACGACGCTCAGCGCGGGCGGGTAGTCCACGCCGAAGAAGTTCTGGACGACCAGGACGGCGTTGTGGATCTCGCCCTCGTACTCGATCTCCTTCTGGTAGGAGAAGACGTCGTTGAGGAGGCAGGCGTAGTCGATGGCGGCGTTCTCCAGGGAGCGCACCGGACCGCTGGCGTACACCTCGGCCGGGACGGCGGGGCCTTGTCCCATCCGGCACAGGCTCAGGGTGAGGTCCGAGCCGAAGGTGGCGCGCCGCATCTCCAGGTAGTCGACCGGGTCCGGGACGCGGTTCTGGAGCTGGTTGGACAGCTCCCAGACCCAGCTCTCGGTCATCGCGTCCACGGCCGTCTTCAGGGTGCGGCGCTGGTCGGTGGTCATGGCGGCCGTGGTGCGCGTCCACAGGTCGATCAGGGCGCGTTCCATGGCGTTGCCGGGGACGACGGGCGGTTCGCCCTCGACCGGCATGCACTGCGAGAGCCGGGCCGTGGTCAGGCGGGCCGCGGCCAGGTCCCTGCGGTGGCCGTACACCAGCGGGTAGTAGTCGTCGCCGTAGGTCCCCCAGGCGAGCCAGTGGGCGCTGAGATCGAGGGCCTCGGGAGTGGCGTCCGGGTCCAGGCCGGCCGAGCACAGCGCGAGGTCGTAGGCGGCGAGCTTGTCCTCGTCCCAGACTCCCTCCCGCAGGACGCCCATGCGCCGGCACCAGTCGACGAGGTGGCCGCGGGCCTGGTCCAGGTGGGGGCTGAGCTGGAGTTCGTAGGGCATGTACAGGTCGGGGATGCGGGACGGGCCGACCTTCTGGAAGGGCACGTGCGTGTAGGCACGCAGGCGGTTGCGCGCGGCCGGGGCGAGGAGCGCGCCGATGTCGGCGGCCGAGGTGCCGGGGCCGCTCGGCGTCTGCCACGGCGAACGGGACCGCGCGCCCTTGTTCATGTAGCGGCTGGAGCGCAGGTGCCATTCGTGGCCGCCGGACTGCCAGTCCTGGAGGCCCTTGGTGTAGGCGGCGACGGCGACGGCCTCGCCGGGGGTGAGGCCCTTCTCCACGGCGACGGCGGGGACTTCGGTGAGCGCGGTGTGCTCGAACTGATGCAGCCGGGAGGTGAGCACGTCGTTGACGGTGTCGGCGGCTTCCTGGGTGGTGCAGCCGAAGAACGTCTCCAGGACCAGGACGCCGTTGCTGTTCTCGCCCTCCTCCTCGACCTCGCGCTGGTAGGAGAACAGGTCGTTGCGCAGGTGGACGGCGTCGGAGAACGTCTCCATGAGGACGCGCAGCGGGCGGGTGCCGGCGACGGCGGCGGGCACCTCGGCGGTCGCGTACTCCACCAGCCCGGCGGACCAGGGGGCGCCGCCCACCTTGCGGCGCATCTCGATGTACTCGACGGGGTTGGCGATCCGTCCCTCGTTGATGTTGGACAGCTCCCACATGGACTCGTTGAGCAGGTGTTCGGTGGCCACCGAGAAGCGGCGCCGCCAGTCCACGGACATCGCCGGCACGGTGCGCGCCCACAGGTCCTTCAGGCCCGCCTCCACCGGGTTCTCCGGCTCGGGCACGGGCGTGCCGGGGTCGAGCGGCATGAACAGCGGCAGGCGGTCCAGGTGCGCCTTGCCGGCGGCGCGGTCCTGGGTGCGCTTGAACATGTCGAGGAAGTGGTCGTCGAAGAAGAACACCCACACGTACCAGTCGGTGATCAGCGACAGGGCGGGTCCGTCGCAGTCGGGGTGGGTGTAGGCGCACAGGAGTCCGTAGTCGTGTGCCTCCAGGTCGGCCTGGTCCCAGATCCCGGAGCCCTCCAGCATGCCCATCTCGCGCGCCCACCCGGTGGAGTGGGCGCGGGCCTCGTCCAGGTGCGGGTTGAGCCGCGCGGGGTACGGCATGTAGAAGTGCGGGAGTTCGAACGGCTGCGTCATGGCCGGGGCCCTACCCGCGCCCCCGAACCCCCATCCACTCCAAGGCACATGATCACACCATCGCGTGAACCCTCCGGGAAACCGGCAACGCCGGCGGGGGGTTGTGGCGTTGGCTGCCTTGCCGTGCCCGCGGGCGGGGGCCACGGTAGGCGCATGACCTCCTTCGTGCTGCCCCATGAGGTGCGCGGCGACGGCGCCCACAAGGTGTTCGCCGTACACGGCTGGTTCGCCGACCGGTCCGCGTACGCGCCCGTGCTGCCGGACCTGGACCGTACGTCGTTCACCTACGCGCTGGTGGACCTGCGCGGCTACGGCGAGGCCCGGGACGCCCCGGGCCCGTACACGACCGCCGGGGCCGCCGCGGACCTGGTGGCGCTGGCGGACCGGCTCGGCTGGCGGCGGTTCTCGGTGGTCGGGCACTCGATGGGCGGCGCGGTGGCCCAGCGGCTGCTCGCGGTGGCCCCGGACCGGCTGCGCCGGATCGTGGGAGTCTCGCCCGTGCCCGCCTCCGGCCTGCCGCTGGCCGGAGAGCAGGCGGCGCTGTTCACGCAGGCGGCGCACCGGGCGGAGAACCGGCGCGCGATCATCGACTTCACCACCGGCGGCCGCCGTCCCGCCGCCTGGCTGGACCGGATGGTCGCCCGCTCGCTGGAGCGCAGCGACGCCACGGCGTTCGGGGCCTGGCTGGACTCGTGGTCGGGCGACGACTTCAGCGCCGAGGTCGCCGGTGCCGAGGTGCCCGCGCTCGCCGTGGCCGGCGCGCTCGACCCGGCGCTGTCGCCGGAGGTCATGCGGCGGACCTGGCTGTCCTGGTATCCGCGCGCACGGCTGGCGGTCCTGCCCGGCGCCGGGCACTACGCCATGGACGAGACCCCGCTGGAACTGGTCCGTACCGTGGAGGACTTCCTGCGCGCGGAGCAGGAGGACGGGGCGCGGGACGCGGGCCGGGGCGGGCGGGCGTGAGCGGGCGCACGGGCCCGCCGGTGCCGGACGTCTTCGATCCGCGCCGGTACGCCGAAGGCGTGCCCTACGACGACTACCGCGTGCTGCGCGACCATCATCCGGTGGCCTGGCAGGAGGAGCCGGAGGTGCTGGACTGGCCGGCCGGGCCCGGGTTCTGGGCGGTGACCCGGCACGCGGACGTCGTCCGGGTGCTGAAGGACGCGGGGACGTACTCCTCCCACGCGGGCGCGACCCAGATCCGCGACCCCGATCCGGAGGATCTGCCGTTCATCCGGCGGATGATGCTCAACCAGGATCCGCCGGAGCACGGGCGGCTGCGCAGGCTGGTGAGCCGCGCCTTCACGCCGGGACGCGTGGAGCGGTTCGCGGCGGTCGCCCGGGAGCGGGCGCGGGCGCTGCTCGCGGGAGCCCTCGCGCGGGCGCGGGAGGGGGACGGCACGGTCGACCTGGTGGCCGCCGTCACCGACGAGTACGCCCTGCTGAACCTGGCGGATCTGCTGGGTGTCCCGGCGAGCGACCGGGGGCTGCTGCTGGACTGGACGCGGCGGGTCATCGGCTACCAGGACCCGGACGAGGCCGGTCCGCCGGTGCGGGACCGGGCGGGCAGGCCGGTGAATCCGCGGTCGCCGGCGATGCTGCGGGACATGTTCGACTACGCCGGGCGGCTCGCGGCGCACAAGCGGCGGCATCCCGCCGACGACATCATGACGACGCTCGCGCACGACGCCGAACTCGCCGGCGCGGAGCTGGAGATGTTCTTCTTCCTGCTCACCGTGGCGGGCAACGACACCGTGCGCGCCGCGGCCCCGGGCGGCCTGCTGGCGCTGGCGGAGCGTCCGGAGGTGTACGCGGCCCTGCGCGCCGGAAGGGCCGGTCTGCCGACGGCCGTCGACGAGTTGCTGCGCTGGCATCCGCCGGTGCTGACGTTCCGCCGGACGGCCGTGCGCGACACCGAGCTGGCGGGTCGCCGGATCCGGGCGGGCGACAAGGTGGTGGTGTTCCATGCCGCGGCCAACCGGGACGAGCGCGTGTTCGCCGACCCGGACCGGCTCGACCCGACGCGCTCCCCCAATCCGCACGTCTCGTTCGGGGACGGTCCGCACGTCTGCCTGGGCGCTCACTTCGCCCGGCTGCAACTGCGGTTGCTTCACGAGGAGGTGCTGCGCGTCCTGCCGGTCCCGCCGGTCCTCGCCGGACCGGCCGCTCGGCTGGTGTCGAACTTCGTCAACGGCGTCAAGGCCCTGCCGGTGACGGTCGTCTGACGGGCCGGCCCGTGTCGGCGGGCCGGCTCCGGCAGGGGACCAGGCCGTCGGTGCCGACCTCGGTGCCGGCGATCACGGGTGCGGGCGGGGGTCCCGGGACGTGTCCGCCGCCGTGTCGCGGATGTCAGGCGGCACGGACCTCCCGTTCCAGCTGCGTGGCGAGGGTGACGTAGCGGGGACGCCGGTGCACCGGGACGAGGCCCCGGATCACCAGGTGCCACATCTCGGCGACCCTGCGCGGCAGCCGCCCGACGGGTTCGAGCGAACGGCCGGCGACCCGGGTGCCGACGAAGAAGCAGACGAGGGAGTGGGCGACCACTGCCACGTCCAGGTCCCCGTGCAGGTCGGCCTCCCGGACGGCTCCGTTGAACTTGCGGGTCGCGAACTCCAGCCACTCCGTGAACGGATGCCGCAGCGGCGCCCGTACGGGGATGTCGGCGGTGGCGAGGCGGAGCCCGGCACGCGGCACGGGGTCCTCCACGGCGAGCCGGGCGATCCCGAAGGTGGTGCGCATCAGGGCTTCCAGCGAGGAGCAGCCGCGGCCCTCGATGTCGGCCACGAGCTGCCGCGCGGCCTTGGCCTGGAGTTCCAGTATCGCCTGGGCCAGGTCCTCCTTGGCGGCGAAGTGGAAGTACAGGGCGCCCTTGGTGACCTTCGCATGCGCGACGATATCGCTCAGACTGGTGGATTCGTAGCCGTGCCGGTCGAACAGGTCGGCGGCGGCCGTGATGATGGTTGCGCGGGTCTGTTCAGCGCGTAACTGCCTCGCCATCCCGTGACCCCTCCTCGCACCTCAAAAGAACAGGACATGCGGTTTGTTTTCAGTCCCCCGCATACGATAACTCACCGCACGGGATCGGGAGTCCAGAGGTGCACGCACGCGATATGACACGTGTCAGCGGCACGACAGGCGCCGGGCGGACTCCCGGCAGCGGGCGCCGCACGCTTTGATCGTCACGATACGAGGCGGACGTCCGGTTCTCAATGACACGTCGGAGCAGGCGCGAAGCAGGACAACCGGTCGATGCTTCGCGCCCCTGGAGAGCCGAACGCGCCCCGTCGCTCTCTCCCGGACCCGCCCCGTCGCTCTCTCCCGGACACGGCGAAGCCGTCGGCGCGGTCCGCGTGCACACGGACCGCGCCGACGGCGGGTTCGCCGCAGGCGCCGCTCCCGGCTCGCGGCTACGACGCGAACCGGACGGCTCGGCCGGTCAGTTCACGTAGACCCGGACACCCGCGTCGGTGACGGGCGCGTACTTGGCCGTGAAGTAGCCGTTGGCGAAGCACAGCGACGACCCGGAGACCTTGGTGAACTGCTGGTTGGTGAAGGTGATGCTGCTGTCGGCGTTGTCGGCCTTGCCGGTCAGACCGGGCGCCTGGTACACGCAGGTCACGGTGCCCAGCAGAGTGCGCAGCTGGACCGTGGCCTGGATGACCGAGCCGCTCGGGGGCGTGACGGTGAGGGTGCCGCTCGAAGTGATCGTCGCCGAGTACGGCAGGTTGTTGATGGTGATGCCGTTGACACCGAGGACACCGGTGACGTTGCTGGTGCAGGTGTTGCTGTCGAAGGTGTGCGCGGTGACGGACTCGGTGGCCGTGCCGGGCGCGGCCGGGTTGCTGGTGACCTTGGCGGTGAACTGGGACGCGGTGCACTTGACGCCACTGGTGCCGGTCGCGCTGGAGTAGAACGTGGCGGGCGTGCCGGAGGCCAGGGGCGCGGTGAGGGTGTCACCGGCGGCGACGGCGGTGCCGCCCGTGCTGCCGGTGGTCAGGACCGTACCGGCCGCGGACGCCGGGGTGGCCCACGCGAGTCCGAGCGCGGTGGCGGTGGCGGCGAGGGCGAGGAGGGAGCGCGTACGCATGCGGGTGCCTCTCTTCCGAGGTGGGGGACAGATGAGGTGCGGTGGGGGGTGGCGGACGGTGCGTGCGATGCCGCCGGCGCGGGGCCGTGACGCCTTCTCCGTACGCTGCGGATCCGCGACGGCGGCACACCGGGCACCGGCCGAAGGCCTCGGGGTAAGACCTCCGGCCGGGCCGGACGAGGGAGCGGCCGGCACGGCGGAAAAAGAGGGAAAGCGACCCGTGCCGGAGCCGCGCTGCGCGGTGGAGCGGTTGCCGTACAGGGCCGGGAACGCGGCCGGTGCAGTGCCGCTGGACGCGACTGGCGCGCCTGCCGGATCCGGCGCCACGGATCCGTGGAAACTGGGGAAGTTGTAGACCTGATCAACCGTCAGCGTCAAGGCATCGCGGGCGAGTTGTGGCATGCGGGGACGGCACGCGCGGGTCCGTCACCGGTTTTCCACATCTCCCTTGACCCTTCAAACTAACCGGCGGTAACTTCGCCGAAGGCTACTGCCGCGTAACCAGAAAACCCTTGCGCCCGCCGGGAGTCGCGAGGAGAGGTGCGCGGCATTCGCTGTCCGCGCCAGGACACCGCGCCACCTGAAGCCCAATCCGCATTGATTCATGCACATGGGAGCAGACATGGCCTCGTCCCCGGACATCCCGTCCGCCGGCAACACCCCCGAGCACTCGGGGAGCGCCACCCCGTCCGAAGCCGCCGACACCGCCGGTACCAGCGCCGGCGGAACGAGACGCGGGCGGGTCAGGGCCCGCCGCGCCGCGATGATGGCGGTTCCCGCCACCCTCGCGGCCGCCGGTCTCGCGGTCCTCACCGCCCAGGGAGTGCTGGGTGTGCAGTTCGCCATCTCCGGCATGCCGTTCACGGTCACCGCTCAGGACCTGGACGGCACCGGCTTCGAGCAGTTCGGCGCGCTCGACAACATGGCGGAGGGCAGCCCGAACGCCGGGGACACCGGCGGGCAGGTGCTCGTCGTCACCTCCGCGATCAAGGAGGCCACGCTCACCAAGCTGTGCCAGAGCGTCGACCTCGGCGGTACCAACCTGCTGATCACCGCGGGCAACGGCAAGAAGAAGGTCACCGCGACCGACCTGACCACCGACTCGACCGTGCTGTCGGGTGACGCGGAGTTCAACAAGATCGAGATCGGCAACGACGCCAGCACGCTGGACAAGGCGGGCGTGAAGGGTCCGATCGGCGTCTTCAGCCAGCAGGCCGACCACGTGCACATCGCCGATCTGCGGCAGGTCAACTACGCGACCACGGCCGCGGTGTTCAGGCTGCCCGGGCTCAAGCTGCGCTTCAGCGACTCGGGTTGCTGATGGCCGCGCCGGACCGCGCACACCGGGGACCGAGGCTCGCCTTCCGTGGATGGCGGGCCCGCCGGCCGTTCTGGGGCGGGCTGCTGCTCGCCCTGGGCGGCGGCGAGATCCTGCTCACCGAGAAGGCCTC
Source organism: Streptomyces sp. SCL15-4 (assembly GCF_033366695.1). NCBI lineage: Bacteria > Bacillati > Actinomycetota > Actinomycetes > Kitasatosporales > Streptomycetaceae > Streptomyces > Streptomyces sp. SCL15-4. The sequence goes on from NZ_JAOBTQ010000001.1 coordinate 2,085,797, forward strand.
GCTGAAGGTCGTACTGCACATCGGCATGCAGGGCCTGGCCGGTTATCTGCTGCCGACCCTCATGGTGCTGCTGGGCCTGCTGATCCTCTTCAACCCTTCCCAGCGGCTGTTCTACTCCATCACCGGCATGCTGCTCTCTCTGGGCAGCTGGCTCACCTCCAACCTGGGCGGCTTCTTCATCGGCCTGCTCCTCGGCGCCGTCGGCAGCTGCCTGGCCTTCGGCTGGCTGCCGGACCAGGAACCGCGCGTCAGCCGTCGCAAGCGCCGCAGGCAGGCGCGCGCCGCGGCCCGGGCCCTGGCGTCGGAGCGGACGGGAGGAATGGAGCGGGCGGCCTGACCGGAACCGGGAGACCTGGCACCACGAGGTGATGTACGGCCTCTACGACGGCGAGGTGCCCGGCGGTGTCGACGTACCCACGCCTGGCGGCGGCCCCGCTCGCCGAGGGGGCGGGCGGTGCCCTGCCCGCCGTCAGCCGGCACCTGACCGAGCCGCCACTCCGGAGCAGGCACCCGGCGCAGCTCTCCGGAACTTCTCGGCCGCTCCGGTAGTTTCTACGTTGCTGTAGAAGTTATCGCCGGGTGCCGCAAGAGGCGTCCGGCGGCCCGTACAAGGAGTGCACATGGCCCTGTGGGACCGCTTCAAGGAGTCGGCGTCTCAGATGCAGACCCAGTTGCTGGCGAAGAAGAACGACCTGAAGAGCGGCGCGTTCCGCGATGCGAGCATGGCGATGTGCGCGCTGGTGGCCGCCGCCGACGGGACGGTGGATCCCGCGGAGCGACAGCGGGTGGCCCAGCTCATCGCCACGAACGAGGTGCTGCAGAACTTCCCGGCGGACGACCTCAGGCGCCGTTTCGAGGACAACCTGGACAAGCTGACGACCGACTTCGACTTCGGCAAGGTGAGCGTGCTCCAGGAGATCGCCAAGGCGAAGAAGAAGCCCGCGGAGGCCCGGGCCGTCGTGCAGATCGGCATCGTCATCGGCGGCGCGGACGGCGACTTCGACAAGACCGAGCAGGCCGTGGTGCGTGAGGCCTGCTACACGCTGGACCTGCCGCCGCACGAGTTCGACCTCTGAGCGGCGGCCGGAGACCGCGCGGGTGTCACCGGGAACCGGGGACACCCGCGCGGGCCGCGCGTACAGCGGCTGGTGGGGTCAGACGAGTCCGGCGGACTTCAGCCAGGCCCGGGCGACGTCCAGCGGGTCCTTCTTGTCCGCCTGCACCTGGGTGTCCAGGTCCAGCAGGGTCTTGGTGTCGAGCTTGGCGGAGACCGCGTTCAGCGCGTCGACGCCCTTCTTCGGCAGCGCGCCCTTGCGGGCGAGCGGCTGGACGTTCTGGAAGCCGAAGAGGTTCTTCGGGTCCTGGAGGACGACGAACTTCTCCTTGGTGATGTTCGGGTCGGTGGAGAAGATGTCCGCGAGCTGCACGGCGTTCTGCTTCAGCGCCGCCAGCGTCAGCGGGCCGCCCGTGTCCAGCGCCTTGAAGGACTTGAACTCCAGGCCGTAGACGGACTTCAGGCCCGCCAGCCCCTGCTGCCGGGTCTGGAACTCCGGCGAACCCCCGATGACCAGGTCCTTGGCGATGTCCTTCAGGTCGGCGATGGAGGACCCGTCGGTGAGGTGGTACTTCTCCGCGGTGGCCGCGTTGACCGTGACGGAGTCCTTGGACTGCGCCGACGCCGGTTCGAGCAGGGTGAGCCGGGAGTCCAGCCTGGCGTTGATGGCGTCCCCGGTCTCCTTGAGGGTCTTCGGCGTGGCCTTCTTGTCGAGGTGGGCCAGCAGGGCTCCGTTGTACTCGGGCATCACCGACAGGGAGCCGTTCTTGATCAGCCCGTAGGTGGTCTCGCGGCTGCCGATGTTCGGCTTGTACGTCACCTTGATCCCCTTGGCCTTGAGGGCCTCGCCGTAGATGTCGGCGAGCAAGGTGCTCTCGGGGAAGTTGTTGGAACCGACGACCACGCTGTCGCCGTCCGCCTTGCCGCCGGTGAGGGGGTTGTCGGCCTTGTCGTCGCTGGAGGAACAGCCCGCCAGCAGAGCCGTCGCCGCCAGGGCGACCACCGCCGCGCCTCTGCTCTTCCGGATGGACCTGCTGATGTGGGTCGTTGAAGTCACCCGTCGATCCAATCCAGCCGGTTCTCCGTCAGTCAAGTGCCATCGGCCGGCGAATCGTGCCGAGCCGCGGCCGGTTGCGCGCACCGCCTGCCCGCCCCGGCGCCGGAATCCGGCGCCGGGGCGGGCAGGCGGCCCGTGCCGGCCGGCGCGGCGGCCGGCGTCAGCCGCCGCGCCGGCGCACTCCCGGTGACACGGCGAGCCGGGACACCGCCCAGAACACGGCCAGGGTCACCAGGGCCAGACCGGCGACCAGGGTGGCGCCGCCGACGACCTTCTCGTAGTCCTTCTGGTAGAGGCCGTCGATGATGTACCGGCCGAGCCCGCCCAGGCTGATGTAGGCGGCGATGGTGGCGGTGGAGACGATCTGGACGGCCGCCGTGCGCAGTCCGCTCAGGATCAGCGGGAGCGCCACCGGCACCTCCACCTGGAACAGCACCCGTGTCTCGGGCATGCCCATGCCCCGGGCGGCGTCCACCGGCGAGGGGTCGACGGAGCGGATCGCCTCGTAGGTGGTGACCAGGATCGGCGGGACGGCGAGCACGACCAGCGGGATCATCGCCGGCAGCAGCCCGATCCCGATCCAGATGACCATCAGCACCAGCAGACCGAAGCTGGGCAGCGCCCGTCCGGCGGTGGCGAGGAACGCGAGGACGTTGCCGCCCCGGCCGGTGTGGCCGGTGAGCAGGCCGATGGGCAGGCCGATCCCGGCGGCGATGGCCAGCGCCTCCAGGGAGTACCCGACGTGCTCGGCGAACCGGGTGGGGATGCCGTCGTAGCCGTGCCAGTGGGCGCTGTCGCCGAAGAAGGCGCGCGCGAAGTCGAGGACGTTCACCGTCCGGCCCCCTTCCGCGGCATCCAGGGAGTGAGCAGGAAGCGGAGGAGGACCAGCGCGGCGTCGGCGAGCATGCCCAGCACTCCGATGGTCAGCACCGCGTTCACGGCCAGGGCGGGACGGCCGTAGGTCTGGGCGGCGTAGAGCATGTTGCCGAGGGCGCCCTGGTTGCCGATGAGCATGCCGACGCTGACCAGGGAGATGCTGGACACGGTCGCCACCCGCAGCCCGGCGATGATGGCGGGCACGGCGAGGGGCAACTGGATCCGGAAGTACCGGCGTACGGCGCCGAAGCCCATGGCCTGGGCGGCGGCCAGGGTCTCCGGCGGCACCGAGCGGACGCCGTCCACAATCGCCGGGACCAGCACCACGAGGCTGTAGAGCGCGAGCGGGATCATCACCGTCGTCTCGCTCTGGCCGAAGTAGTCGATGAGGATGACGAAGAACGCCAGCGACGGGATGGCGTAGAGGATCGTGGCGATGCCGAGGACGGGCGGGTAGATCCAGCGGAAGCGCACGCAGAGCTGGGCCACGGGCAGCGAGACGAGCAGCCCGGCCAGCACCGGCAGCAGGGCCTCGCGCAGATGCAGCCCGACGAGACCGAGCCAGCCCTGCCCGAGGTCGCTCGGGAGGTCGAAGAAGCCGCTCATCGCCCGGCCGCTCCCTCGGCCGGTTCGGCCACCCGGCTGTGCGCGACCCGGATCGCCTCGGCGATGACCTGCTGGGAGACGACGCCGACGGCGCGCCCGTCGCCGTCGACCGCGACCGCCCATCCGGTCGGCGACAGCACGGCACCGTCGAGCGCGGCGCGCAGCGAGTCGGTGCCGGGCACGAAGGGCCGTCCGTGGTCGAGCAGGTGCTCCCGGTCGACGGCTCCGGCGGTGAGCCTGCCGGGCTCGCTCCAGCCGAGCGGCCTGCCGTCGGGGTCGGTGACGAGGAGATAGGGGGCGGCCGTGGCCCGGGAGGCGAGCGTGCCGGCGTCGGCGTCGGCCGGCACGAGGGGCGCGGTCTGCAACTCGAGCCCGGCGGACGGGAAGAAGGAGAGCCGGCGGATGCCGCGGTCGGCGCCGAGGAAGTCCTCCACGAAGGAGTCGGCGGGCGCGCTGAGCAGTTCGGCGGGCGGGGCGTACTGGGCGAGCCGGCCGCCGGTGCGCAGTACGGCGACCTTGGTGCCGAGTTTGATCGCCTCGTCGATGTCGTGCGTGACGAAGACGATGGTCTTGCCCAATTCGTCCTGGATGCGGAGCAGTTCGTCCTGGAGTCCCTTGCGGACGACGGGGTCGACGGCGGAGAACGGCTCGTCCATCAGCAGCACGGGCGGGTCGGCGGCGAGCGCGCGGGCCACGCCGACGCGCTGCTGCTGGCCGCCGGAGAGCTGGTACGGGTACCGCTTGGCGAGCGTCGCGTCGAGCCCGACCCGTTCCATCAGCTCGGCCGCCCGGGCCCGGGCCTCGCGCCGGGTCCGGCCGAGCAGGCGGGGGACGGTGGCGATGTTGTCGAGGATGGTGCGGTGCGGGAAGAGACCGGCGTTCTGGATGACGTAACCCATCGAACGCCGCAGGGTGTTGACGGGCTGTTGCCGGATGTCCCGGCCGTCGAGGAGGATGCTGCCCTCGGTGGGCTCCACCATCCGGTTGATCATCCGCAGGGTCGTCGTCTTGCCGCAGCCGGAGGGCCCCACGAGCACGGTGATCGCGCGATCGGGTATCTCCAGCGACAGCCGGTCGACCGCGACCGTGCCGTCCGGGTACCGCTTGGTGACTGCATCTATCCGTATCAAAACGCCGCGTACCCTTCGGTCCGACCGCTCTGGGCTGATGCGGGGAGAGTCTAGACCGCGTGTGCGACGACGCCGCGGAGGGAAGGTGACCGCGTCGCTCGGGTCGGCCGGTGCGGACGAGCGCCGGAGCGGACGGACGAGGCCGGTGGCCGGCCGGGCGGGGTGCCGTTCGGGGCCGCTTCGGCCGGGCGCCGGCACGGACAGGCACCGCGGCGGACCGGGAGCCGGCGGGAACGGACGGACGAGACGACCGGGGCGGGTAGACGGCGGAGCGGGCGGCAGCGGCACGTGGACAGAACCGCACCGGCGCACGGCGGGACGGCACCGGCGGCGGTTCGGTTCCGGTGTCCTGATGCCGGGGACAGGAGGGTCCCCGTGTCCTCGGCGTGCACAGTGGCGGCCGGGACGGTGGTTCTCCGGGAAGTACCGGCCGTGCCGCCGCCCCGGTCGTACGCGCGGGCGTGCCGCGGCTCAGGCGGCACGCCCGGACAGTGGGGCCCGGGCCGGTGGCCTCAGTGCTCCGAAGGGACCAGCCGCAGGGAGATCGAGTTGATGCAGTACCGCTGGTCGGTGGGGGTCGGGTAGCCCTCTCCCGCGAACACGTGCCCGAGGTGGGAGCCGCAGCGGGCGCAGCGGACCTCGGTGCGGACCATGCCGTGGGAGCGGTCCTCGATCAGCTCGACGGCGTCGGAGTCCTTCGGGTCGTAGAAGGACGGCCAGCCGCAGTGCGACTCGAACTTGGTGTCGGAGGTGAACAGATCCGCGCCGCAGGCCCGGCAGGAGTACACCCCCTGGGTCTTGGTGTCCGTGTACTCACCGGTGAAGGCCGGTTCGGTGGCGGACCGGCGCAGCACCGCGTACTCGGCCGGGGTCAGCTCCGCACGCCACTGCTCGTCCGGCTTCTCGACGTCGTACGCCATCAGCTCTCAGCCCCTCTACCTACTGCGCGAGACGGTCCAGGATCAGCGGGCCCAGGTCGGTCACGTCGCCCGCGCCCATGGTGAGAACGAGATCACCGGGCTTCGCCATTCCCGCGATCACCGCCGGGATCTCCGTCTTGTCGTGGACGGCGGTCACGTCGGCGCCGGCCGCGCGCGCGGCCTCGATGATCAGTTCGCTGGTCACGCCCGGGACCGGGTCCTCGCGGGCCGGGTAGATGTCGAGCACCACCGAGGCGTCGGCGAGGGTCAGCGCCTGCCCCATCTCCTTGCCCAGCTCCTGGGTGCGGGAGAACAGGTGCGGCTGGAAGACGACGAGGATGCGGGCGTCACCGGCGGCGCCGCGCATGGCCTCCAGGTCGGCGGTCATCTCGGTCGGGTGGTGGGCGTAGGAGTCGATCACCTGGACGCCGGCCGACTCGCCCTTGAGCTGCAGGCGCCGCTTGACGCCGGTGTAGGCGGCGAGGGCGGGCGCCAGTTCGGCGGCGGGGATGCCGAGGGCGGCGCCGGCGGTGAGCGCGGCGACCGCGTTGAGCGCGTAGTGCCGGCCGGGCACGGAGACGGCGAAGGTCAGCTCCTGTCCGTCCAGCACGACCGTGACCCGGCTCTTCAGCCCCTGCGGGACGATGGACAGCACCCGCACGTCGGCGTCCTCGGTCTCGCCGTAGGTCACCACCCGCACCGCGCCCGCGCGCACCCGACGGGTCAGCTCCCGGGCGCCCTCGTGGTCGGCGGAGACGACCAGGGTGCCGCCCTCGGTGATCCGGCCCACGAAGGTCTCGAAGGACTCGTGGATCTCGTCCATGGAGGCGTAGTTGGCGTGGTGGTCCAGCTCGACGTTGAGGATGATGGCGACCTCGGGCGCGTACTTGTGGAAGCTGCGGTCCGATTCGTCCGCCTCGGCGACGAAGATGTCACCGTCGCCGTGCAGCGCGTTGGAGCCGGGCGCGTCCAGGTCGCCGCCGATGGCGTACGACGGCTTCAGGCCCAGCTCGGTCAGGGAGACCGCCAGCATGGAGGTGGTGGTGGTCTTGCCGTGGGTGCCGGCCACGGCGATCGGCCGCAGTCCCGTCATCAGCGCGGCCAGCGCGTCGGAGCGGTGCACCACCGGGATGCCCAGCTCGGCGGCGCGGACCAGCTCCGGGTTGTCCTCGCGGATCGCCGACGACACCACGACACAGCTCGCGTCGTCGGCGAGGTGCCCGGCGGCGTGGCCGATGTGCACGGTGACGCCCAGCGCCCGCAGCGCCTCCGCGGTCGCCGACTCCTTGGCGTCGCTGCCGGCCACCGCGGCCCCGCGCTGGGCCAGGATCTTGGCGATGCCCGACATCCCGGCGCCGCCGATGCCGATGAAGTGCGGTCGGTCCATGGCGGTAGGAAGGCCGGGTGCCATGCGTTATCTCCCCAGAGACGGTACGAGCTGAAAGCAGGCCTAGCCTATGCGCTCGGGCACCGCTCCCCCCGCAAGGGGCGCGGGGCAGCCGCCTCCGGTGGCGCGCCGGCATCCCGGCCGGCGCTCACCGGCCGTCCCGGCGGAGCGCCTACGCCTTGCTGTGCGAGAACAGCTTCAGCACCGGCACCCCCACCTTGTGCCGCGCCCGCGAGGCCCAGTCCCGGTGGAAGAACTCCTCCACGTAGTGCGGATCGGTCAGCACGATCACCTCGTCGGCGCCGACCTCGGCCACCAGTGCCTTCAGCGCGTCCAGCGGGTGCTCCTCCACGAGCCGTCCCTCCGCCGCGCTCCCCGCTGAGCGCAGCGCCTGGAGCGACACGTCGAGGGCCTGCTGCCCGACGCTGCGCGCCTCGCGCCCCTCGGGGGTGTCCCCTTCCCGCACCGCCTCGTCGAGTTCGCCGAGCGCGATGTCGTCGATGGCCCGCAGCAGCCGGTCCGCCTGTTCGCCGCGCGGCTGGAGCATCACGTGGAAGGAGACGGGCTCGTCTCCGTGCAAGGTGGTGACGAACTCCACGTCGGCGGACGTCAGGGCCTTCTCGATCATCAGAACGCTTGTGAACACCAGGCGCCTCTTCTCCTTAGAGGGCCCGGCAGGGCCCCTGCGGAAACCATCCTTCCCCGTGATCGCACGGGTACTGCCGGATTAAGTCTGCCCGCCGGAAGCTAACCGGAACGGCTGCTTCCGCTGTTTTCAAGGCCGACGGTAGCTCCCGAAGAGGAATCCGTCCTCCTCCAGCAGGGACGCGAGTGCGAAGCGGTGCGGAACGGCGACCGCCGGTCCCCCGGCGATGCGCTGCGCACCGCCCGCCGTCAGCGTCGGCGAGACGGTCAGGCACAGCTCGTCCAGCACCTCCGCGGCGATCAGCTGCCCGAGCAGCCGGGGGCCGCCCTCGGTGAGCAGCCGGGTGTAACCGAGGCCGGCCAGGGCCTCGACGGCGCGGGCGGGCTCCACGCCCGTGCCCTCGCCGGCGGACAGCACCCGGGCCCCGGCCTTCTCGGCGGCGGCGACCCGGTCGGGGGCGGCGGCGGCCCCGGTGAGGATCAGCGTCGGGACCAGGGGCGAGGTGAACAGGGGCAGCGTGAGGTCCAGGTCCAGGCTCGCGGTGACGATCGCGATCGCCGGAACCGGTCCCTGTCCGGCGGCCGCGCGGGCCCCGGCGAACTCGGCGCGCACCCGGGCGGGACGGTACCCCTCCTGCCGTACCGTTTCCGCTCCGACCAGCACGACGTCCGAGAGCGCCCGCAGGGTGCCGAAGATCCGCATGTCGGCGGCGTTGGAGAGGGGCTTGGAGTGGCCGTCGTGCTGGGCGGCGCCGTCCAGGGAGGAGACCATGTTGGCCCGCAGCCACGGCCGCGGGGCGGCGCCCGGCGCGGGGTCCGGGTAGGCGTAGGCGGCGGCCAGTTCGGCGAGGCTCCACTCCCGGTCCACGGCCGCGGCGGGGCCGGCCGGTCCGCCGGCGGCGGTGCGGGCCGCGCCGTCCGGCGCTCCTGTGGGGTCCTGGGCTGCTGTTTCTTCGGTCACAGGGAAGAGGCGTCGCATCCGTGCAGTGTGACACGGCGCTTAGCATGGATGACCGTGTCCTCCTCCAGCACCGCTCCCGGTTCCGGCCCCCTGACCGACGCGGGCCCCCTGTCCCTGTGCGCCCGCGAGCCGCACGTGCCCGCGGACCGGCTGGTCGCCGAGATGGTGCCGCCGCCGCGCTTCGACTCGGTCCGCTTCGCCACGTACCTCCCGGACCCGAACCAGCCCAGCCAGACGGAGGCCGTCAAGGTCCTGGAGGGCTTCGCCGCCGGGCTGGGCGAGCCGCGGGCGTCCGGCGGCGGCCTGCGCGGCTTCCTCGGCTTCGGCCGGGCGAAGGCGCACAAGGCCCCGGCCGGCCCGCGAGGCGTGTACCTGGACGGCGGCTACGGCGTCGGCAAGACCCACCTGCTGGCCTCCCTGTGGCACGCCGCCCCGGCCGACCCGTCCCGCAAGGCGTTCGGCACCTTCGTGGAGCTGACCAACCTGGTCGGCGCGCTCGGCTTCCAGCAGACCGTGCGCACGCTGTCCGGGCACAGCCTGCTGTGCATCGACGAGTTCGAGCTGGACGACCCCGGTGACACGGTGCTGGTGTCGACGCTGCTCGGCAAGCTGGTCGAGGCGGGCGTGGCGCTGGCCGCCACCTCCAACACGCTGCCCGGCAAGCTGGGCGAGGGACGCTTCGCCGCCGCCGACTTCCTGCGCGAGATCCAGGGCCTGTCGGCCCACTTCCGCGCGCTGCGCATCGACGGCGAGGACTACCGCCACCGCGGCCTGCCCGAGGCCCCGGCGCCCTTCTCCGACGAGGAGGTCATGAAGACGGCCTTCGCGACCGAGGGTGCCTCGCTGGACGACTTCCCGGGCCTGCTGGAGCACCTGGCCAAGGTGCATCCGAGCCGGTACGGCGCGCTGACCGACGGGGTGCGGGCGGTGTGCCTGACCGGCGTGCGGCCCGTGCCGGACCAGTCGACGGCGCTGCGGCTGGTGGTCCTCGCCGACCGGCTCTACGACCGCGAGGTCCCGGTCCTGGCCTCGGGGCTGCCGTTCGACCGGCTGTTCAGCGAGGAGATGCTGAACGGCGGCTACCGCAAGAAGTACTTCCGCGCGATATCCCGGCTCACCGCGCTGGCCCGGGACGCGAAGGGGCTGATCGGCGCCTAGTCCGCGCCACCCAATATTCGATCAACTGCTGCGGGTCAAGGGCGATTTCACGCCACGTGACCCGCAGTTTTCACGCTCTCTGAGCCCGTTAACCTCCAGTTAACCCTGCAAAGGACTTTGCCAGGCTAAGGTGTTTCTTGACCATCCATTGACCAACGCTTGGTCTGGACTAGAAACGTGAACACGGTGGAGGGGGGCTCATGTTCCGCGGTACAGCCGTACGGAGCCTGCTCGCCGTCCTCGGCGTGGTGCTCCTCGCGCTCCAGCTCCGCACGGGCACCGGAGTCTTCGCACCCGCGCACGCGTTCGGTCAGACGCTGACCGAGGCGCAGACCGGAACCGCTCCCTCCACGCAGCCGGCGCGCGCCGGGGCGGACACGATCCGCGCCCCCGGCTCCCCGGACCTGCCCGTCGGCGTCCCGCACGCCCGTGACCGGCACCGCGGTCCGGCGGCCGGATGGCCCGACGAGAGCGCCCTCATATCCGGCCGGGCGGCCACCGCGAGCCCGCCGGCACGTGCCCACGGGCCGCTCCACCCCGTCCCCGGAGCCCTCAGACCCCACACCCCGGCAGCGCTTCAGGTCTTCCGCTGCTGAGATCCGGGCCGCACTCCCTCGCCCCCCCCACAACCGTCGTTCAAGTCCGACGCGCCGGGCAGGCGCGCCAGGAGGAACCCACACACATGCAGCCCCTCATCGACAACGCCCGCACCTTCGGACAGCGCCCTGAGGAGTTCGCCAAACTCGCCGAAGGCCAGTCCCCGCAGGTGCTGTTCATCACCTGCTCCGACTCCCGGGTCGTTCCGGCCCTGATCACGGGCGCCCGCCCCGGCGAGCTGTTCGAGCTGCGCACCGCAGGCAACATCGTCCCGCCCTACGCCTCCGAGCACCCGACCAGCGAGGCGGCCACCATCGAGTACGCCGTGGAAGTGCTCGGCGTCCGCGACATCGTCGTCTGCGGCCACTCGCACTGCGGTGCCGTCGGCGCCCTGGTGCGCGGCGACGACCTCACCGCCGTACCGGCCGTGCGCGACTGGCTGGTCTCCGCCACCCCGCGCCCGTCCGGCAAGGCCGAGGACCCGGAGGTCGCCGACGGCGTGCAGAGCCACATCCTGACCCAGCTGCTGCGGCTGCGCTCGTACCCCTGCATCGAGCGGCGGCTGGCCGAGGGCGAACTGAACCTGCACGCCTGGTACTACGAGGTGCACACCGGCGCCGTACGGACGCACCGCCAGCAGACCGACGCTTTCGAGGCCCTGTGAGTCCGCCGATGACCGACAACCGCACCCTCATATCCCGTTTCCCCCACCTGAAGCAGGACTTCGCCGCCTCGCTCGTCGTCTTCCTGGTCGCCGTTCCGCTGTGCGTGGGTGTGTCCGTCGCCTCCGGAGCCCCGGCCGAACTCGGCCTGGTGACCGGCATCGTGGGCGGCCTCGTCACCGGATTCATGCGCGGCAGCAGCCTGCAGGTGTCGGGCCCGGCGGCCGGCATGACCGTGCTCGTCTACGAGGCGGTCAAGGAGTTCGGCCTGCCGGTGCTCGGCGTGATCGTGCTCGCCTCCGGTGTCATCCAGGTGGCCATGGGCCTGCTGCGGCTGGGCCGTTACTTCCGTGCCATCTCCGTCTCCGTCGTCGAGGGCATGCTGGCCGGCATCGGCCTGGTCATCATCGCCGGACAGCTGTACCCGGCGATGGCCGCGAAGGCCCCCGACTCCGGGCTCGCCAAGATCGCCGAGCTGCCCGGCGCGCTCGTGGACGCCTTCGGCGACACCGGCGCCCTGTCCTCGCTGGTGGTGGCCGCGGGCACCATCGCGGTGCTGCTGCTGTGGAAGCACGCCCCGGAGAAGGCGCGCACGGTGCCCGGCCCGCTCGCCGCGGTGGGGCTCGCCACACTGGCCGTGTTCGCGCTGGACCTGCCCGTGGCCACGGTCGAGGTGCAGGGCCTGCTCGGCTCCGTGCAGCCGCCGCCGCTGAGCGCCTTCGGCGAACTGGCCGGTATCGGACTGCTGGGCACGGTCGTCGCGTTCACCTTGATCGCGTCCGCCGAGTCCCTGTTCAGCGCCGCGGCCGTGGACCGGCTGCACTCCGGGCCGCGCACCGAGTACAACAAGGAACTCATCGCCCAGGGCACCGGCAACATGGTGTGCGGGGCACTCGGCGCGCTGCCGATGACCGCGGTGATCGTGCGCAGCGCGGCCAACGTCCAGGCCGGCGCCCGCACGAAGGCCTCCCGGGTGCTGCACGGCGTGTGGCTGCTGCTGTTCGCGGCACTGCTGCCCGGTGTGCTCGGCTACATCCCGATCCCGGCCCTCGCGGGCATCCTGATCCACGCGGGCGCCAAGCTGATCCCGGTCCGCTCGCTGGGCACGCTGTGGCGCGAGCACCGCGGGGAGGCGGTGGTCCTCGCCGTCACCGCCGTCTCCATCGTCGCGGTCAGCATGTTCGAGGGCGTGCTCATCGGTCTGGCGCTGGCGGTGGTGAAGACCGCCTGGGAGGCCTCGCACGTCAGGCTGGACGTCGTGGACGAGGGCGCGGACGTGGTGGAGGCCCATCTGACGGGCAACGCGACCTTCCTGCGGCTGCCGAAGATCCTCGACAGCCTGGAGTCGCTGCCCCAGGACCGTCCGGTCCGGCTCGACCTGTCCGGGCTGCACCACCTGGACCACGCCTGCCGCATGGCCCTGGACAACTGGGCGGCGCGGCACAGCTCGGCCGGGATCGATCCGGTGAAGCTGGTCACGGCCGCGTGAGAACGGGCCCGTGGGGCCGGAGCGCCGGTACCTCTCGGCATCCGGGCCCTACGGGCCTATCGTGGCAACAACAGACAAAACCGACCTCTGGGCGAGGAGGTCACCATGGTCGAGTACCTTCTGGTGGCCGTTGTGGCGGCGGTCTGCGCCGGTGTCGTGTACCTGGCGTCGGCGGCCCGGGTGGTCAAGCAGTACGAACGCGGGGTGCTGTTCCGGCTCGGCCGGGTCAACGGTGACGTACGGCCGCCGGGCCTGAACCTGATCATTCCCTTCGTGGACCGGCTGCAGAAGGTCAACATGCAGATCGTGACGCTGCCGGTCCCGGCCCAGGAGGGCATCACCCGCGACAACGTCACCGTCCGGGTGGACGCGGTCGTCTACTTCCGGGTGGTCGACGCGGCGAGCGCCCTGGTGAAGGTCGAGGACTACAAGTTCGCGGTCTCGCAGATGGCGCAGACCTCCCTGCGGTCGATCATCGGCAAGAGCGATCTGGACGATCTGCTGTCCAACCGCGAGAAGCTCAACCAGGGCCTGGAGCTGATGATCGACAGCCCGGCGGTGGGCTGGGGCATCCAGGTCGACCGGGTGGAGATCAAGGACGTGTCCCTGCCGGACACGATGAAGCGGTCGATGGCCCGCCAGGCCGAGGCGGACCGGGAGCGCCGGGCCCGGATCATCAACGCCGACGCCGAGCTCCAGGCGTCCAGGAAGCTCGCCGAGGCCGCCCAGCAGATGTCCGACACGCCGACCGCGCTCCAGCTGCGGCTGCTGCAGACGGTGATGGCGGTGGCGGCCGAGAAGAACTCCACGCTGGTGCTGCCGATCCCGGTGGAGCTGCTGCACTTCCTGGAGCGCGGCAACCGGCCGTACCCCCAGGACCAGGACCGGCCCGCCACGGCCGGGCACATCGACAGCGGTCCCCGGCAGCGGACCGACGGCGGACCACCGCACGCCGACGGCGGCACGCGAACCGACGAGGCCGGCGGGCAGCCCGCCGAGAGCGCCTCGCGGCCCGCCGGCGACGAACCCCACCACGCGGACGGCGCACCGCCCCTGCTCCCCGCGGCCGGCACCGCCGGCGGCCCGCCGCCCCGGTGAGGGGCCCGGACCGCCTCCCGGCCGGCGAGGCGGCGTGTCCCCCGGCGGAGCCGCAGACGTGAGCCGGGCCGCCAGGGGTACCCGGCGGGCATGCGCGAGCAGCGGAAGGTCACCGATTCGTACTGGCTGCACACCGCTCCGGGGCCGGACCACCCGGTCGTGGACGCGGATCTCGAGGTGGACGTGGCCGTGGTCGGCGCGGGCATCGCCGGGCTGAGCACCGCCCACGCGCTGGCCCGGGCCGGGCGGCGGGTGGCGGTGCTGGAGGCCGGGCGGGCGGCGGCCGGGGTCACCGGCCACACCACGGCCAAGCTGACCGCCCAGCACACGTTGGTCTACGACCGGCTGCGGCGCACCCGGGGCCCGGACGGGGCCCGGCTGTACGCGCGTTCGCAGTCGGAGGCGATCGAGCACGCGGCACAGCTGGTGGCGGAGCTGGACATCGACTGCGAGTGGGAGACCCGGGACGCCTACACCTATGTCCGCGACCGGTCGCGGGTGGCCGAGGTGCGGGCGGAGGCGGACGCCGCCCGGCAGGCGGGGCTGCCGGCCTCGTTCACCACGGAGACCGGGCTGCCGTTCCCGGTGGCGGGCGCGGTCCGGGTGACCGGGCAGGCGCAGTTCCATCCGGTCAAGTACCTGCGGGCGCTCACCGCCGACCTGCTGCGGCTCGGCGGCCGGGTGTACGAGCACACGCGGGTGACCGGGCTGACGGAGGGCGAGCCGTGCCGGCTGGCGACGGCGGCGGGTCCCGTGGTGACCGCCCGGGACGTGGTGGTCGCCACCCACTACCCGGTGTTCGACCGGGCCCTGCTGTTCGCCCGGCTGTCCCCGCGCCGGGAGCTGGTCGTGGCCGGGCCGCTCGGCGACGGCCCGGATCCGCACGGCATGTACATCACCCCGGACGAGAACACCCGCTCGGTGCGCACCGCTCCCCACGGCCCGGACGGGCGGCGGCTGCTCGTGGTCACCGGGGAGCACTTCACTCCGGGCACCGGCGATCCGCAGGCCGGGTTCGACCGGCTCGCCGCCTGGGCGGAGACGCACTTCCCGGGCGTGACCCTGGACCATGCCTGGGCCACCCAGGACAACGAGTCCACCGACACCGTCCCGCTGGTCGGCCCGTTCCATCCGGCGGCCCGGCACACCTATGTCGCCACCGGCTTCGGCGGCTGGGGCCTGAGCGGCGGGATCATGGCCGGGCTGCTGCTCACCGCGCTGATCACCGGCCGGGACTGCCTCTGGCGGGGACTGTACGACCCGCGCCGGCTGAAGTCGGTGGTCCGCGAGGCGCCGTCGCTGCTGAAGACGCAGGCGGAGGTGGCCCGGCACTTCGTCGGCGACCGGCTGAAACCGCCGGCCTCGGCGGCGGATCTGGCGCCGGGCGACGGCGCGCTGGTCCGCCGCGGCGGCGAACGGCTGGCCGTGCACCGCGACGACGAGGGCGCCCTGCACGCGGTGTCCGCCCGCTGCACCCACCTCGGCTGCCTGGTCTCGTTCAACCGGGCCGAGCGCGCCTGGGAGTGTCCCTGCCACGGCTCGCGGTTCGCGGTGGACGGCTCGGTGCTCCAGGGTCCGGCGGTCGAGCCGCTGGAGCGGCGGGAGCTGGACTGACCGGCGGGGAGCACCGCCCGCCGGGCGGGTGAGGTCACCACTCTCCTGGACGGCAATTAAGCATATAAACCGACATACAGACTTAAATTTGTACGGTGACTCCACTCGTACGTCGTCTCGCCGCCCTCTGTCTCCTCGGTGCCGCGCTCACCGCCTGCGGCACCGCCGGCGGGCACCGCCCCGCCTCCCCCGCCTCCCCCGCCCCCGGCTCCCCCGCGCCCGCCCGTCCCCCGGTCCTCGCGCCGGGCCCCGGCGGGCTGACCCCGGTCTTCGAGCACGGTCCGCGCACCCGGGGCCGGACGGTCGCGCTCACCTTCGACGCCGACATGACCGCCGACCAGGGACCCCGCGCGGCCTCCGGCGAGCGCTTCGACAACCCGGGGCTGATCCGGGCGCTGCGCGAACTGAAGGTGCCGGCGACGGTGTTCATGACCGGCCGCTGGGCCGAGCAGTACCCGGCCGAGGCCCGCGACCTGGGCCGCGACCCGCGGTTCGAGGTGGCCAACCACTCCTGGAGCCACTACGCCTTCACCGGCGACTGCTACGGCCTGCCCACGGTCGACGCCGGCCGGATGCGGGCGGAGGTCGAGCAGGCGTACGCCTCCCTGCGCGCGGCCGGCGTGCCGCACCCGATGCCGTACTTCCGCTTCCCGGGCGGCTGTTACGACCAGCGGGCGCTGCGCGCGCTCGGCGGGCTCGGGGTGACCGCGGTGCAGTGGGACGTGGTCAGCGGCGACGCGTTCGCCACGGACGCCGACGCGGTGGCCCGGCAGGTGCTCGACGGCGTCAAGCCGGGCTCGGTGGTCGTCCTGCACTGCACCCGCAGCGCCGCCCCGACCACCGAGCGGGTCGTGCGGACGGTCGTACCGGAGCTGCGCAGCCGCGGCTACCGGTTCGTGAAGGTCTCCGAGCTGATCGGCCAGGCGGGCCCCGGCCGTTGACCGTCCTACGCTGAGGGTATGAGCGACGAGGACTACTGCACCATCGCGGACGCGGCCCGGCCCCCGAAGGCCGACGGCCCGCCGTACGCGGACTGCGTGCTGTGCCGGGAGCCGACCGAGTACCCGGAGGCGTACAAGGGCATCACGCTGTGCCCGGTGTGCGAGTGGCAGGAGGCCCAGCGCACCGCCTGCTCAGGGTGACCGGCGGCCGGTGAGCCAGGCCGCGGCGGCGCAGGCGGCGGCCGCGAGCAGCGCCGCGCCCGCCAGCGGCAGCAGCGGCACCGGTGCCCGGCCGGCCTGCGAGCCGGTGACCAGGCCGCTGACTGCGGCCCGCGCCGGGGAGCCGGACGCCACCACCGCGAGCAGCGCGCCGAGCAGCATGGCGGGCACCGCGCGCCCGGTGGAGCGCAGTACCGGCGGGCCGGTGAGCGCGCCGACGGCCGTGCCGAGCAGGGCGCAGACGAGCGCGGCCGGCAGCCCGGCGGCCAGCGCCCGCGACGGCGGGACGCGCACCCGGTGCCCGGTGCTCGCCGGATCGCTGATCAGGGTCACCACCACGGTGGCGGCGACGCCCAGCAGTACGGCCGCGAGCAGCGCGGTCAGCAGGCAGGCGAGGTGCGCCCGGACCGGGCCGCGCGCGGCGGCGGCGCAGGCGCGGGCCGCGGACGGCTCGCCGGTGACGCAGATCCGTGCCAGCCAGGCGGCCACCGGCAGCAGGAAGGCGGCGGTGTACCCGAGCGAGTCCAGGACCGGCCGCCCGCTCTCCACCCCGACGGCCAGGAAGACGGCGTAGAGGATCACCGGGGGCAGCCAGCGCTGGGAGCGCAGCAGCAGGTCGGCCTGGTAGCGCAGGAGGACGGTCACGGGTGGCTTCCGGGGTCGGGCGGCGGGGGGCCGGGGTCGACGCGGACCACGTGCCAGGGCGGGCGGGCGGTGAGCAGGGCGCGCAGCACGACGTCGGAGTGGGAGGCGGGGACGGTCAGGCGATGGCTGCCGGGCGCCTGCTCCTCGGCGGCGACGGCGGCCCGCAGCGCCTCCGGGGGCAGCGGCCCGTCCGGCGCCCCCTGGACGACCACCACGGTGACCGACCCGTCCGCCGCCGGGCCGGCGCTTCCGGTACGGCTCCGCAGAGCGCCGTCGGCCACGGTGTACGTCGCGTCGGGCGCTCCGGCGAGCCGGCGCGGGTCGTGGTCCACGAACACCACCGCTCCCCCGGCGGCCGTCCGTTCGGCCACCGCCCGGTCCAGTTCGGCCCGCGCCGCCGCGTCCAGCCCGGTCCACGCCTCGTCCAGCACCAGCAGTTCCGGATCGCCGAGCAGGGCCTGGGCGACGGCCACCTTCTGGCTGCCGCCCTTGGACAGCCGCGCCATCGCGGTACCGGCGTACGCGCCCGCGCCGAACCGCTCCAGCCAGGTGTGCGCGGCGCGGACGGCGGCCTTGCGGCCGAGGCCGTGGAGGGTGCCGAGGTGGGTCAGATAGCCGGCGGCCGTGAAGGGCAGCGCGGACGGGAACCGCTCGGGCACGTACGCGGTGCGCGGCCGGCCGGTGACGCGGCCCTCGGAGGGCGCGTCGAGCCGGGCGAGCAGCCGCAGCAGCGTGGACTTCCCGCTGCCGTTGGCCCCCGCGATCCGGACCAGGGTGCCGGGAGCGACGGCGAGGTCGATCCCGCGCAGCACCCAGGGCCCGCGCACGCCGTAGCGACGGCCCACGGCGGTCAGGCACAGCTCACGGTCACGGTCACGGCGCATGGAGGCCATTGTGACGCGGCGGGCCCGGCTGCGGCCCCGGCTCTTCGGCCACGTCCCGGACCGTGGCGGGGACCGCGCGTTGATCGGCGCGCCGGCGGGTTCGTAGGCTGGGCTCCCGTGAGCCACGATCCCGCCCCCTCCGCCCACCCGTTCCGCGCCGAGCCCGATCCCCGTGACGAGGCACCGCAGTACGTGCTGCCCCTCGTCGTACGCATCGAGCGGAGCGCCCCGCCCGCCCGGACCGACGCGCTGGAGACGGCCGCGCGGGCCGTGCTCGTGCTGCTCGGCGACGAGCGCGCGCACGGCGACGGTGAGTGGGCCGAGGCGGTGCGGAACTGGCAGGACGCGCGCATCCGGAAGGTCGTCCGGCGGGCCCGGGGCGCCGAGTGGCGGCGTGCCGAGGCGCTGCCCGGGATCACGCTGACCGGCAAGTCGGCGCAGGTGCGGGTGTTCCCGCCCGTCCCGCTGGACGGCTGGCCCAAGGATCTGGCGAAGCTCCAGGTGTCGGGCACCGAGCTGGACGACCCGGAGCCGCCCGTCGCCGCCGGCCCGGCGCGGCCGGTGCTCTGGCTCAACCCGGACCTGGAGATGTCGGCCGGCAAGGCGATGGCCCAGGCCGGGCACGGCGCCCAGCTGGCCTGGTGGGCGCTGTCCGACGCGGAGCGCGCCGCGTGGCGGGACGCCGGCTTCCCGCTGGCCGTCCGCACGGCCGGCCCCGCCGACTGGTCCCGGCTGACCGCCGCCGGACTGCCCCTGGTCCGCGACGCCGGCTTCACGGAGATCGCGCCGGGCAGCAGCACGGTGGTGGCGGACCATCCGGCGCTGCGCCGGCCCGGCGCCTGACCGTCTGCCTCATCCGTCCCGGGCCGGCGCAGCGCCGGAACCTCAAATGTTGCTCTGAACGCGTCAGAAGCGGGGTTCACGGCCGGACGGCGGGGCCATATCCCCCTCGCTCGACGCACGGGCACGGGCCGAGGAGGGGGAGGCACCATGCGGCTGGGGACCGGGATCGGATGGCGGCCGGAGATCGCGGACGCCGTGGAGGCGATGGAGGGCATCGACTGGGTGGAGGTCGTGGCGGAGAACGTCTGCCCCGGCCATCTCCCCCACTCGCTGCTGCGGCTGCGCGAGCGCGGTGTGACGGTGGTGCCGCACGGTGTCTCCCTCGGCCTCGGCGGCGCGGACCGCCCCGACGAGGGCCGGCTGACGGCGCTCGCCGAGCGGGCGGAGGCCCTCGGCGCACCGCTGGTCACCGAGCACATCGCCTTCGTCCGGGCGGGCGGCGCGCTCACCGCGTCCCCGCATCTGGAGGCCGGTCATCTGCTGCCGGTGCCGCGCACCCGGGACGCGCTGGACGTGCTGTGCGAGAACGTCCGCATCGCGCAGGAGGCGCTGCCGGTGCCGCTGGCCCTGGAGAACATCGCCGCGCTGTTCTCCTGGCCGGGCGAGGAGCTGACGGAGGGGCAGTTCCTGTCCGAGCTGGTCGAGCGGACCGGGGTGCGGCTGCTGATCGACGTGGCCAACCTGCACACCAACCACGTCAACCGGCACGAGGACCCGGCCGAGGCGCTGGCCGCGCTGCCGGTGGAGGCGATCGCCTACGTCCATGTGGCGGGCGGCTTCGAGCGCGACGGCGTCTGGCACGACAGCCACGCGCACCCCGTGCCCCGCCCGGTGCTCGGCATCCTGACCGACCTCGCCGCCCGGGTCGCACCACCGGGAGTGCTGCTGGAGCGGGACGAGAACTTTCCCGGACCGGCGGAGCTGGAGCGGGAGCTGGCTTCCATTCGGGAGGCGGTGGCGGCCGGGCGCGCTCGGGGGCGGGCGGCGGGGAGTACGGCGGTGCGGGGCGCCGTCGGCGGCGGGGCCGGAGGCGTCGGTGTCCTGGCGCGGCCGGCGGCGGGGGTGCGCGGGCGGCTCGCGGTGGCCCAGACCGCCGTGCTGTCGTCGCTGGTGGCGGGGACGCCGGTGCCGGAGGGGTTCGACCGGGTGCGGATGGGGGTGCAGGCGCGGGCGCTCGCGGCCAAGCGGGCGGGCGTGGTGGCGAAGGTGGCGCCCGAACTCCCGGTGATCCTCGGAGCGGACTACCGGGAGGCGTTCCTGGAGTACGCCCGCCGCCGTCCGATGCGGGCCGGCTACCGCCAGGACGCGCTGGACTTCGCCGGTCACCTGCTGAAACCGGGCCGCCCGGGCGACGCCCGCGCCCACCGCGCGCTGCGGGACTGGTGGCTGGACCGCGCGGGCCCGGCGCCGAGGAAGCCGGGGCTCCTGGCGCGGGTACTGCGGCGGCGGGCCCTGCGCGAGCACCTCTGAGAAGCGCGGGGCCGCGTCTGTCCCGCGGCTCCGCCGCTCGCGCGCGACCGGCCACCACGCACCCGCACCCGCCGGCCGGCCGGCCCCACCACCGACGGCGCCCCGTCCCGGCCCTCGGCCCCGCCGCGTCCGCCCGAGCGAGCCGGCCCCGGCTCTCCCGGTACGATGCCACCTCCGCTCCCACTCCCGAGGCACCATGCGACCCCGACCCCCCGTCACCGGCCGAGGCATCTTCAGCGGTACCGGGCTCATCGTCACCGCGCTCGCGGCGACGGCCGTGGCCCTGCTGGTCCCGCTCTGGTCGTACGCCGGCCGGACGGATCCCGCGGGCGCGGCCGGGCCGGGCACGCGGACGGTGACGACGCCGTACGGACCGCTGTCCGACGCGGACCGGGACTTCGTCACCAAGGTCCGGCTGGCCGGGCTGTGGGAGCTGCCGGCCGGGGACATGGCGCGGCGCAAGGGGACCACTCCGGCCGTCCGCGCGGCCGGACAGCACCTCGTGGACGGCCACACCGCCCTGGACGCCCATGTCCGCACCGTCGCCACCCGGCTCGGCACCCCCCTGCCCAACGAGCCGAACGCGGAGCAGAAGCGCTGGCTGGCCGCCCTGGACGCGGCCCGGGGCGAGGACTTCGACCGGCGGTTCGCCGCCCTGCTGCGGCTCGCGCACGGCCGGGTGTTCACCGTCGTCGCGCAGGTCCGGGCCGCTACCCAGAACTCCCTGGTCCGTGATCTCGCCGACGACGCGAACGCCACCGTCCTGGACCACATCAGGGTGCTGGAGGCTACCGGGTACGTCGACTTCGCCGCGCTGGCCCGGGATCTCGCGGCCACTCCCACACCCGTGCCGGTCCCGCCGGAGACCGACCCGGCCGCCGCCGTGCCGGTCACCCCGTCACCGCCGCCCGACGGTCCCTGATCCGCGCCGGAAACGGAACGTCACATACCGGCGACAGTGCGTCCGCATAGTGAACAGAGCATGGTGTTCGCCCGGACCTCTGGCATACAAACAGCTCATGTTCTGGGTGCTCCTCCTCTTCCTGGCCTGGGCTTTCGCCGGTACGGCCTGCGCCCGCCTCTGCCTGACGGCCGTACGCGCGGACACACCGGATGCGACGGACATACCCGGCGCGCCGACGGCCGGCGAGCGCGAACTGACGCTGTACGAGGCCGCGTTCCTCTCCGGCGGCCCCGCCCGGGTCGCCGATGTGGCCCTCGTCTCCCTGGCCCGCCAGCGCCGGCTGCTGCTCGCGCACACCGGCTGGGCCACGGTCGTGGACCCGCGGGGCCGCGACGAGATCGAACAGTCCGTCATAGGCGCCATAGGGCCCGAGGGCCAGTCGCGGATCGCGGCGGCGCGGGCGCGGGCCGCCGGCGCGGAGGCCGTGCGCCGCCTGGCCGACGGCCTGGTGCGCGCGGGGCTCGCGGTGCCCGAGGGCGCGGGGACGACGGTGGGCTCCGCCGTCCGCCGGGTCCGGGCCGCCGCGCTCGCCGTGGCCGTGCTCGGCACGACGGCCCTGCTGCTGCCCGGTGACACCGGGACACCACGCCCGCTGATGGGCGCCTGGTTCGCGCTGCCGCTCGTGCTGACCCTGAGCTGCCTGGCCATCGCCCGCTTCGAGACGCACCCCTACTCGCCCTGGGCCTCTCCCGCCGGTCAGCGGCTGCTGCGCCCGCTGACCGGGAAGCCGGCCCGGGACGAGCGGTCGTTCCTCACCTCCGTCGCCGTCCGCGGCATCCGCGCGATCGGCGAGCCGGAGCTGCGCGCGGCCTTCACCCACCGCGACCAGCCCTGGCGCGAGTGACCCGGAGCGGCCCGGAGCGGCCGGGAGCGCCGGAGGACTCCGGGGGCGCACGGGGAGCATTGGCGCCGACACCGGCCGGGCGGTGCTTGCCTTCCGTTCCCGGCCGTACGGAATATCCCTTGTGTGCGCGCCGGGCCGTGGCAGCCGTGCCACCGCCGCCGCGCAGCGAAGGGATACGCGATGAGAGCTGCCGCCCTGTACTCGGCCGCCGGGTCCTTGCTCCTGACCACGCTGGCCGCGGCCCCGGCGGGCGGCACGCCCGGCACCGCGCACGTCCCGGCCGCTCCCGGCGCCGCCGAAGCGCGCGGCACCGCGGTGGCCGTGGCCCGCGCCCGGGCCGCCGGCATCGACTTCGGCCCGTGCCCCGAGGCCGAGGTGCCGGGGACGCCGGCCGGTGTGCGGTGCGGCACCGTGAGCGTCCCGCTGGACTACGCCCACCCGGACGGCACGCAGATCAGGCTGACCGTCAGCCGGGCCCGGGCCACCCAGAAGGACCCGCACAACAGCAAGCGCAAGATCCCACGGCAGGGCTCGCTGGTCTTCAACCCGGGCGGCCCCGGCGCCTCCGGCATGTACTTCCCGCTGATCGGCACGGTGCCGCGGTGGCAGCGGATCGCCGCCGTCTACGACCTGATCGGCTACGCCCCGCGCGGAGTGGGCCGGTCGGCGCCGCTGTCCTGCGAGGATCCCAAGCGCTTCTTCAAGGCGCCCACCGCGGCGCCCGTGCACCCGTCGGAGGCGTACAAGCGGGAGCGCGTCGCGGAGGCGAAGGCGTACGCACGCGGCTGCGCCCGGCGGTCCGGGAGCCGGCTGCGGTTCTACACCTCGCTGAACAACGCCCGGGACCTGGACGTGCTGCGGGCCGCGCTGGGCGAGGACCGGCTGACCTTCCTGGGCGCCTCGTACGGCACCTACTTCGGCGCGCTGTACGCGGCGATGTTCCCCTCGCACGTGCGCCGCATGGTGCTGGACGCGGCGGTGGACCCGGACCCGCGGAAGGTCTGGTACCGCAGCAACCTGGAGCAGTCGGCGGCGTTCGAGGACCGCTGGGCGGACTTCCGCCAGTGGATCGCCCGGCACGACGACGTGTACCGGCTCGGCACCACGTCCGCGCGGGTGCAGCGCGGCTACGACATCGCGCGCGAGCGGCTGGCCGGGAAGGCGGCGGGCGGCAAGGTGGGCCCCGGCCAGCTCCAGAACGTGTTCCTGACCGCCGGGTACTACGAGGACTACTGGCCGAGCCGGGCCGCGGCCCTCTCGGCGTACCTGCGCGGCGACCCCGGGCCGCTGGTGCGGCTGGCCGTACCGGACCCGAAGACGGCCGCCGAGGCGGAGAACTCCTCGGCGGTGTACACCGCCGTCGAGTGCAACGACGCGCCCTGGCCGACGGACTGGGAGGTGTGGGACCGCGACAACACCCGGCTGGCCCGGGTGGCGCCCTTCGAGACCTGGGACAACGCCTTCACGAACCTGCCGTGCGCCTACTGGCCGGCGCCCCGCCAGCGGCCGCTGGATGTGCGGACCGGGCCGGGCGAGCTGCCGCCGGTGCTGATCCTGGCCGCCGAGCGGGATGCCGCGGCGCCGTACCAGGGGGCGCTGGAGACGAACCGGCGGCTGGCCGGGTCGGTGCTGGTGACGGAGCGGGACGCGGGGACGCACGGGATCGCGGGCGGGCCGAACGCGTGCGTCAACGGGTACCTGGACGCGTATCTGCTTCAGGGCCGGGTCCCGGCGCGGCACACGTCGTGCGCGCCGCGCCGGCCGCCCGCGGCGGTCCGGTCCGCCAAGGGCGCCTAGGCTCCGGTCCGCCGTCGGGCGGGTGCGGGAGCGTGGTGGACGCTCGCGCCGTCGCCCGCGGACCCGGCCGGGCGCCTTACGCCAGGCCCGCCACCAATTCGCCGATGTCCTTGCGGCGGCCGGTGAAGAACGGGACTTCCTCCCGGACGTGCATGCGGGCCTCGGAGGCGCGCAGGTGGCGCATGAGGTCGACGATGCGGTACAGCTCGTCGGCCTCGAAGGCGAGGATCCACTCGTAGTCGCCGAGGGAGAACGAGGCGACCGTGTTGGCGCGCACGTCCGGGTAGCCGCGGGCCATCTTGCCGTGGTCGGCGAGCATCCGGCGGCGGTCCTCGTCGGGCAGCAGGTACCAGTCGTAGGAGCGCACGAACGGGTAGACGCTGACGTAGTCGCGGGGCGTCTCGTCGGCGAGGAACGCCGGGATGTGCGAGCGGTTGAACTCGGCCGGGCGGTGCAGCGCCATGTTCGACCAGACCGGCTCCAGCGCGCGGCCGAGCTTCGTGCGGCGGAAGAGGTTGTACGCCTCCTGGAGCTGGTCGCTGGTCTCGGCGTGCCACCAGATCATGAGGTCGGCGTCGGCGCGCAGACCGGAGACGTCGTAGGTGCCGCGGACCGTGACGTCCTTGGCGGCGAGCTGGTCGAACAGCTCCTGGACCTCGTCGGCGTAACCGGCGCGGTCCTCCGGCAGGACGTCCTTCAGCCTGAAGACCGACCAGAGGGTGTAGCGGATGACCTCGTTGAGGTCCTTGGCCAGCTTGCCCTTGTTCGGGATCCTGCCGGGCTCGGTGGTGGGGGCGTCGTCACTCATGGTCCCTATTCTCCCGCTCCGCCGTGCAGGCTCTGCACCGGGTTGGCGGTCAGCTCCCGCACTCCGCTCCGGTCGCCGCCCAGCTCGTCCACCGCGGCGTACGCGCTCGCGACGCACGCCGGGATGCCGACGCCGTCGTACTGGGCGCCGCACACCGCGAGCCCCGGGAGCCCGGCGATGTGCTCGCGGACGCGGGCCACGCGCGCGTGGTGCCCGACGGGGTACTGGGGCAGGCCGTCGGTCCAGCGGGTGACCCGGGTCTCCACCGGCACGGCGGCCAGGCCGACGGCCTCGCGCAGGTCGTGCCGGGAGACCTCCACCAGGTCTTCGTCGTCCCGGCCGAGGATCTCCGTCTCGCCGTGGCGGCCCACGGAGGTGCGCAGGACCACCGTCTCCGGGTCCTCCTCGGCGATCCAGTCCCACTTGTGGGAGGCGAAGGTGGACGCCTTGATGGTGCGGCCGTCGACGGGCGGCACGAGGAAGCCGCTGCCCTCGGGCAGGCGCGCGTCGGCGCGCCGGTAGGCGAGGGTGACCAGGGCCATGGAGGCGTACTCGACGGCGGCCAGCTCGGCGGCGGCTCCCGGGGACTCGGCGCGCAGCAGCCGGGCGGCGGCCGGGGCGGGTACGGCGACGACGACCGCGTCGGCGCGCAGCACGCGCTCGCCCGCGGTGATCCGCCAGCCGTCCGGCTCCCGGCGCAGTTCACGGGCGGGCGTGCGGGTGAGGATCTCGCCGCCGCGGGCGCGCACCGACTCGGCGACCGCGAGCGGCAGCCGCCCGACGCCGCCGGCGATGCCCATGAAGACGGGCCCGGTCCGCTGGTGTGCGGCGGCCTGCGCCTGGATCTCGCGGACGCCCTCGGTGAGGGAGGCGTGGGCGCGGGCGGCCTGGAAGAGCTGCGGGACGGCCGAGCGCATCGAGATGCGGTAGGCGTCACCGGCGTACACGCCGCCGAGCAGGGGTTCGACGAGCCGGTCGACGACCTCGCGGCCGAGGCGGGCCGCCACGTACTCGCCGACGGCCACGTCGTCGCCGGTCTCGGTGCGGGGCAGGTCGGCGTCGCGTTCGATGCGGGCCAGGCCCTCGTCGGAGAGGACGCCGGAGAGCGCGGCGGCGGTGCCGGGCACGCCCATGACGTGGCCCTTGGGCATGGGCCGCAGGGCACCCCGGGTCCAGATGGAGGCGGTCGCGGTGGCCGGCGGCCGGAGCGCCTCGCCGAGGCCCGCCTCGCGCGCGAGGGTCACCGCCTCGGGGCGGCGGGCCAGCATGGACTCGGCGCCGAGGTCGACCCGGACGCCGGCGATCTCGCCGGGCAGCAGCTTGCCGCCGACGCGGTCGCCGGCCTCCAGCACGGTCACGCGCGCGCCGCGCTCCAGCAGGCGGTGCGCGGCGGCCAGCCCGGCGATGCCGGCCCCGATGACGACGACGTGCCCCAGGCCCCTACCCGTTGTGCTCATGTCCCCCACTCTCTCAGACCCCGCCGACACCGCCCGCGGGGCCCGGTGCCCGGCGCCCGGCCGGGCCGTGACCGCCTCGGGACCGGCTCCGCCGAACGTTCCCGCGCGTCCCGCCGTCGCCGCCTGCGCGCACTCCGCGCGCCGCGCGCCGTCCCCGGGCTCCGGCCGGGGTCTTGCCGGCCGCCTCGCCGCGCGCGCGGCCCGCTGCCGTCGGCCCGTCCGGCGCCGGAGTGCGGTGAGCGGCCCGCGGGGGGCGGGCGGGATGGCGCAGGGGGGCGGCCCGTAGCGTGTTCCCATGAGCATCGGCGGCGGCAGGGAACGGCTGGTCGTGATCGGGGGCGACGCCGCGGGCATGTCCGCGGCGTCGCAGGCGCGGCGGCTGCGGGGGCCCGGGGAGCTGGAGATCGTGGCGTTCGAGCGCGGCCACTTCACCTCCTTCTCGGCGTGCGGCATCCCCTACTGGGTGGGCGGCCAGGTCCCGGACCGGGACCGGCTGATCGCGCGGACGGCGCAGGAGCACCGCGCGCGGGACATCGATCTGCGGATGCGCACGGAGGTCACGGAGATCGACGTGGCCGGGCGGCGGGTGCGCGCGCGGGACGTCGATTCCGGCGCCGAGTCCTGGACCTCGTACGACAAGCTGGTCATCGCCACCGGTGCCCGGCCGGTCCGCCCGGACCTGCCCGGTGCGGACGCCCCCGGGGTGCACGGCGTGCAGACGCTCGACGACGGCCAGGCCCTGCTGGACACCCTGGAGCGCACCCGTGGCCGCAGGGCCGTGGTCGTGGGCGCCGGGTACATCGGTGTCGAGATGGCCGAGGCGCTGATCAACCGGGGCTTCGAGGTGACGGTCGTCAACCGGGGCCGGGAGCCGATGTCGACGCTGGACCCGGACATGGGCCGGCTGGTGCACCGGGCCATGGAGGGCCTCGGCATCACCATGGTCGACGACGCCGAGGTGACCGGGATGCTCACCGATGAGGGAGGCCGGGTGCGGGCGGTGGCCACGCGGGACGCCGAGTTCCCGGCGGACGTGGTGGTCCTGGGCATCGGCGTCCGCCCGGAGACGTCCCTCGCCCGGGCCGCCGGACTGCCGCTCGGCGCCCACGGCGGACTGCTCACCGATCCGGCGATGCGGGTGCGCGGGCAGGAGGACATCTGGGCGGGCGGCGACTGCGTGGAGGTGCTGAACCTGGTCTCCGGGCAGGAGCAGTACGTGCCGCTCGGCACCCACGCCAACAAGCACGGCCAGGTCATCGGCACCAACGCGGGCGGCGGCCACGCCACCTTCCCCGGTGTCGTCGGCACGGCGGTGAGCAAGGTGTGCGACCTGGAGATCGCCCGCACCGGCCTGCGGGAGAAGGACGCCCGGCGGGCGGGGCTGCGGTTCGAGACGGTCACCATCGAGTCGACCAGCCGCGCCGGCTACTACCCGGGAGCCGCGCCCATGACGGTGAAGATGCTCGCCGAGACCCGCACGGGACGGCTGCTGGGCGTGCAGATCGTGGGCCGGGAGGGGGCGGCGAAGCGGGTGGACATCGCGGCGGTGGCGCTCACCGCGCGGATGACGGTGGAGCAGATGACGGCCCTGGACCTGGGCTACGCGCCGCCGTTCTCACCGGTGTGGGACCCGGTGCTGGTGGCCGCGCGCAAGGCCGCGTCGAAGGTGCGGTCGGGCTGACCCACGGCGGGCGCGCTGATAGGCGGGCGCGATCGCGGGCACTACTGGTGTGTGGTCATCCCCGTCCATGACGTGAACCCGGTGCGCCGCACCCCTTGGGTGACGTACGCGCTCATCGCCGCCAACGTGCTGGTGTTCGTCACCACGCCCGGCATGGCCAGGTCCGTGACCGGCGGCACGGATCTGGCGCAGCTGTGCGATCTGCATGCCTTCCTGGACCACTACGCGGCGGTCCCCCGGGAGCTGATCCACGACCGGCTGCCCCGGCTGGTGCCGACCGGGGAGGTCGGCGTGGGCCCGCACGGTCCGGGCTGTGTCGTGGCGCCGCCGGGTTACGACAAGTCGCCGCCGCTGTCGGTGTTCACGGCGATGTTCCTGCACGGCGGCTGGCCGCACCTGCTGGGGAACATGCTGTTCCTGCTGATCTTCGGCAACAACGTCGAGGACCGGATGGGCCACATCCGCTTCTTCCTCTTCTACGTGGTGTGCGGCTACGCGGCCGGCTACGGCTTCGCACTGCTCAACGCCACCTCCGCCGACCCGCTGATCGGCGCGTCCGGCGCGATCGCCGGGGTGCTCGGCGCCTATCTGGTGCTGTATCCGAGGGCCAGGGTGTGGGTGCTGGTGCCGTTCCTGGTGTTCCTGCCGCTGCGGCTGCCCGCCTGGCTGGTGCTCGGGTTCTGGTTCGCGCTCCAGGCGGTGTACTCCGCCGGGCACGGGGTGTCCGGCGCGGGCACGGTGGCGTACATGGCGCATGTGGTCGGCTTCGTGGCGGGCATGCTGCTCGCCTGGCCGCTCAAGCCCGGTACGCCGCCCCCGCCGGAGCCGCCCGGCCTGCTCTTCGGCAGGCGCGCGCGGCCCCGCACCACCTGGTGAGTCAGCGCGCGGTCGCGGTGTGGACGTACTCCACGAGCCGGGTCAGCGCGTCCGGGTCGGTGTTCGGCATGACGCCGTGACCGAGGTTGAAGACGTGCCCCTCCAGGCCGGCGGCGGCGTCCAGCACCTCGCGGGCCTTGGCCTCGACGGTGTCCTTGTCGGTGAACAGCACGGTCGGGTCCAGGTTGCCCTGGAGCGCCTTGCCGGGGCCGATGCGGCGGGCGGCCTCGTCCAGCGGGACGCGCCAGTCGACGCCGACGACGTCCGCGCCGGCCTCCCCGAGGAGCTTCAGCAGCTCGCCGGTGCCGACGCCGAAGTGGATGCGCGGCACGCCGTACCCGGCGACCGCGTCGAAGACCTTCGCGGAGGCCGGCATGACCGAGCGCCGGTAGTCCGCGGGGGCCAGCGCGCCGGCCCAGGAGTCGAAGAGCTGGACGGCGCTCGCGCCGGCCTCGATCTGCACCTTCAGGAAGGCGGCCGTGATGTCGGCGAGCCGGTCCAGCAGGTCGGCCCACAGCTCGGGGTCGCCGTACATCATCGCCTTGGCGTTCTCGTACGTGCGCGAGGGACCGCCCTCGACCAGGTAGCTCGCGAGGGTGAACGGCGCGCCGGCGAAGCCGATCAGCGGGGTGGCGCCCAGCTCGCGGGTGAGCAGGCCGATGGCCTCGGTGACGTACGACACGTCCTCGGGGCCGAGGTCGCGCAGCCGGGCCAGGTCGGCGCGGGTGCGGATGGGCTGCTCGACGACCGGGCCGACGCCGGGCTTGATGTCCAGGTCGATGCCGATGGCCTTCAGCGGGACGACGATGTCGCTGAAGAAGATCGCCGCGTCCACGTCGTGCCGGCGCACCGGCTGGAGCGTGATCTCGGTGACCAGTTCGGGCCGCATGCAGGACTCCAGCATGGGGACGCCCTCGCGCACCTTGCGGTATTCGGGCAGGGAGCGGCCGGCCTGGCGCATGAACCACACGGGGGTGTGCGGCACGGGTTCGCGCCGGCACGCCTTGAGGAACGCGCTGTCGTACGTGGCTGCGGGCCCCTGGCCCGTGGAGGTGTCGTTCGCGGTCACGGGGCAAGTCTCGCATGACACCGGTGACCGGCGGCGCGGGGTGTCTTGCCCTGCACGAAGCCCCGCTTCCCCTTACTCTTCCCCGCATGGCTGCGGCTCAGGGACGACTGTCGGACGACGCTGACGGAATGGACGACGCGGAGGACACCGCTCAGACGCGGGGGGGCGGCGGGCTGCCGCCGGCGTTCCGGGCGGCGGTCGACGCGCTGCGTGCGGCGCGGCCGCGGCCGCAGGTCGAGGTGGAGCCGACGCCCGCCCCGCAGCGGCTCGCCCCGTTCGCGTACGCGCTGGAGGCGGTGGTGGTCGACGGCGAGCAGGAGCTGGCCGACGGGCGGCTGGTGCTGCTGCACGACCCGGACGGGCACGAGGCGTGGCGGGGCACGTTCCGGCTGGTGACACTGGTGCGGGCGGAGCTGGAGCCGGAGATGGCGGCCGATCCGCTGCTGCCGGAGGTGTGCTGGTCGTGGCTGACCGGGGCGCTCCAGGCGCGCGGGCTGGCCTGCGGCGAGCCGAGCGGCACGATCACGCGCGCGGGCTCGCACTACTTCGGCGGGCTGGCGGAGCGGCCCGCCGCCTCGCAGATCGAGATCCGCGCCTCCTGGACGCCGCGCGAGGGCCTGGGCGGGGTGCCGGACACGGCCGCCCATCTGATCTCCTGGTGCGATCTGCTGGCGCAGGTCGCGGGACTGCCGCCGGCCGGCCCCGGGGACGCGTCGGTGGTGACCCTGCCGCAGCGCAGGGGTCCGCAGTCGCGGTAAGGCGGCGTCGCGGCCGGGGGCCATGGTTCCGGTGAGGGGTCGTCGCGAAACGCCGTATTGACCATCTCTTTGTCGATACGGCCACTTTCCGTACTCGAATCGCACTCGCTCGGACCGACTCGATCTTCGGATGATCGATCGTGTGTCCGAATTGCACAGATTGTTACTCACTAGATCGTGATCACTCCCTAAAGGCGGACGAGTTTGCTGCCGAAGACGACTGTGACCTTGAAAGCACGGTTCGTCCCGGCTTCCTCCCCACAAGCCGGCCCCGTCCCCCACCCAGGAGGCCTGGTGTCCGTTCTCCTTGAGCAACCCGCAAGCCTGGTCGCCTACCGCCCGAACAAGCCGACCGCCATGGTGGTCGTGGCCGACCCGCGCGTCCGCTCCACCGTCACCCGCCACCTGTGGGCGCTCGGAGTGCGCGATGTCATCGAAGCCTCGTCCATCGCGGAGGCTCGTCCCCGCATCGGCAACCCCCGCGACATCTGCGTCGCCGACGTCCACCTCCCCGACGGCTCCGGCCTCACCCTGCTGTCCGAGACCCGGGCCGCGGGCTGGCCCAACGGACTGGCGCTCTCCGCCGCCGACGACATCGGCGCGGTCCGCAACGCGCTGGCCGGCGGCGTCAAGGGCTACGTCGTCACCGGCACCCGCACCAACATCGGACTCCCCGCCCGCCCCGGCGCCGCTCCCCTCGGCGCCGCCCGTATGCACCGCCGCCCCCCGGGTGCCCCGAGCCACCCGGGCGGCTACCGAGAGCTGTCCGGACGCGAGGTCGAGGTGCTGCGGCTGGTCGCGGAGGGCCAGTCGAACAAGGCGATCGGCGTGTCCATGGGCCTGTCCGCCCTCACCGTCAAGAGCCACCTCGCCCGCATCGCCCGCAAGCTGGGCACCGGGGACAGGGCCGGCATGGTGGCCGTCGCCCTGCGCACCGGCATCATCCACTGAGCCCACCCGGTGCCCCCTTCGGCGCAACCCCGCCTCCCCTCCGGCCCACCGGACCCGCCCCGGCTCTGACCGGTTTACGCCCCTGCCAGGCCCGTCGACGGAACGTTCCGTCGACGGGCCCCGTGCGCACACGGATACCCTTGACAGGTGACCGACGCCCAAGACACCGCAGCAGACAGCTCCCTGCGCACCACCGGAGGCACTCCTCCGGACGACGCCGGATCTTCTGTGACGGGGGCGCCGACTCCGTTGCTCGAGCCCCGCGAGGGCATTCCGCCCGTGGTCGCCGACGAGGCGGCCCTCGCCCGGGTCACCGCCGCCTTCGCCGCCGGCACCGGCCCGGTCGCCGTGGACGCCGAGCGCGCCTCCGGCTACCGCTACGGTCAGCGCGCCTACCTGGTGCAGCTGCGCCGCGAGGGCGCCGGGACCGCGCTCATCGACCCCGTGGCCTGCCCCGACCTGTCCGGGCTCGGCGCGGCCCTGTCCGACGCCGAGTGGGTGCTGCACGCGGCCACCCAGGACCTGCCGTGCCTGCGCGAGATAGGCATGGTCCCGGCCCGTCTGTTCGACACCGAGCTGGCCGGACGGCTGGCCGGCTTCCCCCGGGTCGGCCTCGGCGCCATGGTCGAGGGCGTCCTCGGATACGTCCTGGAGAAGGGCCACTCCGCCGTCGACTGGTCGACCCGGCCGCTGCCCGAGCCGTGGCTGCGCTACGCCGCGCTCGACGTCGAGCTGCTCGTCGACCTGCGGGACGCCCTGGAGAAGGAGCTGGAGCGGCAGGGCAAGCTGGAGTGGGCGCTGCAGGAGTTCGACGCGATCGCGACGGCGCCCCCGCCCGAGCCGCGCAAGGACCCCTGGCGCCGTACGTCCGGAATGCACAAGGTGCGCCGCCGCCGGCAGCTCGCCGTGGTCCGGGAGCTGTGGGAGACCCGGGACCGGATCGCCCGGCGCCGGGACGTCTCGCCGGGCAAGGTGCTCAGCGACGCGGCCATCGTGGAGGCCGCGCTCGCCCTGCCGGGCAACGTGCACGCCCTCGCCGCGCTGAACGGCTTCGGGCACCGCATGGGACGGCGGCAGCTGGAGCAGTGGCAGGCCGCGGTGGACCGGGCCAAGGCGCTGCCGGAGGCCGCGCTGCCGCAGCCCGGGCAGTCGGTGGCGGGTCCGCCGCCGCCCCGGGCGTGGGCCGACAAGGACCCGGCCGCGGCGGCCCGGCTGTCCGCCGCGCGGGCCGGGGTGTCCTCCCTCGCCGAGCGGCTCGCCATGCCGCAGGAGAACGTGGTCTCCCCGGACACCGTGCGCAGGATCTGCTGGGAGCCGCCGCAGGTGGTCGACACCGAGTCCGTGGCGGCCGCGCTCGCCGGGTACGGCGCGCGTCCGTGGCAGATCGAACTGGTGACGCCGGTGCTGGTGGACGCGCTGCCGGCCAAGGGCGCCTAGGGCCTGTCCCGGCTCACGCGGAAAAAAAGACGTCGAGATCACGCCAAGATCCTGGGACGGTACGCGGCCGGGAGGAACAGGCCCACCACGGGCTTTGACGCGGAAGGCGAACCGGTCGACCGCGCAGGCGGTCGTCGAGGCGATCAGGGCCAGGCCGCGGGTCACGCAGTCGTGGCCGGCGTGAGCAGGACGGCGCGCGGGGCGGCGGCCGGGGACGCGCAGGAGCCGAGGTCGCGGTGGCGCCGAGGCGCGGTGACGTTGACGGCCCGGACGCCGGTGCGCGACCTGCCGCTCCACGCCGACCGGCCGGCCCCGGCGAACGGGTCACGATCGGCGTGCCCGGCTGGCAGACTCCCGATGCGTCCGCCGCACGTTCCGCGCTGTACCGCATGGAGCCCGCCTGATGACCTCGTCCCCGCGTCCCCGCGTCACGATCAAGGACGTCGCCGCCCGCGCCGGCGTGTCCAAGGGCGCCGTGTCCCTCGCCTTCAACCACAAACCGGGACTGTCGGAGGCCACCCGTGACCGCATCTTCGCGGCGGCCCGGGAGCTGGGCTGGGCGCCGAGCCACACCGCGCGGTCGCTGGCCGGGGCGCGCGTGGACGTGGTGGGCCTGGCGATCTGCCGGCCGGCCCGGATGCTGGGCCTGGAGCCGTTCTACATGGAGTTCGTCTCGGGCGTGGAGAGCGTGCTGAGCGAGCGCTCCTGCTCGCTGCTGCTGCGGCTGGTGCGCAGCCCCGAGGAGGAGGCCGGACTGCTCCAGGCGTGGTGGCAGGGCCGGCACATCGGCGGGGCCATCGTGGTCGACCTGCGCGCGGACGATCCGAGGGTGCCGGTGGTACGGCGGCTCGGGCTGCCCGCGGTCGCCGTCGGCCATCCCTCGCTGACCGGCGGGCTCACCTCGGTGTGGACGGACGACACCACGGCCGTCGGCGAGGCGGTGCGCTATCTCGCGGCGCTCGGCCACCGCAGGATCGCCCGGATCGGCGGGGCGGCGGCCCTCGGGCACTCCGGCATCCGCGCGGCGGCGTTCGACGCGGCCGGACGGTCGGCGAGGCTGGCCGGGGCCTGGCAGGTGGCGACCGACTTCTCCGGGGAGGCGGGGGCGCGGGCGACGCGCACGCTGCTGACGGCGGCGCCCGGGGAGCGGCCGACGGCGATCGTGTACGACAACGACATCATGGCGGTGGCGGGCCTGGCGGTGGCGGCCGAGATGGGGCTGCGGGTGCCGGCCGACGTGTCGTTGCTGGCCTGGGACGACTCCCAGCTGTGCCGGCTGACCCATCCGACGCTGTCGGCGATGAGCCATGACGTGCACGGGTTCGGGGCCGAGGTGGCGCGGACGCTGTTCGAGGTGATCACGGGAGAGGGTCCGGACTCCCGTCCGGCGCGCACGCCGGTGCTGGTGCCGAGAGGTTCGACGGCTCCCCCGAAGGTGTGACGTTCACCGCTCCCCCGTACAGGACTGTGCAGCTACGTTACTGATAAGTAGCATGGGGCTGAGCGCGCGCTCAGCGCAACGCAGCAGTGCCATCCCGCATCTGGAGGAGAGCCATCGTGCCTCGTACCGTCAGGGACGTCGTCTTCGTCGACGGCGTCCGCACCCCGTTCGGCAAGGCGGGCCCGAAGGGCATCTACCACGAGACCCGCGCCGACGACCTCGTCGTGAAGGCGATCCGGGAGCTGCTGCGCCGCAACCCCGGGCTGGACCCGAAGAAGATCGACGAGGTCGCCATCGCCGCGACCACGCAGATCGGCGACCAGGGCCTGACCCTCGGCCGCACGGCCGGCATCCTCGCGGGCCTGCCGCAGTCCGTGCCGGGCTACTCCATCGACCGCATGTGCGCCGGCGCGCTGACCGCCGTGACGACCACCGCCGGTTCGATCGCGTTCGGCGCCTACGACGCCGTCATCGCCGGCGGTGTCGAGCACATGGGCCGCCACCCGATGGGCGAGGGCGTCGACCCGAACCCGCGCTTCGTCTCCGAGAAGCTGGTCGACGAGTCCGCCCTCTTCATGGGCATGACCGCCGAGAACCTGCACGACCGGTACCCGTCGATCACCAAGCTGCGCGCCGACGAGTACGCGGTCCGCTCGCAGGAGAAGGCCGCCAAGGCGTACGCCGACGGCAAGATCCAGGCCGACCTGGTGCCGATCTCGGTGCGCCGCACGAGCCCCGAGGGCGGCGAGACCGGCTGGGGCCTGGTCACCGCCGACGAGCCGATGCGCCCGGGCACCACGCTGGAGAACCTGGCCGGCCTGAAGACGCCGTTCCGCGTCCACGGCCGGGTCACCGCGGGCAACGCGGCCGGCCTGAACGACGGCGCCACCGCGTCGGTCATCGCGAGCGAGGACTTCGCCCGCGAGAACGGCCTGCCGGTCAAGATGCGCCTGGTGTCCTACGCCTTCGCGGGCGTCGAGCCGGAGGTCATGGGCTACGGCCCGATCCCGGCCACGGAGAAGGCCCTCGCCAAGGCGGGCCTCTCCATCTCCGACATCGGCCTGTTCGAGATCAACGAGGCCTTCGCCGTCCAGGTCCTGGCCTTCCTGGAGCACTACGGCATCGCCGACGACGACGCGCGCGTCAACCAGTACGGCGGCGCCATCGCCTTCGGTCACCCGCTGGCCTCCTCCGGCGTCCGGCTGATGACGCAGCTGGCCCGCCAGTTCGAGGAGCAGCCGCACGTCCGCTACGGCCTGACCACCATGTGCGTCGGCTTCGGCATGGGCGCGACGGTCGTCTGGGAGAACCCGCACTTCGAGGGGGACAAGTGAGCACCACCGCCGAGCTTCTGAAGCAGGCCTCGGACCTGTTCCCCGACGAGGTCGTGACGTCCGCGCACGTACGTCACTTCGACCTCCCGTTCGGCGCCGGCCGCTTCGCGCTGATCACGCTGGACAACGGCCTGGACCACACCAAGCCGACCACCTTCGGCCCGGCCTCGCTGGCGAACCTGAACACCGCCGTCGACCAGGTCGAGAAGGAGGCGGCCGAGGGCGGGATCGTCGGTGTCGGCATCACCGGCAAGCCGTTCATCTTCGCCGTCGGCGCCGACCTCAAGGGCGTCGAGCTGCTGAAGGAACACGAGCACGCGCTCGCCATCGGCAAGGGCGGCCACGAGGTCTTCAAGCGGCTGTCGAAGCTGGCCGTCCCGACCTTCGCGTACTACAACGGCGCGGCCATGGGCGGCGGCGTCGAGGTCGGTCTGCACTGCTCCTACCGGACCGTCTCCAAGGCGATCCCGGCGTTCTCGCTGCCCGAGGTCTTCCTCGGCCTGGTCCCCGGCTGGGGCGGCTGCACCCTGCTGCCGAACCTGATCGGCGCCGAGAAGGCCGTCTCGGTCATCATCGAGAACTCGCTGAACCAGAACAGGCAGCTCAAGGGCCAGCAGGTCTTCGACCTCGGGATCGCCGACGCGATCTTCGAGGGCGCCGACTTCCTGGAGCAGTCGCTGATCTGGACGGCGCGGGTCCTCAACGGCGACGTCACCGTCGAGCGTCCGGTGATCGACCGCGGTGAGGCCTGGGACCAGGCCGTCGCCAAGGGCCGGTTCATCGCCGACGGCAAGGTGCACGGCGCGGCCCCGGCCGCCTACCGCGCCCTGGACATCATCGCCGCCGCCAAGAACGAGGACCTCCAGCAGGGCTTCGACGCCGAGGACCAGGCCCTCGCCGACCTGATCATGGGCGGCGAGCTGCGTGCCGGCATCTACGCCTTCAACCTCGTCCAGAAGCGCGGCAAGCGTCCCGCCGGCGCCCCGGACAAGAACCTGGCCCGCCCGGTCACCAAGGTCGGTGTCGTCGGCGCCGGTCTGATGGCCTCGCAGCTCGCCCTGCTGTTCCTGCGCCGCCTGGAGGTGCCGGTCGTGCTGACCGACATCGACCAGGAGCGCGTCGACAAGGGCGTGGGCTACGTCCACGCCGAGATCGACAAGCTGCTCGGCAAGGGCCGGATCAACCAGGACAAGGCCAACCGCCTCAAGGCGCTGGTCACCGGTGTCCTGGACAAGGCCGAGGGCTTCGCGGACGCGGACTTCGTCATCGAGGCCGTGTTCGAGGAGATCGGCGTCAAGCAGCAGGTGTTCGCGGAGGTCGAGGCGGTCGCCCCGGCGCACGCGATCCTCGCCACCAACACCTCCTCGCTGTCCGTGACCGAGATGGCGTCGAAGCTGAAGCACCCGGAGCGGGTCGTCGGCTTCCACTTCTTCAACCCGGTCGCGGTGCTGCCGCTGCTGGAGATCGTCCGCGGCGAGCAGACCGACGACGCGTCCCTCGCGACCGCGTTCGCCGTCGCCAAGAAGCTGAAGAAGACCGCGGTGCTCGTCAAGGACGCCCCGGCGTTCGTCGTGAACCGCATCCTGACCCGCTTCATGGGCGAGATCCAGAACGTCATCGACGAGGGCACCCCGGTCGAGGTCGCCGAGAAGGCCGTCGAGCCGCTCGGGCTGCCGATGTCCCCGCTGGTGCTGCTGGAGCTGGTCGGCCCGGCGATCGGCCTGCACGTCTCCGAGACGCTGCACGGCGCCTTCCCGGACCGCTTCACGGTCTCCCCCAACCTCAAGGCGGTCGTGGAGGCGGGCAAGCGCGGCTTCTACGTCTACGACAGCGGCAAGCCGGAGCTGGACCCGGAGGTCGCCGCGCTGCTCAAGCAGGGCGATGCCGTCCTGACCGAGGAGCAGGTGCGGGCGCGGGTGCTGGACGCGGTGGCCCAGGAGATCGGGCTCATGCTCGACGAGGGCGTCGTCGCCGAGGCCCAGGACATCGACCTGTGCCTGATCACGGGCGCCGGCTGGCCCTTCCACCTGGGCGGCATCACGCCGTACCTGGACCGCGAGGGTGTCTCCGAGCGCGTGAACGGCAAGAAGTTCCTGGCACCGGGCGTGGCGAGCGTCCCGGCGTAACGCCGTACGGCACGGGAAAGGGCCCCCGCCACGGCGGGGGCCCTTTCCCGTGCTCAGACCTGCCGCCACGCCTCCAGCGCCAGCCCCGGTTCGTCCTTGCGCCGGGTCGTCAGCAGCTGTCCCGTCGACGGCGACAGCGTCGCCGCCACCACCCGGCCGGTCTCGTCCACGGCGAGGGACACCAGCGCGTCCAGCGGCAGTTCGGGGCCCGACTCGGTCCACCAGGCCCCCGCCGACTCCTGCTCGGTCGGGTACGCGGCGAAGGCGACCCGGCGGCTCGCCGTTCGCTGGGCCAGCAGCGTGCAGTCGTACCCGTCGAGGTCGCAGCGGACCGCCGAGACCGGTCCCGGGCCCGCCGCGGCCAGCAGCGTGACCGGTTCGCCGCCGGGCCGCCAGGCGCACAGGGCGTCGTCGGTGCCGGTGTAGAAGACGGTCGTGCTGTCCGGGGAGGTGGCCAGGGCGCGCAGGGTGCCCGGACGGACCGGGGTCCGCAGGGACTCCTGGAGCACGGGCACGGCGCCCGGCGACTCCTGACGCCAGTACAGCAGGCCCTGCGGGACGGCGGCGTACAGCTCCACCGTGCCGGACGCCCCGGTCACCGCGGCCAGTTGGTCCTGCACCTCGCTGCCCTTCAGGTCCCGCCAGGGGCCCCAGCCGCCCTTCTCCTTCTGGCCGAGCATGCTGACCCCGCCGCCCCGGTTCCGCACGAACACATGGGCGCGGCCCTGCGCGTCGACCGTGACCGCGGGAGTGCCGGTGCGGTCGCCGGTGCGGTTCGGGTGGCCGATCGGGTGCCAGTCCAGCGCGGCCAGGTGCGGACGGAAGTGCGTGGAGTGCACCAGCCCGGACTCGCCCTTGACGGTGGGCCGCCAGGACACCAGATGGGCATAGCCGTCGGCGCCCTGGCCGATCGCCAGGACGGAGTGCAGCTTCTGGTCGCCGCCTATCTTGCGAGGAGCGGACCAGGGGCCGCCGGGGCCGCGCTCCGCCCGGCACAGGACGGCGTCGCCCGACAGCTGGTACGCACTG
Source organism: Streptomyces sp. SCL15-4 (assembly GCF_033366695.1). Classification (NCBI taxonomy): domain Bacteria; kingdom Bacillati; phylum Actinomycetota; class Actinomycetes; order Kitasatosporales; family Streptomycetaceae; genus Streptomyces; species Streptomyces sp. SCL15-4. The sequence goes on from NZ_JAOBTQ010000001.1 coordinate 2,124,625, forward strand.
AGCCGGCCGTCTCGGCCGCGAAGGAACCAGTCGCCGTTCACCGGTTCACTTTAAGCCGCCCGGGACCGGCCACGGGGCACGCCCCCCGGGCCCGGGCCGTGGGACCCTTGCGGTATGACCGGCTCCCCCGACGCCTCGTCCCGCCCCGCCCCGCAGCTCGTCGTCGTGGACGGCGCGAACGTCGTCGGGTCGCGGCCCGACGGCTGGTGGAAGGACCGCAGAGGGGCGGCCGAGCGGCTGCGGGACCGGCTGGCGGGCGAGGGCCTGCCCGGGCATCCGGGGCCGGTGGAGATCGTGCTGGTGGTCGAGGGCGCGGCCCGCGGCGTGGCGTCGGTGCCGGGCGTGCGGGTGGAGTCGGCGCCGGGCAGCGGCGACGACCGCATCGTGGAACTGACCGCCGGCAGCCCCGGCCGTCCCCGCCTGGTGGTGACCGCCGACCGCGAACTGCGCCGCCGGGTGACGGAACTGGGCGCCGAGGTGACGGGCCCCCGCACGATCCTGGGCTGACCCGCACCCACGACGGCCCCGGCCGGCCGCCGGGAGCCGCTCCCCGCCACGGGTGACGCCGTGTGCCCGCTACGGCCCCGCGCCCGGACTCGCCGCCGCGCGGGCGTACAGGATCGCGCCGTCCACCCGGGCGATCTCGGTGTAGCGCGTCGTCAGGAGGCGGCGCAGGGTGGGCAGGCGGGCGGGGGCGTAGGGCTCGCCTCGGGAGTCGTCGGCGATCAGGGCCGGGGCGTGCGCGGTCAGTTCGCGGCGGAAGACGGGCCAGGCGCCGGGGACGGCGTACGCCTCGCCGACCCGGGAACCGTCCCGGCCGCCGCTGTAGTTGGTGAGCAGGCCCGCGGTCAGGTAGCGGGTAGCGGGGGTGCGGCCGGCCAGCCAGTACGTCTCGGGGTGTATCCCCCACACCAGGACCCGGTCGCCGGGTGCCGTGCGGTGCGCCAGGGCCGCCGCCAGGCGCTCGGCGTGGGCGAGTTCGGGGCGCGGGGCGAGCAGGCCCCAGGCGACGAAGAGGGCGCAGGCGCAGCCGGAGGCGAGGACGGCGGCAAGGCGCCGCTTGTCCGGCAGGACGTGCAGCGCGGCCGTGGCCAGCAGCGCGAGCGGCGGGACGAGTTGCAGGTAGTAGTGGCCGAAGAAGTGGCAGCCGGCGGCCACGGCGACGGCCGAGGAACCCAGCCACAGCCACAGCCAGGGCCACGGCTCGCCCGCTCGGGCCCGGCCATCGCGCAGGGCTCGGGCGATCGGCGGGAGCAGTCCCGCCGAGGCCGCCGCGAGGATCGCCGCGTTGGCCAGGGCGCGGCCCAGGACGTGGAGTCCGGAGCCGGTGACGGAGGCGTAGGCGGCGGAGCCGGTCACCGTCCAGAACAGGAAGCCGGCCGGGTCCGTCAGCAGGGCCGCGCCGAGCACCGGCGCGGCGAACCCGGCCGCGAGCCGGGGCAGGCCCGCCCGGACGGCACCGCGCCGGCACAGCGGCCAGAGCACCGGCAGCAGTACCGCGCCGCCGGTCTGCTTGGTCAGGAAGGCGGCGGCGACGGCGGCCCCGGCCGCGCCCCAGCGCCCCCGGTCCGCGCACCACAGCGCGGCGGCCGTCCACGGCAGTATGAACACCTCGAAGGTGGCGGCCTGGGCGTCCTCGGGGTTGAGGCCGACCGACACCAGCAGGTACAGCACCCCGGCGGTGCGGCCGGCCCTCTCGCCCCAGTGGCGGCGGGCCACGGAGGCGAGCAGCACGGCGGTGAGCAGCTGGGCGAGGACGGCGAGGATCCGCAGGGGGAGGAGGGAGCCGGAGCCGCACAGCGCGAACGCGGCCTCGTACAGCCAGGGCAGCAGCGGCGGCTTGCGGTCCACCACCGTGTCGTAGAGCTGCCCGCCCTGGGCGAGCAGCCGGGCCTCGACGGCGAGGTAGCCCTCGTCGGGGTTCCACAGCGTCGGGACGAAGGAGGGGATCCGGGTGACGCAGGCCAGGGCCGCCAGCAGGGGAAGCAGTCGCGTCCAGTACGCCGTCCGGGTGATCGCGGTCCGTGCGGGGGCGAGCGGGGCGCCGAGCATGGTCAGACGCTATCGGGCCCCGGGGCGCTGCGCGGCTAGGGACGTACGGGGTGTCGGCGGGTGTCAGGGGGCCGGTCCGGTGGGCGGGCGCGGGGCCTCCTTCGCCGTGGCGCGCTCCCGCGTGGCGAGCCGGCTGTGCGAGCGGCCGTAGAGGAAGTAGACGACGAAACCGATCAGCATCCAGATCGCGAACCGCAGCCAGGTCTCCGCGGGCAGGTTCAGCATCAGCCACAGCGAGGCGAGCACCGACAGCACCGGGACCGCCGGGACCAGCGGGGTACGGAAGGCCCGGGGCAGGTCGGGACGGGTGCGGCGCAGGATGATCACGCTGAGCGCGACCACGGCGAAGGCGAAGAGGGTGCCGATGTTCACCAGCTCGGCCAGTTCGCTGAGGCTGGTGAAGCCCGCCACGACCGCGATGACGACGCCGAGCAGGATGGTCGACCGGTAGGGGGTGCGGAATTTCGGGTGGGTCTGGGAGAAGAACCGTGGCAGCAGCCCGTCCCGGCTCATCGCGAAGAACACCCGGGACTGGCCGAGCAGCAGGATCATGCACACGGTGGTCAGGCCGACCGCGGCGCCGAAGCTGATCAGGCCCGCGTACCAGGGGTGCCCGGTGGCCTTGAACGCGTCGGCGAGGGGCGCCTCCACGGACAGCGAGCTGTACTTCTGCATGCCGGTGACGACGATCGACACGGCCACGTACAGCGCGGTGCAGATGACCAGGGAGCCGAGGATGCCGCGCGGGACGTCGCGCTGCGGGTTGCGGGTCTCCTCGGCGGCGGTGGCGACGACGTCGAAGCCGATGAAGGCGAAGAAGACCACGGAGGCGGCGGTGAAGATGCCCATGACGCCGAAGTGGGAGGGGGCCCAGCCGAACATCAGCTGGATCAAGGGTGCCTTGAGGCTGCCGCCGGCCGCTACGGGCTGCTCCTTGGGGATGAACGGGTCGTAGTTCGCGCCCTTGACGAAGAAGGCGCCCGCGATGATCACGACGAGGACCACGATCACCTTGACCGCGACGACCACCGAGGTGACCCGCGCGGACACCTTCATGCCGACGACGAGGATGGCGGTGAGCAGCAGGACGAGCGCCGCGGCGAGGATGTCGAAGCCGAAGCCGGTGGCCCCGTCCCGGCCGCCGAGCGCCCCGGGCAGGTGCCAGCCCCAGTTGTCGAGCAGCGAGTGGATGTAGCCGGACCAGCCGACCGCGACCACCGCCGTGCCCAGCGCCAGTTCCAGGACCAGGTCCCAGCCGATGGTCCAGGCCGGGAGTTCGCCGAGCGAGGAGTAGGAGAAGGTGTAGGCGGAGCCGGCCACCGGGACCGTGGAGGCGAACTCGGCGTAGCAGAGGGCCGCGAGCGCGCAGGCGGCGCCGGCCACCACGAAGGACAGCGAGACGGCGGGGCCGGCGGTGTTCTTCGCCGCCGTGCCGGTGAGGACGAAGATGCCGGTGCCGATGATGACACCGACGCCGAAGACGGTCAGGTCCAGGGCGGACAGTGACTTCCTGAGCGCGTGCTCGGGTTCCTCGGTGTCCTGGATGGACTGCTCGATGTTCTTCGTCCGGAACAGGGTGCTGGTCACGAACCCACCTCCCACGCTTGCCGGCCTCGGCATGATCGAGAGGGCCGGTGGTGCGGTTTGACCCGGCACAGGCAGGTTCACGCAAACGGGCCGGTTCCGCCACCTGGGGGGTGGCGGGACCGGCCCGTCGGGCACGCTCGCCCGTGTTAGTCGCGCGCGGGCTCCGCGGAGTCCACGGCGTCGCCCGTGCGGTCGACGGCGGTGCTCCCGCTCGAGCGCAGCCGGGAGTCGGGCAGGCCGTCGAGCTTGGCGACCAGGCCGGTGACCTGGCGCGCGATGTCGGGCGCGGTCAGCCCGATCTCGGCGAGGACCTCGGCGCGGGAGGCGTGGTCGAGGAAGCGCGGCGGGACGCCGAAGTCGCGCAGCGGCACGTCCACGCCCGCGTCCCTGAGGGCCTGGGCGATCGCGGAGCCGACGCCGCCGACGCGGCTGTTGTCCTCGACGGTGACGACGACCCGGTGCCGTTCGGCCAGCGGGGCCATGGCCTCGTCGACGGGCTTGACCCAGCGCGGGTCGACGACGGTGGTGGAGATGCCCTGCTTGTCGAGCAGGCCGGCGATCTCCAGGCACATCGGGGCCAGGGCGCCCACGGAGACCAGCAGCACGTCCGGGCGCTCGGTGCCGCTTTCGCGCAGCACGTCCATGCCGCCGACCCGGCCCACGGCGGGTACGGCGGGGCCGACGGCGCCCTTGGAGAAGCGCACCACGGTCGGCGCGTCCGCCACGGCGACGGCCTCGCGCAGCTGGGCCCGCACCTGGTCGGCGTCGCGCGGCGCGGCCAGCCGCAGCCCGGGCACCACCTGGAGGATCGACATGTCCCACATGCCGTTGTGCGAGGCGCCGTCGGTGCCGGTGATCCCGGCCCGGTCCAGCACGAAGGTCACTCCGCACTTGTGCAGGGCCACGTCCATCAGCACCTGGTCGAAGGCGCGGTTGAGGAAGGTGGCGTACACCGCGAAGACCGGGTGCAGGCCGCCGTAGGCGAGGCCGGCCGCGGAGACGGCGCCGTGCTGCTCGGCGATCCCGACGTCGTACACCCGCTCGGGGAAGCGCTTGGCGAACTTGTCCAGGCCGACCGGCTGGAGCATGGCGGCGGTGATCGCGACGATGTCCTCGCGCTCCTCGCCGAGCTTGACCATCTCCTCGCCGAAGACCGAGGTCCAGTCGGCGCCGGAGGTGGCGATCGGCAGCCCGGTGTCCGGGTGGATCCTGCCGACGGCGTGGAACCGGTCGGCCTCGTCCTGGAGGGCGGGCTGGTAGCCGCGGCCCTTCTCGGTCAGGCAGTGCACGATCACCGGGCCGCCGAACCGCTTGGCCCGGGTCAGCGCCGACTCCAGCGCCTCGATGTCGTGGCCGTCGATCGGGCCGAGGTACTTCAGGCCCAGGTCCTCGAACATGCCCTGCGGGGCGATGAAGTCCTTCAGCCCCTTCTTGGCGCCGTGCAGGGTCTCGTACAGCGGCTTGCCGACGACCGGGGTGCGGTCGAGGATGTCCTTGGTCCGGGCGAGGAAGCGTTCGTAGCCGTCGGTGGTGCGCAGGGTCGCCAGGTGGTTGGCGAGGCCGCCGATGGTCGGGGCGTAGGAGCGTTCGTTGTCGTTGACGACGATGACGAGCGGGCGGTCCTTGGCCTCGGCGATGTTGTTCAGCGCCTCCCAGGCCATGCCGCCGGTCAGCGCCCCGTCGCCGATGACGGCGACGACGCGGCTGTCCCGCTCGCGCAGCTGGTTGGCCTTGGCGATGCCGTCGGCCCAGCCGAGCACGGTGGACGCGTGGCTGTTCTCGATGACGTCGTGCTCGGACTCGGACTGCGCCGGATAGCCCGAGAGGCCGCCCTTCATCTTCAGCCGGGAGAAGTCCTGCCGGCCGGTGAGCAGCTTGTGCACGTAGGACTGGTGGCCCGTGTCCCACAGCACCTTGTCCTCGGGCGAGTGGAAGACCCGGTGCAGGGCGATGGTCAGCTCCACCACACCGAGGTTCGGGCCGAGGTGGCCGCCGGTCTTGGAGACAGCGTCGACGAGGAAGGTGCGGATCTCCTCTGCCAGCTGGTCCAGCTCCTCCAGGCTGAGCCGGTCCAGATCGCGCGGTCCCCTGATGCGGGTCAGCAGCGGCACCCGTGCCTCCTTGAACTAGAGCTGATCGAGCTGTTGCCGGGCTCGCCCGAGTCTAATGCCGGGCCCGACGGGCACCCCGAAGGGGCGCGGAGAACCGTGTGACCAGCCACGACGGGCCGGTACACGGTCACTCCGCGCCCCTTGGGGGAAGCGGGTGCTAGGCGCGGCCCGCGGTCTTCTGCGTCTTGCGGGTGAGGGAGTCGATCACGACGGTGGTCAGCAGGACGGCGGCGGTGATCATGTACTTCACCGGCTCCGCGATGGACTGGAGCTGGAGACCGTACTGGATGGACACGATCACCAGCACGCCCAGCAGCGCGTTCCAGGTCCGGCCGCGCCCGCCGAAGAGCGAGGTGCCGCCGATGACGGCCGCGGCGATCGCGTTCATCAGCAGGTCGCCGGTGCCGGCGCTCTGGTTGGCCGAGGCGATCTTCGAGGCCAGGAACAGGCCGCCGATGGCCGCGAACCCGCCGGAGACGGCGAAGACGGAGATCCGGACCGCCGTGACGTTGATGCCCGCGCGCCGGGACGCCTCGACGCTGCCGCCGAGCGCGAAGACCTTGCGGCCGTAGGTGGTGCGCCGCAGCAGGAAGTCCGTCGCGACCAGGAAGACCAGGAAGACCACCGTGGCCAGCGGCAGGCCCTTGTACTGGTTGTACATGTAGGCGGCGGCGAAGGCGACCACGGCCAGCAGCACCGTGCGCAGCACCGTGTCGCTCAGCGGCCGGGACGGGATGCCCGCGGCCTCCCGGCGCCGGTTGCCGAGGAAGGAGCTGAGGAAGAACCCCGCGACCACGACCACGGCGAGCCCGTAGGCGGCGGCGACGTCCGAGAAGTAGTACGTGGTCAGCTTGGCGACCAGCCCGTCGCCGTCCAGGTTGATCGTGCCGTCCTCGCCCAGCACCTTCAGCATGAAGCCGAGCCAGAACAGCAGGCCGGCCAGCGTGACGGCGAAGGCGGGGGCGCCGAGCACCGCGAAGAAGAAGCCGTGCAGCGCGCCGATGGCGACACCGGCGGCGACGGCGAGGAGGACGGCCGCCCACTCGGGCCAGCCCTGGTTGACCGCGAGGACGGCCATCAGGGCGCTGGCCGCGCCGCTGACCGAGCCGACCGAGAGGTCGATCTCGCCGAGCAGCAGCACGAAGACGATGCCGACGGAGATCATGCCCGTGCCGACCATCGTGATCGTCACGTCGTTGATGTTCTGCGCGGACAGGAAGTTGGAGTTCAGCACCTGGAAGATCACGCAGATGATCGCCAGGCCCACGATGACGGGCAGCGAGCCCAGCTCGCCGGCCTTCATCTTGCGCTTGAACTCGTGCCAGTAGCCGAGCAGGCCCTCTTCCTGCACCAGCAGGCGCGGGTCGACGGCGGTGACCGCGGCGGCGGCGGCCTCGGGGTTCTCGACCGGGGTCGCCTCCTTCGGCGAGGCCTTGTCGAGGTCGGTGGCGGAGGTCTTGTCGATGCTGCTCACTGGGAAGCCTCCCCGTTCGCGCTGGACGTGCGCGCGGCACGGCGGGTCACGGCGTTGTCGGTGGCGCCGGTGATGGCGGAGATGATCTCCTCCTGCGAGGTCGTCTTGACCTCGAAGACGCCGTTGTTGCGGCCGAGGCGCAGGACGGCGACCTTGTCGGCCACCGCCTTCACGTCCGCCATGTTGTGGCTGATCAGGATGACGGCGTGGCCGCGCTCGCGCAGCCGTTCCACCAGGTCGAGCACCTGGGCGGTCTGCTCGACGCCGAGCGCCGCGGTGGGCTCGTCGAGGATGACCAGCTTGGGGTCCCCGAGCATGGAGCGGGCGATGGCCACGGTCTGGCGCTGACCGCCGGAGAGCGAGGCGATCGGGATGCGGACGCTCGGGATGCGGATCGAGAGCGTGGTGAGCAGCTCGCGGGCGCGGCGCTCCATCTCGACCTCGTCCAGCACGCCCCACTTCCTCAGCTCACGGCCGAGGAAGAGGTTGCCGACGACATCGATGTTGTCGCACAGCGCGAGGTCCTGGTAGACCGTCGCGATGCCCAGGGCCTGGGCGTCGTGCGGCCTGCTGATCGACACGGGCTTGCCATCCCATTCGATGGCACCCTCGTCGATGGGGTGGACGCCGGCGATCGTCTTGACCAGCGTGGACTTTCCGGCGCCGTTGTCGCCGACCAGGGCGACCACCTCACCGGCGTGGATCTCGAGCTCTACGTCGGTGAGCGCCTGAACGGCACCGAATCGCTTGGAGACCCCGCGCAACGCCAGCACGGGCGTAGCGGACACGTGAACCATCTCCTTCGCCGCCTGACCCGGCGGGAGGTTGTGCAGAAATGCAGGGTGGGTGGGTTGGGAACAACCCTTGTGGGTGGGTTGGGAACAACCCTTGTGGGTGGGTTGGAGACAACCCTTTTGGGTTGGGAGCAACCCGGGGGGCGTTCCGTCCGGCGCCCCGGGGCCGAGCTTGCGGGGCTGTGTGAATGCGCCGGGGCGCCGGAGGAGCCTGGTGCGGCCGGCCGTGGTCCGGGCCGCGGGCGTTCAGGGGTCGAACGCCGCGTGGCCGGAAAGGGACCGGGTGCCGCTTACTTGTTCAGGCCGAGCTTGTCGCAGGCGGCCTTGTACTTGCCGGAGCAGATCTCGTCGATGGTGTAGATGCCGTCCTTGACGACGGTGTCCTTGATGTTGTCCTTCGTCAGGGAGACGACCGGGACCAGCACGGACGGGATGTCCTTGGCGCTGGCGCTGGAGATCTTGTCCTTGGCGATGGAGTCCAGGCTCTCACCCTTGGCGAGCGCGACGGCCATCTGCGCGGCGGTCGCCGCCTCCTGCGGGTACGACTTGTACACGCTCATGTACTGGTCGCCGGTGACGATGCGCTGCACACCGGCCAGCTCGGCGTCCTGGCCGGTGACCGGGATGTTCAGGCCCGCGGCCTTGTTGGCGGTGATGATGGCGCCGGCCATGCTGTCGTTGGCGGAGTAGACGCCCACGATGTTCTTCTTGCCGACGGCGGAGATGGCCGCCTCCATCTCGGAGTTGGCGTTGTCCGGCGCCCACTCCTTGGTGTCGTACTCCTTGGCGATGGTGACCTTGCCGTCCAGGACGGAGTGCGCGCCGTCCTTGAACTGCTTGGCGTTGGGGTCGGTCACCGAGCCGTTGATCATGACGATCTTGGAGGACTTGGTGGCCTTGTCGCCCAGCGCCTTCAGCAGGGCCTCGCCCTGGGTCTTGCCGACCTCGACGTTGTCGAAGGAGGTGTAGGCGCTGATCGGGCCCTCGGCGAGGCGGTCGTAGGCGACGACCTTGATGCCCTGGTCCACGGCCTTCTTCACGGAGTTCTGGATCGCCTTGGCGTCCACCGCGTCGATGATCAGGACGTCCACCTTGTTGGTGATCATGGTGTCGACCTGCTGGGCCTGCAGGTTGGCGTCCTGCCGGGCGTTGTTGTACTCGACCTTGCCCTTGCCGTTGGTCAGCTCGGCGACCTTCTTCTCGATCATCGGCCGGTCGAACTTTTCGTACCGCGCGGTCTTGTTCTCCGGAAGGAGCAGACCGACCGTGATGTCGTCGCCCTTCTTGGCGGACGACGCGGAGGAAGAGTCGTCGTTGCCCTTCGACTCCTTGGCGCTGCCACAGGCGGCCAGCGAGACGGCCATCGCACCCGCGGCAACGGCAACGGCGGCACGACGCATACGTGCGTTCACTTGAGAAACCTCCCTGACGAGGCCGCGTCGTTGCGGCCGAGGTGGCTGGAAGTCAACTCGGCCACACGTGCGACGTCAAGAAGTAAATCCTTAACGAGATGGCAACGGTGCCATCCGTTCTCTAAGTGAAGGCAGGGGTGGCGACGGGCAGGGAGCCTTCCAAAAGGGTGGAATCACCCATCTCGCTGAGCGCGAGGGCGAGCGCCCCGAGCACCTCCGCGCGGCCGCCAAGTGCCCCGGGCAGTACGGACAGTTGACGGGCGGCGCTGGGAATGGCGTAGCGGCCGACGGACTCCCTGATCGGCCCGAGCACCAGCTCCCCGGCCTCGGCCAGATCGCCGCCGAGGACGACCCGGCTCGGGTTCAGCAGATTGCAGAGATTGGCCACTCCGCTGCCGATGTGGCGGCCCACGTCGGCGACCACCCGGCGGCAGCCCGGGTCCCCGTCCCTGGCCAGCCGGACGATGCCCTCCATGGTCAGGTCGGGTCCGTGGCTGGGCTGGAGCAGCGGCAGCACATAGCGCGCCGCCGCGAAGGTCTCCAGGCAGCCGCGGTTGCCGCAGCGGCAGACCGGGCCGGACTCGTCGAGCGTGATGTGCCCGATCTCGCCGGCCGTGCCGCCCGGACCGCGGTAGATCTTGCCGTCGATCACCAGACCGGCGCCGACACCGCTGGCCACCTTGATGTAGGCCAGGTCGCGCACGCCCTTGCCGCTGCCCCAGACCAGCTCGCCGAGGGCGCCGAGGTTGGCGTCGTTGTCCACGTGCACGGGCACGCCGAGCCGCTCGCGCAGCTCCTCGGCGGGCTTGGTGCCGCCCCAGCCGGGCAGGATCGCGGTGGACCCGAGGGTCCCGGACGACACATCGATCGGGCCCGGTACGCCGAGGCCGACGCCGGCCACCTTGGTCCGGTCCACGCCGGTCGCCGCGATCAGCCGGTTGACCAGCTGTTCGGCGCGGTCGAAGCCCTGGTCGGCGGAGGCGTCGACGTCCAGCGGCTCGGCCTCCTCGGCCAGCACCTGGTGGGCGAGGTTCCCGACCGCGACGCGCAGATGGGTGTGCCCGAAATCGACCCCGATCACGATGCCGGCGTCCCCGCTCAGGCTGACGCTGCGGGCCCGCCGCCCGCCCGCCGAGGTGGGCGTGACCTCGACGGTTCCGCCGTCCTTCAGCTCCCGCACGATGTTGGAGACGGTGGCTGCGGACAGCCCGGTCGTCCGCGCGATCTCCGCCTGAGTGAGGGACCCGGCCAGCCGTACGGCCCGGACCACCCGCTCCAGGTTGGCTCGGTGCAGCGACGACTGCGACCCTGGAGTCTCCACGACGACCTCCTGAGCGCGGGGCCGCTTCGGCGAGGCCCCGTGTATGTCCAACTAGTGAACTCTAAGCTGAGCCGTTCGGGGCGACTCACGTCAAGAGGTTGAACCGTTTCCGGGTCTTCGGCGCACAGCGGCGCACACCGCTCCGGATGCCGGAACGGTGTGCGCACGCGCAATCACGGGGTGTGGCCCCGCCGGGTGGCCGGGGCTACTTCAGCGCTCCCGCGGTGAGCCCCTGGACCACCTGCCGCTGGAAGACGATGTACGCCGCGAGCACCGGCAGCATCGCCATGACCAGGCCCGCGAACAGGCCGGACCAGTCGCCCTTGTAGCCCTGGCTGACCGCGAGCTGGACCAGGCCCTGGGTGAGGACCTTCTTGTCCGGGTCGGTGTTCAGCACCGTGGGCAGCATGTACTGGTTCCACTGGCCGAGGAAGTTGAAGATGCCCACGCTGATCAGCCCGGGCTTGGCCATGGGCAGCATGATCTGGAAGAACGTACGCGTGTGCGAAGCACCGTCCACGAAGGCGGCCTCCGCCACCGAGGTGGGCAGGGTACGGAAGAACGCCGTGAGGAAGAACACCGTGAACGGCAGCGAGTAGGCGATGTAGACCAGGATCAGGCCGTGGATCGTGTTCAGCAGGCCCATGTTGTTCACGACGTAGAAGAGCGGGACCAGCGCGAGCATGACCGGGAAGCTCATACCGCCGACGAACAGGTAGTAGAGGAAGCGGTTGCCCGGGAAGTCGAACCGGGCCAGCACATAGGCGGCCATCGAACCGAGCACCAGGGTGCCGACGAGCGAGCCGCCGACCACCAGGACGGTGTTCAGGAAGTAGTCGCTCATATGGGCGTCGGTCCAGGCGCGGGACCAGTTGTCGAAGTGCAGCCGGTCCGGCAGGGACCAGGGCGAGCCGAAGATGGAGCCGTCGTCCTTGAAGGACGTCATCACCGCCCACACCAGCGGCATGACCACCATGATCGCCCAGATCACGAGGACGCCGTGGGAGAAGACGTTGAGGACGGTCCCCTCCTTGCGCCGCCCGGGGGGCCGGTGCCCGGGGGCCGCGTGCGGGTCCGTCTTGTACACGGTGGCGCCGGACTCGGCCGGCGGCGGGACGGGGGTCTCGGTCGTCTTCATCGGTTTCAGAACTCCAGCCGCTCGCGACGGCCCAGCCGCATCACGACGGCCGCGAACGCGAGCGTGACGATCAGCAGGGCGACGCCGATGGTGGTGGCGTACGCGGCCTGACCGTCCCGGAACGCCTTCTGGTACACGTAGAGGACCATCACGGTGGTCGAGTAGTCCGGCCCGCCCGGTCCCGTCGTCATGATCTGTACGACCGCGAACGACTCCGCGCCGAGCGCGAGGATGCCCATGTAGACCCAGCCGGACCGCACGGTGTCCCACAGCAGCGGCAGGGTGACGCGGAAGAAGGTGGTGGCGCGGCTCGCGCCGTCCAGCAGCGCCGCCTCGTACAGCTCGGCCGGGATCGAGGCCATGCCCGCGGAGAACAGGACCACGAAGAAGCCGACCGTGGACCACACGAGCACCGCCATCACGCACCACAGGGCGAGGTCCGGATCGCCCAGCCACAGCGGCTGCACGCCGTCCAGGCCGATGCCGCGCAGAACCGAGTTGATCGCTCCGCTGTCCGGGTTGTACGCGAAGGCGAACAGCAGCGAGACGATCGCGATCGAGAGCACCTGCGGAAAGAAATAGACGATTTTGTAGAAGGCCGAGCCCCGCACCCCGGAGATGACGGGGCCGCCCCTTCTCCGTCGTCCGCCCACATTGATCATGAAGGCGAAGAACAGCGCCAGACCGAGCGTCACCACCGGCAGCACCAGAGCGAACAGGAGACTGTGCCGCAACGACTTCCAGAAGATGTCGTCGTCCAGCATCCTCTCGTAGTTGTCGAACCCGACCATCTTGAAATCGGGGCTGAGGCCCGTCCAGTCCGTGAACGAGTAGTAGACGGACTGGATGAACGGCCATACCACGAAGAGCGCGTACAGTCCCAGGGGCAGTGCCAGAAACCCCACGATGAACCGGTACTTGCCGTGCTGCATCGCCACTCCGGTGCTGTCAGGGTGCGGGGATCACTGGTGCTTGTAGTGCTTGATGGAGGTGTCCTTGGCCGCCTCGTCGGCGAATGCCTGGATCTTCTTGACGGTCTCGGCCGGGGTCAGCCGGCCGGCCATCATCTCGCCGAGACCGGACACCCCGATCTTCTCCTTCTGCAACTGCACGTACCAGTCCTGCAGCCGGGGGTTCACCACGTTGTCTCCGGCCTTGTCCAGGGCCGCCACACCGGACTTCAGGCCCGGGGTGAGGGTGATGCCGGAGGTGCCGCCGTTGTACGCGGTCAGCGACTTGACCTTGGCGGTGAAGTTCTTCGAGGACGCCTCGGAGAGCATGATGCGCAGCTGCTCCATGCCGCCCTCGGCGTTCTTCGCCTTGGCCGGGACGATGAAGGGCTCGCCGCCGGAGGCCCAGATGGTGCCGAACGGCATCTTGTCGGCGCTGTCGAGGCCGGAGGGCGCGGAGACGGCGAGGCCGAAGTCGGGCGGGATGACGTTGGCCGACTCGTTCTCCACCCAGGAGCCGTTCGGGAGGAACAGCGCCTTGCCCTTGGCCCACGCGGTCTGCGACTGGATGTGGTCCAGGCCCGGAGTGCCCTGGAGGACGTAGCCCTTCTTGTACAGCTCGTAGTAGGCCTCGAAGCAGGCCTTGACCGCGGGGTGCTTCCAGGCGTTGGGCTCCAGGTTGTCGATGGCGTCGAGCACCTCGCGCCCGCCGACCTTGCCGATCATCGGGTACAGCGAGAAGGGGATGTAGTACGGGTACTTGCCCGCGTAGGTCCAGCCCGCGATGCCCTTCTTCTTGGCCTTCGCGCACAGCGCGAGCATGTCGTCCCAGGTCTCCGGGTAGGCCGCGTCCAGGGAGTCCAGGGCCTTCTGGGAGTACCAGACGCCGTAGACCGTGTAGGCGTAGTACAGGATCCAGACCGGGTCGCCGTCGAACTGGCCCATCTCCACGATGCCGGGGCGCAGCGTGTCGCGGACCTTCTTCTTCGGGTCGTCGTACGACGGCGCGTCCAGCAGCGCGGTGAGGTCGGCGAGCTGGTTCTTGCCGACGAGGACGCCCATGTCCATCTGCTCCGCGCCGGAGTTGTCGATGAGGTCCGGCGGGGTGCCCTGGTTGAAGCGGGGCTGGAGGGTGGACTGGATCTTCTGGGTGGCCGCGAACTTCACCTTGGCCTTGGGGAAGTCGTGCTCGTAGATCTTCACCGCGTCCTCGGCGTACTCCTTGCCGAAGCCGCCGTCGAAGAGGACGAACTCCATGCCCTCGGTGTCGTTGACGCCGAGCGGGTTCTTGGCGGTCTTCTTGCCCTGCTTGGCCTTGTCCTGTCCGTCGCCGCCGCTGCTCGCGCAGGCGGACAGCAGTCCCATCCCCGGTGCGGCGACCAGACCAAGCGCCGCCGAACGCTTGATCAGATCACGACGGCCGACGCCTTCGGCACCGTGGTGCGCAGTGGATCCCATGCTCAAGTCCTCGCCTTCTCCAGGACTCAGGCGGTGAACCGGATCCTGGCCGGCACCGCAGGTCGGGTCGTGCAGGGTTGTGCGGGGTCGTGCGGGAAATGCCGACAGGTATAGTCCACTTACCGGCGGCGGACAAGATCGAGTGCATGGTTCCCCCTGGGTCTTTTCCGAGTTGAGACCTGCCGGAAATATGAGCCCGCGCCGGCTGCCGCGCGGGAAAAACTCGCGACATTACTCCCTGAATGCCATAGTCAACACCCTTGACATCACCGGCCACTTGACCACCTACTTATGCTGCGCCCCGCAGCTGACAACGTTGTCCGGAGAGGGTGCAGGAGGGGAAATCCGTAGATGCAGCGGAGAACTCGGCACAGATGGGGTCCGGCGGCCGCGCTCACGGCCGCCTTCGTCATGGCCGTCGGCGCGCAGGGCGCGGCGGTGGCCCTGCCCGCCAAGGCCCCGGCGGCCGACCGGGAGTTCGCTTCCTCGTTCGAGGCGGGCGAGCCGGCGCCGGACTGGCTGAACACCGTGGACACCGGCCCGGACGGAGCCGAGCGGGCGTCGGGTGTCGACGGCGGGTACAGCAGCGGCATCCCGGGCAATGTGACCGACCATGTCACCGAGGTCCGGGCCGGCGGCGAGAACGCGGGCGCCGGCGAGGTCAAGGAGAACCTCGTCGACGGCGAGCCCGGCACCAAGTGGCTGACGTTCGAGCCGGCCGGCTGGGCGGAGTTCGACCTGGACAAGCCGGCCGCGATCGCGACGTACGCGCTCACCTCGGCCAACGACCACGCCGAGCGCGACCCCAGGGACTGGACCCTGAAGGCCTCCGCCGACGGCACGCACTGGACGACGGTCGACACCCGCTCGGGCGAGACCTTCTCCGAGCGGTACCAGACCAAGTCCTACGACCTGGCCGAACCGGCCCTCTACCAGCACTTCCGGCTGGAGGTGACGCGGAACAACGGCGCTGCGGACATCCTCCAGCTCGCCGATGTGCAGTTCTCGACCGGAGGCGGCGGCGGTCCGGTGCCGCACGACATGCTGACGCTGGTGGACAAAGGCCCGAGCGGCTCCCCGACCGCCAAGGCGCGGGCCGGCTTCACCGGCAAGCGCGCTTTGCGCTACGCCGGCCGGCACACGGCGGACGGCCGCGCCTACTCGTCCAACAAGGTCTTCGACGTGAACGTGAAGGTCGGCCGCGACACGGAGCTGGCGTACCGGATCTTCCCGTCGATGGCCGACGGCGACCGCGACTACGACGCCACCAACGTCTCGGTCGACCTCGCCTTCACCGACGGCACCTACCTCAGCGACCTGGGCGCGGTCGACCGGCACGGCTTCCCGCTCACGCCGCGCGGGCAAGGCGCGTCGAAGGCGCTGTACGTCAACCAGTGGAACGAGGTGGCCGCGCGGATCGGCCCGGTCGCGGCCGGCAGGACGGTCGACCGGATCCTGGTGGCCTACGACTCCCCCGCCGGCCCGGCCGAATTCCGCGGCTGGCTGGACGACGTGAGGCTGCGGCCGGTGGCGCCCGAGAGGCCGAAGGCACACCTGTCGGACTACGCGCTGACCACCCGGGGCACCCACTCCAGCGGCAGCTTCTCGCGCGGCAACACCTTCCCGGCGACCGCACTGCCGCACGGCTTCAACTTCTGGACGCCGGTGACCAACGCGTCCTCGCTGAGCTGGCTGTACGAGTACGCGCGCGCGAACAACGCGGACAACCTGCCGACGATCCAGGCGTTCAGCGCGAGTCACGAGCCCAGTCCGTGGATGGGCGACCGGCAGACCTTCCAGGTGATGCCGTCGGCCGCGGCCGGCACCCCGGACACCGGCCGCGAGGCCCGCGAACTGGCCTTCCGGCACGAGAACGAGACCGCGCGGCCCTACTACTACGGCGTCCGGTTCGAGAACGGCCTCAAGGCCGAGCTGGCCCCGACCGACCACGCGGCCGTGCTGCGCTTCACCTATCCCGGTGACGACGCGAGCGTGCTGTTCGACAACGTCACCGAGCAGGCCGGGCTGACGCTCGACACTGAGCACGGCACCGTCACGGGCTACTCGGACGTGAAGTCGGGCCTGTCCACGGGCGCCACGCGGCTGTTCGTGTACGGCGAGTTCGACAAGCCGGTGACGGACGGCGCGGCCAAGGGCGTGCAGGGCCATCTGCGCTTCGCCGCGGGCGCCGACCGCACCGTCACGCTGCGCCTGGCGACCTCGCTGATCGGCGTCGACCAGGCGAAGGAGAACCTGCGCCGGGAGATCCCGGACGGCACGTCCTTCGGCACCGTCAAGGCGCGCGCCCGGCACGCCTGGGACGAACTGCTCGGCAAGGTCGAGGTGGAGGGCGCGAGCGCGGACCAGCTGACCACGCTCTACTCCGGCCTGTACCGGCTGTACCTGTACCCCAACTCCGGTTTCGAGGAGGTCGGCGGCAAGGACCGCTACGCGTCGCCGTTCTCGCCCATGCCGGGCCCGGACACCCCCACGCACACCGGCGCCAGGATCGTGGACGGCAAGGTGTACGTCAACAACGGCTTCTGGGACACCTACCGCACCACCTGGCCGGCCTACTCGTTCCTGACGCCCACTCAGGCCGGTGAGCTGGTCGACGGGTTCGTGCAGCAGTACAAGGACGGCGGCTGGACCTCACGCTGGTCCTCCCCCGGCTACGCCGACCTGATGACCGGCACCTCCTCGGACGTGGCGTTCGCCGACGCCTACGTCAAGGGCGTGCGGTTCGACGCGAAGGCGGCGTACGACGCGGCCGTGAAGAACGCGACCGTCGTACCGCCGGCGCCGGGCGTCGGCCGCAAGGGCATGGCCGTCTCCCCGTTCCTCGGCTACACCCCGACCGACACGCACGAGGGCCTGTCCTGGGCGATGGAGGGCTACGTCAACGACTACGGCATCGCGAGGATGGGCGAGGCGCTGTACAAGAAGACGGGCGAGAAGCGCTACCAGGAGGAGTCGGCGTACTTCCTCGACCGCGCCCGCGACTACGTGAGGCTGTTCGACACCGGTGCGGGCTTCTTCCAGGGCCGGGACGCCAAGGGCGCCTGGCGGGTGGACTCCGCGAAGTACGACCCGCGGGTGTGGGGCCACGACTACACCGAGACCAACGGCTGGGGCTATGCCTTCACCGCGCCGCAGGACAGCCGGGGCCTGGCCAACCTGTACGGCGGCCGGCGGGGCCTCGCCGACAAGCTGGACGCCTACTTCGCCACCCCGGAGACGGCCTCCCCGGACTACGTGGGCTCCTACGGCGGGGTCATCCACGAGATGACCGAGGCACGGGACGTCCGGATGGGCATGTACGGCCACTCCAACCAGGTCGCGCACCACGTGCTGTACATGTACGACGCGGCCGGCCGGCCGTGGAAGACGCAGGCGTATGTGCGCGAGGCACTGTCCCGGCTGTACACCGGCAGCGAGATCGGGCAGGGCTACCACGGCGACGAGGACAACGGCGAGCAGTCGGCCTGGTATCTGTTCTCCGCGCTCGGCTTCTACCCGCTGGTCATGGGCAGCGGCGAGTACTCCATCGGCTCGCCGCTGTTCAAGAAGGCGACCGTGCACCTGGAGAACGGCCGGGACCTGGTGGTGCGGGCGCCGCGGAACAGCGCGAAGAACGTCTACGTCCAGGGCGTGCGGTTCAACGGCCGTCCGTGGACGTCGACCTCGCTGCCGCACTCGCTGCTGGCCAAGGGCGGGGTGCTGGACTTCTCCATGGGCCCGAGGCCGTCGGCCTGGGGCACGGGCGAGGACGCGGCGCCGGTCTCGATCACGCGGGACGACAGGGTGCCCGAGCCGCGCGCGGACGTCCTGAAGGGCGAGGGAGCGCTCTTCGACGACACCTCGGCGACGAGCGCGGCGGTGACCTCCGCCGACCTGCCGGTGCGGGGCGCCGTGAAGCCCGTCCAGTACACGCTGACCTCGGGCGCCGACCACGCCACGGCGCCGACCGGCTGGACGCTCCAGGGCTCCGCCGACGGCACGGCCTGGCGGACCCTGGACCACCGCACCGGTGAGACGTTCGCCTGGGACCGCCAGACCCGCGCCTTCACCATCGCGGCGCCGGGCACGTACACCCGCTACCGCCTGGTCCTGGACGGCGAGGCCACCCTGGCGGAGGTGCAACTGCTGGCCTGACCGGCCTCGCGGCCACGGCAGCCGGGCGGGAACCGATCGACGCGGTGATCGGTTCCCGCCCATACTGCGTCCATGAGACTGCTGGTCACCGGCGGAGCCGGGTTCGTCGGCTCGCACTTCGTGCGCACTCTGCTCGACGGCGGCTACCCGGGCCACGAGACGTCCCGGGTGACCGTCCTCGACCGGCTCACCTACGCCGGTCGCCGGGACAACCTGCCCGCGGCCCATCCCCGGCTTCAGTTCGTGCGCGGCGACATCTGCGACGCGGAGCTGCTGGACCGGGTCCTGCCCGGGCACGACGCGGTGGTGCACTTCGCCGCGGAGTCGCACGTGGACCGGTCGCTCCGGTCGGCGCACGCGTTCGTCCGCACCAATGTGCTCGGCACCCAGACCCTGCTGGACGCCTGTCTCGCGGCCGGCACCGAGCGGTTCGTCCATGTGTCCACCGACGAGGTCTACGGCTCCGTGGCCGCAGGCTCCTGGACGGAGGACCACCCGCCGCTGCCCAACTCCCCCTACGCCGCCTCCAAGGCGTCCTCGGACCTGCTCGTCCGCGCCTGCCACCGCACGCACGGCCTGCACGTGTCGATCACCCGCTGCTCCAACAACTACGGCCCCCGCCAGCACCCCGAGAAACTGATCCCGCTGTTCGTCACCCGCCTGCTGGAGGGCCGGCCCGTGCCGCTGTACGGCGACGGGCGCAACGTGCGCGAGTGGCTGCACGTGGGTGACCACTGCCGGGCGGTCGCGCTGGTGCTCGACCGGGGCGGGCCCGGCGAGATCTACAACGTCGGCGGCGGCGAGGCGCGCACCAACCGGGAGGTCACCGAGCGGCTGCTCGCGCTGTGCGGCGCCGACTGGTCGCGGGTGCGGCACGTACCCGACCGCAAGGGCCACGACCTGCGCTACGCCCTGGACGACGGCAGGATCCGCGAGGAGCTGGGCTACGCCCCGCGGATCCCGTTCGAGCGGGGACTCGCCGACGTCGTCGCCTGGTACCGCGACAACCCGGGCTGGTGGAAGGCCGTCCGCCCGGCCCGGCACCTCCCGGTAGGCGGCGCCGGCTGAGCCGTGCGGCCGTCTTTGCCGTTCGGCCGGCCGCGCCGCACCGGCGGGTACGGCGACAGCGGCTTTCGAGGACGGCTTGGTAGAAAGGCATCGCGACACCGCGGTCCGGCTTCGCGGTCCGCCGCTCCACCGCACCGCTCGTCACCGCGCCGCCCACGACAGGAGCTACCCATGGTGCAGGCCGTACCACCGCCGGGGCTCACCCGTCCGGACTCCCCCGCGCCCATCCCGCCCGACCCGGCCGGCCCCCGTGAGCTGACGCTCGACGGCGGCGGCGGAGTACAGCTGTCGGGCCTGCTGGCCGAACCCGATTCCGGGCAGGCGCCCCGGGCCGTGGTGGTCGCCCTGCACGGCAGCGGCATGCGGGCCGGCTACTTCGACAACCGGGCGCGGCCGGGGCTGTCGCTGCTGGAGCTGGGCAGCCGGCTCGGCTACACCGTGCTGGCACTCGACCGCCCGGGCTACGGCGCCTCGGCCGCCGCGCTGCCCGAGGGACAGGACCTCGCCGGACAGACCGCCACGCTCGGCTCGGCCCTGGCCGACTTCGCCGGACGGTGGCCGTCCGGCGCCGGGTTCCTCCTGCTCGCCCACTCCGGCGGCGGCCGGCCGGCGCTGTCCCTCGCGGCGGCCGGCGCCCTGCCCGGCCCGCTGATCGGGCTGGACCTGTCCGGCCTGGGCGGCGCCTTCGCCGTGGAGCCCGACCAGTTGCCCGGCGCCGGCGCGCCCGGGGCCTGGCGGCGGCACTGGGGGCCGGTGCGGCTGTATCCGCCGGAGGCCTTCCGGCAGGGGCAGCGGCTGGTGGCCCCGGTGCCCGCCACGGAGGCCGGCGAGACCCTGGCGTGGCCCCGGATGTACCCGGAGCTGGCGGCCCGGGTGCGGGTGCCGATCCGGTTCACCTTCGCCGAGCAGGAGCAGTGGTGGCGCACCGACGAGGAGGCGGTGCGCGCCCTGCTGGCACCGCTCGCCGCACCGCGTGCGGTGGTGGAGCGGCTGCCCGACGCCGGGCACAACATCAGCCTCGGCTGGGCCGCCCGCACCTATCACCTGCGGGTCCTGGCCTTCCTGGAGGAGTGTCTGCTGGCCCACGAGGCGGCGCCGTCCGTGCGTCCGCCCGCCGGCTGACCGCCGCCCGCGTCCGTCCGGCCGCCCCCGGGGTCCTCGCGGCCGGCCGCCCGCGGCGCGCGGCTCAGCCGGCGTAGGGCCGGGCGGCGCGGCCCTCACGCAGCGTCAGGCCCCACCAGGCCAGCTGGTCGAGCAGCACGGAGGCGGCCTTGCCGGCGCCGTCGGCGTCCTGGAGGCGGCCCCGCTCGTCGAACTTCTCCCCGGCCATGTGGAAGCTGACGGTGTCGCGCAGGGTGACGGCGTGCAGTTCGGCGAAGACCTGCCGCAGCTGCTCCACGGCCCGCTGGCCGCCGGCCATGCCGCCGTAGGAGACGAAACCGACGGGCTTGGCCCGCCATCCGCCGTAGACGTAGTCGAGGGCGAGCTTGAGCGAGGCCGGGTAGCCGTGGTTGTACTCCGGCGTGATGACGACGTATCCGTCGAGTCCGCCGATGCGCTGGGCCAGGGTGCGGGTGCCCTCCCGTGGCTCGGCGGCGTCCAGGGTGAGCTTCAGTTCCTCCACGAGCGCCGGTTCGGAGAGGTCGATGACGTGGACGTCCATGTCCTCGCGCCGGCCGATCTCGGTGAGGAACCACTGGGCGACCTTGTCGGCGAACCGGCCGGTGCGGACGCTGCCGATGATGACGCCGATCTTCAGCGGGGTCGTGGACACGGGGAACTCCTCGTACGGGTCGGGGAAAGGGATGAGGCAAGGAGAATGACGAGCGGGGGCTACGGCGACCGGGCCGGCCGGCGCGAGGGCCTCGCGGCTGTGCGTGGTGAGCTTGCCGCGCGCCCCCTCCTGACGGCACGGCACTTCGGTGAGCGCCGGCGGCCTGGGGCCCGCCGTCGCCGGCAACAGGACGAACGTAGAAGCTCAAGTCCACTTGAGGTCAAGCGCCGGCCGGGAGGGATTCGGCGGACAGGTCACGCACCACGGGGCGCACCGGCCCCACGGACCGTCACGCGCGCCACCCGTACCACACAGGGCCGCGTGCGCTCCGGCAGGCGCGCGCCGGGATCACCCGGTCGGGCTAGCGGAGCGGGTTGACGGGGTCGGCGGTGGCGGCGGTACAGTCGAGGTCACGACCTTATGACAACGATGTCGCCGGGCTCGGCGGTCACGCCGGTCACGCGCTCCCCGACCCTCCTCCCCGGGCAGGTACCCCACCCCCCTCGCCTGCCCGGCTCGCGGACCCGGTGCACTCGGCCACCGGGTCCGCCCAGAGCAGTCCGGGCACTTGGGCGGTACGGCGAAGGGCCGCGCCCCCGGGTGCCGGGAGCGCGGCCCTGTGCCGCTGTGCCGCGCCGCTTACTTGCGGATCAGGTTGCGCAGCACGTACTGCATGATGCCGCCGTTGCGGTAGTAGTCGGCCTCACCCGGGGTGTCGATGCGGACGACCGCGTCGAACTCGACACCGGTGTCGGTGGTGACCTTCACCGTGCGCGGGATACGGCCCTCGTTCAGCTCGGTGACGCCGGAGAAGGAGAACGTCTCCTCGCCGGTCAGACCGAGGGAGGCGGCGGAGGCGCCCTCCGGGAACTGCAGCGGCAGGACGCCCATGCCGATGAGGTTCGAGCGGTGGATGCGCTCGTAGGACTCGGCGATGACGGCCTTCACACCGAGCAGCGCGGTGCCCTTGGCCGCCCAGTCGCGGGACGAGCCGGAGCCGTACTCCTTGCCGGCCAGGACGACCAGCGGGATGCCGGCGGCCTGGTAGTTCTGCGAGGCGTCGTAGATGAAGGAGATCGGGGCACTCCCGTCACCTTCGGCGGCCCGCGTGAAGTCGCGGGTGTAGCCGCCCTCGGTGCCCGGCGCGATCTGGTTGCGCAGGCGGATGTTGGCGAACGTGCCGCGGATCATGACCTCGTGGTTGCCTCGGCGGGAGCCGTAGGAGTTGAAGTCACGCCGCTCGACGCCGTGCTCGGTGAGGTACTTGCCGGCGGGGGTGTCGGCCTTGATGGCACCGGCCGGGGAGATGTGGTCGGTGGTGACCGAGTCGCCCAGCTTGGCCAGGACGCGGGCACCGGTGATGTCCTCGACCGGGGCCGGGTCCATGGTCATGCCCTCGAAGTACGGGGGCTTGCGGACGTAGGTGGACTCCGCGTCCCACTCGAAGGTGTCGCCGGTCGGGATCGGCAGCGACTGCCACTGGGCGTCGCCGGCGAAGACGTCGCTGTAGGACTTGGAGAACATGTCCTCGCCGATGGCGCCCGCGACGACATCATTCACCTCGGCCTCGGAGGGCCAGATGTCCTTCAGGTAGACCGGGTTGCCGTCCTGGTCGGTGCCGAGGGCCTCGCGGGTGATGTCCAGCTTCATGGAGCCGGCGATGGAGTAGGCGACGACCAGCGGCGGGGACGCCAGGTAGTTCATCTTGACGTCGGGGTTGATGCGGCCCTCGAAGTTCCGGTTGCCGGAGAGGACCGAGGTGACGGCGAGGTCGTGGTCGTTGACGGCCTTGGAGACCTCCTCCGGCAGCGGGCCGGAGTTGCCGATGCAGGTGGTGCAGCCGTAGCCGACCAGGTTGAAGCCGAGCTTGTCCAGGTACGGCGTGAGGCCGGCCTTGTCGAAGTAGTCGGTGACGACCTTGGAGCCCGGGGCCAGGGTGGACTTCACCCACGGCTTGCGGGTCAGGCCCTTCTCGACCGCCTTCTTGGCCACCAGGGCGGCGGCGACCATGACGTACGGGTTGGAGGTGTTGGTGCAGGAGGTGATGGCCGCGACCGTCACCGCACCGTGGTCCAGCTCGTAGGTGGTGCCGTCGGGAGCGGTCACCTGGACCGGGTTGGACGGGACGGCACCGGTGCCCTGGCCGTGCTGCGGGGCGCCCGCGCCGTTGTCCTGGTGGCCGTAGGCCGGGGCGTCGGAGGCCGGGAAGGACTCGGCGCTGGCCTCGTCCACCGGGGAGGCGGCGGCGTCCGCGGTCTGCGCGACCGGCGCCTCGACGTAGTTGAGGACGTCCTTGGCGAACTGCTGGGCGGCCTCGGCGAGGACGATGCGGTCCTGCGGGCGCTTCGGGCCGGCGATGGAGGGGACGACCGTGGAGAGGTCCAGCTCCAGCTTCTCGGAGAAGTCGGGCTCGGCGGCCGGGTCCAGCCAGAGGCCCTGCTCCTTGGCGTACGCCTCGACCAGCGCGACCTGCTGCTCGGAACGGCCGGTCAGGCGCAGGTAGCTCAGGGTCTCGTCGTCGATCGGGAAGATGGCGGCGGTGGAGCCGAACTCCGGCGACATGTTGCCGATGGTGGCGCGGTTGGCCAGGGAGGTGGCGGCCACGCCCTCGCCGTAGAACTCGACGAACTTGCCGACCACACCGTGCTTGCGGAGCATCTCGGTGATGGTGAGCACGAGGTCGGTGGCGGTGGTGCCGGGGCTCAGCTCGCCGGTGAGCTTGAAGCCGACGACGCGCGGGATGAGCATGGAGACCGGCTGGCCGAGCATGGCGGCCTCGGCCTCGATGCCGCCGACGCCCCAGCCGAGGACGCCGAGGCCGTTGACCATGGTGGTGTGCGAGTCGGTGCCGACCAGGGTGTCGGGGTAGGCCTTGCCGTCGCGGACCATGACGACACGGGCCAGGTGCTCGATGTTCACCTGGTGGACGATGCCGGTGCCCGGCGGGACGACCTTGAACTCGTCGAAGGCGGTCTGGCCCCAGCGCAGGAACTGGTAGCGCTCCTTGTTGCGGCCGTACTCCAGCTCGACGTTCTGCTTGAAGGCGTCGGCGGTGCCGAACTTGTCGGCGATGACGGAGTGGTCGATGACCAGCTCGGCCGGCGCCAGCGGGTTGATCTTCGCCGGGTCGCCGCCCAGCTCCTTCACGGCCTCGCGCATCGTGGCCAGGTCCACGACGCAGGGGACACCGGTGAAGTCCTGCATGATCACGCGGGCCGGCGTGAACTGGATCTCCTGGCTGGGCTGGGCCTGGGAGTCCCAGCCGCCGAGGGCGCGGATGTGGTCGGCGGTGATGTTCGCGCCGTCCTCCGTGCGGAGCAGGTTCTCCAGCAGGACCTTGAGGCTGTACGGCAGCCGGGCCGAGCCCTCCACCTTGTCCAGCCGGAAGATCTCGTACGACTCGCCGCCCACCTGCAGCGTGCTGCGGGCGTCGAAGCTGTTCGCCGACACGACAGTCTCCTTCATTGATGTGCGCGTACCACCGTCAATCCTGCCGCCACGCCGGCTTGGCCGAACCAGTAAGGTCAGGCTAAGTTAGGCATGCCTTACCAGTGTGGCGACCGCGGTGCGCCTCGGCAGATATCTCGATGTCGAGATAACAGTAGTACATAGGCGCGGCCTGGTCATGTCCGCACGCCCCATGTCCGTCTCACCGGACCCCGGCCGGTCTCGATGAACTCCGGCCCGGTCCCGCCACCGGCCGTTCGCGACATTCGCACAAGACCCGTGCCGGCCGCCCCCGCACCATCGCCCTATGAACGACCACGACGCACAGCACACGCAGCCGACGCACGTGGACCGCGACGGACCGCGGGAACCGGTCGAAGTTCCTTGAGATCGGCCGAGGCGCGGCGGGGCGGACACCCGGTGACCCCGGTGACCCCGGGTAACCGGCGTGATCGCGCCGGCACGCCGGACGGAACGGGAGCGCCGGAGCCGGCCCGTCTCCCGGCCGGCCCGCGGTCGCCGCGTGGCCGCCCGGCGGCTGCCGCACGGGGATGCCGACGCGCGCACGCCGCCGTCACCAACCGGTGCGGAGGCGGCCGGCGCCACCGCTTCGCGCGGAGGCGAGGCGAGGCGACCGGCGATCGACCGTCCGGACCGGCCCTCCCGTCGCACCGGCCACGGCCTTGCGGCCCGGGACGTCCGGCCACCTCCGGCCCGCCCCCCAGCCCGCCCGGAACACTGGCCCCGGCGGCCCCGGCGCGCCGCTCCCCCGCTCACGACCCGGCACCCTCGCCGCTGCCCAGCCCCCCGGCGGCCAGTCCTCCCGCCACGCCGGCCACGGCCTTGCGGCCCGGGACGTCCGGCCACCTCCGATCCGACTCGCGACCCGGCGCCCTCGCGGCTGCCCGGGACCACATCCGGGCGGCCAGTCCTCCCGCCACGCCGGCCACGGCCTTGCGGCCCGGGACGTCCGGCCACCTCCGATCCGACTCGCGACCCGGCGCCCTCGCGGCCGCCCGGGACCACATCCGGGCGGCCAGTCCTCCTGCCACGCCCGCCACGGCCTTGCGGCCCGGACGTCCGGCCACCTCCGGCCCGGTTCACGACCCGCCCGGAACACGGGCCCCGGCGCCCCCGGCGCGCCGCTCCCCCGCTCACGACCCGGCACCCTCGCCGCTACCCGGGACCACTCCCCGGTGGCCAGCCCTCCCGCAACGCCAGCCACAGCCTTGCCGCCCGAGACGCCCGGCCACCTCCGGCCCAGCTCACGACCCGCCCGGAACACGGGCCCCGGCGCCCCCGGCGCGCCGCTCCCCCGCTCACGACCCGGCACCCTCGCCGCTACCCGGGACCACCCCCCGGCGGCCAGCCCTCCCGCCACACCCGCCACAGCCTTGCCGCCCGAGCCGCCCGGCCACCTCCGGCCCGGCTCACGACCCGTCCAGAACGCGGGCACCCGCGGCCCCGGCACACCGGTCCCCGCTCGCGACCCGGCACCCTCGCCGCTGCCCGGGACCGGCATCCCGGCGGCCATGTGGTGTCCGTTCACACGGAAGTGCGCTCCACGGGGATCCACAGCTCCGCGTCCGCCTCGGTCCGGTCCTGTACGGGGCCGACCCGCAGTATCTCGGGGCCCGGTCTGCTGCGGTACGGGTTGGACGGGAACCACTGGGTGAACACGTCCCGCCACAGGTGCTGGAGCGCCCGGGGGAACGGGCCGGAACTCTCGAAGACGGCCCACGTGCCCGCCGGAACGGCGAGGACGTCCAGACCCTCGGGGGCGTCGGCGCCGGTCACCACTCCGTGGTAGTAGTCCAGCCCGGTCCCCTCCGCCCGGCTCGGGTCGAGCCGGTCGCTCACCCCGACGATCCCCTCCGGCTCCTGGTCGGACAGCGCCGCCATGCGCCCGAGCGTCTCCGGGCCGATGCCCCGGACGAAGTCGGCGATCGCCTGGTTGACCCCCTCGTGGACGAGCGGGACGCGGGCCTTCCTGCCGACCACACGGAAGGCCGGCTTCTCCGCGATCCGGTAACGCATGCTGCCGCTCCCCTCGATGACGAGACGGAAGGACATCCGGGGCTGGGAGCGCAGGGCCGCGCCGGTCCGCCGGGCCTCGCCCGGCCCCACGCCGTGGACGGCGCGGAACGCGCGGGCGAAGGCCTCCCCCGAGCCGTAGCCGTAGCGCGTCGCGACGTCCATCAGCGTCCGCTCGCCGGCGAGCACCTCGGCGCCCGCCACCGTCAGCCGTCTGCGGCGGATGTACTCCGACAGCGGGATGCCCGCCAGCGCGGAGAACAGCCGGCGGAAGTGGTACTCCGACGTCACCGCGATGCGCGCCAGCTCGGCCACGTCGATCGGCTGGTCGAGATGCGACTCGATGTGCTCCATGGCCTGGTTGAGCCTCTCCAGCACCCCGGCCTCCTTCCCTTTCACTCGCTCACGCCAGGAAGGCACCACCCTGCCGGACCCGGCGGCCCGTGCCCGTCGCGGCCGGCCGCGACGCGACGAACCAGGGCATTCTGGGCGGCATGTCGCCGTATCGGCGTGTCGGATGCCGTACGGCCGCGGGAGGTTCGGCCTGACCTTTCGGTTTGTCCGCCGGCACGTTGGGCCCGACGGGTTGACGGACGGTCATCTCATCACCCGAACAGACCCCCCTGGCGAGCACCATCTCATATCTGAGATAGCCTCAAGGTCATGTCAGACGACTACCTCGTACGCATCGGCAAGCTCATCCGTGACGCCCGGCAGCACCGGGGCTGGACGCAGGCGCAGCTCGCGGAGGCGCTCGGCACCAGCCAGAGCGCGGTGAACCGCATCGAGCGCGGCAACCAGAACATCAGCCTTGAGATGATCGCCCGAATCGGTGAAGCCCTGGACAGCGAGATCGTGTCCCTGGGCTACGCGGGTCCGATGCATCTGCGCGTGGTCGGCGGTCGCCGGCTGTCCGGTGCCATCGACGTCAAGACCAGCAAGAACGCCTGCGTGGCCCTGCTGTGCGCGACGCTGCTGAACAAGGGACGCACGGTGCTGCGCCGGGTGGCGCGCATCGAGGAGGTGTACCGCCTGCTGGAGGTGCTGAACTCCATCGGCGTCCGCACCCGCTGGATCAACGACGGCGTCGATCTGGAGATCGTGCCGCCCGCCGAGCTGGAGATGGCGGCGATCGACGCGGAGGCCGCCGTGCGCACCCGCTCGATCATCATGTTCTTCGGCCCGCTGCTGCACCGCATGGACCGCTTCAAGCTGCCGTACGCCGGCGGCTGCGACCTGGGCACGCGGACCATCGAGCCGCACATGATCGCCCTGCGCCGGTTCGGACTGGACATCGCGGCCACCGAGGGCCAGTACCACGCCCAGGTGGACCGCTCGGTCCGCCCGGACCGGCCGATCGTGCTGACCGAGCGCGGCGACACCGTGACCGAGAACGCGCTGCTGGCCGCCGCCCGCCACGACGGCGTCACGGTCATCCGCAACGCCTCCTCCAACTACATGGTCCAGGACCTGTGCTTCTTCCTGGAGGCGCTGGGCGTGAAGGTGGAGGGCATCGGCACCACCACGCTCACCGTGCACGGCGTGCCGAACATCGACGTCGACGTCGACTACTCGCCCTCCGAGGACCCGGTCGAGGCGATGAGCCTGCTGGCCGCCGCCGTGGTCACCGAGTCGGAACTGACGGTGCGCCGGGTCCCGATCGAGTTCCTGGAGATCGAGCTGGCGGTCCTGGAGGAGATGGGCCTCGACCACGACCGCAGCCCCGAGTACTGCGCGGACAACGGCCGTACGCGCCTGGTCGACCTGACGGTCCGGCCCTCCAAGCTGGAGGCGCCGATCGACAAGATCCACCCCATGCCGTTCCCGGGCCTGAACATCGACAACGTCCCGTTCTTCGCGGCCATCGCGGCCACCGCGCAGGGCAAGACCCTCATCCACGACTGGGTCTACGACAACCGCGCCATCTATCTGACCGACCTCAACCGCCTCGGCGGCCGGCTCCAGTTGCTGGACCCGCACCGGGTCCTGGTCGAGGGCCCGACCCGCTGGCGCGCGGCCGAGATGATGTGCCCGCCGGCCCTGCGCCCCGCGGTGGTCGTCCTGCTGGCGATGATGGCGGCGGAGGGCACGTCGGTGCTCCGCAACGTCTACGTCATCAACCGCGGCTACGAGGACCTGGCGGAACGCCTGAACTCGATCGGTGCGCAGATCGAGATCTTCCGGGACATCTGAAAGATCGCCGGGCAATGACCTGGTGAAGCCTCTGCGACCCGCCTTCGCGCCCGAGTCGGAGCAGCGTGACCAGGCGATGCGCCGGCCCGGCCCGCGGTGGGATCGCGGGCCGGGCCGGCATGGGCGTGGGCGACCAGGGCCGTCGAACGGGGTGGCCGGGTCAGTCGGTCATGTTGCCCATCTTCCAGACGGTCATGGACTTGACGACACTGCCTTCGCCGAAGAGGCGCAGGCCGAGGGAGTCCTGGCGGAAGGGGTAGGCCCGGGTCGTGAGGGACTTGTGGTTGTTCGCGTACGCCTCGACCATCGAGCGGTCGACGAACACGTCGAGCGTCAGGGTGCCGTTGGAGAGAGCCAGCGGGCCCTTGTGGACGCCGAAGTCCGGCTCGGCGCTGGAGTTGTTCCCGGAGCGCGTCCGGTCGACACCCAGCTGTCCCGCGGGCGCGTCGTAGAACAGGCGGGTCCGTTCCTCGTCGCCGGGGCTGCGGAGCACGTCGAGTCCGAACGTGCCGGCGGTGCCGCGTTCCATCGTCAGCTTGATGTGCAGCATGTCTCCCTTGATCCCGGCCAGGCGGGTGTTGGCGTCGGCGAGGGAGGCCGGCTCGGCGATGTCCAGGAGGGGTGCGCCGGTGTGGAGGCGGGAGACCTCCTCCACGGGGCGGAATCCGAGGTCGCCGTCGGGCCGCATGGACAGTTCGATGGGCAGGCCCGCGTTGTGGGCCCAGCCGGCGTCGTAGTGGGCGCGTTCGGTGCGACGGTCCTGGGCGATGCTGAAGACGAGGGAGCGTCCCTTGTCGTCCACCGTTCCGCTGGGGCCGGTGAAGTGGTCGCCGTAGTCCATGAGCCGGGGTTCGGTGGTGTCGGGGGTCCAGCGGCGGGCCTGGGCGTCCCAGGTGCCGACCCAGTAGTAGACGTACCGGCTGCTGTACTCGCCGGGGCCGGCGGGGAAGGCCGGGTTGACGAGCAGGGCCCGGCGCTCGCGGCCCTGGGCGTCCCTTCCGATGGGCAGGAAGGTGGGCAGCTCCCAGACCTGTCCGGTCTTGGGATGGGCCGCCACGTCACCGACCATCAGGGGGCCCGAGTAGGTCCAGTCGGTGAGGTTCTTGGAGGTGTAGAGGAGGGCGGTGCCGCCGATGTCCTTGCCGTCGGTGGTCTGCACGCCCGAGCCCATCAGCTGGAACCAGGTGTCTCCCTCTTTCCAGACGAAGGGGTCGCGGAAGTCGCCGAAGCGGACCTTGCGTCCGGCACCGACGTTCAGGTCGGCCGTCTGGCTGGTGACGAGGGTGGGGTGCATCTTCCACTCGACGAGGTCACTGTCGCCGGGGTCGACGGGGCGGGCGAGACCGGTGGCCTGGTTGGGGCGCCGGGAGTCGTCGCCGGCGGTGAACAGCAGGACGGGCACGCCGTTCTCGTCGAAGGCGGCGTCGCCGGACCAGACCCCGTCGGGGGCCACACTGTCCTCGGTGGGCGCGAGGGCCACGGGCAGGTCGCGCCAGTGGACCAGGTCCTCGCTCACCGCGTGTCCCCAGCTGATGTTGTGCCAGTAGGGGCCGTGGGAATTGTGCTGGTAGAAGAGGTGGTACTTGCCCTTGTACTGGATGGGGGCGTGGGGCTCGTTCATCCAGTGGTTCGGGGCGGTGAAGTGATAGCCGGGACGGTAGCGGTCACCGTCGTAGCGCGAACGGTCCATCTCCATGCGGGCCTTGGGGATGGCGCCGCCCGCGAAGGTCTGCACGTCCCTCTGGTGGCCGGCCGTGACCGATGCCGGGGCGAGGGCACTGTTGTGGATCTTCACCTCGTCGATGAGTCCGTTGAACATGTTGACGGCGAACGTGCCGTTGATGATGGCGGGCTGGTCGTGACGGCCGATGATCAGGGGAACGTCGGCCTTGGCCAGCCGTGCGCCGGCAGGGACGGCGGTCTGGGCCACCTGCTCGCCGTCGAGGAAGAGCCTGATGGCTCCCTCGCCCGGGGCGACACGGCTGACAGGTGCGCCCACTTGCCCGCGGCGAGGGCCGCCTGCTCGGGGACCGTCGTCTCGTACCACGCGTCGCCGGTTCCGATGCCGAACTGCCACCTGCCGTGCCGGCCGACCCCGAGGCAGAAGCCCCGCTTGGCCGCCTTGTCCTGCTGGTTGACGACAACGGACGGTTTGCCGTCGTCTCCCCACTCGAACGCACGCGGCGCGACCCACGCCTCGACGGTCAGGCCGTCCGTGGACAACTGCGTCTGCGCCGCGGCGCGGGAGACCCAGGTGGAGTAGCCGTCGAACAGCAGGGCGCCGGAGAGTACGCCGTCGGCCTCGTTCTTCGGGCGCCAGAGCGGGTCGCTGTCCGGCTTGTACTGCGCGTCGTTGAAGACGTAGCTGATGGGGTCGGCGGCCTGGCTGACCTTCTCCCTGGTCGTGGTGCCCTTCCCCTCGCTGAAGTCCCAGTGAGCGGCGAGGCCCCTCTGCGAGGGATCGGGCGCGGGGTCGGTGCCGACGCGGACGTCGTCGAGTTTGATGTGGCCCCAGCCGCCGGTGGCCCTGTCCACGAGGGTGACGCGCACCTGCTCGCCGAGGTGTTCGCGGGCGTCCCAGGTGACACGGCGGTACGCCTCGTCGTCGGTTCCGGTGGCCTTGTACAGGACGGTTCCGTCGAGTGTGGTCAGGGCGGCGTAGAGGTCGTTCTCGTTCCGGCCGCCGGAGACCAGGGCACTGACCATGCCGGTGCCGGTCAGGGTGAACGGCTCGGACGTCACCGTCCCGGTGGCAGCGTCACCGCCCGCGTGGAATCCCCACAGGTGGTAAGAGCCCTGCTGGTTGAAGCAGCAGCCCCAGCCCCAGCCCGGCTCGTCGGTGACCGCCCCGTTGAAGGCGGTTCCCGTGGTGGTCCAGCCACGCAGGTCGCCGGACTCGAAGCCGGGATTCGACAGCGCGGTTCCGGCCGCACCGGCGGTCTGTGTCATCAGGGGTGATGTCAGGCCCAGGCATATCGCGAGCGCGAGCAGCAGGCGCAGCAGACTGCTCCTGGTCGCGGACGCGGGTGTCGCTGGTGCACGGGTTCGCATACGAACCTCCGTGGGTGTGGGGTGGAGGTGAACAGGTGGAGCGGGACGCCGGCCCTCGGCGCGGCACGGTCCGGGGCCGGCACGTATGGGGAGGGTCCGGGGATTCAGGAGCGCCGGACGGGGACGATCGGCGGCCACCAGGCCGTCCCGGCCACCCCCGAGGGGATCATCCGACCGCCCCGCGCCCTATCTGAGAGGCAGACGGTCACCATGGCCCGACCCGGGTCCCCCCGCGGCGTCGACGTCCTCGGCGAGTGCGTCGCCGACATCTTCGAGGACCGCGACCGGTCCGATTCCGGCGGACTGGCCCTGCGGGCGCTGGCCGGTGGAGGCCCTGCCAACACCGCCGTCGCCCTCTCCCGCCTCGGCACCCCCACCCGCTTCCTCGGGCGTCTCTCCAACGACGCCTTCGGCACCCCCTTCCGCGCCCGCCTCAGCGCCTCCGGCGTCGACCTGACCGGCAGCGTGACCACCTCCGAGCCCAGCACGCTCGCCGTCGCCGAACTCGACGCGACCGGCCAGGCCGCCTACACCTTCTACGCCGACGGCGCCGCCGACTGGCAGTGGACCGACAGCGAACTCGCCGCGACGCGGAACGACGACGCGATCTGCCTGCACACCGGCTCCCTCGCGCTGATCCGCCGGCCCGGCGGCAGCCGCGTCGAGGAACATCTCGCTCGGGTCCGCGAGCGCGCCACCCTGTCCATCGACCCCAACGTCCGCCCCCTGCTCGTACCGCCCGCCGCCTACCGCGAACGGCTGTCCCACTGGTGCGCCGTCGCCGACATCCTCCGCCTCAGCGAAGACGACTGTTCCCTCCTCCTGCCGGAGGCCGGGCTCGACGAGGCGTGCGACATCTGGCACGCGGCCGGCGTCCGCCTCGTCGTCATCACCCTCGGCGGCAACGGCGCCCTCGCGTCACTCGACGGCGTGCGCGGCACCGTCACGGCTCCTGCTGTCACCGTGGTCGACACCGTCGGCGCCGGGGACTCCTTCACCGCCGGCCTCCTCCACCGCCTCGCCGCCCTCGGGCACCTCGGCGGCCGACTCGACACGCTGACCTTCGACGACGTCACGGACGCCTGCGCGTTCGCCGCCCGCGTCGCCGCCCTGACATGCTCCGTCCCCGGCGCGAACCCGCCCTGGGCGGATCAGATGGAGCCGGGGCCGACGTCAGTCAGTTCCTGACGCGACGAACGGGCCGATGCCGCCGCACCCCGCCCGACGTGCTGCTCGGCGGGTCAGGGAGGGGTGCGGCGGCATGTCTGGCAAGGTCGCGTCGCCGGCGGCACTTCGCCGGGCACCGGCTCGCGGCAGGAAGTGGGAGTACTTCCGCGGCGTGGACCCGGGGCCGGAGTGCCCCAGCCGCGTCCGGGACTCCGCCCGGACCCATGTGCCGAGCGGGCGGTTGACACACATGGAGCAGGTCATGGCGGCCGCGGTGAGTCCCACCGGCCGGTCCCCGTCCGGTTCGCGGCTACCCGGCCGCCCGGGTCTCCGCTTCGCGCTTGAGGTTGCCGACCCAGTTGTGCAGGGAGTTGTCGAGCGCGGCCTGCAGGGCTGCCTGGTCGGCGAGGACCGGAGCGCCCGCCCAGGACTCCTCGG
This sequence comes from Streptomyces sp. SCL15-4, assembly GCF_033366695.1. Lineage (NCBI taxonomy): Bacteria > Bacillati > Actinomycetota > Actinomycetes > Kitasatosporales > Streptomycetaceae > Streptomyces > Streptomyces sp. SCL15-4. Next base: position 2,158,249 of record NZ_JAOBTQ010000001.1, read on the forward strand.
TGTGGACGAGGACGCCGTTCCTGGTCGGGGTGAAGGTCCACACGTGGACGGCGGTGATGCCCTGGGCCGGACCGCCCCAGGCCAGGCGCTTGCCGTAGTCGGCCTGCCTGACGGTGGAGGTGATGTCCAGCCCCTCGGTGCTCCAGCGGAAGACCGAGCCGGGACGCAGGCGGCCTGGAGTGTCCTTGACCACGACGTCCACGTCCGGCTGCCACGACGGCCAGTTCGCGACGTCTGTCTGCGCCTTCCAGACCGTGTGGAGCGGCGCGTGGATCAGGATGCTGTCACGGGTGATCACCGGCGCGCTCTCGTCGATGCGCACATCGGCGGTGTGCCGGGTGGTGGCGGTGGTCCTGGCCGGGCCCTCATCGGTGAGGGCGGCGGCGGTGCCGGTTGCGGCAAGGACGAGCGTAGTGGTCAGGACGGCGGACTTGGCCGCGGTGGTGACGCGCATGATGGTGGCCTTGGGAAGGGGTTCGAGGAACCGTTGCGGAGTGGGCGGCAGGGCGGAGGTTCGAGGGAGAGGGACGGCGCCGAGCGGACGTCCCGGGCAGCCGGCGCAGCCGTCAGCCGCTCGGCTCGCGCGCGGTTCCCGACGCCGGGTCCCCGGTGCTCATCGGTGCCCATCACCGTGAAGGCGGCGGCAACGTCCATGCGGTGGATCGGATGAGCCCGGCGCCTGGGTGTGGTCGCCGTTCCGGCGGCGGGATGCGTGTGTGACGGCTCCGCGCGATGTGTCAGGCGCGCAGGACGACCTTTCCGGCGACGGTGCCGGACTCGGCCAGCCGCATCGCTTCGGCGGCCTGGGCGAGGGGCAGTTCGGCGGCGATCCGAGCGGTGATCTCACCCCGGCGCAGCGCTTCGAAGACCTCGGTGAGGTCGTCGCGCAGCCGGGCCCGGAAGCGGTCGCGGTTCAGGGCGCGGCCGGCCCAGACGTTGAAGAAGTAGGCGTGGCGGCGGTTGGGCAGGGTGTTCCAGAGCCAGACCCGGGCCAGCAGCTTGAGGACGGGCCACTGCTTGGAACCCTCGTCGTCGCGGGTGGCGGCGGTGCCGTAGGAGACGAGCGTGCCGCCGGGGGCGAGCAGGCTCCAGGAGTCGGCGATGCCGCGGCCGCCGACGTGGTCGAAGACGGCGTCCACACCGCGCGGGGCGAGTTCACGGACGCGGACGGGGATGTTCTCCGTGCGGTAGTCGACCGGGGTCACGCCCTGCTCCCGCAGCGCGGCGTGGTGACGTGCGGAGGCGGTGCCGATCACCTGCGCGCCCGCGGCCCGGGCGAGCTGGACCAGGACGGACCCCACGCCTCCGTTGGCGCCGTGCACCACAACGGTCTGACCGGCGCGCACCCGGGCCTTGCGGTGCAGCATCTGCCAGGCCGTGATGCCGTTGATCACCACGGTCTCCGCTTCCGCGGCGCCGATCCCGTCGGGGACGGGCACCAGGTCGGCGGCGTCGAGGACCACGTGGCTGGCCCAGCCGCCGACCTTCAGCAGCGCGGCCACCCGGGTGCCGGCCAGGCCCGCGTCGACCCCCTCGCCGGTCGCCGCCACGGTGCCGACCAGGTCGTAGCCGGGGACGAACGGGAAGGGCGGCTGGTCAAAGTAGCGGCCGCGGCGCATCTGCTGTTCCGCGAAGGAGACACCGGTGGCTTCCATACGGACGACGACCTGGCCCGGGCCGGCGGTCGGGACGGCCCCGTGCCGCACCTCGAGCCCCTCCGGCTCGACCTTGCCCGGCAGCACGACCTCGACCATCGCTGCGGTGTTCATGACGACCTCCCTCGACTCGCACCACCCTCGTTACTGGCTGGCGCTTTCGTTAGAAGTTATAACTCAAACGGCGAGTGATGGTCAAGAACGTTCGTAACAGGGTCTAACAGGAGTGGCTGTGCGCCGGGCGAGTTCGTGCGCACGCGGCGTCGGTACGGCTCCGCGCCGGGAGCACCTCGTCGGCCTCGACGGCGATGCGCGTCGTGGGGTGGCGGGTGCGCGGTGTGCCGTCCTCGGAGAGGATCACGATGTCTCCGAGCATCTTCTCGACGGCCTCGCCGCCCGCGACCGGTGCGCCGCTTCCGGGGAACACGGCGTCGGCGAAGTCACCGCTGTCCACCCACCTTCGCGCAGGCGCGATCAGGTTGACCGCGGCGTTCGTGTGTACGGGACGGGGGCCGGCGCGGTACGGCCGTGGCCGGCGTGCGGGAACTGCTCACGCCGGCCACGGCCGGTGGTTCAGGGGTGCTCGGGGACGGGGGTCAGAACGTCACGTCCGAGCAGGCGTAGAACGCGTTGCCCGTGTCGGCGATGGTCCACACGCCGAGGATGACGTGGTGGCCGCTCAGCCCGGTCGGCAGGGTGCCGCTGTGGCTGAGGGTGGCCGGCGGCTGCTTGCCGCCATAGGGGACCGTCAGGAACGGGGTCGTGTTCAGGTCGGCGCGCGTCAGGGCGTGACCCTGGTTCCAGCCCTGCTTGGTGACGTAGTACCGGAAGTCGGTCGTCGCGTGCCGCGCCTCGAACTGCCAGCGGAAGGTGTAGCTCTGACCGCCGGTGACCTTCGTGGTGGGCCACTCCGTGCCCTTGGGGGTGCGGGCGCCGTCGAGCTGGCCGAACCGGGTCTCGCCGCCGGAGCAGAGCTGCCCGTCCGCCGGTCCGCCCGCAGGGAAGCCCTTGGGGCCCTCGACGCTCTGCGGTTCCCACTGGATCTCGCCGCAGCCCCTGACCGTGCCGTCGGCGCACAGCAGTTGCCTGCTGACGGGGAGGTCGGTGTAGCCGTGTCCGCTGGCACCGCCGGCGGACAGGGCGAAGGCTCCGGCGGTGGTGAGGCCTAAGACGGCCGCGTACAACTTGGCCTTGGTGCGCATGTAGCCGCTCCTCGGAACGTGGGGAGTTCGGTGAGCTGAACCGTGCGTGTTGGTCTAGACCAAGCCCAGGCTATTGCGGTTGGTGGGACATGTCCATACCAATGGACGCCGGTCCGTCGCGCCTCCGTCACCCGCTCCGCGTCCGCGGCGGTCACCTCACGCCTGCGCCGCGATCACGGCGCGGTACCAGTGGTAGCTGTCCTTGGGAACGCGCCGCTGAGTGGCGTAGTCGACGTGCACGAGACCGAACCGCTTCCCGTAGCCGTACGACCATTCGAAGTTGTCGAGCAAGGACCACACGTAATAGCCCCGCACGTCGACGCCCTCCGCGCGCGCCGCGGCGACCGCCCTGAGGTGGCCGTCCAGGTAGGAGATCCTGTCGGCGTCGTGGACGGTCCCGCCGGCGTCCGGCACGTCCTCCTCCGCGGAGCCGTTCTCCGTGATGTGGACCGGCGGCAGCGCGTCGCCGTAGCGCTCCCTCAGCTCCACCAGGAGGTCGCGCAGGGTGTCCGGCGCGACCGGCCAGCCCATGGCCGTATGCCTGGCCTCCGGCATGCCGGCCCCCTCGAAACGGTTGTCGTCCGCCGTACGGGTGCGGGGGTCCGCGTCGCGGTACGGCGCGTCCCTGACGACGGAGGGGGTGTAGTAGTTGATGCCGAGGAAGTCCAGGGGCGCGGAGATGACGTCCAGGTCCCCGTCGCGGCGGAAGGTCTGCCGGCGGACGAGCTCCTCCCAGGTGTCGTCCTCGGACCGCGGATAGCGCCCGCCGAGCAGCGGCTCGGTCCAGATCAGGTTGCGCTGGGTCTCGGCGCGCAGGGCCGCGGCCACGTCCCGGGGGTCGTCGGTGGCGGGCAGGACGCGGTCGAGGTTGAGCGCGATCCCGGTCTCCCGGGCGCCCGCTCCGCGCAGGACCGGCACGGCCAGCCCGTGCGCCAGGAGCAGATGGTGCGCGGCGGCCAGGGCCGGGGTCCCGGCGCGGACACCGGGAGCGTGCACGCCGTTCGCGTATCCCAGGAAGGCGCTGCACCACGGCTCGTTGAGGGTGATCCACCGGGGCACGCGGTCGGCGAGCGCGTCGGCGACCAGCCGCGCGTAGTCGGCGAACCGGTGCGCGGTGTCCCGGTCGCGCCAGCCTCCCCTGTCCTCCAGCTCCTGCGGCAGGTCCCAGTGGTAGAGCGTCACGGCGGGCTCGACGCCGGCGTCCAGCAGAGCGTCGACCAGGCGGTCGTAGAAGGCCAGACCCGCCGCGTTCGCCGGGCCGGAGCCGGCCGGCTGCACCCGTGGCCAGCTCACCGAGAACCGGTACGACCGCACGCCCAGCCGCTTCAGCAGGGCGATGTCCTCCGGGTAGCGGCGGTAGTGGTCGCACGCCGTGTCACCGGTGTCTCCCCCGGCCACCGCCCCGGGGCGCCGCGCGAACGTGTCCCATATGGAGGACCCTCGGCCGTCCTCGCGGGTGGCGCCCTCGATCTGGAAGGCCGCCGTGGCCGCGCCGAAGACGAAATCGGGAGGGAAGGCGGGAAAGTCGCTCACGGGAGACCTGCCATCTGTCGTCGGCGGTTGCGGCCAGAAGCTTGGTTGAGTAAACCGGTTTTGTAAAGCTGAACAGGGAAAGATTGAGTGATACCTCCGGTAATTTACTAAACAAAGACTCAACCAACGTCCTCATCTGGACATCGTTGTCAGGCGCCGGGCAGAGTGGCCGTCCGCGGAGATCCGTCCGCACCCCGCCGGCCTCCCTCCGCCCGAAAGGAACCACCACTCCATGGACCGCCTCACCAACGCCGTCCGCCCCTATCCGTGGGGCTCGGTCACCGCGCTGCCCGAGCTGATGGGTGTCGCCCCGGACGGCTCGCCCCAGGCCGAGTTGTGGATGGGTGCGCATCCCGCCGCACCGTCCCGGCTGGAGCGCGGCGGCCGGTCGCTGGGGCTCGACGAGGTCGTCGAGGCCGATCCGCGGCGGGAGTTGGGGGACGCGTCCGTACGGCGGTTCGGGCCGCGGCTGCCCTTCCTCCTCAAGTTGCTGGCGGCCGACGCCCCGCTGTCCCTCCAGGTGCATCCCGACCCGGCCCGCGCGGCCGCCGGATACGCCCGGGAGAACGCCCGGGGCATCCCGCTCGACGCGCCTCACCGCACCTACCGGGACGCGCAGCACAAACCGGAGATGATCGTCGCGCTCACCCCGTTCGAGGGCCTGTGCGGGTTCCGTCCGCCGCGCGAGTGCGCCGAACTGCTGGACGCCCTGCGGGTGGACCGGCTGGCTCCGTACGCCGCCGCACTCCGCTCGGCGCCGGAGGAGGACGCGCTGCGGGAGGTCTTCTCGGCCTTCCTCGCCCTGCCGCCGGACCTGCTCGCCGAGATCGGCGGCGCGCTGGCGGCGGCGGCCCGGCGGCCCGGACCGCTGCGGGACGCCTTCGCCGGGTACGACGCGATAGCCCGCGCCCATCCCGATGACCCCGGTGTGCCGGCCGCCCTGCTGGTCCGGCAGGTCCGGCTGGCGCCCGGCGAAGGTTTGTTCCTCGGGCCGGGCGTGCCGCACGCCTATGTGAAGGGGCTGGGCGTGGAGGTCATGGCCGCCTCGGACAACGTCCTGCGCTGCGGCCTGACGAGCAAGCACGTGGACGTCCCGGAACTCCTGCGCGTGGTCCGCTTCGACGCGCTTCCGGCGGCGGTGGTGCGGCCGGTGCGCGCGGCGGCCGGCGAAGAGGTGTACCCGGCGCCCGTCGACGACTTCCGGCTGTCCCGCCTCGCCGTGGACGGCCGCGGCGGCGCCCGCGTCCTGCCGGCGTCCCGCCCCCAGATCCTGGTGTGCACCGCCGGCGCGGTCCGCCTCGCCGGACCCGGGCAGGAGGTCGTCCTCCCGCCGGGGGCCTCCGTCTTCGTGCCGGCCGGAGAAGCGGTCACCGCCTCCGGTGAGGGAACGGTGTTCCGGGCCACCACAGGTGTATGACGTCAACTGAACTCCAGCTAAACTTAACCGGTTTGGCTCAGATGGTTGTCACCTCTACCGTCTCGCTCTAGCCTCTCTTCCAGCCACCGATGAAGACATTTCACGCCACTTCTTTTCCGGCGGGTTCGTCCATAGGTGTTCTTCCTCGGTGACTTGTCGTCCCGCTGTCCGGTGTGAGCCGCATTCCGACGCCCGGGCAGCGGGATTCCGGACCGGCTCGCCCATGTCCCTGCCGGTCCGCCGGCGCCTGTTCGGTGCCGGCACGGCGAGCCGGAAGCACCTTCACGGAGCCGAAAGCAGCGCGTGGTGTCCGCCGCGGACGTCGGACGTCCCGGCCGCACGCGCCATCACTTGGAGAGCAGATGATGAGAAAGAGACTGGCCACCGCGGCGGGAGCGCTGCTGGCCTTCGCCGCCTCGCTACTGGCCGCACCGTCCTCCGCCCAGGCGCAGCCCCAGGCCCAGGCCCAGGCCCAGGCGGCCCCGGGCTTCCACGTCGCCGACGGCCGGCTGCTGGACGCGAACGGCGCCGACTTCGTCCTGCGGGGCGTGAACCACGCACACGCCTGGTACCCCACCAGGACGGCTCAGGCACTGAAGGACATCAAGGCCCTGGGCGCCAACTCCGTGCGGGTGGTGCTGGCCACCGGCGACCGGTGGACCCGCAACGACACCGCGGACGTCGCCGCCGTCGTCGCGCAGTGCAAGCAGAACCGGCTCGTCTGCGTCCTGGAGGCCCACGACACCACCGGCTACGGCGAACAGGCCGGAGCCGTCACCCTCGCCCGCGCCGTGGACTACTGGATCGGTGTCAAGGACGCGGTACAGGGTCAGGAGAAGTACGTCATCCTGAACATAGGGAACGAGCCGTACGGCAATTCCGGCTACACGTCCTGGACCTCCGACACCGCGAACGCCATCGCCCGGCTGCGGGCGGCCGGATTCCGGCACACGCTGATGGTGGACGCCCCGAACTGGGGCCAGGACTGGTCCTTCACCATGCGCGACCACGCGGGGGAGGTATTCGCCGCGGACTCCGAGCGCAACACGGTCTTCTCGATCCACATGTACGGCGTGTTCAACACCGCCGACAAGGTCAAGAGTTACCTTGACCGGTTCACCTCGCAGCGTCTTCCCATCGTCGTAGGGGAATTCGGCAACATGCACTCGGACGGCGATCCGGACGAGGACGCCATCATGTCCACCGCGCGGCAGCTCGGCGTGGGCTACCTCGGCTGGTCCTGGAGCGGCAACGGCGGTGGTGTCGAGTACCTGGACATGGCCACCGGCTTCGACGCCGCGCGCCTCACCTCCTGGGGACAGCGCATCTTCTCCGGCACCGACGGCATCAAGCAGACGGCGAAGGAGGCCGGTGTCTTCGGTGACGGCGGCACCACTCCGGCGCCCGCGAGCTGCTCGGTCGACTACCGCCTCAGCGACTGGGGCACCTCGTTCAACGCGGACGTCACCATCCGCAACACCGGCACGACGGCCGTCAAGGGCTGGCAGCTCGCCTTCGCCTTCCCCGGGAACCAGAAGCTCGGCTCGGTCTGGAACGCCAAGGCCGTGCAGCAGGGCAGCGAGGTGCGGGCCACCAACGAGTCCTGGACCGAGACGATCCCCGCCGGCGGTTCCGTGAGCTTCGGCTTCAACGGCTCCTCCACCACCGCCAACGGCGTCCCGGCCGCCTTCACCCTCAACGGCGGCACCTGCGCGAAGGGCTGACCCTCCGACCCGGCACGCCGAAGGGCCGCGTCCGCACCGGACGCGGCCCTTCCGCACGACTCGGGCGCGCGGACCGTGGAGCACCGGTCCGCGCACGCCGGCCGTGCAACAGCCCGGGCACACCGGCCGCAGAACAGCCTGGGCCCACCGGCCGTGACACAGCCCGCGCGCGCCAGCCGTGGAACCCCCCGGGGCCGGACGCATCCGGGGCCGGGCGGGCCGCGACCGGTTCGGCCCGCCCGCCCCCGGCCGCGGCCCGCCCCTACCCGCCCGCGCCCGGTGCCGGCGCGGTGGAGCCGCGCGGGGTGAGGGACGGGGTCGGTACCTGGTGGCCGTCGGTGGGGACGCCGTTGAGCACGTCGAAGAGGACGCGTGCCACCTCGGCGCCGAAGTGGTGCACGTCGTGGCTCATGGCCGACAGGGTCGGGTGGGTGATCCGGCACAGCTGGGAGTCGTCCCACGCCAGCAGCGACAGGTCGTCGGGGACGGTGAAGCCCATCTCGGCCGCGACGCCCGCGCCGGCGACCGCCATGATGTCGTTGTCGTAGACGATCGCGGTCGGCCGGTCGGCGGCGAGCAGCAGGGTGCGGGTGGCCCGGGCACCCTCCTTCTCGTCGAAGCCGGTGGCGATCTGCCGCGCCTCCTCCAGGCCCAGTTCCCGGGTCGTGTCGGCGAAGGCTCGGGCCCGGATGGCGCTGTGTCCGAGGTCGGACGGGCCGCCGACGCGGGCGATGCGCCGGTGGCCGAGGGCCGCCAGATAGCGGACGGCCTCGGCGACCGCCGACGCGTCGTCCGTCCACACCGCCGGGAACGTGCCCGTGAGGCAGGGGTGGCCGACGGCGACGGCCGGCATGCCCAGCCCTTGCAGGGCGGGCACCCGGGGATCGTCCTCGCGGAAGTCCACGAGGATCGCGCCGGCGATCATCCGGCCGCGCCACCACTCCTGGTAGAGCGCGGTCTCCTCGTCGAGGTCGCGCACCAGCCGCAGCAGCAGGGAGCAGGACCGCTCCGCCAGGACACTCTCGATGCCCGAGATGAAGTCCATGTAGAACGGCTCCAGGCCGAGCAGCCGGGCGGGCCGGCACAGGGCCAGCCCGATGATGTCGACACGCCGGCTGGACAGGCTGCGCGCGGTGGCGCTGGGGGCCCAGCCCAGCTCCCGGGCCGCCGCGAAGATGCGTTCGCGGGTGGCATCCGAGACGCCGGGCTTGTGGTTGAAGGCGAGCGACACCGCCCCCTTGGACACCCCGGCCCGCGCCGCGACGTCCTTGATGGTGACGCGGCCCCCGGCCCCGCTCACACGATGTCCACGCAGAACAGTGCGGCCCTGACGGCGTCGGCGGTGACCGGGCCGCAGCCCTCGACCCGGATGCGCGTGCGCTCGCCGGGCAGGAGGGTCTGCCGGCCGCGGTCGCAGACGGCGGCCGGACCCAGCCGGTCGGGCTGGAGCAGCAGGTCTCTGACGAGGGTCTGGGCGCTCACCACGACGTCGACTCTATCCCCCTGTCCGGAAACGGGCTCCAGCGTGACGTCGTACCGGGGGCGGGGATAGGCGAAGTCCTTGTCGGGGACGGGGAAGTGCACGGCGCGCAGTCCTGTCCCGCCGTCGGCCCCGCTCGGGCCGGCGGGCTCCTCCGCGTCCGCGACCAGGAACTCGCTGGCGGTCCGCGGGTCCGGTACGAGGTGCTCGGGTACGGCGGTCCGGGCGACGGAGCGGGGCTGCGCGACCAGCTCGATCACGGCCTCGCCGACCGTGCCGCCGTCGGCGTCCAGTCGCCGCAGGGTGACCGTCGTACGCCAGGGCGTGGCGGCCTGGTTGACGGCGGCGAGCACCAGTCCGTCGGGGTCCGGGCACAGGGTGAGCAGCCGGTCGGCGTAGACGCGGCGCAGCTCGTGGTAGAGCGGCTTGGGGCGGCCGTCGCCGTCGATGGCGGCCCAGGAGGTCACCGGCCAGCAGTCGTTGAGCTGCCAGACGATCGTGCCCGCGCACACCGGCCAGTGCGAGCGCCAGTGCTCGATGCCGGCGGCGACGGCACGGGCCTGCACGAGCTGGGTCAGGTAGTGCCAGCGGTCGAAGTCGTCCTCGGGCAGCGGGAAGTGGCGGGCGACGCCGCGGTTCAGCTTGCCGTTGCCGTCCTCGGCCTTCTGGTGGTGCAGCATGCCCGGGGAGTCGGGCGCGAGGCGTTCGCCGGGCAGCGCGCGGCGCAGGGTGGTCAGGGCGGGCGGGGCCTGCCAGCCGAACTCGGCGACGAAGCGGGGCACGCTCGCCCGGTACTCGGCGTAGTCCTGGCGGTTCCACACCTCCCAGGAGTGGTGGGTGCCGTGGGCGGGGTCGTTCGGGTGGTGGTCCCAGGAGCCGGACCAGGGGCTGCCCGCGGTGTAGGGGCGGGTGGGGTCGAGTTCGGCGACGATGCGGGGCAGCAGGCCCAGGTAGTAGCCCTCGCCCCAGGAGTCCCCGGCGAGCGGCTCCTCCCAGTCCCAGTCGCGGAAGCCCCACAGGTTCTCGTTGTTGCCGTTCCACAGCACCAGCGACGGGTGCGGCATCAGCCGGACAACGTTGTCGCGCGCCTCGGCCTCGATCTCCCCGCGCAGTGGCTGTTCCTCCGGGTAGGCGGCGCAGGCGAAGAGGAAGTCCTGCCAGACCATCAGGCCCAGTTCGTCGCACGCGTCGTAGAAGGCGTGGTCCTCGTAGATGCCGCCGCCCCAGATCCGGACCAGGTCGACTCCCGCGTCCGCGGCCTGGGCGAGGCGGGTGCGGTAGCGCTCGGGGGTGATACGGGAGGGGAAGGCGTCGTCGGGGATCCAGTTGACGCCGCGCGCGAAGATCCGTACGCCGTTGACGACGAGGGTGAAGCCGGTGCCGTGTTCGTCGGCGGAGCGGTCCAGTCCGATCGTGCGGAAGCCGATCCGGCGGTGCCAGGTGTCGAGCGGGCCGCTGTCGTCGCTCAGGGTGAGGTCCAGGTCGTACAGGGGCTGTTCGCCGTATCCGCGCGGCCACCACAGGCGCGGGTCGGGGACCTCCAGGCCGAGGACCGCCTCGTCGCCGGTCAGTTCGGCCTCGGTCCGTACGCCGGCCACCTCGGCCGTGACGCGCAGCCGCTTGTCCCGTCCCCGCTCGGTGCGCTCGACGCGCAGCCGTACCTCGACGCGGCCGGTGTCCTCGGCCACGGTGACCAGGGGGCGCACCTCGGCCAGGCGCGCGGTGGACCAGTGCTCCAGCCGGACCGGCCGCCAGATGCCCGCGGTCACCAGCGTGGGCCCCCAGTCCCAGCCGAAGTTGCACGCCATCTTGCGGATGTACTGGCTGGGTTCGGGATAGACGTTGGGCCGCTGTCCGGTCACCGCGCGGACGGCCGCCGCCTCGTCGTAGGCGGAGGCGAAGCGGACCTCCAGTTCGCCGGTGCGTCCCGTGACGTCGAACCGGTAGGTGCGGTGCATGTTGCGGGTGGTGCCGAGGGGGCGGTCGGCGAGGGTGAGGGACGCGGCCGTGTCGAGGCCCTCGAAGACCAGGTCGGTGCGTTCGTGGCCGCTGTCGTGGCCGAGCCGGCGGACATAGGTCCAGGCGCGGCGCCCCACCCAGGCGACGTCCGTCTCGTTGCGGGCGATGAACGGGTCCGGGATGGCCCCGGCGGCGAGGAGATCGGTGTGCACACAGCCGGGCACCCGGGCCTCGAGCAGTTCCTCCCCGTGGCGCAGGCTCCAGCCCTCGGTGAGCGGGGTGACGTCCTTCATGGTGCGGCTCCAATCGCCTGACTCAGGCCGGTCGACGGACAACGGCGCACAACCTAACGCGCTGATCACAGAGCTGTCCATAAACCGGTCTAGCTACGCCACCGTAACGAGGCGAAACGGAATCCGCATGTCACAGGATCATGACGCACCTGACGGTAACGATTGCGCATCACGGTGGAAATTGAAGCTTTACCGGTTCACCAGCGGCTGACATAGTGCCGACATCCCACTCGCAGAGCTGAGCCGCAATCCTGGAGGAGCTGGGCACATGGGGAAGAACACGACGTTCACGGGGCGTCGGTGGCGCGGCGGGCTGCTGGCCGCCGCGGTGCTGACCGTCGCGGGATGCAGCGGCGGAGGCACGGTCTCCGGTGAGACGGCGAAGGCACCGGCCGACCCGGCCGACGCCTCGGGCACGATCAAGGTCCTCACCCACCGCACCGACCTCGTGCAGAACGGGACGATGGCCCGGTACGCCGAGGAGTTCAACAAGGTCTACCCCGAGGTGAAGGTGAAGTTCGAGGCCCTCACCGACTACGAGGGGGAGGTCAAGATCCGGATGAACACCGACGACTACGGTGACGTCCTGATGATCCCGGCCGCCGTGGCCAAGAACGACTACCCGAAGTTCTTCGCCCCGCTGGGCACCGCCGCCGAACTCGGCGGCACCTACCGGTTCAGCGACAAGACCGAGGTGGGCGGCAAGGTCTACGGGATCGCGCAGTTCGGCACGGCCAACGGCTTCGTCTACAACAAGGCCGTCTGGAAGAAGGCCGGCGTCACCGCCTGGCCGACCACCCCGCGGGAGTTCCTCGCCGACCTGAAGGTCGTCAAGGCGAAGACGGACGCCCTGCCGTACTACACGAACTTCAAGGACGGCTGGCCGCTGACCGCCTGGAGCAACAGCATCGGGTCCGTCACCTGCGACGCCAAGGCCAACGACAAGCTCGCCGGCGCCGTCTCGCCGTGGCGCGAGGGCAGCGAGCTGAACGTGATCGACTCCCTGCTCTACGACGTCGTCAAGGGCGGCCTGTCGGAGAAGGATCCCAACACCACCAACTGGGAAGCCTCCAAGGGCATGATCGCGCAGGGCAAGGTCGCCACCATGCAGCTCGGCTCCTGGGCCATCACCCAGATGCGCGACGCGGCCGAGAAGGCCGGCGCCGACCCGGACGACATCGGCTTCATGCCGTTCCCCGTGCAGAAGGACGGCAAGTACTGCGCCGTCCTCGCCTCCGACTACCAGCAGGCCGTCAACGCGCACTCCTCGCACAAGGCGGCGGCGCGGGCCTGGATCGACTGGTTCACGCAGAAGTCGGGCTACTCGGCCAAGGAGGGCGCCGTCCCCGCCCTGAAGTCCGCTCCCATGCCCGGCACGTTGAAGGATTTCGTTGACAACGATGTCAGCTTCCAGGAGCGCTCCGAGGTGAAGACCGGCGAGGTCAACGCGATCGACAACGCGGCCGAGATCGGTCTGAACAAGCCCGACTACCGCCAGAAGCTGATCGACCTGGCCCGCGGCGCGCAGCACGGCAGCCTCGACGACTTCTTCGCGGACCTGGACAAGCGGTGGAACGAGGCGGCGCGGACCGCCGGTTCCTGACCGGTGCCGGACCGGACCGGCCGTCTGGGGCCGGTGCCGGTCCCGACCCGCCGGTTCCCGGCCGGCGCCGGACCCGACCGATTCGACCGGACGCCGCCGCCGGCCCCGTCCGCACCGGACGGGGCCCGCCGCCGCCGTATCACCCGCGCAGACGGAAGGCCGAGATGACCGAGACGACCCACACGGCACCCGCCAAGGTGCCCCGCGCCGCTGCATCGCCCGGCACGGCACCCGCCCCCGACGGCAGCCGCCGGGGCGGGCGCGTGCTGCGCCGGCTGACCCCCTGGCTGTTCCTGGCCGTTCCCCTGGCCCTGCTGGTCACGTTCACGTACGTGCCGGTCGGGAACATGATCTATTACAGCTTCACCGACTGGGACGGCGTCAGCCCCGACCGCCACTTCACCGGCGTCGACAACTACGAGCAGATCTTCACCCGGCCCGAGCTGTTCCGGGTGTTCTTCGTCAGCTTCTACTACCTCGCCGCCTCGGCCGTGCAGATCGTGATCGCCCTGTACTTCGCGACCGTGCTCAGCTTCGACCTGCGGTTCCGCAACCTGTTCAAGGGGATCCTGTTCTTCCCCTACCTGATCAACGGCGTGGCCATCGGCTTCGTCTTCCTGTACTTCTTCCAGGACGGCGGCACGCTCGACTCGGTGCTGTCCTGGTTCGGCGCCGGCTCCGACCACGCCTGGCTCGGCGATCCCGAGTCGGCCAACACCTCCCTGGCCGGAGTGTCCGTCTGGCGGTTCACCGGACTGAACTTCGTGCTGTTCCTCGGCGCGATCCAGTCGATCCCGGCGGAGCTGTACGAGGCCGCCCAGCTCGACGGGGCCTCGCGCTGGCAGCAGTTCCGGCACATCATCGCCCCGAGCATCCGGCCGGTGCTCAGCCTGAGCGTCATCCTGGCGGTCTCCGGCTCGCTGTCGGTGTTCGAGATCCCCTACATCATGACCGGCGGCGCGACCGGCACGACGACGTTCGTCATCCAGACGGTCAAGCTCGCCTTCCAGTTCAACAAGACGGGTCTGGCCTCGGCGGCGGCCGTCGTCCTGCTCCTGATCATCCTGCTGATCACCTGGATCCAGCGCCGCCTCGTGCCCGACGAGAAGGTGGACCTCGTATGACCTCGCCCCTGCCCGCCCGCCGCCGGATCGGCCCCGCGCTGACCTACCTGTCGCTGATCGTCGCCTCGCTGGTCGTGCTGGTGCCGCTCGTCGTCGTCTTCCTGACCTCCCTGAAGACCTCCGAGGAGGTGGCGGACGGCGGTGCGCTGTCGCTGCCGGACGACTGGCTGAACTTCGGCAACTACGTGACGGCGTTCAACGACGGCAAGATGCTGTCCGCCTTCGTCAACACCACCGTCATCCTGCTGTTCTCCATCACCGGCACGGTGCTCATCGGGTCGATGACCGCGTACGCCATCGACCGCTTCCGCTTCCGGGCGAAGAAGCCGGTCATGGCGCTGTTCCTGATCGCCACCCTGGTGCCCGGGGTCACCACCCAGGTGGCGACCTTCCAAGTGGTCAACAGCTTCGGGCTGTTCAACACCATCTGGGCGCCGATCCTGCTGTACATGGGCACGGACATCGTGTCGATCTACATCTTCCTGCAGTTCATCCGCGGCATCCCGGTGTCGCTGGACGAGGCCGCGCGGCTCGACGGGGCCAACTCCCTCACCATCTACTGGAAGATCATCCTGCCCCTGCTGAAGCCGGCGATCGCCACGGTGGTCATCATCAAGGGAATCACCGTGTACAACGACTTCTACATCCCGTTCCTCTACATGCCGTCCGAGGACCTCGGCACCATCTCCACCGCGCTGTTCCGCTTCAAGGGCCCGTTCGGCGCGCACTGGGAGAACATCTCGGCCGGAACGATCCTCGTGATCGTGCCGACCCTCGTCGTCTTCCTCTTCCTCCAGCGCTACATCTACAACGGCTTCGCCCAGGGCGCGACGAAGTGACCCGCGGGGCCCCGCCGCGCCGCCGCGGCGGGGCCGGCCGGCTGCCTCGCCGGCCTCTTCCGGGCGAAGGCGCCTCCGGGGACGCGGACGAGATCGACGGCCGGCAGGGTCGGTGCGGCGGGCGTGGGCCGCTCCCCCGGGGTCCGCGGCCTGCTCGGCGGGGCCGGAGCAGGCCGGGCCGGCCCGCCCGTCGTCGTCCGGAGCCCCGCATCGGTGTTCGGCCCGAAGCCCCGCTCGAAGCACCGCGTGCACCAGCGGCCAGGCCGCCCACCACGGTGAAGCCGGGCACCGCGCGCCACCGCCGTCCCGCGCCCGCGCTCCCGTCCGGCGTGCCGTCCACGGTGCCTCCCTCAGCGGGCTGTACCGGATGCTCCGGCCGGCGCTCCTCACCCCGCTCCCAGCTCCACCGTCGTCGTGACGCGGGTGAGCGACGGCCGCCTCGGCACCGAGCCGAAGCCGAAGCGGACGGGCGGTTCGACCGGTGCCAGGCCGCCGAGGTCGGTGCCGGCGAAGGACCCGCAGAGCGCGCGGACCGTGCGCAGGTCCCGTGCGCCGTACCACTCGCGGCGGCCCGCCCGGGCGCTGCCCCGGGTGCGGACGCCGGGCAGCAGCAGGCGGGCCGGGACGTCGGTGAGCGCGCTCCACGCCGGACGGCGGGCGAGCGGGCCGGGCACGGCCCGCAGCAGCAGGCCCAGAGGCGGTCGCGGCCCGGTGACGAAGCACAGCCGGAGCGGGCCCGCGCCGACGGTCCAGGTGCCGTCCGCGATGCCGACCCGCACCGGTACGACGCGGACGGTGTCGAAGACGTAGGTGCCGCCGATGAAGGCCGCCGTCTGCGGCGTCGGCGTCAGCAGCAGGCGTTCGCCGTCCGGGAGTTCCAGCATCACGTCGCTGAACGCGCCGAACGGCGACCGCTGCCAGTGGCCGAGCACGGCACGGGTGCCGCGGGAGGTGCCCAGGCCCGCGATCCAGCCCTCGAAGCGCACCGTCCGGCGGCGCGCGGCCGGCCGGCGGACCCGGCTCATCCGCGGCCTCCCACGGTGCCGGCCGGCCCGGTCCCAGGACGTCGGCGGGCGGGCACCGAGGCGCCCATCCACACCTGCCCGACTCCGTCCGAGAAGTGCACGACGGGCTCGCCGGCGGGCGCCGGCGGGCCCGCGCCGGCGGTCAGCGTCTCCCGGAGTTCCTCGACGGTGGCGGTGGCCAGCGGCCAGGGTTCGTGTGCCACGGGTGTCTCCCACAGCAGACCGAGCCGGCGGGTGTACGCCCGCCGGCGCGAGGTCAGCCGGACGTCCCGCTCGGCGGGCCGCTCGATCGGGTCACCGGAGCGGACGGCCAGCCGGCAGGAGGCGTGGCCCGGCCGCCTGCGGCCGGTGTAGCGGACGGTCTTTCCGCCCCGGGTGACCTGGAGCGCGCCGCGGTGGAACGGCGCGCCGATCGCCCGCGCCGCCGGGATGACCGGGCAGGCGACCTCCAGGGAGAGGAACCACAGCCCGTCCCGGCCGTTCGGGTGCCGGACGTAGGTCCTCAGGCCGGTCTCCGCGAAGGTGGGGAGCCCGGGCACCCGGGCCGGTACGCCGGCCGGGCGGACGTCCGCCATCACGAAAGGGGTGAGGCCGCCCCAGGCGCTGCCGTCGTACTCCTCCACCACCAGAGGCTTCGGAACCAGTGCCCGCACCGCCTGTGCCGGGTGGGCCCAGTGGACGGACGTCTGTGTCAGCCGGCCGGCCCACGGCACCGGCAGCCGCACCCGCCGCTCCGCCGTGTACGCCACCACGGGCGCCGGGTCCCCCCGCCCGGACGGCCGGAAACGCGCGGGCCGGGCGCGGGCGCGGCAGGCCGGGTCACACAGCGAACAGCCCAGGGCACCGCACGAACGGAGGAAGCCTCCGGCCGTCCGGGCGTGGGCGGTGGCCGGGGCGGTCGCCCGGCTGAAACATGAACCCGGTGCCCTGACGTCCGCCCACGGTGCGGCGACGGGGGCACCCCACCGCCCCCGAATCGTCACAGGAGTGGCCTCCATGACCTTCAATCCCCTGGAGCAGCGGGGCATCCCGCTGGACCGTCAGGTGCGCAACTGGCGTGAACTCAACGTCCAGCCGATCGACCCCGACCGCTGTGACCCGTACACCCGCTGCCGCATCATCACCATGAACGGCATCGAGGTGGAGGCGATCCTCTTCAGCCATCAGCTCGCCCGCAACACGGCCGACCCGGAGGTGAAGCGGCAGCTGGCCCGGACCCGCTACATCGAGGCCCAGCAGCAGAAGGTGGTCAACTGGCTGCTGCCCGGCGTCTCCTCGGTGCTGGAGACGACCATCGCCTACGAGCAGGTGGCGGTGGACCTCACGGCGTGGGTGGCGCGGATGGAGCCGGACCCGTATCTGCGGCAGGCGTACGAGTTCGGGGTCCTGGAGGACTTCGACCACCTGTACCGGTACGCGAACCTGTACGAGATGATCGAGCACCGCAAGGCGGAGTCGATCGTCGACAACCTCACCGAGGTCATGCCGGGCCGGCCCACCAAGTTCCACCACCGCGACCCGTACGACAACGTCCGCGACCCCTACGACAAGACGGTCGCGAGCCCGCTGTCGAAGCTGCACGCGCTGACGATCATGTCCGCGGAGCAGCAGACCATGAACTTCTACATGAACACCGGCCCCACCTACATGGAGCCGATCGCGCGGCAGCTGTACCAGGAGATCGGGCTGATCGAGGAGGAGCACGTCACCCACTACGAGTCCCTGGTGGACCCGGGCGAGACCTGGTGGGAGCAGCTGGTCAACCACGAGTACAACGAGTGCTACCTCTACTACTCCTTCATGGAGCAGGAGAGCGACCCCAAGGTCAAGGCGGTCTGGGAACTGCACCTGAACATGGAGCTGGAGCACCTGCACACGGCCTGCGACCTGATGCGCAGCTACGACGGCCGGGAGCCGCAGGAGGTCCTCGCACCGGAGCTGCCGAACGTGCTGACCTTCGAGCCGAACAAGCAGTACCTGCGGAATCTGCTGGACACCCAGATGGACCTGACCACGCTGGGCGCGGGCTATGTGCGCGAGGCGCACGAGCGGTTCGAGAAGATGCAGGAGCGGATCCACGGCGGCGAGGAGCCGCCGAGCGAGCGGGTCATGGCGGAGCACGACGCGATGTTCGGCCGCGAGTACCGCGTCCAGTCCGAGGGCGAGCACCCCGACCCCCGTATGCGTGAGAAGTGAGGGAGCCGACATGTCCGAGCTGCACACTCCGCAGGCCGGTGACGACGGGGCCAAGGACACGGACGTGGTGGCGCTGCTGATGCGCCAGCACGGTGACATCCGCAATCTCTTCGACGAGGTGGAGGCCGCGACCGGGGACGAGCGGCGCGACGCGTTCCGGCGGCTGGTGCGGCTGCTGGCCGTGCACGAGACCGCCGAGGAGGAGGTCGTCCATCCCTTCGTGCGGCACGGGGTGCCCGGCGGCGAGCAGGTCGTCCGGGACCGGCTCGCGGAGGAACGGGCCGCCAAGGAGGAGCTGGCCGCGCTGGACGAGACGGACACCGACGATCCGGAGTTCCTGCCGCGGCTGATGCGGCTGCGCACGGACGTCCAGGAGCACGCGCGGGCCGAGGAACGCTACGAGTTCACGCACATCCGGCGCAGCACCGACGTCACCAACCTCGCCGCCATGGCCAAGGCCGTCAAGGCCGCCGAGGCCATGGCGCCCACGCATCCGCACCCGGGTGTGGAGTCCGCGGCGAAGAACATGGCGCTCGGGCCGGTGGCCGCGCTGATGGACCGCACCAAGGACATGGTGCGCAGGAGCATGGGCAAGGACGGCTGACCGCCGCCCGCCCGGGCGGGCGAGCCGGGGCCGGTCCCGTCGGGGACCGGCCCCGGCCGTCTTTTTCCGCCGCCGTTTACCGCCGCTGATTCCGGGCGTCGATTCCGGCCGTCGATTCCGGCCGATGTTTCCCCCGCCGCCGTTTCCGGCCGTCGTTGCTGCGTCCGGAGGCCCGCCGATCGGGTGAACCGTGGGACGGCACCGGTGCGGGAAACCGGAGTGTGCGGTGCCGGGGCCGCTTTTCCCGCGGGCACGGCGGTCTCGTTGAGTGGCAGGGTGCCGTCCGGCTCGCCAGACTGAGAACGGCGGTTCGTGATCGAAAAAGATCCGGACGGCACAGGCGATCCACACGTCCTCAGGAGATCGAATGGTGGAGCAGTCCTCCGAGGTTCCGATATCCGGGCCGGACGAACCCGCCGTCACCATGAGCGACAAGGGGCCGGCCAGGGCGGAGACCGAGAGGAAATTCGCGGCGGCACTGGCGGAACTCGTGGAGGCCGACCACATTCCGGCCGACAGCCACTTCTTCACCGATCTGGGTGCCAATTCCCTGGTCATGGCCCAGTTCTGCGCCCGATTGCGCAAAATACCGGACCTGCCCTCGCCCTCCATACGGGACATCTACCGGCACCCCACGATCCGCGGCCTGGCCGAGGCCCTGGTACCGGCCTCCCCCAACGGCGACACCCCGGCGGACCCCGCGCCCGCGCCCGCTGTGACGCCGGCGCCGGCCCCGGTGACCCGGGTGAACCCGCTCCACCACCACGTGTGCGGCGCGTTCCAGCTGCTGGTCTTCCTGGTCTACTCCCTCTTTTACGGATACATAGCCGCCGGCGGATACGAGTGGATCTCCGAGGGTTCCGGTCCGGGCGGTGTCTACTTGCGTTCGCTGCTGTTCGGAAGCGTCGCGTTCCTCACGCTGTGCGCCTTTCCCGTCCTCGCGAAATGGGTGCTCGTCGGCCGGTGGAAACCGGGCGAGTTTCCCGTCTGGGGACTGGCGTACGTGCGTTTCTGGCTGGTGAAGGTGCTGCTGCACGCGAATCCGATGGTGTTCCTCGTCGGCACCCCGCTGTATGTGCTGTATCTGCGGGCGCTCGGCGCGCGGATCGGAAAAGGCGTCACGATTCTCTCCCGCTCGGTCCCGGTCTGCACCGACCTGCTGACGATCGGCGCCGGGACGGTGATCCGCAAGGACTCCTTCTTCCTGTGCTACCGGGCGTACGCCGGCCGTATCCAGACCGGCCGGGTCACGCTCGGCCGGAACGCGTTCGTCGGCGAGAAGACCGTCCTGGACATCGACACCTCGCTGGGCGACGACGCCCAGCTCGGGCACTCCTCCGCGCTGCACCGCGGCCAGGCGGTCCCGGACGGCGAGCGCTGGCACGGCTCCCCGGCCGAGCCCACCGAGGTGGACCACGTACGGGTCCCGCCGGCCCGGTGCGGCACCGCGCGCCGGGCCTGTTACGGCACCCTCACGCTGCTGCAACTGCTGTTCGTCTACCTCCCGATCGCCCTCGGCGGCGTGTACATGGTGTTCACCGGGCTGCCGGCGATCGGCAAGCGGCTCGATCCGCAGACGGCCTCGCTGAGCCGGCCCGAGCTGATACCCGACGCGCTGGCCGTCTCGCTCGTGGTGTTCTTCGGCTTCGTCGGCGCGGGGCTGGCCGCCCTGTACACGGTGCCGCGGCTGCTGCGCGTGCTGGTGCGGCCCGACCGGGTCTATCCGCTGTACGGGCTGCAGTACACGCTGCACCGCACGGCGGCCCGCATCACCAACATCAAGTTCTTCACCTGGCTGTTCGGCGACAGCTCGTACATCGTGTACTACCTCCGCCGGCTCGGCTACGACCTGTCGCGCGTCGAGCAGACCGGGTCCAACTTCGGCACCGAGGTGCAGCACGAGACGCCGTTCCTGGTGACCGTCGGCACCGGGACGATGGTGGCCGACGGGCTGTCGCTGGCGAACGCGGAGTACTCCAGCACGTCCTTCCGGCTGTCCCGGGCGGCGATCGGGCCGCGCAACTTCCTGGGCAACAACATCGCCTATCCGGCGGGCGGCCGGACCGGGGAGAACTGCCTGCTGGCGACCAAGGTGCTGGTACCGCTCGACGGCGAGATACGCACCAACGTCGGGCTGCTCGGCTCGCCGTGCTTCGAGATCCCCCGCTCGGTGGAGCGCGACGCCCGGTTCGACCACCTGCGCACGGGCGAGGAACTGCGCCGCCACCTGTCCGCGAAGAACCGCTACAACCTGCTGTCCATGGCGTGGATGCTGTTCGCGCGCTGGCTGCACGTCTTCCTGCTGACGCTGTTCGCCCTGGTCTCCGTGGAGCTGTACGGCGTGGTCGGCCACGTGGTGATCGCGCTGTACCTGGCGCTGACGCTGCTGCTGTCCACCGCGTACTACGTCCTGGTGGAGCGCTGCATGACCGCGTTCCGCCCGCTGCGCCCGCAGCTGTGCTCCATCTATGACCGGAACTTCTGGCTGCACGAGCGCCTGTGGAAGGTCCCGGTGCAGTACCTGAACGTCTTCAACGGCACCCCGTTCAAGGCCCTGGTGTGGCGGCTGCTGGGAGTGCGGATGGGCAAGCGGGTGTTCGACGACGGCTGCTTCATCACCGAACGGACCCTCGCCGCGATCGGCGACGAGTGCACCCTCAACGCCGGCAGCAAGATCCAGTGCCACTCGCAGGAGGACGGCACCTTCAAGTCCGACGGCATCACGCTCGGCGCCCGCTGCACGCTGGGCGTCGCCGCGCATGTGCACTACGGCGTGACCATGGGCGACGGCGCGGTGCTGGCGCCCGACTCCTTCCTGATGAAGGGCGAGGAGATCCCTCCGGGCGCGCGGTGGGGCGGCAATCCGGCCGTGGACATGCCGGAGACCGGCGGCGGCCCCTCCGCCCCGGCCCCGAAGACGACCGGCGCCGCCACGGCCGCCACCAGGTGAGGAAGGTCATCCCATGGAAACGCGCGTGGAAGCCGGCCGGGAGTACTGGAGCCGGGTGCTGACCGCCGGTGGCGCGACCACCGTGCCGCGCTGGGCCCCGGAGCCGGTGCCGCGGTGGCGGGAGCGGGAGACCGCGGTCCCCGAGGACGTGACGGCCGCGGTGCGCGCCCTGGTGCGGCGCTCGGGGCTCCCGCTGAGCGCGGTGCTGCTGGCGGCGCACGCCAAGGTGCTGGCCGCGCTGTCCGGCGAGCCGGAGGTGGTGACCGGGTACACCGCCGGAGTGCGCGGTGAGCCGCTGCCGTGCCGGCTGACCGTCCCGCCGGGGTCCTGGCGGGCCCTGGTGTCGGCCGCCGAGCGCGCCGAGGCGGAGGTGCTCGCCCACCGCGAGTTCCCGGTCGCCGCGTTGCGCCGCGAACTGGGCCTGGCCGGGCCGCCGTACGAGGTGGTGTTCGGGCCCCTGGGCGCCGACGGGACGCACACCGGTGAGGGCGTGCTGCACATCCGCTGGTACGACCGGGGCGGATGCCTGGTGCTGCGGCTGCGGCACCGCGCCGACGTGCTGGACTCCGCCGCCGCCGCCCGCGTCGGCGGCTACCACTTGACGGCCCTCGGGCTGCTGGCGACCGCACCGGACACCGATCACGGCCGGCAGAGCCTGCTGTCGGCCGAGGAGGTGCGCGAACAGCTTCAGGGGCTGGCGGGACCGCACCGGGAGCTGCCGGACGCCCGCGCGCACGAGGTGTTCGAGCGGCGGGCGCGGGAGCATCCGGAGCGGGTGGCCGCCGTGCACGGCGAGCGCGCGTGGACGTACGGAGAGCTGAACGCGCGCGCCAACCGGCTGGCGCACGCGCTGCTGGCGCGCGGAGTGGGCCCGGAGGACGTGGTCGCCGTCGTCACCGAGCGCGATCTCGACTGGCTGGCGGCGACGCTGGCGGTGTTCAAGGCGGGCGGCGTCTACCTGCCCGTCGAACCGAACTTCCCGGCCGGCCGGATCGCGGCCATGCTGACCCGCGCGGACTGCCGGCTGGTGCTCACCGGCTCCGGCGGCAGCCGCACCCTGGACGAGGCGCTGGCCGCCGTACCGGGGACCGCGAAACTGCCGGTGGAGACGGCGTACGCGCAAGCGCCCGCCGACACCGACCCCGGGCTCGCGATCGAGGCCGGCCGACTGGCGTACATCTACTTCACCTCCGGCTCCACGGGGGAGCCGAAGGGGGCGATGTGCGAGCACGCGGGCCTGCTCAACCACCTCTACGCCAAGATCGACGACCTGGGGATCGGCGAGGGCTCGGTGGTGGCGCAGACCGCCCCGCAGTGCTTCGACATCTCGCTGTGGCAACTGCTGTCCGCGCTGCTGACCGGCGGGCGGACGCTGCTGGTCGGCCAGGACGTGATCGTGGACGTGGAGCGGTTCGTGGACACGCTGGTCCGCGGCCGGGTCGCCGTGGCCCAGGTCGTGCCCTCCTATCTGGAGGTGGTGTGCGCGTACCTGGAGCAGCATCCGCGCGCGCTGCCGGACCTGCGGTGCGTGTCGGTGACCGGGGAGGCGCTGAAGCGGGAGCTGGTGCAGCGCTGGTTCGCGCTCCAGCCGGGAATCCGGCTGCTGAACGCCTACGGGCTGACCGAGACCTCGGACGACACCAACCACGAGGTGCTGGACGGCGTGCCGGAGCGGGTGCTGCTGGGCCGCGCGGTCGGCAACGTCCGCGTGTACGTCGTGGACGAGCACCTGGCGCTGGTGCCGCTGGGCGCCCCGGGGCTGATCGCGTTCTCCGGCGTCTGTGTGGGCCGTGGGTACGTGAACGATCCCGAGCGGACCCGGGAGGCGTACCGGACGGACCCGTACCGGCCCGGTGAGCGGCTGTACCTGGGCGGCGACCTGGGCCGCTGGCATCCCGGCGGCAGGCTGGAGTTCCTCGGCCGCCGGGACAACCAGGTGAAGATCCGCGGCTTCCGCATCGAGATCGGCGAGATCGAGAACACGCTGCTGCGGGTGGACGGGGTGCGCGACGGCGCGGTGGTCGTCGCGGAGCGGGGCGGCGGGAACAAGCACCTGATCGCCTTCCACACCGGGCGGCGGATCCCGGACGGGACGCTGCGCGAGGCGGTCGCGGCGGCGCTGCCCGCCTATATGGTCCCCTCGGCCTTCCACTGGCGGAAGAGCCTTCCGCTGACCGCCAACGGCAAGATCGACCGCAAGGCGCTGACCGCGCTGGCGGAGCGGACGGAGCCGGCCGCGCCGCCGGACCGCGCCGCCCGGAGCGCGGACGCGCTCAGCCCCGCCGAGCGGCGGCTGGCGGCGGTGTGGGCGCGGCTGCTGGGCGTGCCCGAGGAGCGGATCGGCCGTGCGGACCACTTCTTCGATTCAGGTGGCACCTCCTTGACGGCCGTGAAGCTCAGCGTCGCGCTGGACCGCGCGGTCTCGCTGAAGGACATCACCCGCCATCCGGTCCTCGCCGACCTCGCCGCCCTCCTCGACGGCGCCGGCCGGTCCCGCCCGGAGCTGCTGCAACCGCTGTCGGAGGCGGACGGCACGCTCGACGGCGCGCTGGTGTGCTTCCCGTACGCGGGCGGCAACGCGGTCAACTTCCGCCCGATGGCGGCGGCGCTGGCCGGCGGCGGCCCGGCGGTCCTCGCCGTCGACCTGCCCGGGCACGACCTCGCGGACCGGCGCGAGCCGTTCGCGCCGATCGCGGACGTGGCCGAACGGGTCGCCGCCGAGATCACCGCGCGCGGCCTGACCCGGGTCATGCTCTGGGGGCACTCCTCGGGCGCCGCCCCGGCCCTGGAGACGGCCCGCCGGCTCCAGGAGCGGGGCGTGCGGGTGACCCGGGTGTTCCTCGGCGCGCAGCTGCTCGGCACCGCCGCCGAGCGCGGCGCCGCCGTCGCCGAGCTGAGCCGCCGCGGCGACGCGGAGATCGCGGCACGGCTGGCCGCGGACAGCGGCTACACCGAACTCGCCGAGCTGGACGAGCGGCACGCCGAGCACATCGGCGCCGCCTACCGGCACGACTGTCTGGCGGCGCACCGCTATCTGCTGGCCGCCCTCGCCTCCCCGCCGCCGGTCCGGCTGTCCGCGCCGGTGACGGTGGTCGTGGCCGCCGACGACCCGCACACGGCCGGCTACGCGCGGCGGCACCGGGACTGGCGACTGCTGGCCGACCACGTCGAGCTGCACGAGCTGCCCGACGGCGGCCACTACTTCCCGCGCACGCGCCCGGCCGGGGCGGCGCGGGCCGTCCTGACCGCGGCCGTGCCCCTGGCCTCCACCTGAGGTCCCGTCCTCCACCCGACGGGCGACCGGAAAGGAAACCGAGATGCCGTCCTCATCCCTGGCAGCACCGCTCGACGTGGAGCTGCGGCCGGACCGACCGGCGATGCTGCGCGTCGCCGCGCCGGACGACGCCGCGCGCTGGGCGGCCGAGCACCGCGAGGCGCTGCGCGCGCGGGTCGCCGAGCACGGGGCGCTGCTCGTGCGCGGCCTCGGCCTGACGGATGCCGAGCACGTCGGTGCCGTCTTCTCCCGGCTGGCGGGCGAGCCGATGGCGGAGACGGAGGCGTTCGCCCCGCGCGAGACCGTCGGCCCGGGGCTGTACTCCTCCACGCCGTGGCCGGCCAACCAGCCGATGTGCATGCACCACGAGCTGAGCTACCGGCTGCGGGTGCCCGGCCTCGTGCTCTTCGCGTGCCTGACCCCGCCCGCGACGGGCGGGGCCACCGCGGTGGCCGACGCCGAGGAGGTCCTCCGTGCCCTGCCCGCCGACCTGACGCGGCGCTTCGAGCAGGACGGCTGGCTGCTGACCCGCAGCTACAACGAGGAGATCGGGGCGTCCCTGGCGGAGTCCTTCGGCACCGACGACCGCGCCGCGATCGAGGACTACTGCCGGGCCAACGCCATCGAGACCACCTGGCTCGGCGACGGCTCGCTGCGCACCCGGCAGCGCCGCGCCGCCGTCGTCCGCCACCCGCTGACGGGCCGCCGCTGCTGGTTCAACCAGATCGCCTTCCTCAACGAGTGGACCCTCGCCCCGGAGGTGCGCGAGTACCTGGTGGACGAGTACGGCCCGGAGGGTCTGCCGTTCAACACGTGCCACGGCGACGGCAGCCCGATCGGCGAGGACGTCGTCGAGTGCCTGAACGCGACGTACGAGGCACACACCCGGCGCGAGCCCTGGCAGGCCGGTGACCTGCTGCTGGTGGACAACATCCGTACCGCGCACAGCAGGGAGCCGTTCACCGGAGAGCGGCGGGTCCTGGTCGGCATGGCCGAGCCGCGGCACCTGGCCGACGGCTCCTTCACCCCGGAGGCGAGCGGACGATGACCGATGTACTGCCCCACACCGCCCGCGCGGCCGACTCCGGCCCGCCGGCCGTGCCGACCTTCGCCGTGATCCCCGGTGAGCAGGTGAAGAAGGCCCTGGAAGGGGCCGAGAGACAGGTCGTGGAGCTGGTGGAGGCCACCTACCGGCTGCACGGCGACGGGGAGTCGGTGAACCCGCCGTCGTACTTCCTGCGCTTCCCGGACCGTCCGACGTCCCGGATCATCGCGCTGCCCGCGTCCATCGGCGGGTCCGTCCGCGTGGACGGGCTGAAGTGGATCTCCAGCTTCCCGGAGAACGTGGACTCCGGGCTGCCGCGGGCCTCGGCGGTGCTCATCCTCAACGACCACGACACCGGCTATCCGTTCGCCTGTCTGGAAAGCTCCATCATCAGCGCGACCAGGACCGCCGCGTCCGCCGCGCTGGCCGCCGACCGGCTCAGCCGCGAGCGGCCCCGGCCCACCCGGGTCGGGTTCTGCGGCACCGGCCTGATCGCCCGGTACATCCACACCTTCCTGGCCCGCACCGGCTGGACCTTCGAGGCGATCGGCGTGCACGACGTGTCCGCCGCCAGCACCGAGGGCTTCTGCGGCTATCTGCGGCAGACCGGGGCCGGTGAACCGGTCACCGTCCACGACAGCGCGGAGGGCCTGATCCGCTCCAGCGACCTGGTGGTCTTCGCCACCGTGGCCGGCCGGCCGCACGTCACGACCCCGGCCTGGTTCGACCACAACCCGCTGGTCCTGCACATCTCGCTGCGCGACCTCGCCCCGGAGGTCCTGCTCGCCTCGGCCAACTTCGTGGACGACGTGGAGCACTGCCTGAAGGCGGACACCTCCCCGCACCTGGCCGAGCAGCGCACCGGCAACCGCGACTTCCTCAACGGCACCCTCCACGACGTGATGCTGGGCCGGGCCGCGCCGCCGCAGGACCAGCCGGTGATCTTCTCCCCCTTCGGCCTCGGCGTGCTCGACCTGGCCGTCGGCAAGTACGTCTACGACCAGGTCGCCCGGGCGGGCGCACTCCGCCTCGTCGACGACTTCTTCCACGACCTGCGCCGGTACGGCTGAGGCCGTTTCCCGCAGCCCTGGCAACAGGAGGCCTGCTGTGCCCGTGATCACCGCTCCCCACGCGTTCAACGAAGGGAGCCTCTTCGTCGATCTGGAGTCGATATTCGGATGCCGCCTCTACCTCAAGTGCGAGGGCTTCAATTTCGCCGGCTCCATCAAACTCAAGGCCGCGAACGAGATGGTGGAGAGCGCCGAGCGGGAGGGGACGCTGACGCCGGACTCCGTCCTCGTCGAGTCCTCGTCCGGCAACCTCGGCGTCGCCCTCAGCATGATCGCCGCGAGCAAGGGCTACCGGTTCCTGTGTGTGACGGACTCGCGGTGCAATCTGTCGACCAAGCTGCTGATGGAGGCTCTCGGCAGTCATGTGCACGTGGTGACCGACCTGGACGGCAACGGCGGTTTCCTGGGCACCCGGCTGGAGTACGTCCGTTCGCTGTGCGCGTCCGACGACCGGTACGTGTGGCTGAGCCAGTACACCAACGCGGGCAACTGGCGGGCGCACTACCGCACCACCGCGCCGGAGATCGCCGGCCACTTCCCGGGCCTGGACGTGCTGTTCGTCGGCACGGGAACCGCCGGCACGCTGATGGGGTGCGCGCGCTACTTCCGCGAGTGGCACCGGCCGGTGCGGATCGTCGCCGTGGACAGCATGGGGTCGGTGGCCTTCGGCGGCCCGCCCGGCCGCCGGATGATCCCGGGCCTGGGCATGAGCATGCGCCCGCCGCTGCTGGACGAGTCCTACGTGGACGAGGTGATCCGGGTGGAGGAGGCGGACACCATCCGCACCTGCCACCGGCTGGCCCGGCGGGGCTTCCTGTTCGGCGGCTCCACGGGGACGGTGGTCAGCGCCGCGACGGAGTGGCTGGCCCGGCAGGACGCCCGGAAGCTGACCGCGGTGGCCATCGCCCCCGACCTCGGCGAGCGCTATCTGGACACCGTGTACCAGACCAACTGGCTCCAGGACCTGTACGGCGACCAGCTGCTGGACTCGGCCGGGCTGGAGCCCCCGCCCTGGGACGACGACCCGGCCCCCCGCGCACCGGGCCGGCGCCACAGCCCCTAGTACTGCGACGGTGCTTGCGGTGACTGGTGGCCGGGTCGGTCGTCGGTGTGGCTGTAAGCGGGGACCGCGGGAGAACGGCTGGACGCCGGCGGAGGAAACCGGCCGACGCGGGCCCGGACCGCGTGCACCGGATGCCGATCCGGATCGAGGGGGACGCCGCGCCTCGCCGACGGGAGCGGGGAAGCGGCATTCCCCTGCCGTAGGGGTCCGGTCCGGGTCGTGCCGGGGGCGGCCGCAGGAGTGGCGGCGCGGGTTCAGGGGCAGCCCGGCGCTCAGCCCGGGGGAGCCCCCGTACGCAGTCCGTCCATGACCAGGTCGAGGAGCCGGGCGGCGCGGGGCCGCCAGTCCTCGCGCGGGTCGAGCTGCCACAGGCCGGCGATGGCGAGGAGGAAGTCGTCCGCGGTGACGCCGGGCCGTACGGTGCCGGCTTCCTCGTTGGCACGGAGCAGGAGTTCCGCTGCCCGGGCCACCGGCGTCGGGGACGGCTTCGCGGGGCCGCCCGGTGCGCTGGTGACCTGCCGGATCGCGTCGGCCAGTCCGGCCTTCGTCATGGCGAACTCGGACAGCCGGTCCATCCAGGCGCGCAGGGCCTCGTCGGGTGCCCGGCTGCCGAGCAGCTGCTCGGCGCTGTCCGCGACCTGCTGCATCTCGTGGCGGTAGATCTCGAGAACGAGCGATTCGCGATTGGGGAAGTTGCGGTAGAAGGTGCCCTGTCCGACACCGGCCTTCTTGGCGATCGCGCTGAGCGGGGCGTCCGCGCAGCGCGACAGCTCGACGAGAGCCACTTCCAGGATGCGCTCGCGGTTGCGCTGCGCGTCGGAGCGCCGGGGTGAGTCCTGCTGCTGAGGCACTCGTCCTCCTCAAGGGGCGTGGCAAAAGCTCGCCCTTGCTAAGCGGACAGCTGTCCGTTAAGTTTCCACGTAGCGGACAGCTGTCCGGTCACGTCCACCATAGCGGCGGACGCGGTCCTGAGGCAGCCGCCGGCTGCACTGTTCGGCCCCAGCACCCCGCACCTTCGCTTCGCCCCGTGCGGCTCCGGCCCGCACGACGGAGATCCCCGGGCCGCCCCGACCTTCCCGGCTGCCGCCCCATCTGCCCTGGAAATGCGAAAGAAGCAGCTCATGGCCTCATCGACGTCCAGTGTCATCACTTTGAAGATCAACGGCGAGAAGCACACACTGCCCGTCGATCACCGCACCACCCTGCTCGACGCACTGCGCGAACGACTCGACCTGACCGGCACCAAAAAGGGCTGTGACCAGGGTCAGTGCGGGGCCTGCACGGTCCTGCTGGACGGACGCCGGGCCGTCGCCTGCCTGCAACTCGCCGTGGCGGCCGAGGGCCGGGAGATCACCACCATCGAAGGTGTGGCCGACGGCGAACGGTTGCACCCCGTCCAGCAGGCCTTCCTCGATCTGGACGGCTTCCAGTGCGGCTACTGCACCCCGGGCCAGATCTGCTCGGCGATCGGGGTGATCGAGGAACACGCGGCGGGCTGGCCGAGCGCCGCCACCGAAGACGTCCGCCCCGAAGCGGGACCACCGGCCCTCACCGCCGACGAGATCCGCGAGCGGATGAGCGGGAACCTGTGCCGCTGCGGCGCGTACGTCTCGATCGTCGAAGCGGTGGCCCGCGCGGCGGCAGGCCGGACGCAGGGGCAGCTCATGACGGATGCGAAGGAGACCGTGGCATGAGGGAGTTCGACTACCAGCGGGCGCACGACGTCGCCGGCGCCGTCGCACTGCTCGACGCCGATCCGGACACCCGTTACCTGGGCGGCGGCACCAACCTGGTCGACCTCATGAAGACCGGGGTCGAGCGGCCGGCACGGCTCGTCGACATCCGCGAGCTGCCGCTCGACCGGATCGAGACGACGCCCGAGGGCGGGCTGCGGATCGGCGCCACCGTCACCAACGGCGACCTGGCCGCCCACCCCGAGGTCCGGCGCCGCTACCCGGCGCTCGCCCAGGCGGTGCTGGCCGGCGCGTCGGGACAGCTGCGCAACATGGCCACGGTCGGCGGGAACCTGCTGCAGCGCACCCGCTGCGGCTACTTCACCGACATCACCCAGCCCTGCAACAAGCGGGTGCCCGGCAGCGGTTGCCCCGCCATCGAGGGCGAACACCACAACCACGCGATCCTGGGCGCGACCGAGCACTGCGTGGCCGTGCACCCCTCGGACATGGCCGTGGCACTGACCGCCTTCGACGCCGTCGTCCACTTCGAAACGGCCGACGGCCCCGGAGAGACGCCGCTCGCCGACTTCTACCTGCCCGTCGGGGACGCCCCGCACCGGGAGACCGCCCTGCCGCCGGGCGCGCTGATCACCGGCATCACGCTGCCGTCCGCCCCGGTCGCCGCCACCTCCCGCTACCGCAAGGTGCGCGAGCGCGCCTCCTACGCCTTCGCCATCGGCTCCCTCGCCGCCGCGCTCGACATCCGCGACGGCGTCGTCCGGGAGGCGCGCCTGGCCTTCGGAGCCGTGGCGTCCCGCCCCTGGCGGGCCCACGCCGCCGAGCGGATCCTGACCGGCGCACCGGCCGGCGCCGAGACCTACGCCGCCGCGGCGGACGCCGAACTGGCGGCGGCACGGCCGCTGCCCCACAACGGCTACAAGGTGGACCTCGTCCGCAACCTCACGGTGGCCGTCCTGACCGAACTCGCCGAGGAGGCCGCCCGATGACCACCGTCACCACCGGAACATCCGCGCGGACGGCTTCCGTCGGCACCGGCCACACCCGTGTCGAGGGCCGCGACAAGGTCACCGGCGCCGCCCGCTACTCGGCGGAGGTGCCCTTCGCCGACCTCGCCCACGGCTGGCTGGTGCTGTCCACGGTCGCCCGCGGCCGCATCCTCGGCCTCGACACCGAACCCGTCCTCGCCATGCCGGGCGTCCTCGCCGTACTCGACCACCGCAACGCCCCCCACCTCGACACCGAATACACCGGTCTGCTGGGCAAGCCCGACCCGACCTGCGCCGTCTTCCAGCACGACCGGGTGCCGCACCGGGGCTGGCCGGTGGCGCTGGTCGTCGCGGAGACGTCCGAGCAGGCGAGGGAGGCCGCCGAAGCACTCGTCGTGCACTACGAACAGGAGCCGCACGAGACCGAGTTCGCGGGCGAGCACCCGGACGCCTACCCACTGGACGGCCATATGCCGGGCGTGACGGAGAAGGGCGACCTCGACGCCCAGCTGGCGTCCTCGGCCTTCGTGGTGGACGCGGAATACACCACCCCCGAAGAGCACCACAATCCGATGGAACCCCATGCGGCGACCGCCCGCTGGGACGGCGGACGACTCGAGGTGATCGACTCCAACCAGGGTGTCACCTGGGTCGTCGGCGAACTCGCGAGCCTCTTCTCACTCGACCCGGCCTCCGTGCGCGTACGCTCCGAACACGTCGGCGGCGGCTTCGGCAGCAAGGGGGTCCGTGCCCACCAGGTGGCCGCGGTGATGGCCGCGACCATGCTCCAACGGCCCGTCCGGGTGGTCCTGACCCGGCGCCAGATGTTCTCGCTGGCCGGCTACCGCAGTCCCACCACCCAGCGGGTCCGGCTCGGCGCCGACCCCGACGGACGCCTGCGCGCACTGGAGCACCGCTCCCTCAGCCGCACCTCCACCGTGTACGAGTTCGTCGAACCGAGCGCCGGGGTGGCGCGGGTGATGTACGACGCCGACGCCCACCACACCGCCAACCGCGTCGTACGGCTCGACGTGCCGTCCCCGACCTACATGCGCGCCCCGGGTGAGGCACCCGGATCGTTCGCGCTGGAGGCGGCGCTCGACGAACTCGCCGAGAAGTGCGGGATCGACCCGATCGAGCTGCGTCTGCGCAACGAACCCGACAAGGGACCGGTGTCCGGCCTGCCGTTCGCGGGCCGCGATCTGGCCGCCTGCTTCCGGGAAGGGGCCCGCAGGTTCGGTTGGGCGGACCGGGACAGGCGCCCCGGACTGCGCCGGGAGGGCCGCTGGCTGCTCGGCACCGGCACGGCGGCGGCCTCCTTCCCGGCGGGAGCCGCTCCCTCCACCGCGACCGCGACCGCGCACCCGGACGGCACCTTCACCGTCCGGATCTCCGCCGCCGACATCGGCACCGGGGCCCGTACCGCGCTCTCCCTCGTCGCCGCGGACGCCCTCCAGGTGCGGCCCGAGCACGTCCGGGTGCGCATCGGCGACAGCGACTTCGGACCGGCGATGATCGCCGGTGGCTCCATGGGCACCCGCTCCTGGTCCTGGGCCGTCAAGGAGGCGGCCGGCGAACTCCGCGAACGGCTGGCCCTCGGCGCCGACATCCCGCCGGAGGGTCTCACGGTGCGATCGGACACCACGGAGGCCATCGGAGCCCTCGCCCCCGCCGAACGACATTCCTTCGGAGCACAGTTCGCCGAGGTCGCCGTGGACGTCACCACCGGCGAGGTGCGGGTGCGGCGCATGCTCGGCATCTTCGCGGCGGGCCGGATCGTCAACCCGCTCACCGCGCGCAACCAGTTCCTGGGTGGCATGATCTGGGGCATCTCCATGGCCCTGCACGAGGAGGCGGTCCGGGACCGCGCCTCCGGCGGACACGTCGGCGCCGACCTCGCGGGTTATCACGTGGCCACCCACGCCGACGTGCCCCGCATCGAGGCCGACTGGATCGACGACACCGACGACGACGACCCGGTCGGGATCAAGGGCATCGGTGAGATCGGCGTCGTCGGCGCCGCGGCCGCCGTGGCCAACGCGGTCTGGCACGCGACCGGCGTACGCCACCGCAGCCTGCCCATCCGGCCCGACCGCATCCTGTCGGCCGCCGCGGGGGCCCGGGATGCTTGATCTGGCAGCGGAACTGCGCCACTGGACCGAGGAGGGCCGGGAGTTCGCCGTCGCCACGGTGGTGGCCGTGGGCGGCAGCGCCCCGCGCGGTCCCGGTGCCGCCCTCGCCGTCGACCGCGCGGGCACCGCCATCGGTTCGGTCTCCGGCGGCTGCGTCGAGGGCGCGGTGTACGACCTGTGCGGCGAGGCGCTCCGGACCGGCGAGAGCGTCCTCCAGCGGTTCGGCTACAGCGACGAGGACGCCTTCGCCGTGGGGCTGACCTGCGGCGGGACGGTCGACGTGCTGGTCACACCGGTGGGCGCCGAGGCGCCCGTCCGAGCGGTCCTCGGCGCGGCGCTGTCGGCCGCCGCCCGGGACGAACCGGCAGCCCTGGTCCGGGTCGTCCGCGGCCCCGCCGAACTGCTCGGACACGCCCTGCTGGTCCGGTCCGACGGCACGTCCCAGGGCGGTCTCGGCGGCCACCCGGAACTGGACCGGACCGCGACGGCCGAAGCCCGGGCGCTGCTGGAGGCGGGCCGCACCGGCACGGTGGAGCTCTCGGCGGACGGTTCGCACTGCCCCGGCGGGCTGACGCTGCTGGTCGAGTCGAACGTGCCGCCCCCGCGCATGATCGTCTTCGGTGCGGTCGACTTCGCCGCGGCGCTGGCCCGGGCCGGCAAGTTCCTCGGCTACCACGTGACCGTCTGCGACGCCCGCCCCGTCTTCGCCACCCGCGCCCGCTTCCCGGACGCCGATGAGGTCGTCGTCGACTGGCCGCACCGCTACCTTCGGCGTACCGTGACCGACGCCCGTACCGTCCTGTGCGTGCTCACCCACGACGCGAAGTTCGACGTACCGCTGCTGAAGGTGGCCCTCCGGATGCCGGCCGCGTACGTGGGTGCGATGGGCTCCCGCCGCACCCACGACGACCGCGAGCGGCGGCTGCGGTCGGAGGGCCTGACCGAACGCGAGCTGGCCCGGCTCCGCTCACCGATCGGCCTCGACCTCGGCGCCCGCACACCGGAGGAGACCGCCTTGTCGATCGTCGCGGAGATCGTCGCCGCCAGACGGGGCGGCACGGGCGTCCCCCTGACCGGCGGGAGAACACCGATCCACCACGAACTCGGTGGAGGGGGAAGCCCGGCGGTCGCCTGAACGTCCGCGGGGCGAGCAGGCAGGAACTCCGGCAGCCAGGACCTGATCTTCGAGCCTGCTCTTCGCTGAGCTGAAGGTCGTCGTCCTGCGCCCCGGCCCGGTGGACGCCCGGCGCCGGTCGCCCGCCCGGCCGGGGCCCGGTTCACGTCTCGGCGAGTGCGCCCGCGCGGGTGCGCCAGGGGATCCGGAAGGCGGTCGCCGTGACGATCAGGGCCGAGAACGCCACCGTGGCCATGCCCAGGGTCAGGCTCGTCGCGCTCGCCACGAAGCCGATCAGGGCCGGCCCGCCCAGCAGTCCGGTGGTGCCCATCGCGGCGACCAGGGCGAGGGCGTCCGAGCCGTGTCCGGCCGCCGCCACGTACACGCACGGCGTGACGGCGGCGGCCCCGAGGCCGACGCAGGCGAAGCCGAGGAGCGTCGGGACCACTCCCCCGGCGAGCAGGGCGAGGGCCAGGCCGACGGCGGCCACCGCGCTGCCGGTGCGCACCACGCGGCCGTCGCCCCAGCGGGTGCGCCAGCGGTCCGCGCACACCCGGGCCAGCAGCATCATCACGGAGACGACCGCGATGCCGAGCGGCGCGACGCTCGCCGACGCCTCGACGACGTCCTTCAGGTAGAGCGTCGACCAGTCGTTCATCGCGCCCTCGGTGATCGTGCCGAACGCCATGGCGCAGCCCATGAGGAGGGTCGTGCCGGAGGGCAGTCGGCGCCGGGCGCGCCGCTTGGGCCCGTCCTCGGCGGCGGGCCCCGGTTCCTCGTGCGCGAGCAGACCCGGCCGGGACCCGACGAGCAGGAGCAGCAGCAGCGCGCCCGCGACGGCGAAGTGGGCCGCGACGGAGCCGGTCAGCGCGGTGGCACCGGAGGCCAGCAGCGCGGCGGCGAGCAGACCGGCGCTGAAGGTGGCGTGCAGCTGGGACATGGCGGTGCGGTCGTATGCCTTCTCCAGCGCGGCGCCCTGCGCGTTCATGGCGACGTTCAGGCAGCCGACCGCGACCCCGTCGGCGGCCACGGCGAGCAGCGCCAGCGGGTAGTTCGGTACGGCGGACAGCGCGGCCAGTACGGCGATCAGGGCGGCCGCGGACATCAGGGACAGCCACCGTGAGCCGAACCGCCGCATCAGCACCGCGACCAGCGGGAAGGAGACCGCCGCGCCCGCCCCGCAGGCCATCAGCAGCAGCCCGACCTCGCCGGCGCCGAGGTCCAGCCGGGACTTCAGCGCGGGCAGGCGGGCGATCCAGGTGCCGTACTGGAAGCCGAGGAAGCAGAACAGCGCGGCGATCGACCACTTGGCGCGCGCGAAGGACGCCCCGGGCATCACACCGCCTCCCGGTCCGGCCGGACCGAGGTGGTCACCGGCGCCGACATGTAGACCGCGTCCCGGCCGTACTCCGGCGGGACGGTGGCCGACGGGTGGGCGCGGTAGCCGTGGGCGCGCCAGAACGGCTCCTTGTCGCCGACGGCGACCAGCGACAGGGTGGTGAAGCCGCGGGCGGCGGCCGTCGCGGTCAGGTGGCGCACCAGCCGGGTGCCGAGGCCCCGGCGGCGCAGCGGGGCGCTGACGACGATGTCGTGCAGGTGCAGGTTGGCGGTGTCGTGGACGGCCTGCTCCGGGCTGCCCAGCGCGGGGCAGCGGAAGCGCGGGTAGGGCAGGGCGAGGACGTAGCCGGCGAGCAGGCCGTCGTGTTCGAGGACGAAGCAGGTGCCGGCCGAGGCGCGGGCCCGGGAGCGGAGCAGGTCCTCGCCCTCGGCGAGGGAGAGGTCCGCGTACGCCTCGCTCTCCAGGGCGGCCAGCCGGGGCCAGTCGGCCTCGGTGATGCCCCGTATGAGGTCGTTCATGTCAGTGGAGTCCTTCCGGGCCGCGTACGCACACGCACGGCAGCGGGCGGATGCCGTTGAAGCCCTGGGTCGTGTAGCTGGGGGCGTAGGCGCCGGCGGAGCGGATCCACACCGGGTCGCCGGAGGCGAGGGTCCGGGGGACGGGCACCGGGTGCCGGCCGCCGCCGTAGGCGTCGTCGCTGTCGCAGGTGGGGCCCGCGACGACGGCGGGGACGTGTTCCTCGCTCTCCCGTCCCGGGAAGACCAGCGGGTGGGTGACCTGGTCCATCTCGTACAGCCCGTTGAACTTGCCCACGCTCAGGTACAGCCAGCGGGTGAGCCCGCCGTCCGGTCCGGTCCGCTCGGTGAGCCGCACCACGTGCGCGCGGATCGTCCCGTGGTCGGCGACCAGGTGCCGGCCCGGCTCCAGGAGGAACCGGAGCGGTGCGGCGGCCAGGCCGTTCAGGCGTTCCATGCCCTCGCGGAGCACGGCGAACATCTTGTCCAGCGGCGGTTCGAGCGGGATGCCGCGCCGGTCCAGATAGCCGAGCGCGGGCAGGCCGCCGCCGAGGTTGACGTGGTCCGGCACGATCCCCTGCCGGGCCAGTGCGAGCAGGGTCCCGGCGAGTGTGTCCAGGGCCTGCTGCCAGGCCTCGCCGGTCATCTGCTGGGAGCCGACGTGCACGGACAGTCCGGCCGGGACGAGGCCGGCGGCGCGGGCCGCGGCCATGATCCGGACGGCGTCGCCGGGTCCGCAGCCGAACTTGCGGTCCAGGCCCCACAGGGCGCCCTGGCCGCTGGTGGCCAGCCGGCAGAACACCCGGGCGCCGGGAGCGTGGGCGGCGATCGCGGCGACGTCTTCGAGGCTGTCGGTGGCGAACGTGCGGACACCCAGGCGGTGGGCCTCGGCGATGTCGTGGTCGGACTTGACGGTGTTGCCGTAGTGGACGCGGTCGGGCCGCGCCCCGGCGTCGAGCGCCTGCCGGATCTCGGCGGGGCTCGCGGTGTCGAAGCCCGCGCCGCGTTCCGCCAGGCAGTGCAGGACCTCGTCCACGGGACAGGCCTTGAGGGCGAAGCGGACCTCGGTGCCGGGGAGTTCCTTCAGGAGCGTGTCGTATTGGTGTTCTATGCCGGTGAGGTCGTAGACGATCCGGTCGGTTTCCTGTGGCCGGTCGCGCCGCTTCCCGGCGCTCATGGGCGGGCCGCCTCGATCAGTGCCGGCCATGCCTCGGCCAGGAAGGCGAAGTCCTCCATGTCCCGCGCCGCCTGGTTCAGCAGCTCCTCGCGTTCGGTGGCGAGCCGGTCGGCGAAGGCGGTGTATCTGCCGCCCAGTTTGCGGTAGGCCGTGTCCACTCGGTCCAGGCGCCAGACGTTCTCCGCGCGGTCCAGGGCCGTGCTCTCGCGCAGGAGCCGCACGATCCGGTCGGGGCGGACGCGGTGGCCGGGGTCCAGCAGGCCGGCGGGGCCTTCGGCGGCCATGCGGTCGTAGACGTGGTGGAAGTAGAGCATCGACAGCAGGAACTTCACGAACCGCCGCTGGTAGGCGGGGAAGCCGGTGTCGGTGCGGCGTTCGGGGGTGTGGAAGTTCTCGATGTGGCGGTTGTGCAGGATGCCGGGCAGGCCGGCGTCGTGGACGAGGTGCAGGAGGAAGTAGTCGCTGCCGATGGTGTCGGTGGCGGGCGGGAGCGGGACCCGCTCGTACACCGCGCGGTCGAAGGCGACGTTGCACATGTCGACGCGCATCGGGTCGACCACGGTGAGGGTCGAGTGGTCGCCGGTGAAGGGGTCGGTGCCCGCGCCCGTGAAGGACTCCTCCACCAGTGCGCGCCGGCGGTCCTCGGGCCAGTCGCCGGGCGCCCAGAGGCCGACCACGTCGTGGTAGACGCCGTCGTCCAGCCGCCGTATCTCCGCGATGTCCACGGAGAGCGCGCCGATGAAGGAGGCGCCGGCCAGCGACACCGGGCGGTGGGCCGGGACCGGGCCGAGGTCGGCGCGGGTGACGGCCGCCGAGGCCTCGGCGGCGGGCCGGCCGAGCCAGGGCAGCTCGTGGTGGACGGGGAACACCGGCTGTCCGGCGTGCACCTGGTAGGTGCTGTCGGAGTCCCTGCGGTGCACGGAGTGGCAGCCGAGCGCGGCGGCCAGCAGGAAGGCGCGGTTGGTGCAGGCGCCGTAGGAGACGGCGGGCGGGAGCATGAGGTCGAGCAGCCGGTCCGGCCCGGGCAGGCCGGAGCGCTGGATGATCCGGCGCAGCCGGGCGCGCTGGCGTTCCTCGTCGAGGTGGTGGACGCTCACGCCCGGCTCCGGCGGCAGGGCCGCGACGGTGCCGGCGTGCGCGGCCCGGGTGCGGTCGTCGGCGGAGTCCAGGATCAGCATCTGGACGTCGGCGCCGAAGTTCCGCGCGGCGTACGCCGCTTCGGCGTGCAGGGCGGTGATGGTGGCGGAGCAGGCGCGGTTGGTGGGCAGGGCGAGGCAGACGCGGTTCACCGGTCCCCTTCCGCGGCGGCCCAGGAGTCCAGCCCCAGCAGCTTGCGCCCCAGGCCGTTCAGTTCGGCGGTGCCGTAGCGCAGGGCTTCCGGCCTGCGGGCGTCGCCGAGCAGGGTAGCGTTCCAGTCGGGGGTGTCCAGGGTGCGCCAGGAGTGCACACGGGCCTCGCGCAGCGCGGTGTGCTCCTCCAGCGCGGGCATCATCGACAGGTACTGGACGGCTCGGACAGCGTTGTCGGAGAGGTTGGGCGCCACGCCGTGGGCGAGCATTCCGTTGAAGATCAGCAGGTCGCCGGGCTGGAGGTCGGGACGGATCACCGGGAACTCGGCGCGGTCGATCGCGGGCCGGACCGGGTCGCGGCCGGACGGCTGGGCGAGGCGCCACTCCTCGAAGCGGCGGAAGAGTTCGGGCGCGCACTGGAAGCCGCCGAGTTCGGGCCGGGTGCCGGTGAGCGCGATGATGCCCTGGACGCGCTGCGGCAGCACGGCGCGGGTGGAGTCGACGTCCCAGTGCAGCTCGATGTCGAAGCCCTCGTCGGTGGGTTCGATCAGGGAGCGCGAACGGGTGCGTATGTTGGGCGGGTTGAGGTTGAGCCGGTCCAGGGTGACCCACAGCTCGGGGCTGTCCCACACGTCCACGAAGGCGTCGTAGACCCGCTGGTTCTGCCGGCTGTCCCAGATCAGCTGGTGGTGGTAGGCCTCGACGAAGCCGTAGATGTACAGGTGCCGGTCGAGTTCGGAGCGGAACTCGGGTTCCTCGTACCAGGTGTCGGGGCGGTCGGGGTCGAGGCCCTGGAACTCCCAGGCGAAGTCGAGCAGGCCCTTGGCCTCGCCGGGGGTGATGGCCTCGCGGACGACGACGTAGCCGTAGTTCTGCCAGAAGGCGAAGTCCTTCTCGGACAGCACGCGCAGCGGCTCGGTCTTCTCCAGGTCGCGCAGCGGGGTCGGCGCGAGGTAGGTCTCGCCGTCGGCGCTGAAGTAGGGGCGGCCGGTCGCCGCTCGGTGGAGGTAGGGGGCGGGCTCGTGCATGTGTTCACACTCCGGGGTGATCGGGACGACAACACCTGCGGGTCGGACGTGAGACATGTGCCGGTGGCAAGCGTCAGGGCGCGAAAAGGCCACCGGTTCGCGGAAGAAGCACGGAGGACGGCCGCCCGCCGGGACGGCGGGCGGCCGGGAGGGGGAGGTCAGCCGGCCAGGACGGCCTCGGCGGCGGCCACGCCGCAGACACGGGCGGCGCCGTAGGTGGCGATGTGCGGGGCGCCGCGCGGCGGGGCCTGCGGCAGGCCCATCTCGACCACGACGGTGTCGGGCCGGGCGGCGAGCAGGGTGTCGAGCGCGGAGCGCATCCACGCGTGCCGGTGCTCGTCGCGGACCACGGCGACGACGCGGCGTCCGCCGGCCGCGGCGAGGGCGGCGGCTCCCGCGCCGTCGCCGGTGAAGGTGCCGGAGGCGCTGCCGGGCAGCAGCCGCTCCAGCTCGGCGGCGACACCCCAGGGGGTCTCGTCGCCGACGGCGATGTTCGGGGCCGGGTTGAACCGGGCGACGTACACCGGCCCGGTGACCGGTGCGGCGGCGCCGGCGCGGGTCACGGTCAGCGCGCGGCGGGCCGCGACCAGGCCGACGTGCGGATCGGGGTCGGTCCTGCGGGCGTCGTCGCGGTGCGCGGCGGTCCAGGCGGCCAGGTCGCGCACCCGGGCGGCGGCGTCGGCGAGCCGTTCCTCGGACAGTTCGCCGGAGCGTACGGCGGTGACGAGCGCGTCGCGCATGCCGAGCACGGTGTCCTCGTCGCACAGTCCGCCGCCCACGCAGATGGCGTCGGCGCCGGCCGCGATCGCGAGGACGACGCCCCGGTTCAGGCCGTAGGTGCCGGAGATGGCGCGCATCTCGATGCCGTCGGTGACGATCAGGCCCTGGTAGCCGAGTTCGCCGCGCAGCATGTCGGTGAGGATGCGCGGGGACAGGGTGCCGGGACGGTCCGGGTCGAGGGCCGGCACCAGGATGTGGGCGCTCATGACGGCCCGGGTGCCGGCGGCGATGGCCGCGCGGAACGGAGGCAGTTCGCGCTCGTAGAAGGTGTCGGCGTCGACGTCGATGCGCGGGATGGCGTGGTGGGAGTCGACGTTGGTGTCGCCGTGTCCGGGGAAGTGCTTGGTGCAGGCGGCGACGCCGGTGGACTGCAGGCCCTCGACCCAGGCGGCGGTGTGCCGGGCGACCAGGTCGGGGCTCGCGCCGAAGGAGCGGACGCCGATGACGGGGTTGTCCGGGTCGGCGTTGACGTCGGCGGAGGGCGCCCAGTCGAAGGTGACGCCGCAGGCGGCCAGGCGGCGGCCCAGTTCGCGGGCGACGGCCCGGGTGAGGCCGGGGTCGTCGACGGCGCCGAGGGCGTGGTTGCCGGGGAAGGAGGAGCCGGTGCGCACGTCGAGGCGGGTGACGTCGCCGCTCTCCTCGTCGATGGCGACCAGCAGGTCCTCGCGTCCGGCGCGCAGCTGCGCGGTGAGCGCGGTGACCTGGTCCTCGCTGACGACGTTGCGGCCGAACAGGGCGACGGAGGCCAGGCCCTCGTCGATGCGGCGGCGCACCCAGTCGGGGGCGGTGGTGCCGTCGAAGCCGGGCTGGAGCACCGCGAGGGCGTTGCGGGTGAGGGTGTCGGTGCCGGGGGCGATGGTGGTCATCGGGGCGTCATCCCTTCACGGCGCCGTCGGTCAGACCGCTGACGGCCTTGCGTTGCAGGAAGATGAAGAGGATCAGGATGGGCAGCGCGAAGAGGGACGAGGCGGCCATGGTGGCGCCCCAGTCGTCGCCGAAGGCGGTCTGGAACTGCGACAG
This sequence comes from Streptomyces sp. SCL15-4, assembly GCF_033366695.1. Lineage (NCBI taxonomy): Bacteria > Bacillati > Actinomycetota > Actinomycetes > Kitasatosporales > Streptomycetaceae > Streptomyces > Streptomyces sp. SCL15-4. The sequence goes on from NZ_JAOBTQ010000001.1 coordinate 2,199,382, forward strand.
CCACAGCGGCAGGGTCTGCTTCTCGGCGGACTTGTTGAGGATCAGGACGAGCGGGAACTCGTTCCAGGCGGTGATGAAGCCGAACAGCGAGGTCGCCATCAGGCCGGGCGCGAGCAGCGGGAAGATCACCTTGCGGAAGGCCTGCGTGCGGGTGCAGCCGTCGACCATCGCCGACTCCTCCAGCTCCTTGGGCACGGCGGCGATGTAGCCGCGCAGCGTCAGGATGGTCAGCGGCAGCACCATCATCGTGTAGAAGGCGGTGAGCGGGACCAGGCTGTCGAGCATGTCGTTGTCCCGGACGGTCATGTAGATGGCGATGATCAGGACCTCCCAGGGGGCCATCTGCGCCAGCATGAACGTCACGATGAGACCGCGCCGGCCCTTGAACCGCATCCGGGTCAGGGCGAAGGCCGCGAAGAGCGCGATGACGAGGGAGAACGCGACCGACAGGAGCGTGACGGTGACGGAGTTGAGGACCAGGGTCCAGAAGTGGTCGGCGTCGACGGCCGTCTTGAAGTGCTCCAGGGTGGCGTCGGTGGGGAACCACACCGGGTCGTCGGAGATGATGTCGCCGGTCGGCTTGAAGGCCGTGGCGAACATCCAGTACACGGGGAACACGAAGCCGACGAAGAGGACGACGGCGGTCGCGTTGGGCCAGATACGGCCGAAGAGCGAGCGCTTCATAGCTCGTCCTCCTCTTGCTTGAGCACCATGCGCAGGTAGTACGAGGTGATGGCGAGCAGCACCAGAATGGTCAGGAAGGAGATCGCCGCGCCGACTCCGAAGTGCTGGTTGCCGACGCCCTCCACATAGGCGTAGATCGGCAGGGTCTCGGTGAGGTGGTCCGGGCCGCCCTCGTTCATCGCGAAGATCTGCGGGAACGCCTTGAAGATCCAGATGACTTCGAGGAACGTCGTGGCGTACAGGAAGGGCCGCAGGAAGGGCAGGGTCACGGAGGTGAAGCCCTTCCAGGCGCCGGCGCCGTCCAGGGCGGCGGCCTCGTACAGCTCCCGGGGGATCGTGGTGGTGGCGGCGTAGAGGTTGATCGCCACGAAGGGGATGGACTGCCACACGAGCAGCAGGGTGACCACGGCGAAGGTGGAGAACTGGGTCTGGAGCCAGTTGTGGTCGGCCATGGAGTGCCAGCCGAGCTTGTCCAGGACCCAGTTGACGACGCCGAAGCGCTGGGCGAACAGCCACTTGTAGACGGTGGTGGCCGCGATGATCGGCATGGCCCAGGCGAGCACGAGGCCGATCAGGAGCAGCAGCCGCATCCGCTTGCCGAGGCGGGCGAGCAGCAGTCCGGTCAGGGTGCCGAGCGTCATGATCAGTACGACGTTGACGGCGGTGAAGACGACGGAGCGCTCGACGACGCGCCAGAACTCCCCGGCGGACAGCACCTCCTGGTAGTTGTCGACGCCGTTCCACTCGGTGAGGTGCTGGATGAGCTGCCGCGGGTTCAGGTTCTGGAACGACAGCAAGCCGTTCTTCAGCAGCGGCCAGCCGAGCAGCACCAAGGTGGCCAGCAGCGCGGGCAGCAGGAGCAGGTAGGGGGCGGCGGCGCGGCGCCGGGACGGGGCCCCGAGGGTGCGGTCGTCACCTCGTGGCGAGGCCGGCACCCGGGCCTTGCGGACAGCGGGCTCCCCGGCCGTGTCCGTGCCTTCGGTCTGCACTGACATGAGTTGCCATCTCTTCCGTGGCCGTACGAAACACCGGGGCCGTACCCGTGGCACGGCACCGGCGCGGGCCGGGGGCGCCGGCTCGCGGCACCCCCGGCACGGTGATCAGTTCTCCTGGGCCAGGCGCTTGTTGATCTCGCCTTCGACCTGCTTGGCGGCCTCGGCCGGGGACTTACCGTTCAGCACGGAGGTCATGTAGGACTTGATCGGGTTGGGGTTGTTCTCCACCGCGCCCCACGCGGGGATCAGCGGGGTGGTGCCGCCGACCGCGGCGCCCGGGGCGATGGCCTCGGCGACGAGGTTGCCCTTCAGGTTGGACTCCAGCGCCTTCTTGTTCGGGATGACGCCGTTGAGCTTGGCCAGTTCGCCCTCGTACTGGTCGGACAGGGCGATCTTCAGGAACTCCTTGGCCAGTTCCTGCTTCTTGCTGCCCGCGGCGACGGCGAGGTTGGAGCCGCCGAGGAAGACGCTCTCGGGCTTGGCCGCGGTCTCGCCGGGGATGGGGAAGTAACCGAGGTCCTTCTCGATGTCCTTGTTGGCGGCGACCGCCGTGGCGGCCTCCCAGCCCATGCCGATGAAGGCACCGGTCTTGCCGTTGGCGAACACCTCGCCCTGCTGCGGGGTGGCCTCGTCCTTGTCCTTGGGCGCCTTGGAGTAGGAGGCGTACTTCTTGTAGATCTCCATGGCCTTGGCGACCTTGGGGTCACCGAGGTTGGAGACGTACTTGTCGCCCTGCTTCTTCACCAGGTCGGCGCCCTGGCCGAGGGTCAGGCCGTCGAAGAAGTACCAGTTCTGGCCGGGCATGTAGATCGGCTCGGCCTCGGTCTTCTTGCCGATGGTCTCGAGGTCCTTGAAGAACTCGTCCCGGGTCTTGGGAATGTCCTTGATGCCGGCCTCGGCCCAGATCTTCTTGTTGTAGACGACCACGCGGCTGGTGAAGAACCAGGGCGCGGCGTACTGCTTGCCGTCGTAGACGGAGGACTCGGAGACCGCCGGCGTCCAGTCGGTGCCGATCTCCTTCTTCAGGTCGTCCAGTTCGGCGAGACCGCCGGTGGCCGCGTAGGCCGGGGTCTGGGTGTTGCCGACCTCGATCACGTCCGGCGGGGTGGACTCGGAGAGAGCGGTGGTGATCTTCTGCTGGATCCCGTCCCACTTCTGCGTCTCGAACTTCACCTTGGCGCCGGTCTTCTTCTCGAACGCGGCGGAGACGTCCTTGACCCACTGGTCCGGGGTGGAGCCGTCCATCGCCCAGACGGTGAGCGTCTCGCCCTTGAAGCTGTCCGGTCCCGCCTTCTTGCCCTCGTCGCCGTCGTCCCCTCCGCACGCCGACACGGAGACCATCATGCCCGCGATCACGATCGCGGCCGCAAGCTTGCGCTTCACGCCACCCTCCTCAGGGATGCCACTAACCCCCCACGCCCTCGGCGGTGACCTGCGTACGACGCTGTTGCACGTAGGGCTCGGGACCTGGCCACTAATGGTGTAGACCAGTACGGTGGAGCTTGGCCTAGACCTTTTGGAGTGTCAAGGGTGGTTCGGGAAGCCGGTCCCGGCCGTTACGAGAAAGTCACCGGAGCGCGTCCCTCCGCGTTCCGCCCCTTTCGCCCGGACCGTTCAGTTGGACTAGACCATACGGGAGTTGGTCGCTATAACGGGAGCCCATCGACACAGCCGGGAAGGCAGGCATGACCACCGACGTCAGCAGCGCCCATCCGCACCGGGGGGCGCCCGGCCGCACCGCGCGGGTGCCGAAGTACTACCGGATCAAGCAGCAGCTCCTGACGATGGCCGAAGCACTGCAACCCGGATCGGTCATGCCCGCCGAACGGCTGCTCGCCGTCCGGTTCGACACCTCACGGACCACCGTGCGGCAGGCCCTGCAGGAACTCGTCGGCGAGGGCCGGCTCGACCGGATCCAGGGCAAGGGCACCTTCGTCGCGCAGCCCAAGCTGTACCGCACGCTCCAGCTCACCTCGCACACCGAGGACATGCGCGCGCAGGGCCTCACCCCGGCCTCGCAGGTGCTGGACATCGGGGAGGTGCCGGCCGACGGGCACCTGGCGGGCCTGCTCGGCATCGGGACCGGCGAACGGGTGCTGCGCATCGAGCGGCTGCGGCTGGCCAGCGGCGACCCGATGGCCATCGAGACCACCCATCTGTCCGTGCGGCGCTTTCCCGGCCTGCGCCGCTCCCTGGACACCTACCCCTCGCTGTACACGGCGCTCGCCGAGGTCTACGGCGTCCATCTGGCCGAGGCCGACGAGACCATCGAAACCTCGCTGTCCACTCCGCGCGAGGCGCAGCTGCTGGCCACCGACGTGGGGCTGCCGATGCTGCTGCTGTCCCGGCACTCGCGGGACGCGGAGGGCACGCCGGTGGAGTGGGTGCGCTCGGTCTACCGCGGCTCCCGCTACAAGTTCGTCGCCGCCCTGCGCCGGCCGGGCGGCACGGTGGTCCGGCGCAGGGCGGCCCCGCCGGAGGGGGACGGGCTCTGATCCGGCGGGGAGCGGGCCTCAGCCCGTAACGAGCGTGACGTCCCGCTCCGACTCCGCGTGGAAGACCGGCAGCACGATGATGCCCGAGGGGCGCAGCTCCAGGCCGGTGGCCTGCACCCGCGCCGTCCCCGGCTTCAGCGTCTGCCCGTAGGGCTTGCCGGAGTTCTGCCAGCGGTGCTCGACGCCGTCGCAGCGGGCGGCGCTGCCGCCGATGCCCTGCCGGTCGGCGGTGTCGCCCTGGCCGACCGAGGAGCCGATGAACGCCGGGCCGGTGGCGCCGGAGCAGCGGTAGCTGCCGGACAGCGTGACCGTGCCGTCGGCAGCGATCCGGCCGGTCGCGTCGACGGTGACGTACTCGCCGGGTGCGGCGGCGGCCGGACCGGCGGCGGCGCACAGCAGGGCCGCGGCACCGGCGGCGGCGAGGAGGGAACGGCGGACGGGCATGGGATACCTCCCGGTTTCCAGGGGCTGAGGGCTTCCACTGGTACCGGGCGGCCGGGCCGGCGGGCGTGACCGTCACCCCTACGGTGGCGCGTCCATGCTCCTGACGGTTGTGCCGGCGACCGGCGGATCAGGGCAGTACGGCGAACCCGTCCAGCTCCACCAGCGCCCGCTCGTCCCACAGCCGTACGACCTGGACGACGGCCATCGCCGGGTAGTCGCGGCCCGCCGACTCCCGCCAGATCCGGCCCAGTTCGCGGGCGTGGGCGCGGTAGGCGGCGAGGTCCGTGGCGTAGACGGTGACCCGGGCCAGGTCGGCGGGGGTGCCGCCGGCCGCGCGCAGGGCGGCGAGGAGGTTGCCGAGGGCCCTGCCGAACTGCTCGGGCAGCGTCTCGCCGGTGATCGTGCCGCCGGCGTCCAGGGCGGTCTGGCCGGCCAGGAACACCACCCGGGAGCCGGTGGCGACGACGGCGTGGCTGAAGCCGGCGGGCGGGGACAGCCCGGGCGGGTTGACGCGTTCGGCCGTCATCGGGCCTCCTCGGCGGCCGTGGCGTACAACTCCTTGGCGATGATGCCCCGCTGCACCTCGCTGGCCCCTTCGTAGATGCGCGGCGCGCGCACCTCGCGGTACAGGTGTTCCAGGAGGTGACCGCGGCGCAGGGCGCACGCGCCGTGCAGCTGGACGGCGGTGTCGACGACGTACTGCGCGGTCTCGGTGGCGAGCAGCTTGGCCATCGCGGCCCGCCGGGGCACGCCGTCGGCCCCCGCGTCGTACGCCGAGGCCGCCGCGTACACCATCAGCCGGGCCGCCTCGGTGCGCAGGGCCATCTCGGCGACCTGGTGGGACACGGCCTGGAGGTCGCGCAGGGTGCCGCCGAACGCCTCGCGCCGGCCGGTGTGCTCCACGGTCGCCTCCAGCGCGGCCTGGGCCATGCCGACCGCGAAGGCGCCGACGCTGGGGCGGAAGAGGTTGAGGGTGGCCATGGCGACGGCGAAGCCGCGGTCCGCCTCGCCGAGCAGGTCGGCGACGGTCACGGGCACGGCGTCGAAGCGCAGCTCGCCAACGGGGTGCGGTGCGAGCATCTCCAGCGGACGGCCGGTGAGTCCGGGCCGGTCGGCCGGGACGAGGAAGGCGGTCACCCCGCGGGCCTTGGCACCGGGTGTGGTGCGGGCGAAGACGGTGTAGAAGTCGGCCTCGGGGGCGTTGGAGATCCAGCACTTGACGCCGGTGAGCCGCCAGCCGTCGCCGTCCGGCTCGGCGGCGAGGGACAGCGCCGCCGCGTCCGAGCCGGCGCCGGGCTCGCTGAGCGCGAAGGCGGCGACCGCGCTGCCGTCGGCGACCCGGGGCAGCCAGCGCGCCCGCTGGGCCGGGGTGCCGTGGGCGTGCACCGGATGCGCGCCGAGGCCCTGGAGGGCGAGGGCGGTCTCGGCCTCGGTGCAGCCCTGCGCGAGCGACTCCCGCATCAGGCACAGGTCCAGTGCTCCGGAGTCGAACAACCGGGCGAGCAGGCCGAGTCGGCCGAGTTCGGCGAGCAGCGGCCGGTTGACGCGGCCGGGTGTGCCCCGGTCCGCGAACGGGCGCAGCCGCCCGGCGGCCAGCGCGCGCAGCTCGGCGCACCAGACGGCCTGCTCCGGCGCGAGTGCGAATGCGGACACGGCCGTTCCTCCCTCCGGGGCGGGCCTCGGCACCCTCGGCCGCCCACCCCTTGACGGTATCGCGAGCCGTTGACTGCCGTCACCAAGGCGATACGCTGGGTGTCCCCCTCCGGGGGAGCGCGAGCCCACCAGGAAGCCCGTTCGGGCGGCCGGCCCGGACCTCCGTCACGGCAAGGGGGCGCACCGCCATGCATCTCTCCGCCCATGTCGACACGTTCGCGCGCGACCATCTGCCCCCGCCGCACGAATGGCCCGAGCTGCGGTTCGACCTGCCGGAACTGCGCTATCCCGCCCGGCTGAACTGCGCCGCGGAACTGCTGGACCACGCCGAGGAGTCGCGCCCGGTGTTCCGCACCGCGGCCGGCCCCGCCTGGACCTACGGCGAACTGCGCGCCCGCGTGGACCGGATCGCGCATGTGCTCACCGGCGCGCTGGGCGTGGTCCCGGGCAACCGGGTGCTGCTGCGCGGCCCCACCACGCCGTGGCTGGCCGCCTGCTGGCTGGCCGTGCTGAAGGCGGGCGCGGTCGCGGTCACCGTGCTGGCCCGGCAGCGCCCGCAGGAGCTGGCGGCCATGTGCGCGATCGCCCGGATCGGGCACGCGCTGTGCGACATCCGGTCGGTGGAGGACCTGGCCAGGGCGGCCGTACCGGGGCTGCGCGTCACGACGTACGGCGGTGACGGCCCCGACGACCTGTTGCGCCGCCCGGCCCCGGCCGGCCCCTACCCGGCGGTGGACACCGCCGCCGACGACGTCGCCCTGATCGCGTTCACCTCGGGCACCACGGGCCGACCGAAAGGGTGCATGCACTTCCACCGGGATGTGCTGGCGACAGCCGACACGTTCTCACGTCATGTGGTGCGGCCCCATGAGGACGATGTCTTCGCCGGCAGTCCCCCGCTCGGCTTCACCTTCGGCCTCGGCGGGCTGGTGATCTTCCCGATGCGCGCCGGCGCCAGCAGCCTCCTGCTCGAACAGGCGGGCCCCCGGCAACTGCTGCCCGCCGTCGCCGCGCACCGCGTCTCGGTGCTGTTCACCGCGCCGACCGCCTACCGGGCGATGCTGCGGGACCTGGACGGCCACGACCTCTCCTCCCTCAGACGCTGTGTGTCGGCCGGCGAGAACCTGCCCGCGGCCACCTGGCACGCCTGGCACGAGCGGACGGGCCTGCGCCTGATCAACGGCATCGGCTCCACCGAGCTACTGCACATCTTCCTGTCCGCCGCCGACGAGCACGTCCGGCCCGGCACCACGGGCCTGCCGGTGCCCGGCTGGCAGGCCCGCGTCCAGGACGCCGACGGCCGGCCCGTGCCCGACGGCGAACCCGGGCTGCTGGCCGTGCGCGGCCCCGTCGGCTGCCGCTATCTCGCCGACCCGCGGCAGCGGGAGTACGTGCGCGGCGGCTGGAACATCACCGGCGACACCTGCGTCCGCGACCGGAGCGGCTACTTCCGCTATGTGGCCCGCGCCGACGACATGATCGTCTCCGCCGGATACAAGATCGCGGGACCGGAGGTGGAGGACGTGCTGCTGCGCCATCCCGACGTGGTCGAGGCGGCGGTCGTCGGCCGCCCCGACGAGGCCCGCGGCCAGGTGGCCGTCGCCTACACGGTGCTGCGCCCCGGCGCCCGGCGCGACCCGGAGGCGCTGCGCGCGTTCCTCACCGCCGAACTGGCCCCCTACAAATGTCCGCGCGCGTTCGTCTTCCTCGACGCGCTGCCCCGCACGGCCACCGGCAAGGTGCAGCGGTTCCGGCTGCGCACCGGAGGTGACCAGCAGTGATGCCGACGACCTAAAATGATCAACGTGTCCGAGCAGCACGCCCCCAGGTCCCTCATCGTCACGCTCTACGGCGCGTACGGCCGCTCCATGCCCGGCCCGGTGCCCGTCGCCGAGCTGATCCGGCTGCTGGCCGCCGTCGGCGTGGACGCCCCCTCCGTACGCTCCTCGGTGTCCCGGCTCAAGCGGCGCGGTCTGCTGCTGCCGGCCCGCGCCGAGTCCGGCGCGGCCGGATACGCGCTGTCCGCCGAGGCACGCCAGTTGCTGGACGACGGCGACCGGCGCATCTACGCGGGCACTCCCGTGGCGGACGAGGGCTGGGTGCTCGCGGTGTTCTCGGTGCCCGAGTCGGAGCGGCAGAAGCGGCACGTGCTGCGTTCCCGGCTGGCCGGCCTCGGCTTCGGCACCGCGGCGCCGGGCGTGTGGATCGCGCCGGCGCGGCTGTACGAGGAGGCGGAGCACAGCCTGCGCCGGCTGCGGCTGGACGCGTACGTGGACTTCTTCCGCGGCGAGCACCTGGGCTTCGCGCCCACGGCCGAGGCGGTGGCCCGCTGGTGGGACCTGTCCGCGATCGCCAAGGAGCACGAGCGCTTCCTGGACCGGCACGAGCCGGTGCTGCGGGCCTGGTCCCGCCGCTCGGACACCCCGCCGGAGGAGGCCTACCACGACTACCTCCTCGCCCTGGACTCCTGGCGCCACCTGCCCTACACCGACCCGGGCCTGCCCACCCGCCTGCTCCCGCCCGGCTGGCCCGGCGTCCGCTCGGCGGAGGTCTTCCGGGGCCTGCACGAACGCCTGCGGGACGCGGGAGCGCGGTTCGCGGGACTGTGAGGACGTCTCAACTCTCCAGTGAAAGACGCGGTTTGGGGGCGTCGGTGCGGCCGGTGCGCGGAGGTCGGCTGCCCGCGCGGTAGGGGGCGGGCCAGGGGGCGCCGGGGCCGTCGTAGCCCTGCTCGGCCGCCGCGTGCAGGGTCCAGTGCGGGTCGTACAGGTGCGGGCGGGCCAGGGCGCACAGGTCCGTGCGGCCCGCCAGGATCAGCGAGTTGACGTCGTCCCAGGAGGAGATCGCGCCGACCGCGATGACCGGGAGGCGGACCTCGTGCCGGATCCGGTCGGCGAACGGCGTCTGGTACGACCGTCCGAACTCCGGCCGTTCCTCTGACACCACCTGCCCGGTGGAGACGTCGATGGCGTCGGCACCGTGCGCGGCGAAGGCGCGGGCGATCTCCACGGCGTCCTCCGCGCTCGTCCCGCCGTCGGCCCAGTCGGTGGCCGAGATCCGGACGGTCATCGGCCGTTCGGCCGGCCACACCCCGCGGACGGCGTCGAAGACCTCCAGCGGGAAGCGCAGGCGCCGCTCGGGCGAGCCGCCGTAGGCGTCGGTGCGGCGGTTGGTGAGCGGGGAGAGGAAACCGGAGAGCAAGTAGCCGTGGGCGCAGTGCAGTTCGAGCAGGTCGAAGCCGGCCCGTGCGGCGCGCCAGGCGGCCGCCGTGAACTGCTCGCGGATATCGGTGAGCTGGGCCCGGGACAGCTCGCGCGGTATCTGGCTGCCCGGTCTGTACGGCAGCGGGGACGCGGCGACGAGCGGCCAGTTGCCGGTGGACAGCGGCTCGTCCATGCCCTCCCACATCAGCTTCGTGGACCCCTTGCGGCCCGAGTGCCCGAGCTGGACGCCGATCGCGGTGCCCGGGGACTGGCGGTGCACGAAGTCGGTGACGCGCCGCCACGCCTCGGCCTGCCGTCCGGTGTAGAGGCCGGCGCAGCCCGGCGTGATCCGGCCCTCCGGGCTGACGCACACCATCTCCGTCATCACCAGGCCGGCCCCGCCGAGCGCGCGGGCGCCCAGGTGGACGAGGTGGAAGTCGCCGGGGACGCCGTCGGCGGCCGAGTACATGTCCATCGGCGACACCACGACCCGGTTGCGCAGGGTCAGGCCGCGCAGCCGGAACGGGGTGAACATCGGGGGTGTGCCGGGCGGGCAGCCGAACTCGCGCTCCACGGACTCGGTGAAGCGCGCGTCGCGCACCCGCAGGTTGCCGTGGGTGACGCGGCGGGAGCGGGTGAGCAGGTTGAAGGCGAACTGGCGGGGCGGCTGGCGCAGGTACAGCCGGAGGTTCTCGAACCACTCCAGGCTGGCCCGGGCGGCCCGCTGGGTGGAGGCGACGACGGGCCTGCGCTCCTCCTCGTAGGCCGCGAGCGCGTCCGGCACGTCCGGCCGCTCCGCCAGGCAGGCGGCGAGGGCGAGGGCGTCCTCGACGGCGAGTTTGGTGCCGGAGCCGATGGAGAAGTGCGCGGTGTGCGCGGCGTCGCCCAGGAGGACCACGTTGCCGTGCGACCAGCGGTCGTTGACGACCGTACGGAAGGTGGTCCAGACGGAGTTCCCGGAGCGCAGCGGACGGCCGCCCAGGGCGTCGGAGAAGAGCTTGGCGCAGCGCTCGGCGGACTCGCGCGGGGTGAGTTCGCCGTATCCCGCGGCCCGCCAGACCTCCTCGCGCATCTCGATGATGACGGTGGAGGCGCCGCATTGATCCTGCGGCCCGGAGGGCCTCGTCGAGGGGTGGTGGTCGGGAGACGGGCGGGCGTAGGGGTAGCCGTGCAGCTGGGTCACGCCGTGCTCGGTCTCGGCGATCTCGAAGCGGAAGGCGTCGAAGGCGAAGTCCGCGGCGAGCCAGATGTAGCGGCAGTGGTGTGCGGCCACATGGGGGCGGAACACATGGGCGTAGGTCTCGCGGGTGGCGCTGTGCACACCGTCGGCCGCGATGACGAGGTCGTACTCGGCGGAGAGGATGTCCGGGTGGGGGGCCTCGGTGCGGAAGCGGATCCGTACGCCGAGGGAGTGGCAGCGCCGGTGCAGGATCCGAAGGAGCCGGTGGCGGCCGAGCGCGGCGAAGCCGTGGCCGCCGGAGCGGTGACGTGTCCCCCGGTACACGATGTCGATGTCGTCCCAGCGGACGAGGTCCCGCCGCAAGGCTTCGTGGACGACGGGGTCGCCGTGTTCGATGCCGCCGAGTGTCTCGTCGGAGAGGACCACGCCGAAGCCGAAGGTCTCGTCGGGCGCGTTGCGTTCCCAGACGGTGATGTCGCGGGCCGGGTCGAGGCGTTTGAGGAGGGCCGCGGCGTACAGTCCTCCGGGGCCGCCGCCGATGACCGCCACGCGCAGGGGGTGGTGCGTCGTCGGCGGGCGCGGGCCGTCCGCGGCTGGTCGCGCCCCTGAGGCGGGTGTCCCCGAGGTCGGCATCCGGCTCACCTCCCCCGCCACTTCGGCGCGCGCTTCTCCGTGAAAGCCGTGTGGAACTCCGCGTAGTCCTCGCCGGTCATCAGCAGGGCCTGGGTGGCGGCGTCCAGCTCGACCGAGGCCGCCAGGGGCATGTCCAGCTCGGCCGTGAGCAGGGCCTTGGTCTGGGCGTGGGCCAGGGCCGGGCCGTCGGCCAGGCGGCGGGCCAGGGCGGCGGCGGCCTCGTCGGCCCGGCCCTCCTCGGCCAGCTCGCTGATCAGGCCGATCCGCTCGGCCTCGGGGGCCCGCACCGGGTCGCCCAGCATGAGCAGGCGGGTGGCGTGGCCGAGGCCGACGACCCGGGGCAGCAGATAGGCCGCCCCCATGTCGCCGCCGGACAGGCCGACCCGGGTGAAGAGGAACGCGAACCGGGCCGAGGGGTCGGCGACCCGGAAGTCCGCCGCGAGGGCGAGGACCGCGCCGGCGCCGGCCGCCACGCCGTGCACCGCGGCGATCACCGGGAAGGGGCACTCGCGGATCGCCCGCACCACCTGCCCGGTCATCCGGTTGAAGTCGAGCAGCCGGGCGGTGTCCATGGCGAGGGTGGCGCCGATGATCTCGTCCACGTCGCCGCCGGAGCAGAAGCCGCGGCCCTCCCCGGCCAGTACCAGGGCCCGTACCGCGCGCTCCCGGGACAGCTCGGCGAGCAGGTCGCGCAGGTCGGCGTAGGCACCGAAGGTGAGGGCGTTGAGTTTCTCGGGGCGGGCCAGGGTGACGGTGGCGACCTGGTCGGCGATCCGCACCCGCAGATGCTCCCAGTCGGCCGTGCGGGCGGCCGAGCCGGTGAAGGGACTCATGGCGCGCGGCCTCCTTCGGCGACGGTGCCGTACGTTGCTGCCTTCCGAAGTTATCACCGCTTTGTGACCGTCGTCACGAGGGCGCGACACAATCGGCCGGAGCGACCGGCCCGGCGACGGCCCCACGCGGCGGGGCCCGTACCATGCCTGGAGTCGTACAGCAGGACAGCCTGCTCCATGAAGGACTCGCCGTGCACGAACCCTCCGCCGAATCGGCTTCCTGGCGCATCGCGCTGCCGCACACCGCGGCGGCGGTGCCGGTGGCGCGTGCCCTGGTGCGCACGGCGCTCACCGAGGTGGAGCACGTGACCGACTGCGACACGGCGGAGCTGCTGACCGCCGAGCTGGTGGCCAACGCGGTGGAGCACACCGCCGGGCGCGGGCCGATAGAGCTGGTGGTGGAGCTGCGGCCGACCGACTGCCGGGTCGAGGTGCACGATCCGGACCCGGCGCCGCCCGGCCACCTGACCCGGCCGGTGATCGAGGAGCCCGATGTGTGGCAGGAGGGCGGGCGCGGGCTGCTGCTGATCCGCGCCCTCAGTTCCTCCTGCGGTCACCGCCCCACCCCGTCGGGCAAGGCGGTGTGGTTCAGACTGCCTGTGGTTCCCGCTCGGCGGCGGCCGGCGTGACCTCGGCCGGCGCGTCCGCGAGCGTGGAGTGCCGGCGGCCGTAGGCGCCGTAGACCGCCAGGCCCACCGCGAGGAACACGGCGAACTGGATCCAGGTCCGCCAGCCGGTCTCCCACATCAGGTACAGGCAGAAGCCGATGCCGAGCAGCGGGGCCACCGGGTACAGCGGGATGCGGAAGCTGCGGTCGAGGCCCGGCTCGCGGCGGCGCAGGGCCATCACCGTGACGTTGACGACGGCCATGACGGCGAGGGTGCCGATGGTGCACAGGTTCATCACGGCGTCGAGGGAGGCGAAGGCCGCCGGGAGCGCGAAGACGACGGCGACGATCAGCGTGCCGGCGACCGGCGTGGAGGTGCGCGGGCTGACCTTCTCGAAGACGCGCGGGATCAGGCCGTCCCGGGACATCGACATCAGGATGCGGGTCTGGCCGTACATCACGGCGAGGACCACGGAGGCGATGGCGACGACCGCGCCGAAGGCGATGACACCGCCGCCGATGGCCGAGCCGGTGACCTCGTTGACGACGTAGGACAGGGCCGCGGGGCGGCCGGCGACCTGGTCGCCGCCGATGGCGCCGATCGCGGCGAGCGCGACCGCGCAGTACAGCAGGGTCACGATGCCCATGCAGACCATGATCGCGACGGGGATGTGCCGGCGCGGGTTCTTCGCCTCCTCGCCGGCCGTGGTGATCGCGTCGAAGCCGATGTAGGAGAAGAACGCGGCGGTGGTGCCCGCGCCGATGCCGCCGAGGCCGGCCGGGGAGAACGGGGTGAGGTTGCCGTCCTTGAAGGCGCTGTAGCCGACGGCGCAGAAGGCGAGCAGGATCGCGAGCTTCACCGCGGCCATGGCGGCGGTCGCCCGGGCACTCTCCCGCACCCCGCGCACCAGCAGCACCGAGGCCATGGCGATGACGATCACGGCCGGCAGGTTGACCACGCCGCCGTCCCCGGGGCCCGCGGACAGGGCGGCCGGGAGCTGGAGGCCGGTGAGGCTGTGCAGCAGCTCGTTGACGTACTGGCTCCAGCCGACCGCGACGGCGGAGATGGACACGCCGTACTCCAGCAGCAGGCACCAGCCGACGAGGAAGGCGGTGGACTCGCCCAGGCCGGCGTAGGCGAAGGAGTACGAGGAGCCGGACACCGGGATCGCGCCGCCCAGCTCCGCGAAGGAGAAGGCGGTGAAGACGCAGGTGAGGGCCGCGAGGACGAAGGAGACGACGACGGCCGGGCCGGCCTGGGCGACCGAGTCGGACAGGCCGACGAAGATGCCGGTGCCGACGATGGCTCCGACGCCGAAGCAGATGAGCTGGAAGAGGCCCATGGTGCGCTTCAGGCCGTGTCCCTCGCGGTCGGCGCCGGACTCGGCGACGAGCAGACGCGGGGACTTGATACGGGGAGCGGGCATGCGGGTGGTGCTCGATTCTGGTGGTGCGGGCGGCCGTGGTGGGGCCGCGGCGACGGCTCCGGAAGGGGTGGTTCCGGGCCGCCGGTCAGGATAATGCCTGGTGAGGCGGGTCAGGCAAGGGTTTCCCGGGCGAGTGTGGCGACCAGCACCGCCTTGATGGTGTGCAGCCGGTTCTCCGCCTCGTCGAAGACGACCGAGTGGGCGGACTCGAAGACCTCGTCCGTCACCTCCAGCGAGTCGAGGCCGTACGCGTCGAAGATCTGCTGTCCGACCGCGGTACCGAGGTCGTGGAAGGCCGGCAGGCAGTGCAGGAACCGTACGTCCGGGTTGCCGGTGGCGCGCAGGACGTCCATGGTCACCGCGTAGGGCGCGAGGGCCGCGATCCGCTCGGCCCACACCTCCTTGGGCTCGCCCATGGACACCCAGACGTCGGTGGCGACGAAGTCGGCGCCCCGGACCCCTTCGGCGATGTCCTCGGTGAGGGTGATCCGCGCACCGCTGGAGTCGGCGAGCGCGTGGGCGCGGTCGAGGACGTCCTGGGCCGGCCAGTAGGACTTCGGGGCGACGATCCGTACGTCCATGCCGAGCAGGGCGCCGGTTACCAGGTAGGAGTTGCCCATGTTGAAGCGGGCGTCGCCGAGGTAGGCGAAGGCGGTCCCGTCGAGCGGCTTGGCGCAGTGCTCGGTCATGGTGAGCACGTCGGCGAGCATCTGGGTGGGGTGCCAGTCGTCGGTGAGGCCGTTGTAGACGGGCACGCCGGCGTACGCGGCCAGCTCCTCGACCTTGGCCTGGCTGTCGCCCCGGTACTCGATCGCGTCGTACATCCGGCCCAGCACCCGGGCGGTGTCCCGCACCGACTCCTTGTGCCCGATCTGCGATCCGGAGGGCTCCAGGTAGGTGGTGTGGGCGCCCTGGTCGGCGGCGGCGACCTCGAACGCGCAGCGGGTGCGCGTCGAGGTCTTCTCGAAGATCAGCGCGATGTTCCGGCCGCGCAGGTACTGGGTCTCGGTCCCGGCCTTCTTGGCGGCCTTCAGCTCGGCGGCCAGCTCGACCAGGCCGCGGAACTCGGCCTCGGTGAAGTCCAGTTCCTTGAGGAAGTGGCGGCCGGCGAGGGCGGTCGGGACTGTCGCCATGGGGGCGCTCCAGAGATATGACTACAGGGGACTGTGGAAGTCTATACGATCCTTCACATTTCTATACTGCGTCTCGCTGGACGGGACAGCTCATGCACCGTGGCCCGCCCCGGCCCCGGCCCAGCTCGCTGCCCGGGATCTCGATCACCTCGATGCCCTGTTTGCGCAGATGCGTGTTGGTGGTCACGTTCCGCTCGTAGGCGACCACGACACCGGGTTCGACGGCGAGGACGTTGCAGCCGTCGTCCCACTGCTCGCGTTCGGCGGCGTGCACGTCCTGCGTGGCGGTCAGCACCCGGATCTCGCCGAGGCCGAGCGCGGCGGCGATCGCCCGGTGCATGTGCTCCGGCGGATGGTCGGTGACCTTCAGCTCCCGGTCGCCGACGCCCGGCTCGATGGTGTAGGAGCGGAGCATGCCGAGGCCGGCGTACTGGGTGAAGGTGTCGCCGTCGACCATGGTCATCACCGTGTCCAGGTGCATGAAGGCGCGCCGCTTGGGCATGTCGAGCGCGACGATGGTGTGCGCGGAGCCGGCCGCGAACAGCTTGTGCGCCAGCATCTCCACGGCCTGCGGAGTGGTCCGCTCGCTCATCCCTATCAGCACGGCGCCGTTGCCGATCACCAGCACGTCGCCGCCCTCGATGGTGGAGGGGTAGTCGGCCTGGCCCCGGGACCAGACGTGGAAGGTCTCGTCCCGGAACAGCGGGTGGTGGCGGTAGATCGCCTCGAAGTGCACGGTCTCGCGCTGCCGGGCGGGCCAGCGCATGGCGTTGATGGAGACGCCGTCGTAGATCCACGCCGAGGTGTCGCGGGTGAAGAGGTGGTTGGGCAGCGGGCGCAGCAGGAAGTCGTCCAGGTCCATGACGTGGAAGCGCACGGAGGCGGGTTCCTCGTGGCCGGCCAGGTACTCCCGCTTGGTCATGCCGCCGACCAGGGCCTCGGCCAGCTCGGCCGGGGTCATCCGGTCGAAGGAGGCGCGCAGGTGGCCGGTGGCGAGGGGGCCGTACTCCTTCTCGTCGAAGACCCGGTCCAGGACCAGCGCGCGGGCCTCGGGCAGCGCCAGGGTCTCGGCGAGCAGGTCCCCGAAGAGGTGGACCTCGACCCCCCGGTCGCGCAGGACGTCGGCGAACCCGTCGTGCTCGGCGCGCGCCCGGCGCACCCACAGCACGTCGTCGAAGAGCAGTGCGTCCTTGTTGCTGGGGGTGAGCCTCTTGAGCTCTAGGTCGGGCCGGTGCAGGATGACGCGGCGCAGCCGCCCGGCCTCGGAGTCGACGTGGAATCCCATGGTTCCATCCTGACCGCCGGAACCGCTTCTCATCCCCGGCTCGTCGGTTTCCGGCGGCGGGGCCCCGGATGACGGTCCCGGCGGGCGGAGTCCCGGACCGCGGTGCACGGCACCGGCCACCGTGCCGCGCACCGGTCCCCGCGGGGACCGGTGCGCGTGCGGCACAAGGGCGCGGCGGGGCCTACAGGCGCGGGTCCACCGGCTCCGACTCCAGTGCCAGCACGCCGAACACCGCCTCGTGCACCCGCCACAGCGGTTCCCCGCCGGCCAGCCGGTCCAGGGCCTCCAGGCCGAGGGCGTACTCGCGCAGGGCCAGCGAGCGCTTGTGGTTCAGGAACCGCTGCCGCAGCCGCGCGAGCTGGTCGGGACGGGTGTACTCCGGGCCGTAGACGATCCGCAGGTACTCGCGGCCCCGGCACTTGATGCCGGGCTGCACCAGCCGTCCGTCCGGCCCGCGCACCAGCGCGCCGAGCGGCTTGACGACCATGCCCTCGCCGCCCCGGCCGGTCATCTCCAGCCACCAGTCGACGCCGGCGCGCACCGACTCGGGGTCGCCGGTGTCGACGTACAGCCGCCGGGTGGTGTGCAGCAGTCCGGTGCCGTCGTACTCCACGAGCCGGTCGATCAGGGCCAGCTGCTCGTCGTGCGGAAGCGCGGCGAGGCTGCGGCCCTGGACGGCGAGCAGCTGGAAGGGGGCCAGCCGGACCCCGTCCAGGCCCTCGGTGGGCCAGCAGTAGCGGCGGTAGGCGGCGGTGAACGCGGCGGCGTCGGCCGCGCGTTCCCGCTGCCGGTCGAGCAGCGCGGCCACGTCGGTCCCGCGCCCGGCCGCCGCCTCCAGGGCGGCGAGCGCGCCCGGGAACACGGCGCCGGCGGCGGCGCCCACGGCCGCGTACTGGCCGCGCAGCAGCCCGGCGGCCTTCAGCGACCACGGCATCAGCTCGGCGTCCAGCAGCAGCCAGTCCGTGTCCAGTTCGTCCCAGAGTCCGGCGTCGGTGACCGCCGCGCGCAGCCGGCCGAGGATCTCCTCGGTGGTCCGCTCGTCGTCGAAGAACGGCCGTCCGGTGCGGGTGTAGAGGGACCCGGTGGGTCCCTCCGCCCCGAACCGCCGCCGTGCCGCCTGCGCGTCCCGGCACACCAGGACCACGGCCCGCGAGCCCATGTGCTTCTCCTCGCACACCACCCGCGCGACACCGTCCCGCGCGTACTGCGCGAACGCCTCCTGAGGATGCTCCAGATAGCCCTCGGTCCGCGAGGTGGCCGTCGGTGCCATGGTCGGCGGGAGGTACGGCAGCAGGCGCGGGTCGATCGCGAAGCGGCTCATGACCTCCAGGGCCGCCGCCGCGTTCTCCTCGCGGACCGCCACCCGGCCGGCGTGCCGGGTCTCCACGGCGCGCCGGCCGTGCACGTCCGCCAGGTCCAGCGGCCGGCCGTCCTGGCCGCCGGGCGCCTCGGTGGCGAGCGGCCGGGCCGGCTCGTACCAGACCCGCTCGGCCGGTACGTCGACCAGCTCGCGCTCGGGCCAGCGCAGCGCGGTGAGCTTGCCGCCGAAGACGGCGCCGGTGTCCAGGCAGATCGTGTTGTTCAGCCACGTGGCCTCGGGCACGGGTGTGTGGCCGTAGACCACGGCGGCCCGGCCCCGGTAGTCCTCGGCCCACGGGTAGCGCACCGGCAGCCCGAACTCGTCGGTCTCGCCGGTCGTGTCGCCGTACAGGGCGTGCGAGCGGACCCGGCCGGAGGTGCGGCCGTGGTACTTCTCGGGCAGGCCGGCGTGGCAGACGACGAGCCGGCCGCCGTCCAGGACGTAGTGGCTGACCAGTCCGTCCAGGAACCGCCGGACCTCGGCCTTGAACTCCTCGCTCTCGCCCTCCATCTGCGCGATGGTCTCGGCGAGCCCGTGGGTGGGCTGGACCCTCCGGCCCTTGAGGTGGCGGCCGTACTTGTTCTCGTGGTTGCCGGGGACGCACAGGGCGGTGCCGGAGTTCACCATGGACATCACGCGGCGCAGTACGCCGGGGCTGTCGGGTCCGCGGTCGACCAGGTCGCCGACGAACACGGCGGTACGGCCCTCGGGGTGCACGCCGTCGGCGTAGCCCAGCTTGGCGAGCAGCGCCTCCAGTTCGGCGGAGCAGCCGTGGATGTCGCCGATGATGTCGAACGGTCCGGTGAGGTGGGTCAGGTCGTTGTAGCGCTTCTCGGTGACGACGGTGGCGTGCTCCACCTCCTCGGCGCCGCGCAGCACGTGCACCTTGCGGAAGCCCTCGCGCTCCAGGTGCTTCAGGGAGCGGCGCAGTTCGCGGATGTGCCGCTGGATGACCCGGCGGGGCATGTCCGCCCGGTCGGCGCGGGCCGCGTTCCGTTCGGCGCACACCTCCTCCGGCAGGTCCAGCACGATGGCGATGGGCAGCACGTCGTGCTTCTTCGCCAGCTCGACCAGCTGCCGCCGGCTGTCCTGCTGCACGCTGGTGGCGTCCACGACGGTGCGGCGGCCGGCGGCAAGCCGCTTGCCGGCGATGTAGTGCAGGACGTCGAAGGCGTCCCGGGTCGCGCTCTGGTCGTTCTCGTCGTCGGAGACCAGGCCGCGGCAGAAGTCGGAGGAGATCACCTCGGTGGGCTTGAAGTGCCGCCGGGCGAAGGTGGACTTGCCGGAGCCGGAGGCGCCGACGAGTACCACGAGGGAGAGGTCGGTGACGGGAAGCGTCCGTCCCTTGTGCGGTGCCTCGGTCATGCCGCCTTCGCCTCCTTCTCGCTTCTGATCGTGAAGGTCGCCATCTGGGTGGGCGGGCCTACCTCGGGGTCGTCCGGGCCGACGGGTGTGAATCCCACCTCGTAGCCGTGCCGTTCGGCGACGGTCGCCGCCCAGGCGCGGAACTCCTCGCGGGTCCACTCGAAGCGGTGGTCGCCGTGCCGGACGTGGCCGGCGGGCAGGCTCTCCCAGCGGACGTTGTACTCGGCGTTCGGCGTGGTCACGACGACCGTGCGGGGGCGCGCGTGCCCGAACACGGCGTACTCCAGGGCCGGCAGCCGGGGCGGGTCGACGTGCTCGACCACCTCGCTGAGCACGGCGGCGTCGTACCCCTTGAGCCGGCGGTCGGTGTAGGCGAGGGAGCCCTGGAGCAACGTGACGCGCGCCGCCTGCCGTTCGCCCATGCGGTCCAGTTTCAGCCGGCGGGCGGCGAGGGCGAGGGCGCGCTGCGAGACGTCGACGCCGACGATCTCGGTGAACCGCGCGTCCTTCAGCAGCGCCCGTACCAAATGGCCCTCGCCGCAGCCGAGGTCCAGGACCCGGCCGGCGCCGGCGGTGCCCAGCGCGGCGAGGATCGCCTCCCTGCGCTGCACGGCGAGCGGGGTGGGCTTCTCCTCGGTCCCGGTCTCGTCCGCCACCGCGTTGTCGATGTCCTCGACCTCGCTGTCGTCGGCCTCCGCGAGCCGCACCAGTTCCAGCCGCTCCCTCGCCTGCCGGGTCAGCGACCAGCGGCGCGAGAGGTAGCGGTTGGTGATCAGCTGCCGCTCCGGGTGCCCGGCCAGCCAGCCCTCGCCGGCCCGCAGCAGCTTGTCGACCTCGTCGGCGGAGACCCAGTAGTGCTTGGCGTCGTCGAGCACCGGCAGCAGGACGTACAGGTGGCGCAGCGCCTCGGCGAGCGTGAGCCGTTCGGACTCCAGCAGCAGCCGGACGTAGCGCGAGTCGCCCCACTCCGGGAACGCGGTGTCGAGCGGGACCGGGTCGGCGAAGGGGGCGTCTTCCGCCCGGTCGGCGCCGCCTGCGGGAGAGGTCCAGCCGAGCGGTTCGAAGAGCCGTCGTACGAGGTCGGGGCCGCCGCGGGCGGGCAGTGCGGGGACCTCGACGCGCAGCGGCAGCGGCGCGGCGGCCCGCTCCGGCCGGGCGGCGCAGACCCCGCGCAGGGCGCTGGAGAAGACGTTGCCCAGCGCGACGGCGAGCAGCGAGGAGGCGGCGTAGGGGCGGTCGTTGACGTACTGGGCGAGGGCCGCGTCGGGTGCGCCCCCGCGGCCCTTGCCCCGGCCCCGGCGGACCAGGGCGACGGGATCGATCTCCAGCAGCAGCGCGGCCGTGCAGCGTTCGGCGTTCGCCTCGGGGTAGAAGACGTGCGCCGTGCCGTAGGAGGTGGAGAACCTCTGCGCCTTGTCGGGGTGCTTGTGCAGCAGGTACCCCAGGTCGGTGGCCGGCCGCGCGGCCGTGCCGGTGGTGGAGATCGTCACGAACATGCGGTCGAGTCTCCCCGGCCGGGGCCCGTGCCCACCACCGGTTTTCGGCTCGGCCGAGGCGGTCGCCGGCCGGTGTCGGCCGCTGGGTCAGGAGGCTTCGGCGATGACCTGGCGGGCGGTCGCGAGGGCCCGCTCCTGGACGGCTCGCCGGCCCTCAAGCACCTTCGTGTTCTTGTCGATGGCGGCCCTCTGCGCACGGGTCTCCACGGCGTGCACGGCCTCGATGTAGCCGGTGTCGAGCTTGCAGCGGGCGTCGGCGGCGGCGGTCTCCTTCTCCTTGGCCGACGGCTTCTCGGTGCGGACCCATTCGATGTCGGTGGACGCCTTGTCCGGGTCGGCGTAGCGCAGGCCCTCGCCCTTCATGCAGGTCGCCCAGGCGCGGTCGGCCTTCTTCCAGGCGGGGTCCCGCATGGCCCGCGCACGCGCGTCGGACCAGAGCTTCATGACGACCGTGTAGTAGCCGGTGATCCGTATCCCGCCGATCTCGGCCGGCGCCGGCCCGGAGCCGTAGAGCTTCCGGTTCGCCTCGCCCAGGCAGCCGCCGTCGGGGACGGGGTTGCCGTGTGCCCGGTGGCTGTCACCGCTCTCGAAACGGCCGGTGAGGGCCGCGTACTGGTCGGCGGGCCACGCCAAGGGACGCTCGGTGGGCTCCTCCGCCGGTCGCTTGTGGTAGCCGTACTCGGCCGCCAGGTCGGGGTCGTCCGCTCCGTACAGGGTGTCGTCGCCGACCTTGCTGCTACCGGTGGCAGTGCCCTGGCGCACCGGGTAGGTGGACTCGACGCTCCTGACGTCGAACGTCTGGAAGCCGGTGAATCCGAGCCGGAGCATGCACCGCCCGGTCAGGATCCACTGTGCCCGGTCGATGGCCTTCGTGCCGCCGGACTCCTGGTCCGGCAGATAGGCCTGGAGCGGGAGCGAGTCCATGGTGTTGAGGCCGCGGGCGTCGTCGGCGGCGCCGTCGCCGCCGGCGCCGGACTGGCAGGCCGTCACGGCGAGCAGGGCGGTGAGAGCGAGAGGGAGGAGTTTGCGCACCGGGACATACGACCAGTCGCGGTTCCCGTGCGCTGTGACGGAACCCACAGTTCCGGCACGTGGCGTTCACAGGGGTTCACGGGAGAGCCATGTGACATCCGTTATGGCCCGCCGGCCGGAGACCTGATGAAGTGATCGTTCGTCAACTGACCATTGACCAACGACCGAAGACCAGGGGGAACCCATGACCATCGACCGGACATTCCGCCATCGCGGACGCGGACAGGCGGCCCGGAGTCGCAGGAGCGTCGCCGTCGCGGTGGCGGGAGGCGCCGTGCTGGGTGCGGGTGTCCTCGCGACCGCGCCCGTGCACGCGGCCCCGGCGGCACCCGCGGCCCGCGCCGCCGCGGTGGCGCCGCGGGTGTCGGCCCAGGGCGCGTACGCCATGAACTCCGCCAACGGCAAGCAGTTGTTCGGCAAGGCGCCGGACGCCCGGCTGCGCACCGGCTCCACCACGAAGATCATGACGGCGCTCGTGGTGCTGTCGCAGCGGAACGTGGATCTCGGGAAGAAGGTGAAGATCAAGAAGGAGTACACCGACTACGTCATCGACCCGGTGTCGCACACCCAGCGCTACTCCAGCGCGAATCTGATCCTCGGCGACTCGATGCCGGTGGGCGACCTGCTGTACGGCCTGATGCTGCCGTCGGGCTGCGACGCGGCCTACGCGCTGGCGGACACCTACGGCACGGGGTCCACGACGGCCCAGCGGACCAAGTCGTTCATCGCCAAGATGAACGGCAAGGCGCGTGAACTGGGCCTGAAGAACACCCACTTCGACTCCTTCGACGGGGTGTCCAACGGCAAGAACTACTCCTCGCCGCGTGATCTGGCCAAGCTGGCCGGGACCGCGCTGAAGAACAAGACGTTCAAGAAGGTCGTCGGCACCAAGGTCTACGACGACATGAAGTCGTACCGGCCCGGCGGCGGAACGCACGCCATGACGCCGTGGAACAACTCCAACAAGCTTCTCGGCTCCTACCGGGGCGCCTTCGGAGTGAAGACCGGGTCCGGGCCGGAGGCGAAGTTCTGCCTGGTGTTCGCGGCCACCCGTGGGTCCAAGACGGTCGTGGGCACGGTGCTGGCGGCCAGTACGGCGGACGAGCGGTTCAAGGACGCGACGAAGATCCTGGACTACGGCTTCACGCGCTGAGGGCCGAGCGGGGTGGAGCGGGGCGCGGCCGGCTCCCGCTCCTCCCACCGCCCGGACGCCATCGACGCCGACACCTTGAGGACCACGGCGGCCAGGCCCAGGCCGGCGACGCCCGCGTTGAGCCAGAGGTAGGCGGGGCTGCTGGAGCGGGTGCTGCCGTCGGCCAGGACGCAGTCGAAGCGGAGCGGCACGTAGGAGGCCGTCTGGCCCACGAGGACGCCGGGCGGGAAGTCGTCACGGCACTCGTGGGCCGGGGTGGAGTCGGCGCCGGAGGACGACTCGTGCACGGACAGCGCGACCCCTCCGGCGCCGAGCACGTACAGGACGACGGCGCCCAGGAGCGCCATCCGCGCCGACCAGCGCAGCAGGTCCGGCCGCCAGTCCGGGCGCCGGCCGGGCAGGGCCGCGGACAGCAGCTTGACGATGACGGTGATTCCCCAGACGGGGACCGCGAGCAGCGCCGGATACAGCAACAGCCCGAACAGGAGGCCGAGCGGGGAGTCATCGTCCATCGGCCGATCCCACCAGACCCACGCCCGCTCGACCGTGTCGGAAGCCACACTTCCGGTCACAGCCTCGTCACAACGGAGGGCAGAGGGGCCGCCGCTGTGCGGGGACGGGGACGGGACGCGGGGGCCCTGCCATCGCTCGGACCAGGCGCCGGGAGGCAGCTACGGGCCGCGTGAAACCGGGGGTCAGAACGCCCGGGCGCGCCCAGCGGCCGGAGCGTCGGGCTCATGCGCCGACTGCCGTATCCGGCCGGCCGGCCACGGCCCGTGACCCCAGGCCGCCGGCCCGGGAAACCGGCGCCACACACCGGCCAAGCCGGGGGCGGGGGCCGGGTAGGCCGGGGCGGGGGCCAGGAAGCCCGGGCGTGTCCAGCGGGCGGACCGTCGGACTCGCGCGCCGACTGCCGTATCCGGCCGGCCGCATCCCATGAATCCAGGCCGCCGTCGGCCCCGGAATCTCCGGCGCCACGCACCGGCCAAGCCGGGGGCGGGGGCCGGGAAGCCCAGGCGCGCCCAGCGGGCGGACCGTCGGGCTCGCGCACCGGCCGACCGCACCCGGCCGTCCGCCCACGGCCCGCGAGCCCAGGCCACCGGCCCGGAAACCCGGCACCACACACCGGCCAAGCCGCCACCACGCACCGGCCAAGCCAGGGGCGGGAACCACGAAGCCGGGGCGAGGGCCAGGAAGCCCAGGCGCGCCCAGCGGGCGGGCCCTCGGGCTCGTGCGCCGACTGCCGTATCCGGCCGGACGGCCGCAGCCTGGCTGCCAGGCAAGGAGCCCGGCGGCCCCGGCCGGGTGAGCCGGGGCGGAGGTCCGACAGCCGGGCGTACGCGGCGGGCGGGCCATCGGGCTCGTGCCGGCTGGCCGTCGGGCCACGGCCCGTGGGCCGTGGCTGTCGGGCCGGGCCGCGCCATGGCGGGCGGGGCCCGGGGGGCGGTCGTGGGGGCGGGTTACGACAGCTGGGACTGGACCTGGGAGGAGATCAGCTCCAGGTGGTCCAGGTCGTCGAGGTCCAGCACCTGGAGGTAGATCCGGCTGGAGCCGATGCCGGCGTAGCGGCCGATCTTGTCGACGACCTCGGCCGGGGAGCCGGCCAGGCCGTTGGCCTTCAGCTCGTCCACCTCACGGCCGATCGCGGCGGCGCGCCGGGCCACTTCCCGGTCGTCCTTGCCGACGCAGACGACGAGCGCGTTGGAGTACACCAGGTCGTCCGCGGCCCGGCCGGCCTCCGCGGCGGCGGCCCGTACCCGGCCGAACTGCCGCTCGCTGTCCTCGACCGAGGCGAACGGGATGTTGAACTCGTCGGCGTACCGCGCGGCGAGCCGCGGCGTACGGGTCGCGCCGTGGCCGCCGATCAGCACGGGGACCTTCTGCTGCGCGGGCTTGGGCAGCGCCGGCGACCCGGTGAGGTCGTAGTACGTGCCGTGGAAGTCGAAGGTCTTGCCGACCTCGGTCTTCCACAGCCCGGTGACGATCGCGAGCTGCTCCTCCAGCCGGGCGAACTTCTCCTTCGGGAACGGGATGCCGTACGCCTTGTGCTCCTCCTCGAACCAGCCCGCGCCCAGGCCGAGTTCGACCCGTCCGCCGGACATCTGGTCGACCTGGGCGACCTGGATGGCAAGCACACCGGGCAGACGGAAGGTGCCGGCCGTCATCAGCGTGCCGAGACGGATGCGCTTGGTCTCGCGGGCCAGGCCGGCCAGCGTGATCCAGGCGTCGGTGGGGCCGGGCAGACCGTCCACGCTGCCCATGCGCAGATAGTGGTCCGAGCGGAAGAAGGCGTCGAACCCGAGGTCCTCGGTGGCCTTCGCCACGGTGAGCAGGGTGTCGTAGGTGGCCCCTTGCTGGGGCTCGGTGAAGATTCGCAGGTCCATACACCTATCCTGCACGGCGCCGCCCGGCTCGACCGCGCGGGTACCGCCCGGCACGGCCGCCCCCGGACGGGTGAAATCCGTCCGGGGCGGCGGGCGGAGACCGAGGCCGCTCCGCCCTCGGCACTCGAGTGCTGTCCCGTGTGCGGGGGCCGGGAGGGCCTGTTAGGGTCGGCCTTGTGACTGCCGGGTCGGCCATGGGCCACGCACGAGTGAGGCGCCCGGCCTCGGCGTGAGCACGAGGCGGGCCAGAGGCCCGCCGTTTCCTCCGTCTGCGTTTCCCGCGCCCGCGAGGCGCTCCCCAGAGGATCCAGCACTCGGAGACACATCCACTTATGTCACATGAACAGCAGCGCCTTCACGCACCCGCGTCGCCAGCCGCCGTCCAGCTGAACCACACCGCCGTCCACGCCTTCGACCGTCATCTGTCGGCCGAGTTCATCGCGGCGATCCTGGGGCTGAGCGTCGGCGCTCCCTTCGGGCCGTTCCTGCCCGTCGACCTGGGCAACGGCGTGACGCTCGACTACTACGAGAAGCGCGACGAGCCGATCCAGTCGCAG
The DNA here is from genome assembly GCF_033366695.1 of Streptomyces sp. SCL15-4. Taxonomy (NCBI): domain Bacteria; kingdom Bacillati; phylum Actinomycetota; class Actinomycetes; order Kitasatosporales; family Streptomycetaceae; genus Streptomyces; species Streptomyces sp. SCL15-4. The sequence continues at coordinate 2,225,301 of NZ_JAOBTQ010000001.1, forward strand.
CACTACGCGTTCCTCGTGCCCGACGAGGAGTTCGACACCATGATCGCCCGCCTGGAAACGGTCGGGGTCACCTACTACGCCGACCCCCGCCGCACCGAGCCCGGCCGGATCAACCGTCTCTTCGGCGGTCGCGGTGCCTACTTCGACGATCCGGACGGCCACAACATGGAGATCATGACCCGCCCGTACGTACGGCCGTAGCCGGCGCCGGAAGCAGGCGGGCGGCGGTCATACGCCGTAGGGGGTGTCCTGGGCGTCCTCGGGCACCATCGCCGCCCGCGCCGCCAGTTTGCGCAGCATCTCCAGGACCCGGTCACGGGACTCGTCGGCCGCGTCGATCGCCTCCATGCACTGCCAGTACGTCGCCTCGTCGACGGCGGCGCTCGCCATGCCGACCAGGGCTATGCCGACCTCGCCGAGCAGGCCGCCGAGGCAGAGCAGGGTCTCGCGGGCGTCCTCCAGCTCGGTGAGCTGGGCGGCGCGCAGGTCGCCGGGGTCGAGTTCGGGCGGATCCAGGACGCCGCAGCCCCGGCCCGCCAGCTCCGTCAGTCCCAGCGCCTCCCCGCGCAGTTCCGGCGGGCCGGAGACCGCGAGGCGGCTGCCGATCGCCTGCGCCAGGGCCTGCGCCTGCCACACCTCCGCCATCATCTCTCCCGCGTCGGCGCCGCCCGCCAGGGCCCGCCTGCTCGCGAGGATGAGCCGTACCGCATCCATGGGTGCCCCCGTCCGTCCGCCGTGCCCTCCGGCGCGGTCTGTTGAACTCTCTACACCACTACCCAGAGTGAGGGTGGTTGAGGCGAAAAGCCAGAGGAAGACGGAAATCTCTGGACAACAATTCGGATTCGTCACGCGAGTTAACTACAGAGAGTGATAGAGGAGTTCAGGAGTCCGCTTGTTGGTCCGCCGGGCCGGCGCCCCGTCCGTCCCCCGCGCCCCTCCGGCGGTCCCGGTCGTCCGGGACCGGGAAGCGGTGTTCGTTGCGGTCGATCTTGGCGGCCAGCGCGGCCAGCGGGTCGATGCCGAGGACCCCGCAGAACTGGAGCAGGTAGGCCAGCACATCGGCGACCTCGTCCGTGACCCGGTGCGCCGTGCCGGGGTCGTCCATCACCCGGGCGGACTCCTCCGGTGTCAGCCACTGGAAGATCTCGACCAGTTCGGACGCCTCCACCGAGAGGGCGGCGACGAGGTTCTTGGGTGTGTGGTAGGGCTGCCAGTTCCGCGCGGCGGCGAAATCGGCGAGTCTGCGCTGGAGCGAGGCGAGGTCGGGGTGTTCCGTCACACGTTCAGATGTACCACCGTGACTCCCGGGGTTCCGGCGGCCCAGGAGGCGTCCTGCACCGCGGCCACGCAGCGGATGTGTCCGCGCCGCCCCATCTCGGCGGCCGTCCGCAGCAGTTCCCGGCGCTGGGCCGGGTCCAGGCCCCGGTCGAAGCCGTCGGCGAGGACGGTGAGGCTCCGCAGGGCGTCGGGCACCTCGCCCGGCGCGTCCATGTCCAGCACGCCCGGTCCGGTCAGCAGTACCAGGGTCAGCGCGAGATAGCGCAGCTCGCCGTCGCCGAGCCGGGCGAGTTCGGTGCGGACGCCGTCGCCTCGGTCGAGCAGCGCCCGTACCGTGCCGTCGGACAGCGGTTCGGCCATCAGGTCGGTCACCGGGCCGGCGCAGCCCACGTCCAGCGCCTCGACCAGTCGGCCGTGCCGGCGGACGCACTCGGCGCGGGTGCGCCACAGCACGTCGGCGAGGTTGTCGCAGCCGGGCAGCAGCCGGCCGGAACCGGTGGGCACGGGGACGCGCATGTGCTCGGGGCGCGGATCGCAGGGGAAGACGGAGCGCAGGGCGACGACCATCTGCTCCGCGGCGGCGAGCACATGGCGCTGTCCGTCGGTCTTGCCGGCCACGCGCAGCGGCAGCAGGGCGGTGCCGAGGTGGTCGTCGGGGAGCGGGGCGCGGGTCACCGGGGCGGAACCGGCCGTGTGCCAGGCGGCCTGGACGGTCCGGCGCCCGGGGTCGCGCAGCGCGGTCTCCAGCAGGACCACTCCGCGCGCGGTCAGCCGCTCCCCCACGATCCGCAGGTCCGGTTCGGCCTGTACGGCGACGTCGAGCCGGACCGGGCCCTCGGCGCCGTCGGCCGTGCACCCGATCCTGAAGCCCCGGCGCCCCTCGGCGTCGGGCCGCGCGCGCTCGGGGACGCAGGCGGCCGGGTCCCGGAACGCCTCGGCGAGCGGGGCCCCGCCGCCGAGGCGGGCCAGGGCCTCGCAGGCGGCGAGCGCGGTGGTCTTGCCGGCCCCGCTGGGTCCCGCGAGCAGGGTGACCGGCCCGAGCGGAAACCCGGCGCCCCGGTGCCCCGCGAAGGCGGAGAGCCGCAACTCGGTGATCCGGGACCGGATGTCGGGGTGCGTGCCGGGGAGCGGGGGCGCGTCGGCCGCCGGTGACTCAGCGAACACGAAGGGCACGGCCATACGCGGACCGTAGGGCCTAGCGGCCGCGCCGAACCGTTTCACCGTCGGGCTTTCGCCCGATCGTGGGACGGGCGCGGCGCGTGGCGCCGTCAGCCGCCCGACAGTTCCGCGCCCTCCATCAGGCCGCTGACCTCCGTGCCGGGCGGGGTGAGGAGGAAGACGTTGCGGTCGACGCGGTGCATCCCGCTGCCCAGGCCGAAGACGACGCCGGTGCTGAAGTCGAGGACGCGCTTGGCGACGTCGCCCTCCGCGCCGGACAGGTCCAGCAGCACCGGCACCCCGGCCATCAGGGTCTCCGCGACTTCGCGGGCGTCCGCGAAGACGTTGACGCGCAGGACCACGAACCGGCGCCGGGTCTCGGTCTCGGCGTCGGGCAGCGAGCGGTGGTCCACCGCGGACGGCCAGGAGTCCCGGCCCCGCAGCGGCACGACCTGGGCGAGCCCTTCCCACTGTTCATCGGTGGCGTCGTAACGGCTCACCGGCTCCCCCTGACCTCGCTCGCGAACAATCCGTACACCAGCCAATTCTTACGCCAAGTCACCCGTTCGGCCCAACAGCGACACGATGCGCGACCGGGGCATCCCGCCCCGTGGGCCCCCGGGCGCGCTCCTCGGACCCCCGGGATGGCACAGATCACAAACGCAAGAAGAGAAACCTCACAGCCCGCGCCGCGCCCCCGATTCGGTGCCCTGCCCTAGCATCCCAGCCATGACGGTCCTGCCTGACGACGGGCTCTCACTGGCCGCCGAGTTCCCTGACGCGACACACGAGCAGTGGCAACGCCTGGTGGAGGGCGTACTGCGCAGGTCAGGCAGGGAATTGTCCGGCGAGGCAGCGGAAGACGCCCTGTCCACGACGCTCGAGGACGGGCTGCGCACCCGGCCCCTGTACACCGCGCACGACCACGCGCCCGATCCCGGCCTGCCGGGCTTCGCCCCCTTCGTGCGGGGCGGCAGGCCCGAGGGCACCGGCCCGGGCGGCTGGGACGTGCGCCAGCGGCACACGGCACTCGGCGACGGCCCGGCGGACGCCGTGCTCGCCGACCTGGAGAACGGCGGCACCTCCCTCTGGCTGGTGCTGGGCGAGGGCGGCATCCCGGTCACCGAGCTGGGCCGCGCCCTCGACGGGGTCTACCTCGACCTGGCCCCGGTCGTACTGGACGCGGGCCGGGACACCGCCCGGGCCGCCGAGGCCCTGCTGCGGCTGTACGCGGACCGGGGCGTGGACGCCGGGGCGGTGCGCGGCAACCTGGGCGGCGACCCGCTCGGGTACGAGGCCCGTACCGGCACCGCGCCGGACTTCGCGCCGTACGCCGAGCTGGCCGTGCGCTGCGCCGAGGGGTATCCGGGGCTGCGCGCGCTGACCGTGGACGCGCTGCCGTACCACGAGGCGGGCGGCTCCGCCGCGCAGGAGCTGGGCGCCTCGCTGGCCACCGGGGTCGCCTATCTGCGGGAGCTGACCGAGGCCGGGCTCGGCGTCGAACAGGCCGTCGGCCAGCTGGAGTTCCGTTACGCGGCGACCGCCGACCAGTTCCTGACCATCGCCAAGCTGCGCGCGGCGCGCCGGCTGTGGGCGCGGGTCGCGGAGGTGTGCGGGGCGGCCGGTGCGGGTGCGCAGCGGCAGCACGTGGTGACCTCGCCGGTGATGATGACCCGCCGCGACCCGTGGGTGAACATGCTCCGTACGACGGTCGCGGCGCTGGCCGCCGGGGTGGGCGGCGCGGACGCGGTGACCGTGCTGCCGTTCGACCACGCGCTGGGGCTGCCCGACGCCTTCGCCCGGCGGATCGCCCGCAACACCTCCACCATCCTGATCGAGGAGTCCCATCTGGCCCGGGTCGTCGACCCGGCGGGCGGCTCCTGGTACGTGGAGCGGCTGACGGCCGACCTGGCCGAGGCCGCCTGGGCGTTCTTCCGGTCCGTGGAGCGCGACGGCGGTCAGGCGGCCGTGCTGCGCTCCGGCCGGCTGCGCACCGATCTCGCCACGACCTGGGCGGAGCGCTCCAAGCGGCTGGCCAGGCGGCGCGAGCCCGTCACCGGTGTCAGCGAGTTCCCGCTGCTGGCGGAGAAGCCGGTCGAGCGCCCGCCCGCGCCCGAGCCGCCCTCGGGCGGTCTGCCCCGGGTGCGCCGCGACGAGGCGTACGAGGAGCTGCGCGCCCGCTCCGACGCCCAGCTGGCGAGGACCGGCGCCCGGCCCCGGATCTACCTGGCCACGATCGGCTCCCCGGCCGAGTACACCGCGCGTGCGGCCTTCGCCGCGAACCTCTTCCAGGCCGGCGGCATCGAGCCGGTCACCGAGGGCGGCTTCGCCGGCAGCGGCGCCACCGAGGCCGTGGTGTGCTCCAGCGACGCGCTCTACGCCGAACAGGCCGGGCAGGTGGCCGAGTCGCTGCGCGCGGCCGGGGCCCGGCACGTGTTCCTGGCGGGCCGGGGCGAGTATCCCGGCATCGACTCGTACGTCTTCGCGGGCTGTGACGCCGTGGATGTGCTGTCCGCGACCCTCGACCGCATGGGAGTGTCCTGATGGGAATCCCCGACTTCTCCGGCATCGAGCTGGGCACCCCGGTCACGGGCGGCACCGAGGACGAGTGGCGCGCGGCGCTGCGGCGGGCCGCCGGGGACGCGGAGCCGGTGTGGGAGACCCCGGAGGGCATCGGGGTCAAGCCGCTGTACACCGGACGCGACCTGGAGGGCCTGGACTTCCTGGGCACCTACCCGGGCATCGCGCCGTATCTGCGCGGTCCGTACCCGACGATGTACGTCAACCAGCCCTGGACGATCCGGCAGTACGCGGGCTTCTCCACCGCCGAGGAGTCCAACGCGTTCTACCGGCGCAATCTGGCGGCCGGCCAGAAGGGCCTGTCGGTCGCGTTCGACCTGCCCACGCACCGGGGCTACGACAGCGACCACCCGCGGGTGACGGGTGACGTCGGCATGGCGGGCGTGGCCATCGACTCGATCTACGACATGCGGCAGTTGTTCGACGGCATCCCGCTGGACAGGATGACCGTGTCGATGACGATGAACGGCGCGGTGCTGCCGGTGCTGGCGCTGTACATCGTGGCGGCGGAGGAGCAGGGCGTACCGCCCGAGAAGCTGGCCGGAACCATTCAGAACGACATTCTGAAGGAGTTCATGGTCCGCAACACCTACATCTATCCGCCGAAGCCGTCGATGCGGATCATCTCCGACATCTTCGCCTACACCTCGCAGCGGATGCCCCGCTACAACTCCATCTCCATCTCCGGCTACCACATCCAGGAGGCGGGCGCGACGGCCGACCTGGAGCTGGCGTACACCCTCGCGGACGGTGTGGAGTACCTGCGCGCGGGGCGTGAGGCCGGGCTGGACGTGGACGCGTTCGCGCCCCGGCTGTCGTTCTTCTGGGCGATCGGCATGAACTTCTTCATGGAGATCGCCAAGCTGCGGGCGGCCCGGCTGCTGTGGGCGAAGCTGGTGCGGCAGTTCGACCCGCAGAACCCCAAGTCGCTGTCGCTGCGCACCCATTCGCAGACCTCGGGCTGGTCGCTGACCGCGCAGGACGTCTTCAACAACGTGACCCGCACCTGTGTGGAGGCGATGGCGGCCACCCAGGGACACACGCAGTCGCTGCACACCAACGCGCTCGACGAGGCGCTGGCGCTGCCGACCGACTTCTCGGCGCGCATCGCCCGCAACACCCAGCTGCTGATCCAGCAGGAGTCGGGCACCACCCGGGTCATCGACCCGTGGGGCGGCAGCGCGTACGTGGAGCGGCTGACGTACGACCTCGCCCGCAAGGCGTGGGCGCACATCCAGGAGGTCGAGCAGGCGGGCGGGATGGCGCAGGCCATCGACGCCGGCATCCCGAAGCTGCGCGTGGAGGAGGCGGCGGCCCGCACCCAGGCCCGCATCGACTCCGGCCGGCAGCCGGTGATCGGTGTGAACAAGTACCGGGTGGACAGCGACGAGCGGATCGACGTACGCGCGGTCGACAACTCCGCCGTCCGCGCCCAGCAGATCGAGAAGCTGCGGCGGCTGCGCGCGGAGCGGGACGAGACCGCCTGCCGGGACGCGCTCGACGCGCTGACCCGGGCGGCCGACGGCACGGACAACCTGCTGGAGCTGGCGGTGCGCGCGGCCCGCGCCAAGGCGACGGTCGGCGAGATCTCCGACGCCCTGGAGAAGGTGTACGGACGGCACGCCGGGCAGATCCGTACGATCTCCGGTGTGTACCGCAACGAGGCAGGACAGTCGGCGTCGGTGGGCCGCACCCGGACCCTGGTGGACGCGTTCGAGGAGGCCGAGGGGCGCCGGCCGCGCATCCTGGTCGCGAAGATGGGCCAGGACGGCCACGACCGCGGCCAGAAGGTGATCGCGACGGCCTTCGCCGACCTCGGTTTCGACGTGGACGTCGGCCCGCTGTTCCAGACGCCCGAGGAGGTCGCCCGGCAGGCGGTCGAGGCGGATGTGCACGTGGTCGGGGTGTCCTCGCTGGCCGCCGGGCACCTCACGCTCGTCCCGGCGCTGCGCGAGCGGCTCGCCGAGGAGGGCCGCGAGGACATCATGATCGTGGTCGGCGGGGTGATCCCGCCACAGGACGTGCCGACGCTGCGCGAGATGGGCGCGGCGGAGGTGTTCCTGCCGGGGACGGTGATCCCGGACGCGGCCCACGACCTGGTCAAGCGGCTGGCGGCCGACCTCGGTCACGAGCTGTAGCGGCGATGGCAGCGATCGATCTCGACACGTATGTGAAGGGTGTGCTCGACGGGAAGCGGGCCCTGGTGGCCCGCGCCATCACGCTCGTGGAGTCCACCCGGCCGCAGCACCGGGAGCTGGCGCAGCGGCTGCTGACCGAGTTGCTGCCGTACAGCGGCCGGGCGCGGCGGATCGGGGTGAGCGGGGTGCCCGGGGTCGGCAAGTCGACGTTCATCGACGCGTTCGGCACGATGCTGACCTCGCTCGGGCACCGGGTCGCGGTGCTCGCCGTCGACCCGTCCTCGACCCGTACGGGCGGCTCCATCCTCGGCGACAAGACGCGGATGGAGCGGCTCGCGGTCGATCCGGCGGCCTTCGTGCGGCCCTCTCCCAGCGCCGGCACGCTGGGCGGGGTCGCCAAGGCCACCCGGGAGTCGATGGTGGTGATGGAGGCGGCCGGCTACGACGTGATCCTGGTGGAGACCGTCGGGGTGGGCCAGTCGGAGACGGCGGTCGCCGACATGGTGGACTCCTTCCTGCTGCTGACCCTGGCCCGCACGGGAGATCAGCTGCAGGGCATCAAGAAGGGCGTCCTGGAGCTGGCCGACGTGATCGCCGTGAACAAGGCGGACGGCCCGCACGAGCGGGACGCGCGGGCCGCGGCCCGGGAACTGGCGGGCGCGCTCCGGCTGATGCACGGCAAGGAGGCCTTCTGGACGCCGCCGGTGCTGCACTGCAGCGCTCGGGAGTCGGCCGGTCTGGACACGGTGTGGGAGCGGCTGGAGCAGCACCGCCGGCTGCTTCAGAGCACCGGGCGGCTGGCGGCCAAGCGCCGGGACCAGCAGGTCGGCTGGGTGTGGACGATGGTCCGCGACGAGCTGCTGGGCCGGCTGCACGCCGACGCGGCGGTGCGCGCCGCCGCGCCGGACCTGGAACGGCGGGTCCGCGAGGGCGAGCTGACGGCGACCCTGGCGGCGGAGCGGATCCTGGCCGCCTTCGAGGGCCGTACGGCTCCGGCGGCCGGGGACTGACCGGGCGGGCGCGGTCCCGGGGACGTGCCCGCGGGACCGCGCACCGGGCCGGTGCTACCAGGCGACGGGCAGCGAGGTCACGCCGTGGATCAGCCGGCCGGCGGACCGGGGCACCTGATCGGCCGGGATGTCCAGGCGGAGCGTGGGGAACCGGCGCAGCAGGGTGCCGAGGGCGATCTCCAGCTCCAGGCGGGCCAGTCCGGCGCCGAGGCAGTAGTGGATGCCGTAGCCGAAGGTCAGGTGCTGGGCGCCGGGGACGCGGGCGACGTCGAGGGTGTCGGCGTCGGTGTACTGGGCGGCGTCGCGGTTGGCCGAGGCCAGGGAGGCGAGGACGGCGGTGCCCGCGGGCACCAGGGTGTCGCCCAGCTTCACGTCCTCGGTGGCGATGCGCAGGGTCGCCTCGTCGCCCGGCGGGACGAACCGCAGCAGCTCCTCGACGGCGGCCGGGACGGCGGCGGGGTCGCGGCGGACCGCCTCGAACTGGTCGGGGTGGGTCAGCAGCGCGAGGACGCTGTTGCCGATCTGGTTGGTGGTGGTCTCGTGCCCGGCGATGAGGAGGGTGATCGCCAGGTGCAGCAGTTCCTCCTCGTCGAGCCGTTCGGCGTCGGCCTCGTGGATCGACACCAGGGCGGACAGCAGGTCGTCGCCGGGCTGCCGCTGCTTGGCGGCGATGAGGGCTCCGAGGTAGCCGGCGAGGCCGTTGTGCGCGGCGACGATCCGCTCGACGGGCAGGGAGACGGTGGACAGGACGGTGCCGGACCACTCGGCGATCTGTTCGCGCTCGTCCAGCGGGACTCCGAGGAGTTCGCAGATGACGGTCACGGGCAGCGGGAAGGCGAGCGCGGGGACGAGGTCGGCCGGGGAGCCGGTGCGCTCCATGGCGTCCAGCAGTTCGTCGGTGCGCGCCTGGATGCGCGGGCGCAGCGCCGCCACCCGGCGGGCGGTGAACTCCCGGGACACCAGCCGGCGCACCCGGGTGTGCTCCGGCGGGTCCATGGTGAGCAGGTTCTTGGCGTTCTGCGGCTCGGTGCCGATGCGGGGCGCACCGGGGCGGGCGGTGGCGGCCCGGCTGAACCGGGTGTCGGACAGCACCGTGCGCACCGAGTCGTAGTCGGTGACCATCAGGGCCCGGTCACCGCTGGGCATGCGGATGCCGGAGACCGGGCAGGTCTCGCGCAGCCGCCGGTACTCGGGGGCCGGTTCCAGCGCGGTGGGCCGCTCGAAGGGGTAGGCGAGGGGGGCGTTGTCGACCGTGTTGTCGGTCACGTTGCGTACTGCCAATCTGTGTGGGCCTGCGGGTGGGGGGTCAGGCGGTGCGGAAGCGGTTGATGGCCGGTTCGTGCCGCTCGCGCAGCCCGGGGTCGGTGACGCCCAGGCCCTCGCGCGGGGCGAGGCAGAGCACTCCGACCTTGCCGTGGTGGCGGTTGCGGTGGACGTCGCCGACGGCCTGGCCGATGCCGTCGAGCGGGTAGGTGCGCGACAGCGTGGGGTGGATGCGGCCCTTGACGACGAGCCGGTTGGCCTCCCACGCCTCGCGGTAGTTGGCGAAGTGCGAGCCGATGATCCGCTTCAGGTGCATCCAGAGGTAGCGGTTGTCGAACTCGTGCCGGTAGCCGGAGGTGGAGGCACAGGTCACGATGGTGCCGCCGCGCCGGGCGACGTAGACGGAGGCGCCGAAGGTCTCCCGGCCCGGGTGCTCGAAGACGATGTCCACGTCCTCGCCGCCGGTCAGCTCGCGGATCCGGCCGCCGAGCCGCTTCCACTCCCGGGGGTCCTGGGTGTCCTCGTCGCGCCAGAAGCGGTAGTCCTCCGCGTTCCGGTCGATGATCGCCTCGACGCCCATGGCGCGGCAGATCTCCGCCTTCTGCGGGCTGGAGACCACGCAGATCGGTATCGCGCCCCCCGCCAGCGCGTACTGAGTGGCGTAGGAGCCGAGTCCGCCGCCGGCGCCCCAGATCAGCACGGTGTCGCCGACCTTCATGCCGGCGCCGTTGCGCGAGACGAGCTGGCGGTAGGCGGTGGAGTTGACCAGGCCGGGCGCGGCGGCCTCCTCCCAGGTCAGGTGGGCGGCCTTGGGCATCAGCTGGTTGGCCTTCACCAGCGCCAGCTGGGCCAGTCCGCCGTAGTTGGTCTCGAAGCCCCAGATCCGCTGCTCGGGGTCGAGCATGGTGTCGTCGTGGCCGGCGGCGTCCTCGAGTTCGACGGACAGGCAGTGCGCGACCACGCGGTCGCCGGGGTGCCAGCGGCGCACTCCGGGGCCGGTGCGCAGGACCACGCCGGACAGGTCGGAGCCGATCACGTGGTAGGGCTGGTCGTGCCGGGCGGCGGGACCGCCGGTGCGGGCGTAGCGTTCGAGGAACGCGAAGGTCGGCACGGGCGAGAACAGCGCGCTCCACACCGTGTTGTAGTTGACGGAGCTGGCCATGACGGCGATCAGGGCCTCGCCGGGGCCGGGCTCGGGGGTGGGTACGTCGCTGATGTGCAGGGCCTTGGCGGGCTCCCGGTCGGCGACCGGGATGCCGTCGAACATGTGCTGCTCGTCCTTGAACAGCACGGCGGCCCGGTACGACTCCGGTACCGGCAGGGCGGCGAAGTCGCGGGTCTCGGCGTCCGGCGACTCGATCGCGGCCACCAGGTCGGCTGTCACCACTCAACTCCCGTGGATATAGAAGGCGTTCGGCTGTCTCGGGCGGCGGCCCGGGCGGGCCGCCACCCGTGGGCGGGGACTACTGGTTGAGCTTCACGGGCAGTTCGGTCAGCCCGCGCATCACCAGGCCCGGGCGCCAGCGCAGGTCGGCGGCCGGGTCCTGGCGCTCCATGCGGGGGAAGCGCTCCAGCAGCTGGCGGAAGGCGATGTGCGCCTCCAGCCGGGCCAGCGGCGCGCCCAGGCAGTAGTGCATGCCGTAGCCGAAGGCCATGTGCTGGTTGGGCGTGCGCTCGGCGTCGAAGGTCATCGAGTCGTCGAAGACCTGCTCGTCGCGGTTGGCGGACAGCAGCGAGATCAGGACGAGTTCGCCCTCCTTGATGGTCTGCCCGCCCAGTTCCAGGGTCTCGGTGGCGACGCGGAAGCTGGCGCCGGGCACCGGGCTCTCGAAGCGCAGGAACTCCTCGACGGCGGCCGGGATGGCGTCGTGGTCGGCGCGCAGCCGCGCGGCCAGCTCGGGCCGGTCCAGCAGCAGGGCGGTGCCGTTGCCGAGGAGGTTCACGGTGGTCTCGTAGCCGGCGATGATGAGCAGGAAGCACATCGAGGTCAGCTCGTGCTCGGCGAGCCGGTCCTCGTCGTCGCGGGCGGCGATCATCGCGGACAGCAGCTTGTCGTCCGGTTCGGCCCGCTTCTGCGCGACGAGGTCGCGGACGTAGTGGACGAACTCGGTGACCACGTCGACCGGGAAGTTCTGGGTGCCGACGCCCGCCAGGTAGGCGTTGGACCAGGTGCGGAAGCGCTCGTGGTCGGAGACGGGCACGCCGAGCAGCTCGCAGATGACCTGCATGGGCAGCGGGTAGGCCAGGTCGCGGATGGCGTCGGGCTGCTCCTGGACGGCCATCTTGTCCAGCAGGTCGCTGGTCATCTGCTCGATCATCGGCCTGAGGTGTTCGATCCGCTTGGCGGTGAACACCGAGGAGACCAGGCGCCGCAGCCGGGTGTGGTCGGTGCCGTCGACCCGGAGCATGTGGGTGCCCATGCTGGCGCGGATCTCGGCGGGCAGGACGTCCTGGGAGACGATCCGGGTGCCGATGCGGTTGGACAGCCGGGCGTCGCCGAGTCCGGCGCGGCAGTCGGCGTACCGGGTGACCAGCCACAGCGGCACGCCGTTGGGCAGTTCGACCTGGAAGAGCGGGCGGTCCTCGCGCAGGCGCTCGAAGAGGTGGTGCGGGGTCTTCACGCCGTAGTCGGCGTACAGGTCGGCGAAGGTGACCATGCGGGGTGTGCTCCTTGTGTGTCGGGACGGGGTGCCGGGGCCTGTGCGGGGCTCAGTCGAGAGCGGGCTGCCGGGCCGGCGCGGGTGCGGCGGCGGGCGGCTTGAGGGCCGGGATGCCCAGCGCGACCGCGCCGCCGGCCAGCAGGACCGCGACGCAGATCCACAGGCCGGGGATCATCGCGTCGGTGAAGGCCTGCGCGGAGGTGTAGGTGCCGCCGCGGGCGGTGAACACGGTGGTGAGGACGGCGATGCCGAGGGCGCTGCCGATCTCCCGGACGGTGGCGTTGGTGCCGGATGCCTTGCCGATGTCCTGCGGCTGGACGGAGCTGACCACGACGACCGCGCTCGGCGCGAAGATCAGTCCGGTGCCGATGCCGCACAGCATGTACGGCACCACCATCTGCCAATCCGCGGTGGCCGGGTCGGAGATCAGCGCGCACCAGGCCAGGCCCACGGCGGCCAGTCCGAGTCCGGCGGCGATCAGCCGGGCCGGGCCCACCTTGGGGATGAGCTTGCCAGCGTACGGGGCGCAGATCGTCGGCATGACGGCCCAGGGCAGGGTCCACAGGCCGGCCACGAACGGCGAGTGGCCGCGGGCCACCTGGAGGTACTGGGCGAGGAAGAAGATCGATCCGAACAGGCCGAAGTACACGGCCAGTGACGAGAGGTTGGTCAGGGTGAAGGCGCGGCTGCGGTAGATCCTGAGCGGCAGCAGCGGTTCGGCGGCGCGGCGCTCCCACAGCACGAACGCCAGCAGCAGGACGGCCGCCGCGGCGTACAGGCCGAGGACCCGGCCGGAGGTCCAGCCGTGGTCGCTGCTGTCCACGATGGCCCAGACCAGGGCGAGCACGCCGGCCGCGCCGAGCAGCAGCCCGAGCGGGTCCAGTCCGGCGGCGGCGCCCCGGCTCTCGCGGTGCACGCGCAGCACCAGCGGCACGGCGACGAGTCCGATCGGGACGTTCAGCCAGAACAGCCAGTGCCAGCCGATGCCGGTGGTGACGGCGCCGCCGATCAGCGGGGCGATGCCGACGGCGAGGCTGCTGATGCTGGACCACACGCCGATCGCCACGCCCCGCTTCTCCGGCGGCACGGCCACGGTCAGCATCGTCAGCGACAGCGGCAGGACGGCCGCCGCGCTCATGCCCTGAAGGGCGCGCAGCGTGATGAGCGCGGCCGTGGAGGTGGACAGCGCGCAGCCGACGGAGAACAGCACGAACAGCGTCAGCCCGGAGACGAACACCTTGCGGCGCCCGTAGCGGTCGCCGAGGCCGGCCGCGACCAGCAGCAGGCCGGCGAAGCCCAGGATGTAGCTGTTGGTGACCCACTGCAGGCCCTGCACCGAGGCGTCCAGGTCGCGCCGGATGGACGCCAGGGCGTTGGTGACCACCAGGTTGTCCAGCGCGACCATGAACATCGGCAGGGACACGGCGAGGACGGTCAGTCCGAACGGCGGGCGTGCCGGGGCAGCCGCTTCGTTTGCCATCGATCGTTCTTTCTGTGTCGGGGGGTGGGGCCGGCGAGGGGGGCGCCGGCCCGTGCGGGGGTGCGGTCAGCGGAAGCGGGCCAGGTCCTCGGCGAGCGCCCGGACCACCCGGTCCTTCTGCTCGGCCAGGTAGAAGTGGCCGCCGGGGAAGGCGCGCAGGCGGAAGTCGCCCGCGGTGTGCGCGCGCCACTCCTCGGCCTCGGCGAGCGTGACCTGCGGGTCGTCGTCGCCGACGAGCACGCTGACCGGGCAGCGCAGGGGCGGCCCGGGCTCGTACCGGTACGACTCCACCGCCAGGTAGTCGCCGCGGATGGCCGGCATGATCATCCGGATGACGTCGTCGTCCAGGAGCAGCCGGTCGTCGGTGCCGTTCAGGCGGCGGATCTCGCCGATGACCGCGTCGTCGTCCATGAAGCGGACCTTGGTGTCGCGCAGCGTGGGCGGGGCGGTGCGGCCGGAGGCGATCAGTCCGCGCAGGTCCAGGGAGGAGCCCCGCTCGATCCGGCGGGCCACCTCGAAGGCCACGCAGGCGCCCATGCTGTGCCCGAACAGCACCAGCCGGCGCCGGGGCAGCGATTCCAGCACGGTGACGATCTCGTCGGCGAGCCGGGCGACCGAGGTGAGCGGTGGTTCGGCGCGCCGGTCCTGCCGTCCCGGGTACTGCACCGGCAGCACCTCGGCGGTGTCGGCGAGGGCGTCCGCGAGGGGGCGGAAGTAGCTGGCGGAGCCGCCCGCGTGCGGGAAGCAGACCAGCGTCAGGTCGCTGTCCTGGGGCGCCGGGTGGTAGGGGCGGAGCCAGAGTTCGTGTGCGGTGGGGGTGTTGGTCATCCCCGTACCTCCGTGCGCAGCCAGGACGCGATGGCGTCGGCGGTTGTCCGATGGTGGGTGTCGAGCATCGAGAAGTGGTCGCCGGGTACGTCGACCACGTGCTGGGCGTGCTCCCAGCCGGCCCCGCGTGCGCCCTGCTCGGCGCCGGGCACCTCGGCGGTGGCGCGCAGCAGCAGCACGGGGGTGTCCAGGGGGTGCGGGGTCCAGTCCGCGAAGGCACGGAAGTAGCCGCCCATCGCCACCAGCCGCTGGTCGTCGAGGAGTTCGGCGGCCTCCTCGTTCTCCAGCAGCTGCGAGACCATCAGCCGGGTGCTGGAGCGGTCGGCGGCGCGGGAGAAGGTGTCGGCCAGGACGACGGCGGCGGCCGGGGTGCCGAGCGCGGCCAGGTGCTCGGCGACGGCGTGCGCGATCCAGCCGCCGGAGGAGCGGCCGAGGAGGACCAGCGGGCGGCCGGCGGCGAGTTCGAGGGCGGTCTCGGCGTGCGCGGCGGTCAGTGCCGCGGCGGTGCGGGGCAGTGGTTCGCCGGGGCCGAAGCCGGGGTGGGGCAGCGCCCAGACCTCGCCGGCGGTGCCGAGGGCCGCGCCGAGCCGCAGGTACTCCTGCGGGCCGGAGACGGCGCTGAGCGAGGGGAAGCACAGCACGGCGAGGTCTCCGGTGCCGGCGGTGATACGGACCGGGGCGGGCCAGCGATCGGCGTCGGCGCGCCGGGCGAAGTCGGGCCGCAGGGCCGCGGCGGCGGTCAGCAGCGTGAAGCCCTCGGTGAGTCTGCCGGTCAGGTGGGCCTGCCGGAACAGCCCGGTCAGCGGGTCGCCGGCCGGTTCGCCGGGCGTCCCGGCCAGCCGCTCGGCGAGGTGGGCGGCCAGTGCGCGCGCCGTGGGATGGTCGAAGACCAGGGTGGCGGGCAGCGGCAGCGCGGTGGAGTCCCGCAGCCGGTTGCGCAGTTGGAGCGCCGTCAGGGACTCGAAGCCGAGTTCCACGAAGGACCGGTCGGGGTCGACGTCCTCCGGGCCGGCGTGGCCCAGGACGGCGGCGGCGGCCGCGCGGACGTGCTCGGTGACCGCGGCCGTGCGCTCCGCGTCGTCGGCGAGCCGCGCCAGGACCGCCGGCAGCGTCTCGGTGTCCTCCGCCGCGGCGGCGGGAGCGGACACGGCGGGCAGGGCGACGGCGGGGGTGGACGCCAGCCAGTACGAGCGCCGCTGGAAGGCGTAGCGGGGCAGCTCCACGCGCCGGCCGGCCGGGAGGGCGGCGGTGAAGTCGACGGCACCGCCGCGTACGTGGAGTTCGGCGGCCGAGGCCAGGAAGCGGCCGAGGTCTCCCTCGTCGCGCGCCAGCGAGCCGGTCACGGTGACGGCGTGGCCGGCCTCGGTGGTCTCGGCCGTCTCCGTCATGCCGCCGGCGAGCACGGGGTGCGGGCTCGCCTCCACGAAGTACCGGACGCCGTCCTCGACGAGCAGCCGTACCGTCTCCTCGAACCGCACGGTCCGGCGCAGGTTGCGGTACCAGTACCCGGCGTCCAGCTCGGTGCCGGTGAGCCGGGTGCCGGTGACGGACGAGTAGAAGGGCACCTCGGCGGGCTTGGGCGTGACGGCGGCCAGCCGGGCGAGCAGGTCCTCGCGGACGGCCTCGACCTGCGGCGAGTGGGAGGCGTAGTCCACCGGGATGCGGCGGATCCGTACGCCGTCCGCCTCGGCGGCCGCGCGGAACGCGTCCAGGGCCGCGGCCTCGCCGGCCACCACGGTGGCGCCGGGGCCGTTGACGGCGGCGACGGCGAGCCGGTCCGCCCACGGGGCGAGCCGGGGAGCCACCCGGCCGGCGGGGAGCGCGACCGACATCATGCCGCCGCCTCCGGCCAGCCGGGTCAGCACCTGGCTGCGCAGCGCGACGACGAGCGCGGCGTCCTCCAGCGACAGGGCGCCGGCGACACAGGCCGCCGCGATCTCGCCCTGCGAGTGCCCGGCGACGGCGTCCGGCTCGACGCCGTAGGACCGCCACAGCGCGGCCAGCGACACCATGACGGCGAACAGGGCGGGCTGGACCACGTCCACCCGGTCCGGTGAGGGCGCGTCCGGGTCGCCGCGCAGCACGGCGGTCAGCGACCAGTCCACGTGCGGGGCGAGCGCCTCCTCGCAGGCCCGCAGCCGGTCCCGGAACACCGGGGCGGCGGCGGCGAGTCCGGTGGCCATGCCCGGCCACTGGGAGCCCTGGCCGGGGAAGACGAAGGCGGTACGGCCGGCCGCGCGGGCGGCGGTGGTGCCGCGCACCGTCCCGGGCGCGTCCTGTCCGTCCGCGAGGGCGCCGAGCCGGGCGAGCAGTTCGTCGCGGGCCTCGGCGACCACGACCGCGCGGTGGTCCAGCGCGGCCCGCCCGGTGACCAGCGACCAGGCCACGTCGGCCACGGGCAGCTCCGGGCGGTCGGCCAGATGCGCACGCAACCGACCGGCCTGCGCCCGCAGGGCCCCGGGGGTACGGGCGGAGAGGAGGAAGGGCAGGGGTGCGTCGGCGGGGGCCGCTCCGGCCGGGGCTGCCCCGAGGGCGACCGCACCGGCCCGGGTCGTCCCGGGGGCGGCTCCGGCCGAGGCTGCTCCGGCGGCGGCGCCCGCGGCCGTGGCCGTGGCCGTGGCTCCGGGGTGTGGCGCCGTGGCGGCGTCCGTCGCGGTGGTCGTCGTTCCGGGCGCGGGTTCGCCGGGCGGTGTTGTGGCCGGTGCCTCGGGCTGTTCCTCGAACTGTTCCAGGACGACGTGGGCGTTGGTGCCGCTCATGCCGAAGGAGGAGACGGCGGCGCGGCGCGGGTGGTCCGCGCGGGGCCACGGCCGGGCCTCGGTCAGCAGCTCGACGGACCCGGCCGACCAGTCGATCCGCGGGGACGGCTCGTCGACGTGCAGCGTGCGCGGCAGGGTGCCGTGGCGCATGGCCTGCACCATCTTGATCACGCCGCCGACACCGGCCGCCGCCATGGTGTGCCCGATGTTCGACTTCAGCGAGCCGAGCCGCAGCGGCCGTCCGGCCGGCCGGTTCTGGCCGTACGTGGCGAGCAGGGCCTGGGCCTCGATCGGATCGCCGAGCCGGGTGCCGGTGCCGTGCGCCTCGACGGCGTCGACGTCACCGGGCTTCAGCCGGGCGTCGGCGAGGGCCTGCCGGATCACCCGGCGCTGGGCGCGTCCGTTGGGCGCGGTCAGGCCGTTGCTGGCGCCGTCCTGGTTGACCGCGCTGCCCCGCACCACGGCCAGCACCGGGTGGCCGAGCCGCCGGGCGTCGGACAGCCGTTCCAGCAGCAGCAGGCCCACGCCCTCGCCCCACGCGGTGCCGTCGGCCGCGGCGGCGAAGGACTTGCAGCGCCCGTCGGGGGCCAGGCCGCCCTGGGCGCCGAAGTCCGCGAACGCGCCGGGCGAACTCATCACGGTGGCGCCGCCGGCCAGGGCCATCGCGCACTCTCCGCGCCGCAGCGCCTGCGCGGCCAGGTGCAGCGCCACCAGGGAGGAGGAGCAGGCGGTGTCGACGGTGAGGGCCGGGCCCTCCAGGCCGAGGAAGTAGGCGATCCGCCCGGAGGCGACGCTGCCGGAGTTGCCGGTGCTGAGGTAGCCCATCGCCTCGGCGGGGATGGCCTCGGCCCGGGTGGCGTAGTCGTGCAGGTTCAGTCCGGTGAAGACGCCGACCGGCTCGCCGCGGACGGCCGACGGGTCCAGCCCGGCCGCCTCGAACGCCTCCCAGGCCGCCTCCATCAGCAGCCGCTGCTGGGGGTCCATGGCCAGGGCCTCGCGCGGGGAGATGCCGAAGAAGTCGGCGTCGAACTCGTCGGCGCGGTGCAGGAATCCGCCCCGGCCCGCCGCGTCGTCCGGCCAGCCGCGGTTGTCCGGGAAGCCGGTGATGGCGTCCCGGCCCTCGGACACCAGCTCCCACAGCCCGTCCGGGTCCTCGACCCCGCCCGGGTAGCGGCAGCTCATGCCGATGATCGCCACCGGTTCGTGCCGGCTCTCGGTCAGTTCGCGCACCTGCCGCCGGGCCTCGCGCAGGTCGGCCGTCGCGCGCTTGAGGTAGTCGAGGTACTTCGCCTCGTTGGTCACAGTTTCCGTGCTCACGGCGACTCCAGTTCGGCGTCCAGCAGGTCGAAGATCTCCTCGGCGGTGGCCGACTCCAGGTCGGTCGCCGGCGCGCGGTCCACCGGCCGCTCCGGGGCGCCGGTGAGGGCCCGCAGCCGGGCGTGGATCTCCTCGCGTTCCGGGCCGGCGCCGGGCAGCGCGGCCAGCAGCTCCTCCAGCCGGTCCAGTTCGCGGTGGAGTGCGCGAACACCGGACAGCTCGGCCGCGGCCTCCTCCGCGAGCCGCTCGGCGAGCGCGGCGGGGGTGGGGCAGTCGAACAGCACGGTCGGCGGCACCTGGAGGCCGGTGGCCGCCGTCACCTGGTCGCGCAGTTCCACGGCGGTGAGCGAGTCGATGCCGATGTCCTTGAAGGACTGCGTGGGGTCCACGTCGTCGGGACCGGTGTGCCCGAAGACCACGGCGGTGCCCCGGCGGACGATGTCCAGCAGGGTGCGGGCCCGCTCGTCCGGTGCCAGCGCGAGCAGCCGCTCCCTGGCCCCGGGCGCCGCGGCGGGCGCGGCGGTGACCGTGCGTCGGGCCGGCGGGGACGCGGGCGCGGTGCGGTCCGCCGCCGGGCGGGGCAGGTCGGCCGGTACGGGGCCCAGGGTCACCCGGTCGGCGGAGGCGACCGGCAGTCCGGCCGGATCGGTCAGCAGCAGCGAGACGGCGTCCGGCGCGACCGGGGCGACCCGGACCCGGACGCTCGTGGCCCCGGTGGCGCGCAGGGTCACGCCGGACCAGGACACGGGCAGCGGCCCGGCCGGACCGGTCAGGCCGAGCGGGTGCAGCGCGCCGTCCAGCAGGACGGGGTGGATGCCGTACCGCGCCGCGTCCCGTGCCTCGTCCGGCCCGAGGGCGACCTCGGCGAACAGCTCCGTGTCCCGGCGCCACACGGCCCGTACGGCGTGGAACGCCGGACCGTGTTCGAGTCCGGCCGCCGCGAGCAGCCCGTACAGCTCGTCGGCCGCGACCGGTGCGGCACCGGTGGGAGGCCAGGTGGTGAGGGTGGTGTCCACGGGCGGGGTCTCTGCGGCGGGGCTCAGGGTGCCGTGGGCGTTGCGGGTCCAGCCGCCGGGGCCGGACGTGCCCTCGGGCCGCGTGTGCAGTTCGACGGTGCGGTGGCCGTCGGCGAACGGACCGACCGTCAGCCGCAGTTGGACCGCCGCCCGCTCCGGCAGGACGAGCGGCGCGTCCAGGGCGAGGTCCTCGATCGCGCCGCAGCCGGTCCGGTCCCCGGCGCGCAGGACCGTCTCCAGCACGGCCGAGGCGGGCAGCACCGGTGTTCCGCCGAGGGTGTGCTGGGCGAGCCAGGGGTGGGTGCCGGCGGCGAGGCGGCCGGTGAACACCATTCCGTCGGAGCCGGGCAGTTCGACGGCGGCGCCCAGCAGCGGGTGGTCCGCCGCGCCGAGCCCGGCCGCGCCCAGGTCCTCCGGCCCGGCGGGCGGCGCGTCGAGCCAGTACCGCTGCCGCTGGAAGGCGTAGGTGGGCAGCTCGGTGCGGGGCGGGCGGGGTCCGTCGAGCGCCGCCGACCAGTCCACCGGGGTGCCGCAGAACGCCGCCCAGTCCACGGCGACGCCGTGCGCGTGCAGCCGGACCACGGCCTTGGTGAGGCTCTGCGCCTCGTCGGCGCCGCCGCGCAGGCTCGGCACGAAGGTGACGGAAGCGGCGTCCGCCGCGAGGCAGTTGGGACCCATCGCGGACAGCACGCCGTCCGGGCCGACCTCCAGGAAGGTGGTCACCCCGTCGGCCGCCAGCGCGTTCACGGCGTCGTGGAAGCGCACGGGCTGCCGTACGTGCCGTACCCAGTACTCGGGACTGCCCGGTTCCTCCGCCGGTACCGGTCCGCCGGTCACGGTGGAGACGAACGGCGTCCCGGCCTCGCCGTACCGCACGCTCCGCGCCACCTCG
This sequence comes from Streptomyces sp. SCL15-4, assembly GCF_033366695.1. Lineage (NCBI taxonomy): Bacteria > Bacillati > Actinomycetota > Actinomycetes > Kitasatosporales > Streptomycetaceae > Streptomyces > Streptomyces sp. SCL15-4. The sequence continues at coordinate 2,245,680 of NZ_JAOBTQ010000001.1, forward strand.
GCGAAGGCGTCCAGCATGGGGTCCATGAGCGGTGAGTGGAAGGCGTGGCTGACCTCCAGCCGCTTGGTCTTGCGGCCCAGGCCGCGCAGCCGTTCGGCGAGGTCCAGCACGGCGTCCTCGGCGCCGGACAGGACGACGGCGGCCGGCCCGTTGACGGCGGCGACACCGGCCCGGCCGCCGGCCTCGCCGAGGAGGTCGAGGACCTCGGACTCGGTGGCCTGTACGGCGACCATGGCGCCGCCCGCCGGCAGGTCCTGCATCAGCCGTCCGCGCGCCGCGACCAGGGCGGCGGCGTCCGGCAGCGAGAGGACGCCGGTGACGTGCGCGGCGGCCAGCTCGCCGATGGAGTGCCCGGCCACGGCGTCGGGCCGGACGCCCCAGTGTTCGAGGAGCCGGTAGAGGGCGACCTCCAGGGCGAACACGGCGGGCTGGGTGAATCCGGTCTGGTGGACCAGACCGGCCTCGGGGCTGTCCGGGCCGGCGAAGACGATGTCCTTCAGCGGCCGTCCGAGGTGCGGGTCCAGAGCGGCGCACACCTCGTCGAAGGCCGTGGCGTAGACGCCGTAGGTGTTATACAACTCCCGGCCCATTCCCAGGCGTTGGCTGCCCTGGCCGGTGAAGAGGACGGCGAGCCGGCCGGAGCCGCGCCGGCCCTCGGCGACCTCGGCGGCGGGTTCGCCGGCGGCCACGGCGGCCAGTGCGCGCAGGAGTTCGGCGCGGTCCTCGGCGAGTACCACGGCGCGGTGCTCGAACGTGGTCCGGGTGGTCAGCAGGGCGTGTCCGGCCGCGGCCAGGTCGAGTCCGGGGCGTTCGGTGACGAAGGCGTGCAGCCGCTCGGCCTGTGCGCGCAGCGCCGCCTCGGTCCTGCCGGAGACCACCCAGGGAACCGGACCGAGGTCCGTCGACGTGGACTCGGCGGTTTCCGGGGCCTGTTCGAGGATGACGTGGGCGTTGGTGCCGCTGAGTCCGAAGGAGGACACGGCGGCCCGGCGCGGCCGGTCGAGCGCGGGCCACTCCCGCCGCTCGGTCAGCAACTGCACCGCACCGGCGGACCAGTCCACGTGCGACGACGGCTCGCCCACATGCAGCGTCTTCGGCAGCACACCGTGCCGCAGCGCCATCACCATCTTGATGACGCCACCCACACCCGCGGCGGCCTGCGCATGTCCGATGTTCGACTTCAACGATCCCAGGAACAACGGCCGTTCGACGGGCCGCTCCTGCCCATAGGTCGCGATGAGCGCCTGCGCCTCGATCGGGTCGCCCAGCCGCGTCCCCGTCCCGTGCGCCTCCACCGCGTCCACATCGGCGGCACCGAGCCGGGCGTCGGCCAGCGCCTGCCGGATCACCCGCTGCTGCGACGGCCCGTTCGGCGCCGTCAGCCCATTACTGGCACCGTCCTGATTGACGGCACTCCCCCGGACCACCGCCAGCACCGGATGTCCCAGCCGCAGCGCGTCCGACAGCCGCTCCACCACCAGCACACCGGCGCCCTCGGCCCAGCCGGTGCCGTCCGCGTCCTCCGCGAACGCCTTGCACCGCCCGTCCGGGGACAGCCCGCGCTGCCGGCTGAAGTCCAGGAACGCGGCCGGCGACGACATCACCGTCACCCCGCCCGCCAGCGCCATCGAGCACTCGCCGCGCCGCAGCGCCTGCACCGCCAGGTGCAGCGTGACCAGCGACGACGAACACGCCGTATCGACCGTGACGGCCGGGCCCTCCAGGCCGAAGGTGTACGACAGCCGTCCGGCCGCCACGCTGCCCGCCGTGCCGGTGCCGCGGAACGCCTCCAGCTCCTCGGGGATGGCGCGCAGCCGGGTGAGGTAGTCACGGTTCATCAGGCCCATGTAGACGCCGGTACGGCTGCCGCGCAGCGACGCCGGGTCGATACCGGCCCGCTCGACGGCCTCCCACGACGTCTCCAGCAGCAACCGCTGCTGCGGGTCCATCGCCAGCGCCTCACGCGGCGAGATCCCGAAGAACCCGGCGTCGAACTCGGCCGCGTCGTGCAGGAACCCGCCTTCACGGGTGTAGACCTTGCCGCGTACGCCCGGGTCCGGGTCGTAGAGGCCCTCCAGGTCCCAGCCGCGGTCGACGGGGAAGCCGGAGATGGCGTCCGCGCCGCCGGCCACCAGCTCCCACAGCTCCTCCGGGGACCGCACTCCGCCGGGGAACCGGCAGCCGATCCCGACGATGGCCACCGGCTCGTCCTCCGCTCCGGTGCCGGCGGCGGGCCGGTCGGTGTCGGTGTCGGTGTGCTCGGCCAGGAGTTCCCGGCGCAGGTACTCCGCCAGCGCGGCCGGGGTCGGGTAGTCGAAGACGAGGGTGGGAGGCAGGGCCAGGCCGGTGAGGGGGCTGAGCGCGTTGCGCAGTTCGACGGCGCTGAGCGAGTCGACGCCGAGGTCGCGGAAGGTCGCCCGGGCGCCGATGGCGTCGGGTGCCGTGTGGCCGAGGACGGTCGCGGCGTGGCCGCGGACCAGGTCGAGCAGCAGGACGTCGCGTTCGGCGGCGGGCAGCGCGAGCAGCCGGTCGCGCAGCGTCGCGGCGGGCGCGGTGGCCGTCCGGGCGGCGCGGCGGGCGGTGCGGACCAGGCCGCCGAGCAGCGGCGGCACCTCCCGGCCGGGCCGGGGCGCGGTGTCCAGGCGCATAGGGAGCAGGGCCGCCCGGTCGGCGGTGAGGCAGGCGTCGAAGAGCGCGAGTCCGTCCTCGACGGTGAGCGGGAGGAACCCGGCCCGTTCGATGCGCGCGAGGTCCGTCCCGGCCAGGTGGCCGGTGATGCCGCTGCGCTCGCCCCACAGGCCCCAGGCCAGCGACAGCGCGGGCAGGCCGGCCGCGCGGCGGTGGGCGGCCAGGCCGTCCAGGAAGGCGTTGGCCGCCGCGTAGGCGCTCTGTCCCGCGCCGCCGAACACTCCGGCGGCGGAGGAGAACAGCACGAACTGGTCCAGGTCCGTGTCCCGGGTGAGTTCGTGGAGGTGGAGCGCGGCGTCGGCCTTGGGCCGCAGGACCGCGTCGGCCTGCTCCGGGGTGAGGGATTCCAGGAGCCCGTCGGCGACGATCCCGGCCGTGTGCACGACCCCGGTCAGCGGGTGTGCGGCGGGGACGGCGGCGAGCGTCGCGGCGAGGGCGGTCCGGTCGGCGACGTCGCAGGCGACGACCGACACGCTCGCGCCGAGTGCGCCCAGTTCGGCCGCCAGCGCCTCGGCGCCCTCGGCGGCCGGCCCCCGCCGGCTGGTGAGCAGCAGGTGCCGCACCCCGTGCGCCGCCACCAGGTGCCGCGCCACGGCGGCGCCGAGGGTGCCGGTGCCGCCGGTGACCAGGACGGTTCCGCCGGGACGGAAGGCGGGGACGGGCTCGGTGGTGGCCGGAGCCTCCCCGGTGGCCTCGGCCCGCGCCAGCCGGCCCACCGACCAGGTGCCGGCGCGGACCAGGAACTGTGGCTCGGTGCCGAGTACGGCCTCCGTCGGCGGGGCTTCGGGCCGGTCGGTGTCGACCAGGACGAACCGGCCGGGGTGTTCGGTCTGCGCGGAGCGCACCAGGCCGTGCAGCGCGGCGGCGGCCGGGTGGGTGACCTGCTCCCCCGTCGCGCCGCTGGTGACGAGGACCAGGCGGGCGGCGGCGAAGCGGTCGTCGGCCAGCCAGGCTCGCAGCAGCCGCAGCGTGCGGTGGAGGGCGTCGTGCAGGTCGTCCGTTCCGGGCCGCTCGCGGACGATTACGGCGTCCGGCAGCGCGGTACCGGCGTCGAGCGCCGCGGCGAGGGCCCCCAGGTCCGGGTAGTGGTCGTCCGCGGCGGGGCCGACACCGGCCCAGCGGCCGGAGGTCAGCGGCTGTGCCGGGTCCGTGGGCAGCCAGTCGAGCCGGTACAGGGCGTCCGCGACGGGCGAGGTGCGCAGCGCGTCGGCGGTGACGGGTCGTACGGTCAGCGCGTCGACGGACGCCACCGGCGCTCCGGTCGGGTCGGCGACCGCGAGGCTCATCGCGTCCTGGCCGGCCGGGGCCAGCCGTACCCGGAGCGTGTCGGCGCCGGTCGCGTGGAGCCGTACGCCGGACCAGTGGAACGGCAGCCGCGGCCGGTCCTCGCCGGCCGGTGCGGCGAGGCTCCAGGCGTGCAGCGCGCTGTCCAGGAGGGCGGGGTGCACGCCGTAGCCCTCGGCCGGTTCGCCGGTCAGGGCGACCTCGGCGTAGATCTCGGCGCCGCGCCGCCAGGCCGCGCGGACGCCCCGGAAGGCCGGGCCGTAGTCGAGTCCGGCGGCGGCGAGGTCGTCGTACAGCGCCTCCACGGGCAGCGGCCGGGCTCCCTGCGGCGGCCAGACGGCGAGGTCGAAGCCGGGCTCGTCGGGGCCGCCGGGGGCCAGGGTGGCGGTGGCGTGCCGGGTCCAGGGCCGGTCGGGTACGTCGTCGGGCCGGGCGAAGACGGTCAGTGCCCGGTGGCCGGTCGCGTCGGCACCGCCGACGGCCAACTGGATCTGTACGGTGCCCTGTCCGGGCAGGACGAGCGGGGACTGAAGGGTCAGCTGCTCGATCGCGCGGCAGCCGGACAGGTCGGCCGCGTGGAGCGCCAGGTCGGCGAAAGCGGTGCCGGGCAGCAGCACGGTGCCGGCCACCGCGTGGTCCGCGAGCCACGGGTGGGTGCGCAGCGACAGCCGCCCGGTGAGCAGCAGTTCGTCGGCGCCGGCCACCGACACCGCGGCGCCGAGCAAGGGGTGGTCGGCGGCGCCGAGGCCCAGTTCGGCGGGGCGGGCGGAGCCGGTGGCCGGGGAGTCGGCGAGCCAGTAGTGGGCGTGGTCGAAGGCGTAGGTGGGCAGGTCGGTGCGGCGCGGGGCGAACCGGCCGAAGAAGGCGTCGGCGTCGATGTCGGCGCCGCGCGCGTACAGGTGGGCGAGGGCGGTCAGCAGGGTGTCGGGCTCGGGGCGGCCCTCGGCGAGGGTCGGCAGCAGCACGGCGTCGCTGTCCTCGGCGAGGCATTCGCGGCCCATCAGGGACTGCATCGCGACCGGGCCGAGTTCCAGGTAGGTGCGCACGCCCTCGGCCTCCAGGGTGCGCATGCCGTCCAGGAACCGTACGGCGCCCCGGACATGGCGGCCCCAGTATTCCGGGGAGCACAGCTCGTCTGGGTCGGCGAGCCGGCCGTCGAGGCAGTTGACGACGGGGATGCGCGGCCGGTGGAAGTCCAGGCTCCGGACGGCGGCGACGAACGGTTCGAGGACCGGTTCCATGTGCGCGGAGTGGAACGCCCGCCCGAAGGACATCTGGTGGGTGCGCCGGCCGGCGGCCCGCCACTCCTCGCCGATCCGCGCGACGAGTTCCTCGTCACCGGAGACGACGACCTGGCGAGGGCCGTTGACCAGGGCGATGTCCACGATGCCGGTGCGGCCCTCCAGGGAGGCGCGGACCTCTTCCTCGGACGCCTCGATCGCGACCATGGTGCCGCCGGGCGGTGTCCGCTGGAGCAGCCGTCCCCGGGTGGCGACGAAGGCCGCCGCGTCCTTGAGCGACAGCGCCCCGGTGACGTGCAGGAGGGCCGAGTCGCCGTTGGAGCCGCCGAAGACGACGTCGGGCCGGATGCCCCAGTGTTCGAGGAGCCGGTAGAGGGCGACCTCCAGGGCGAACACCGCCGGGTGGCCGTACTCGGCCTGGGCCAGCAGCGCGGCCTCGGGGCTGTCCTCGGCCGCGAAGACGATGTCCTTCAGCGGCCGGCCGAGACGCGGGTCCAGGGCGGCGCACACCTCGTCGAAGGCCGCGGCGTAGGCCGGGAAGGTGTCGTACAACTCGCGGCCCATGCCGAGGCGTTGGCTGCCCTGGAAGGTGAACAGGAAGGCAAGTTTGCCGTCGTCGTCGCGCGTGCCGCGCACCACGTGCGGAGAGGGTTCGCCGGCGGCCAGGGCGGCGAGGCCGGCCAGCAGTTCGGCGCGGTCTCCGGCCAGGACGACGGCCCGGTGGTCGAAGCCGGCGCGGCGGCGCAGCAGCGAGTACGCGGTGTCGACCAGGTCGAGTCCGGGCCGCTCGGCGACGAAGGCGTGCAGCCGCTCGGCCTGTGCGCGCAGGGCCGTCTCGGTCTTGGCCGAGAGCACCAGGGGCAGCGGCCCGTGCGGCGGGCGGGAGACGGCTTCCGGTTCGGGCGCGGTGACCTGTTCGAGGATGACGTGGGCGTTGGTGCCGCTGAGTCCGAAGGAGGACACGGCGGCCCGGCGCGGCCGGTCGACCGCGGGCCACTCCCGCCGCTCGGTCAGCAACTCCACCGCACCGGCGGACCAGTCCACATGTGACGACGGCTCGCCCACATGCAGGGTCTTCGGCAGCACACCGTGCCGCAGCGCCATCACCATCTTGATGACCCCGCCGACGCCCGCGGCGGCCTGCGCGTGCCCGATGTTCGACTTCAACGACCCGAGGAACAACGGCCGTTCGACGGGCCGCTCCTGCCCATAGGTCGCGATGAGCGCCTGTGCCTCGATCGGATCACCCAGCCGCGTCCCCGTGCCGTGCGCCTCCACCGCGTCCACATCGGCGGCACCGAGCCGGGCGTCGGCCAGCGCCTGCCGGATCACCCGCTGCTGCGACGGCCCGTTCGGCGCCGTCAGCCCATTACTGGCACCGTCCTGATTGACGGCACTCCCCCGGACGACGGCCAGCACCGGATGACCCAGCCGCAGCGCGTCCGACAGCCGCTCCACGACGAGGACACCCACGCCCTCGCCGAAGCCGGTGCCGTCCGCGTCCTCGGCGAACGCCTTGCACCGCCCGTCCGGGGACAGCCCGCGCTGCCGGCTGAAGTCCAGGAACGCGGCCGGCGACGACATCACCGTCACGCCGCCCGCCAGCGCCATCGAGCACTCGCCGCGCCGCAGCGCCTGCACCGCCAGGTGCAGCGTGACCAGCGACGACGAACACGCGGTGTCCACCGTGAGGGTGGGGCCCTCCAGACCGAAGGTGTACGCGATGCGTCCGGCCGCGATGCTGCCCGCCGTACCGGTGCCGAGGTGTCCTTCCAGGTCCTCCGGCACACCGGCGGCGTGGACGGCGTAGTCGTGGTACATCAGGCCCATGTAGACGCCGGTGCGGCTGCCGCGCAGCGACGCCGGGTCGATACCGGCCCGCTCGACGGCCTCCCACGACGTCTCCAGCAGCAGCCGCTGCTGCGGGTCCATCGCCAGCGCCTCACGCGGCGAGATCCCGAAGAACCCGGCGTCGAACTCGGCCGCGTCGTGCAGGAACCCGCCCTGCCGGGCGTAGACCTTGCCGCGTGCCTCCGGGTCCGGGTCGTAGAGGCCCTCCAGGTCCCAGCCGCGGTCGGCCGGGAAGCCGGAGATGGCGTCCGTGCCGCCGGCCACCAGCTCCCACAGCTCCTCCGGGGACCGCACTCCGCCGGGGAACCGGCAGCCGATCCCGACGATGGCCACCGGCTCGTGCGCCTTGGCGTCGACGTCGCTGAGCCTCTGGTTCGCCTGCCGGAGGTCGGCCGTCATCCGCTTCAGGTACTCAAGGAGTTTTTCCTGCTCTGCCATCGCCTTGCCCAATGCCTTTCGAAGATCACGTGGAAGTGCCGCTCATCGCCCGGAACCGGTTCGGGTCACACGGAGCCGAATTCCTTGTCGATGAGGCCGAGCAGCTCGTCAGCTGTGGCCGAGGCGATTTCCTGGTCGATGTCCGTGTCGCCGCCGCCCGTGCCGGCGACCTTCGCGGCGAGGGCGCGCAGCCGGGACGACACCCGCTCCGGGTCCGCGAGCCGGTCGGCGGAAGACAGCAGGACGGACTCCAGCCGGTCCAGCTCCGCCAGGACACCGGACGGATCGGCTCCCGTCTCGCCGTCGCCGCCGAACAGCTCTCCGTGGAGGTGGTCGGCCAGGTCGGCCGGGGTCGGGTGGTCGAACACGACGGTCGGCGGGAGTTTCACCCCGGTCGCCGCACTCAGCTGGTTGCGCAGCTGGACGGCGGTGAGCGAGTCGAATCCCAGCTCGTTGAAGGCGCGTTCCGCCGTCACCGAGCCGGTCGCGGTGTGTCCCAGCACGGCGGCGGCGTGGGTACGCACCAGGTCCAGCAGGGCCGCCGGGCGCTCCTCCTCCGGCAGTCCGAGCAGCCGTTCCCGGGCGGACGTGGTCGTGGACCGTACGGCGCTCTGCCCGGTGTTCCCGCGACGGCGCACCTCGTGCCGCAGCACCGGCGGCAGCGCGTCCTGACGCCGGAGCGCCGCGTGGTCGAGGCGGATCGGCAGCAGCACCGGCTCCGCGGAACCCCACGCCGCGTCGAAGAGCCTCAGCGCCTCCTCGGACGACAGGCCCAGCACGCCGGACCCGCCCGTCTCGGTGACCGAGGCCGTCAGCTCACTGCGCTCGCTCCACAGACCCCACGGCAGCGACAGCGCCGGCAGTCCGGCCGCGGCGCGGTGCGCGGCGAGAGCGTCCAGGAACACGTTGGCGGCGGCGTAGTTGCCCTGCCCGGGACTGCCGAGCACACCGGCCGCGGAGGAGAACAGGACGAATGCCTTGAGGTGGTGGTGGCGGGTGAGCCGGTGCAGGTTGACCGCGGCGTCGATCTTCGGCCGCAGGACCCGGTCCAGGTGGCCGGGTGTCAGTCCGGTGACCACGGCGTCGTCCAGCACACCGGCCGCGTGGATCACGGCGGACAACGGACGGTCCTCCGGGATCGCCGCCAGCACACCGGCCAGCGCGTCGGCATCCGCCACGTCACAGGCGGCCACCGTGACCTGGGCACCAAGCCCGGTCAGCTCCGAGACCAACTCGGGCGCACCGGGGGCCTGTTCGCCACGCCGGCTGGTCAGCAGCAGGTGCCGTACGCCGTGCGCGACGACCAGGTGCCGGGCCACCAGAGCACCCACGGTGCCGGTACCGCCCGTGAGCAGCACGGTCCCGCCCATGTCACCGCCGGCATCCACCGCGGAAGCACGGTGCCGCACCAGCCTCGGGGCGTACCAGCGGCCGTCCCGCACCGCCGACTGGGGCTCGTCTCCTACGGCGACACTCGCGGCCTTCGCCTCGTCGGCGCCGTCGACCAGCCACAGCCGGCCCGGGTGCTCCCGCTGCGCCGAACGCACCAGTCCCCACACCGGCGCCGCCGCAAGGTCCGGCACCTCCTCGCCCGGCCGCACCGCCACCGCACCACGGGTGACGAACACCAGCCGGGAGGAGTCCCAGGCCTCTTCGCTCAGGAACCGCTGCACCAGCGCGAGCACCCGCTCGGTGACCGCCCGCGCCTCACCGGCCACACCGTCCTCGCCGGTTACGACGGGGGCCACGACGATGGCGGGCGCCGGCTCGTCGAGAGCCGGAAGTCGCAGGTCGGTGTCCAGGACGAGGTGGCCGTCACCTGTCGTGGGCGCGGCCGGAACCGGCTGCCATTCCAGCCGGTAGAGGTTCTCGTGCCCGGCCCGGAGCCGCTCGGGGCTGACGGCGCGCAGCGCCAGCGAGTCGACGGACACCACCGGCCGGCCGGCCGTGTCGGTCGCCGACAGGGACACCGCGCCCTCACCCGTCTCGGCCAGCCGTACGCGCAGCGCCGTCACACCCGAGGACACCAGGGACACGCCCGTCCACGAGAACGGCAGCCTCGGCTCTCCGACACCCTCCGCACCCGGATCGATCAGCACCAGCGCGTGCAAGGCCGCGTCCAGCAGCGCCGGATGCACGGAGAAACCTTCACCACCACCGGACGGCAACCCGACCTCGGCGAACACCTCCCCGGCCCCACGCCACACGGCACGCACGCCCTGGAAGAACGGCCCGTAGTCATACCCGGCGGCACCGAAGTCGTCGTACAGCGCCGAGACGTCCATGGGCTCGGCGCCCGGCGGCGGCCAGGCGACGGGAGCGGCCTGCTCGTCGGAGGCGGCGGGTGCGACGACTCCGCGCGCGTGGACGGTCCATTCCTCGTCGCCGGAACGGGAGCGGACGATGACCGTACGGCGTCCGGAGTCGTCCGCGCCGGCCACGCTCACATGCAGACGGACGTCCTCCTCGTCCGCGAGCAGCAGCGGCGCCTCCAGCACCAGTTCCTCCACGGCACCGGCACCGACCTCGGCCCCGGCGCGCAGGGCCATCTCCACGAAGGCCGTCCCCGGAAGCAGCGCCGTACCGAACACCGCGTGCTCGGCCAGCCACGGCTGCGACCGCAACGACACCGACCCCGTCAGCACCACACCATCGGAATCCGGCACCGGCACCAACGCACCCAGCAAACCATGCCCGAGCCCCTCCAGCCCCAGCTCGGCCGGATCACCCGAACCGGACGGAACCGGCTCCAGCCAGTACCGCTCGCGCTGGAAGGCGTACGTCGGCAACTCCAGGAAGTCCGCCGTGCGACCCTCAAGACCCCAGTCGATGTCCAGCCCGGCAACGAAGGCTTCCGACAGGGTCAGCGCGAACCGCCGCTGCTCGTCCTCGTTGCGACGCAGGGTGCCGAGGACGACCGCCTCGACGCCCGCCTCCTCCACACTCTCCTCCACCGACGCCGTCAGCACCGGATGCGCACTCGACTCGACGAACGCAGTGAAACCGTCAGCCAGAAGAGCCTTCGTCGCGCCATGGAAATCGACCGTCTGCCGGAGATTCGTGTACCAGTACTCGGCATCCAGCTCGGAGCCGTCCGTCACCTGACCCGTGACGGAGGAGTAGAACGGCACCCGACCCGCCTGGGGCCGCACGGGCTCCAACAGCTCCAGCAGCTCTTCACGGATCTGCTCGACATGCGCCGAATGCGACGCGTAGTCGACCGGGATACGCCGGGCCCGCACCCCATCGGCCTCACACCGGGCCAGCAGCGCCTCCAGCGCATCGACGTCACCGGACACGACCGTCGTGGCGGGCCCGTTGACCGCAGCCACCGACAACCCCTCACCCAGCAGACCCTGCACCCGCTCGACGGGCAGCGCCACGGACACCATCCCGCCACGCCCCGCCAGCACACCCAACGCACCACTACGCAACGCCACCACCCGCGCCGCGTCCTCCAACGACAACGCACCCGCCACACAAGCAGCAGCGATCTCACCCTGCGAATGACCCACCACAGCCGCCGGCTCCACACCACACGACCGCCACAACTCCGCCAACGACACCATCACCGCGAACAACACCGGCTGCACCACATCCACCCGGTCAAATCCCGGCGCATCGGCTTCTCCCCGCACCACCGCGGACAACGACCAGTCCACAAACGGAGCCAACGCAGCCTCACACCGCTCCATCGCCCCCGCGAACACCGACGACGACTCCCACAACCCGGCCGCCATCCCCACCCACTGCGACCCCTGACCAGGAAACACGAACACCACACGCCGACCGGCGACACCCACACCCGACACCACACCCGGCGCCACACCACCCGACGCCAACACCTCCAGACCGGCCAGCACCTCACCCCGGTCCCGGCCCACCACCACACCACGGTGCTCGAACACCGACCGCGACCCCACCAACCCCGCCGCCACACCGGCCAGATCCACATCAGGACGCCCGGCCACGAACGCACGCCACGCTTCGGCCTGCGCCCGCAACGCCTCCACCGACCTGCCCGAGATCACCCAGGGAAGCAGCCCCTGGGACGCGACGGAGGCGGCCGCCTCCGGCTCGGGACCCTGCTCCACGATCACATGGGCGTTGGTGCCACTGGCACCGAACGCGGACACACCGGCCCGGCGCGGCCGCTCGAGCGCGGGCCACTCCCGCTGCTCGGTCAGCAACTCCACCGCACCCGCCGACCAGTCCACGTGCGACGACGGCGCATCCACATGCAGCGTCTTCGGCAGCACACCGTGCCGCAGCGCCATCACCATCTTGATGACACCACCCACACCCGCCGCCGCCTGCGCATGTCCGATGTTCGACTTCAACGAGCCCAGAAACAGCGGCTGTTCATCGGTGCGCTCCTGACCGTAGGTCGCCAGCAGCGCCTGGGCCTCGATCGGGTCGCCGAGCCGCGTTCCCGTCCCGTGCGCCTCCACCGCGTCCACGTCGGTGGCGGCGAGCCGGGCGTCGGCCAGCGCTTGGCGGATGACTCGCTGCTGGGAGGGGCCGTTGGGCGCGGTGAGCCCGTTGCTGGCGCCGTCCTGGTTGACGGCCGTACCCCGGACCACGGCCAGCACCGGATGACCCAGCCGCAGAGCGTCCGACAACCGCTCCACCACCAGCACACCCACACCCTCGGCCCAGCCCGTGCCGTCCGCACCCTCGGCGAACGCCTTGCACCGTCCGTCGGGAGACATGCCGCGCTGCCGGCTGAACTCGACGAACAGGCCCGGTGACGACATCACCGTGGCACCGCCCGCCAACGCCATCGAGCACTCACCGCGCCGCAGCGCCTGCACCGCCAGATGCAGCGCCACCAACGACGACGAACACGCCGTGTCCACCGTCACCGCCGGCCCCTCCAGACCGAACGTGTACGACAACCGGCCGGCGGCGATGCTGCCCGCGCTGCCGTTGAGGAGGTATCCCTCCAGCTCGTCCGGAGCCTTGCCGATCCGGGACCCGTAGTCCTGGTACATCAGGCCCATGTACACGCCGGTGCGGCTGCCGCGCAGCGACGCCGGGTCGATGCCGGCCCGCTCGACGGCCTCCCAGGAGGTCTCCAGCAGCAGCCGCTGCTGCGGGTCGGTCGCCAGGGCCTCACGCGGTGAGATGCCGAAGAAGTCGGCATCGAACTCTGCGGCGTCGTAAAGGAATCCGCCCGACCGCGAGTACGACTTGCCCACCGCGTCCGGGTCCGGGTCGTACAGCCCCTCCACGTCCCAGCCACGGTCCGTCGGCCACGACGACACGGCGTCCGCACCCGACACCACCAACCGCCACAGATCCTCCGGCGAACCCACACCACCCGGGAACCTGCACCCCATCCCCACGATCGCCACCGGCTCGTGGGCGTCGTCCTGCGCCTTGCGCAGGCGCTCACGGGTGTCGTGCAGATCGGCGGCAGCCTGCTTGAGGTACGAGCGCAGCTTGTCCTCGGTGTTCACTTTCTCCCCCTTGCGTGAAAGTCCTGGCGATCCGTCGCCCGGCCCCGGTGTCAGATGCCTTTGTCGAGGAAGTCGAACAGCTCGTCGTCGCTGGCCGCGTCGAACCGGTCCGCACCCGACGGCTCGCCGTCACCGGCGAGGCCGCCGCCGAGGTGCTTGGCGACGAGTTGCTGCATCCGGCTCAGGACGCGGTCGCGGGCCTGCTCGTCGGGGGCCAGCGTGGCGAGCGCGGACTCCAGTTCGTCCAGGTCGCTCAGCACCCGGTCGGCCAACGTCTCCTCCTCCGGCCGCAGTTCGCCCCACAGGTAGTCGGCGAGCGCGGCCGGTGTCGGGTAGTCGAAGGCCAGCGTGGCGGACAGGCGCAGACCCGTGGCCCGCATCAGCCGGTTGCGCAGCTCCACCGCGCCCAGGGAGTCGAACCCCAGCTCCTTGAAGGTCTGGTGGGCCTGGACGGCGGTCGCCGACGCGTGTCCGAGGACTCCGGCGGCCTGGGCGCAGACCAGGTCGCGCAGTCGCTCCGTCCGCTCCGCCTCGGAGGCCGCCGCCAGCCGCTCGGCCAGCGTGCCGGCGTCCGTGACCGGACCGGTCTCCGCCGGGGCGGCGGACTGCCGTGCGGGCCTGCGGACCAGTTCGCGCAGGATGGCCGGCAGGCTGCCCGCGGCAGCCTGCTCCCGCAGGCTCGCCTCGTTGAGCAGGGCGGGCAGGACGAACGTCTGCCCGGCACGCAGCGCCGCGTCGAACAGTTCGAGCCCCTGCTCCGAGGTCATCTCGGCGAGGCCGATCCCGGAGATGCGGCGCATCGCGACCGTGTCGAGGTGTTCCGTCATCTCGCTGCGTTCGGCCCAGAAGCCCCAGCCGAGGGCCGTTCCGGGCAGCCCGGCCGCCGCACGGTGTGCCGCCAGCGCCTCCAGGAACATGTTGGCCGCCGCGTAGTGCGCCTGCCCGGCGCTCCCGAAGGTGGCCGCCGCTCCCGAGAAGAGGACGAATGCCTTGAGGTGGTGGTGGCGGGTGAGCCGGTGCAGGTTGACCGCGGCGTCGATCTTCGGCCGCAGGACCCGGTCCAGGTGGCCGGGTGTCAGTCCGGTGACCACGGCGTCGTCCAGCACACCGGCCGCGTGGATCACGGCGGACAACGGACGGTCCTCCGGGATCGCCGCCAGCACACCGGCCAGCGCGTCGGCATCCGCCACGTCACAGGCGGCCACCGTGACCTGGGCACCAAGCCCGGTCAGCTCCGACACCAACTCAGGTGCACCAGGGGCCTGTTCGCCACGCCGGCTGGTCAGCAGCAGGTGCCGCACGCCGTGCGCGACGACCAGGTGCCGGGCCACCAGAGCACCCACGGTGCCGGTACCGCCCGTGAGCAGCACGGTCCCGCCCATGTCACCGCCGGCATCCACCGCGGAAGCACGGTGCCGCACCAGCCTCGGCGCGAACAACGCGCCGTCCCGCACCGCCAACTGCGGCTCCCGCTCCAGCGGCAGCGTGGACACCGAGTCCGGCTCGGCGCCGTCGACCAGCCACAGCCGGCCCGGGTGCTCCCGCTGCGCCGAACGCACCAGCCCCCACACCGGCGCCGCCGCAAGGTCCGGCACCTCCTCGCCCGGCCGCACCGCCACCGCACCACGGGTGACGAACACCAGCCGCGACGAGGCCCAACGCTCTTCGCTCAGGAAGCGCTGCACCAGCGCGAGCACCCGCTCGGTGACCGCCCGCGCCTCACCGGCCAAACGTTCCTCCGTCACCTCATCCGCCGCGACGGGGGCCACGACGATGCCGGGCACGGAGTCACCGAGAGCGGCCAGGTCCAGGTCGGCGTTCAGGACCAGGTGGTCGTCACCGGTCGTGGGCGCGGCCGGTACCGGCTGCCACTCCAGCCGGTACAGGCCCTCCTGCCCGGCCCGGAGCTGCTCGGGGCTGACCGCGCGCAGCGCCAGCGAGTCGACGGACACCACCGGCCGGCCGGCCGTGTCGGTCGCCGACAGGGACACCGCGCCCTCACCGGCTTCGGTGATCCGCACGCGCAGCGCCGTCACACCCGAGGACACCAGGGACACGCCCGTCCACGAGAACGGCAGCCTCGGCTCTCCGACACCCTCCGCACCCGGATCGATCAGCACCAGCGCGTGCAAGGCCGCGTCCAGCAGCGCCGGATGCACGGAGAAACCTTCACCACCACCGGACGGCAACCCGACCTCGGCGAACACCTCCCCGGCCCCACGCCACACGGCACGCACACCCTGGAAGAACGGCCCGTAGTCATACCCGGCGGCACCGAACTCCTCATACAGCGCCGAGACGTCCACCGGTTCCGCATCGGCCGGCGGCCACGTCACGGGCGGGAGGACGGGCTCTTCCACGGCCTCGGCGGCCAGGAGACCCCGGGCGTGTACGGTCCACTCCTCGTCGGTACGGGAGCGCACCACCAGCGTCCGGCAACCGTCCTCGTCCGCGCCGCCCACGCTCACGTGGAGCCGTACCTCACCCTGGTCCGGCACCAGCAGCGGCGCCTCCAGCACCAGGTCCCGCACCACGGGGGTGCCGGCTTCCGCTCCGGCGCGCAGGGCCATCTCCACGAAGGCCGTCCCCGGAAGCAACGCCGTACCGAACACCGCGTGCTCGGCCAGCCACGGCTGCGACCGCAACGACACCGACCCCGTCAGCACCACACCATCGGAATCCGGCACCGGCACCAACGCACCCAACAGACCATGCCCGAGCCCCTCCAGCCCCAGCTCGGCCGGATCACCCGAACCGGACGGAACCGGCTCCAGCCAGTACCGCTCGCGCTGGAAGGCGTACGTCGGCAACTCCAGGAAGTCCGCCGTCCGACCCTCAAGACCCCAGTCGATGTCCAGCCCGGCAACGAAGGCTTCCGCCAAAGTCAGCGCGAAACGCCGCTGCTCGTCCTCGTTGCGACGCAGGGTGCCGAGGACGACCGCCTCGACGCCCGCCTCCTCCACACTCTCCTCCACCGACGCCGTCAGCACCGGATGCGCACTCGACTCGACGAACGCAGTGAAACCATCCGCCAGAAGAGCCTTCGTCGCGCCATGGAAGTCGACCGTCTGCCGGAGATTCGTGTACCAGTACTCTCCGTCCAGCTCGGAGCCGTCCATCACCTGACCCGTGACGGAGGAGTAGAACGGCACCCGACCCGCCTGGGGCCGCACGGGCTGGAGGAGTCCCTTCAATTCGTCACGGATCTGCTCGACATGCGCCGAGTGCGACGCGTAGTCGACCGGGATACGCCGGGCCCGCACCCCATCGGCCTCACACCGGGCCAGCAGCGCATCCAGCGCCTCCACATCACCGGACACGACCGTCGTGGCGGGCCCGTTGACCGCAGCCACCGACAACCCCTCACCCAGCAGACCCTGCACCCGCTCGACAGGCAGCGCCACGGACACCATCCCGCCACGCCCCGCCAGCACACCCAACGCACCACTACGCAACGCCACCACCCGCGCCGCGTCCTCCAACGACAACGCACCCGCCACACAAGCGGCAGCGATCTCACCCTGCGAATGACCCACCACAGCCGCCGGCTCCACACCACACGACCGCCACAACTCCGCCAACGACACCATCACCGCGAACAACACCGGCTGCACCACATCCACCCGGTCAAACCCCGGCGCGTCCGCTTCTCCCCGCACCACCGCGGACAACGACCAGTCCACAAACGGAGCCAACGCAGCCTCACACCGCTCCATCGCCCCCGCGAACACGGAAGAGGACTCCCACAGCCCGGCCGCCATCCCCACCCACTGCGACCCCTGACCAGGAAACACGAACACCACACGCCGACCGGCGACACCCACACCCGACACCACACCCGGCGCCACACCACCCGACGCCAACACCTCCAGACCGGCCAGCACCTCACCCCGGTCCCGGCCCACCACCACACCACGGTGCTCGAACACCGACCGCGACCCCACCAACCCCGCCGCCACACCAGCGACATCAACCTCGGGACGCTCAGCCACATACGCACGCAGAACCTCCGCCTGCGCCCGCAACGCCTCCACCGACTTACCGGACACCACCAAAGGCATCACACCGGGCGCGACGACCTCGGGGCCGGAGTCGTCGGGTGTGGTCATGGGCGGCTGCTCGATCAGGACATGCGCGTTGGTGCCGCCCACGCCGAACGCGGACACACCGGCCCGGCGCGGCCGGTCGAGCGCGGGCCACTCCCGCTGCTCGGTCAGCAACTCCACCGCACCCGCCGACCAGTCCACGTGCGACGACGGCGCGTCCACATGCAGCGTCTTCGGCAGCACACCGTGCCGCAGCGCCATCACCATCTTGATGACACCACCCACACCCGCCGCCGCCTGCGTGTGACCGACGTTCGACTTGAACGAGCCCAGGAACAGGGGCTCTGCACCGGGCCGTTCCTGACCGTAGGTCGCCAGCAGCGCCTGGGCCTCGATCGGGTCGCCGAGCCGCGTCCCCGTCCCGTGCGCCTCGACCACGTCCACGTCCGCCGGACTCAGCCGCGCGTCCGCCAGCGCCTGCCGGATCACCCGCTGCTGCGACAACCCGTTCGGAGCCGTCAGACCATTGCTCGCACCATCCTGATTGACCGCGCTGCCCCGGACCACGGCCAGCACCGGATGACCCAGCCGCAGAGCGTCCGACAACCGCTCCACCACCAGCACACCCACACCCTCGGCCCAGCCCGTGCCGTCGGCGGCCTCGGCGAACGCCTTGCAGCGGCCGTCCGCCGCCAGCCCCCGCTGCCGGCTGAACTCGATGAAGGGACCGGGGGTCGGCATGACCGTGACTCCGCCGGCCAGGGCCAGGGAGCATTCGCCGCTGCGCAGCGCGCGGACCGCGAGGTGCAGGGTGACCAGGGAGGAGGAGCATCCGGTGTCGACGGTGACGGCCGGGCCTTCCAGGCCGAACGTGTACGACAGCCGGCCCGAGACCACGCTTCCCGTGGTGCCGGTCAGGATGTGGCCCTCGGTCTCGGCCGTGCCCTGGTGCAGGCGGTGGCCGTAGTCCTGGACCATGGCGCCGACGTAGACGCCGGTACGGCTGCCGCGCAGCGACGCCGGGTCGATGCCGGCCCGCTCGAACGCC
Organism: Streptomyces sp. SCL15-4; assembly: GCF_033366695.1. Taxonomy (NCBI): domain Bacteria; kingdom Bacillati; phylum Actinomycetota; class Actinomycetes; order Kitasatosporales; family Streptomycetaceae; genus Streptomyces; species Streptomyces sp. SCL15-4. Next base: position 2,263,738 of record NZ_JAOBTQ010000001.1, read on the forward strand.
TCCCACGACGTCTCCAGCAGCAACCGCTGCTGCGGGTCCATCGCCAGCGCCTCACGCGGCGAGATCCCGAAGAACCCGGCGTCGAACTCCGCCGCGTCGTACAGGAATCCGCCCGACCGGGTGTACGACTTGCCCACCGCGTCCGGGTCCGGGTCGTACAGCCCCTCCAGGTCCCAGCCTCGGTCGGCGGGGAAGGCCGATACCGCGTCCGTTCCCGTGACGACCAGCCGCCACAGGTCCTCCGGAGAGCCGACGCCGCCGGGGTAGCGGCATCCGATGCCCACGATCGCCACCGGTTCGGCGTCGGCGTCGGCATCGCCCGGGAGCGTCGGCGCGGAGGGCTCCACCTCTCCGGCCGGGTCCTCGGACAGCCCGAGCAGGCGGGCGCGCACGAACCGGGCGAGGGAGGCGGCCGACGGGTGGTCGAAGACGACCGTGCTCGGCAGCCGCAGCCCCGTCGCCGTGTTCAGCCGGTTCCGCAGCTCGACGGCCATCATCGAGTCGAAGCCCAGCTCACGGAAGGCCCGGTCGGCCTCGACGGCGTCCGGTGCGCTGTGGCCGAGCGCCGCCGCGGCCTGGGTGCGGACCAGGTCCAGCACGGCGAGGTACTGTTCCGCCTCGCTCAGCCCGTCGAGCAGCGCCGAGGAGGCGGTGCCGGCGGTCGATCCCGCCGCCGTGCCGTCCGGCTCGGCCAGCGCCTCCCGTACCTCGGGCAGGTCGGAGAGCAGCGGCGCGGACCGTACGGCGGTGAACTGGGGTGCGAAGACCTCCCAGTCGATGTCGGCGACGATCCTGGTCGGGTCCGTGCCCGCCGTGGCGGAGGCGAGCGCGGCGACCGCCCGGTCCGGGTTCATGACCCGCACGCCCCGGCTGAGGATCCGGTCGCCGACCTCGCCCTCGGCCATTCCGCCGCCGCCCCACAGGCCCCAGGCCACCGACAGGGCGGCCCGTCCGCGGGCCCGGCGCCGCAGGGCGAGCGCGTCGAGGTAGGCGTTGGCCGCCGCGTACGCGCCCTGTCCGCCGCCGCCCCAGACTCCGGCGCCGGAGGAGAAGAGGATGAACGCGTCCAGGTCGGTGTCCCGGAAGACGTCGTCCAGGTGGTGGGCGCCCAGCACCTTCGCCGAGGTGAGTCGGGTCAGCAGGTCCAGGTCGGTTTCGGCGAGCGGCGCGGTCTCGGTCGTACCGGCCGCGTGGACGACCGCGCGGACGGGTTCGCCGTCGGCGGTGACCCGGGCGACGAGCGCGGCGAGCGCGTCCCGGTCGGCGACATCGCAGGCCGCGATGGTGACCCGTGCGCCGAGGGCCGTCAGTTCGGACTCCAGCTCCTCGGCGCCGGGCGCGGAGCGGCCCCGGCGGCTGGTGAGGACCAGGTGCGCGGCGCCGTCGGCCGCGAGGCGGCGGGCGAAGCGGCGGCCGACACCGCCGGTGCCTCCGGTGATCAGGACGGTACCGCGCGGCTGCCACGCCGGGCGGCCGTGCGGTGCCTTGCGGGCGACCCGCACCAGGCGCCGGGCGAAGACCCCGGACGGGCGAAGCGCGAGCTGGTCCTCGCCCTGCTTCCCCGCGAGTACGCCGCACAGCGCGCGCAGCACCCTCGGGTCGGGGGTCTCCGGCAGGTCGGCCAGGCCGCCCCAGCGCTCGGAGTGTTCCAGCGCGGCCACCAGTCCGAGGCCCCACACCTGCGCCTGGTCGGGCCGTACCGTCGTCTCGGCGCCGGGGACCTGGACGGCTCCGCTGGTCAGGCACCACAGGGGCGCGGTCACGGCGGCGTCGCCGAGCGCCTGGATCAGCAGCAGCGCGCGGGCCGGGGCCGCCGTCAGCGTCCGGGCATCCGGGCTCACCGCCTCCGCCGGATCATGCGGTTGAGGCAGGGAGAGCACACCGGCCGGCGTGCCGCCGTCGAGCCCGCCGACCGCCTCGGCGACCCGCCGGGCCAGCCGCTCCCGGTCGTCGTCCGCCGCCACGGTCAGCCGTACGACCCGGGCGCCGGCGGCCGAAAGGGCCTCTTCCACCGGCTCCGCCCACGGGTGGACCGGCTCACCGCCGGAAACGGCCAGCAGCCAGGTCCCGCCGAGCGACACCGCCCGCGCCTCGGACACGGGCCGCCAGTCCACGCGGTAGTGCCAGGCGTCGGTCTCGGAGCGCTCCCGGTTGTCCCGGCGCCAGGGGCCGAGCAGTCCCATGACCTCTTCCAGCCGGTCGGCGTCGTCCACGCCGAGCAGGTCGGCGAGTTCGGCGCGGTCCGCGCGGTCCACGGCCGCCCAGAACCGGCCCTCCTCCGGGTCCCCGGCCGCCGGGGCCACCGCACCGGCCGACCCGTCGAGCCAGTACCGCTCGCGCTGGAAGGCGTACGTCGGCAACTCCAGGAAGTCCGCCGTGCGACCCTCAAGACCCCAGTCGATGTCCAGCCCGGCAACGAAGGCTTCCGACAGGGTCAGCGCGAACCGCCGCTGCTCGTCCTCGTTGCGACGCAGGGTGCCGAGGACGACCGCCTCGACGCCCGCCTCCTCCACACTCTCCTCCACCGACGCCGTCAGCACCGGATGCGCACTCGACTCGACGAACGCAGTGAAACCATCCGCCAGAAGAGCCTTCGTCGCGCCATGGAAATCGACCGTCTGCCGGAGATTCGTGTACCAGTACTCTCCGTCCAGCTCGGAGCCGTCCATCACCTGACCCGTGACGGAGGAGTAGAACGGCACCCGACCCGCCCGAGGCCGCACGGGCTCCAGCAGTTCCAGCAGCTCTTCACGGATCTGCTCGACATGCGCCGAATGCGACGCGTAGTCGACGGGGATACGCCGGGCCCGCACCCCATCGGCCTCACACCGGGCCAGCAGCGCCTCCAGCGCATCGACGTCACCGGACACGACCGTCGTGGCGGGCCCGTTGACCGCAGCCACCGACAACCCCTCACCCAGCAGACCCTGCACCCGCTCGACAGGCAGCGCCACGGACACCATCCCGCCACGCCCCGCCAGCACACCCAACGCCCCACTACGCAACGCCACCACCCGCGCCGCGTCCTCCAACGACAACGCACCCGCCACACAAGCAGCAGCGATCTCACCCTGCGAATGACCCACCACAGCCGCCGGCTCCACACCACACGACCGCCACAACTCCGCCAACGACACCATCACCGCGAACAACACCGGCTGCACCACATCCACCCGGTCAAACCCCGGCGCATCGGCTTCTCCCCGCACCACCGCGGACAACGACCAGTCCACAAACGGAGCCAACGCAGCCTCACACCGCTCCATCGCCCCCGCGAACACCGACGACGACTCCCACAACCCGGCCGCCATCCCCACCCACTGCGACCCCTGACCAGGAAACACGAACACCACACGCCGACCGGCCACACCCACACCCGACACCACACCCGGCGCCACACCACCCGACGCCAACACCTCCAACCCGGCCAGCACCTCACCCCGGTCCCGGCCCACCACCACACCACGGTGCTCGAACACCGACCGCGACCCCACCAACCCCGCCGCCACACCGGCCAGATCCACATCAGGACGCCCGGCCACGAACGCACGCCACGCTTCGGCCTGCGCCCGCAACGCCTCCACCGACCTGCCCGAGATCACCCAGGGAAGCAGCCCCTGGGACGCGACGGAGGAAGCCACCTCCGGCTCGGGACCCTGCTCCACGATCACATGGGCGTTGGTCCCGCTCATGCCGAAGGAGGAGACGGCGGCCCGGCGCGGTCGCTCGAGCGCGGGCCAGTCCCGCTGCTCGGTCAGCAACTCCACCGCACCCGCCGACCAGTCCACGTGCGACGACGGCGCGTCCACATGCAGCGTCTTCGGCAGCACACCGTGCCGCAGCGCCATCACCATCTTGATGACACCACCCACACCCGCCGCCGCCTGCGTGTGACCGACGTTCGACTTCAACGATCCCAGGAAAAGCGGCTGTTCCTCCGGCCGTTCCTGTCCGTAGGAGGCGATGAGGGCCTGGGCCTCGATCGGGTCGCCGAGCCGCGTCCCCGTCCCGTGCGCCTCGACCACGTCCACGTCCGCCGGACTCAGCCGCGCGTCCGCCAGCGCCTGTCGGATCACCCGCTGCTGCGACAACCCGTTCGGAGCCGTCAGACCATTGCTCGCACCATCCTGATTGACCGCGCTGCCCCGGACCACGGCCAGCACCGGATGACCCAGCCGCAGAGCGTCCGACAACCGCTCCACCACCAGCACACCCACACCCTCGGCCCAGCCGGTACCGTCCGCACCCTCGGCGAACGCCTTGCACCGCCCGTCCGCCGCCAGCCCCCGCTGCCGGCTGAACTCCACGAACAGACCGGGCGACGACATCACCGTGGCACCGCCCGCCAACGCCATCGAGCACTCACCGCGCCGCAGCGCCTGCACCGCCAGATGCAGCGCCACCAACGACGACGAACACGCCGTGTCCACCGTCACCGCCGGCCCCTCCAGACCGAACGTGTACGACAACCGGCCGGCGGTGACGCTGCCGTGTGTGCCGGTGAGCAGGTAGCCCTCGCTCTCGGGGGTGGCATCGGCGAGGCGGGGGCCGTACTCCTGGACCATGGCGCCGACGTACACGCCGGTACGGCTGCCGCGCAGCGACGCCGGGTCGATGCCCGACCGCTCGAACGCCTCCCACGACGTCTCCAGCAGCAACCGCTGCTGCGGGTCCATCGCCAGCGCCTCACGCGGCGAGATCCCGAAGAATCCCGCGTCGAACTCCGCCGCCTCGTAAAGGAATCCACCCGACCGCGAGTACGACTTGCCCACCGCGTCCGGGTCCGGGTCGTACAGCCCCTCCACGTCCCAGCCACGGTCCGTCGGCCACGACGACACGGCGTCCGCACCCGACACCACCAACCGCCACAGATCCTCCGGCGAACCCACACCACCCGGGAACCTGCACCCCATCCCCACGATCGCCACCGGCTCGGTGTCGGCGTCGGAATCGCTCGTGGGGACCGGCTGGGCGGTCTGCTGGTCGGCCGGGGACAGGCCGAGGAGTTCGGCGCGCAGGAACCGGGCGAGGGCGGCGGCCGACGGGTGGTCGAAGACGACCGTGCTCGGCAGCCGCAGCTCCGTCGCCGTGTTCAGCCGGTTGCGCAGCTCGACGGCCATCATCGAGTCGAAGCCCAGCTCGCGGAAGGACGCTTCGACGTCGATCTCGTCGGTACCGTCCGTGCCGAGCACGATGCCGAGGTGGGTGCGGACCAGGTCCAGGGCCGCTTCCTGGCTCGCCTTCTCGCCGAGCGCGGCCCACCGCTCGCGCAGCGGTGCCTCTTCGGTGGCGGTGTCGTCGTCGGCCTCCGGGGCGGGCGCCAGCGCGTCGGGCGCGGTCGGTGCGGTGCGGGTGGCGGCCGGTGCGTCCAGCCAGAACCGGCGGCGCTGGAAGGCGTAGGTGGGCAGGTCGACGCGGCGGGCGCCGGTGCCGGTGTAGGCCGTGGACCAGTCGACGGCGACACCGTGTACGGAGGCCTCGGCCAGGGCCGTGAGCATCCGGTCGAGTCCGCCCTCGCCGCGCCGCAGCGAGCCCACGACGAGGCCCTTGCCGGAGGCGGCCTCCTCCACGGTCTCCTGGATGCCGGCGGCGAGGATCGGGTGCGGGCTGACCTCGATGAACGTCTCGTGGCCGGCCTCGGCGAGGGCCCGTACGGCGGGTTCGAAGCCGACGGTGCGCCGTGAGTTGCGGTACCAGTACTGGGCGTCGAGTCCGGCGGTGTCCAGCCAGCGGCCCTCGACGGTCGAGTAGAACGGCACCTCGGCGGACCTGGGGGTCACGGTGCCGAGCAGGTCCAGCAGGGGTTCGCGGATCCGCTCGACGTGCGCGGAGTGGCCGGCGCAGTCGATGGGCAGCAGGCGGACGCGGATGTCCCGGTTCTCGCACCGGGCGATCAGCTCGTGTAGGGCGGGGACGTCGCCGGAGACGGTGACGGCGCGGGGGCCGTTGATGGCGGCGATGGACAGCCGGTCCGCCCACGGGGTGAGGAGGTCCGCCACCTCGGCGGCGGGCAGCGCGATCGAGGCCATGCCGCCGGTGCCGGCCAGCAGCGCGAACGCCTTGCTGCGCAGCGCGACCACGCGGGCCGCCTCCTCCAGGGAGAACGCACCGGCCACGTGGGCGGCGGCGATCTCGCCCTGCGAGTGGCCGACGACGGCTCCGGGTTCGACGCCGTGCGAGCGCCACAGCGCGGCGAGGGAGACCATCACCGCGAACAGCACCGGGTGGACGACGTCGAGGCGGTCGAGGGACAGCTCGGGGTCGGTCTCGCTGCCGCCGCGCAGCACGTGCGTGAGCGACCAGGGGACATGCGGGGCGAGTGCCTGTTCGCAGCGCCGGATGTGTTCGGCGAAGACCGGCGAGGTGTCCATGAGGCCGACGGCCATGCCGGCCCACTGGGATCCCTGGCCGGGGAAGACGAAGACGGGTCGGTCCGTCGTACGGGAGGCGACGCCCTGGACGAGTCCGGTGGCGGGACGGCCGGCGGCCAGGTCGGTCAGGCGGGCGCGGAAGTCCTCGGTGGTGTCGCCGAGGAGGACGGCGCGGTGCGGGAAGGCGGTACGGGTGGTGGCCAGGGAGTGGCCGACGCGCACCGGGGACACGGTGTCGTCCAGCCGGTCGAGCAGCGCCCGGGCCTGCCCGCGCAGGGCCGCCTCGGTCTTGGCGGAGATCAGCCACGGTACGGGTGCGGAAGCGCTTTCGGCGGAGTCGGTCCCGGCGGAACCGGTCGCGGCGGAGGCGGAGGCGGAGTCGGTCGCGGACCGGCCCGGGGCCGGTTCGCCGGAGGCGGTGTCGGCCTCTGTGTTCTCTCGGTTCTCTCGCCAGTCCTCCAGGACCACGTGGCAGTTGGTGCCGCCGACGCCGAAGGAGCTGACGCCGGCGATCAGCGGGCCGTCGCCGCCCGGCCAGGGCCCGTTCTCGGTGCGGACCTTCAGCCGCAGCTCGGTCAGCGGGATGTCCGGGTTGGGGGTGCGGAAGTGGAGGCTCGGGGGGAGTTCCCGGTGTTTGAGGGCGAGCGCGGTCTTGAGGAGACCGGCGATGCCGGCGGCGCCTTCCAGGTGGCCGATGTTGGTCTTGACCGAGCCGACGAGCAGCGGGGCCTCGGCCGGTCGGCCGGCGCCGAGCACCTCGCCGAGCGCGGCGGCCTCGATCGGGTCGCCGACCCGGGTGCCGGTGCCGTGCAGTTCGACGTACCGGACGTCCGCGGGGCGCACTCCGGCGTTGCGGTAGGCGCGGCGCAGCAGGTCGGCCTGGGCCTCGCGGCTGGGGCTGGCGAGGCTGTCGCCGCCGCCGTCGTTGTTGACGGCGCTGCCCCGGATCAGGCAGTGGACGCGGTCGCCGTCGGCGAGCGCGTCGGACAGCCGCTTCAGGACGACGAGGCCGCCGCCCTCGCCGCGCACGATGCCGCCCGCGCGGCTGTCGAAGGTGAAGCAGCGGCCCTCGGACGAGAGGGCGCCGAACTCGGCGACGGTCAGGGCGCTTTCGGGGACGAGGTCCAGGTTGACGCCGCCGGCGAGGGCGACGCGGGTCTCACCGCCGCGCAGGCTCTCGCAGGCCAGGTGGACGGCGGTGAGGGAGGAGGACTGGCCGCTGTCCACGGTCATGCTGGGTCCGCGCAGGCCGAGGACGTAGGAGAGGCGGTTGGCGATGATGCCGCGCTGCAGGCCGGTGAGGGTGTGCGGGGTGATGCCGGTGGTGCCCCGGCGGCGGGCCAGCGTGGCGTAGTCGTCCCAGATCGCGCCGACGAAGACGCCCGTGTCGGTGCCGCGCAGCGACTCCGGGAGGATTCCGGCGTCCTCCAGCGCCTCCCAGCCGAGTTCCAGCGTGATCCGCTGCTGCGGGTCCATCGCGGTGGCCTCGCGCGGGGAGATGCCGAAGAAGGCCGCGTCGAACCGGTCCACGTCGTCGAGGAAGCCGCCCCACCGGGTGCCCGCGCCGGGCGTGTCCGTCGTCTCGCCGGTGTACTCCGCCGCGTCCCAGCGGTCGGCGGGAACCTCCCGGACGGCGTCGACTCCGTCGCGCAGGAGCCGGGCGAACGCGTCGGGGCCGGACGCCTGGGGCAGCCGGCAGGCCATGCCCACGACGGCGATGGCCTCGGCCGGCGAAGCGGCCGGGGAGGCGGCCCCGGTGTCGGTGGCGGCGTCCGCCGGCGTGTCGGCGGAGGTGTCGGCGGAGGTGTCGGACGTGAGCCGGGCGCGGGCCTGGGAGGAATCTCGCATGATGCTGCAAACCTTCGGGGCAGGGCGGTCCAAGACGGGTGAACGGGCGGTTCCGTCCCGGCTACGCGGGGTCGGCGAGCGCGGACTCGGGGGACGCGGACGCGGCGGACGCGGCGGACGCGGGAGCGCCGGCCGTGGTCTCGTCGGACGCGGACGTGAACGTGGTCTTGGTGAACGCGGTCGCGTAGTCGACGTGCGCGATGGGCGCGCCGACCAGGTCGTAGGGCACGTCCAGGGCGTCGGCCAGTTCCAGGGCGTGCGGCGCGACGTCGGCGCAGATCCGGTCGAGCAGGCCGGGCAGGGCGACGGCCTCCTCGGCGGTGATCAGGCCCTCGGCGAGGTACCAGCCGCTGTGCGCGGAGATCTCGCCCAGCAGGTGCAGGGAGCACAGGTCGAGGGCGGCGCGCCGGGCCCCGGCGTCGGGCAGGGCGTCGGTCTCGGCGCGGACCAGGTCGACCAGCAGGCGCAGGGCGTGTGCCTCGGCGAGCTGTTCGGCCAGGTCGAAGCGGTCGTTCCAGACGTCGAACTCGCCGAGTCCGGCGGCCCGGGCGGCGCCGAGTTCGGCGACCAGGCGTTCGTGCAGGCGCCGTTCCCGGGTGCCGGCCAGCGCCCGCCACCGCGCCGGGTCGCGCAGGTCGAGTCCCTCGGTCGCGGCGGACTCGTCGGCGGGCGCCTCGTAGTCGAAGCCGAGGGCCATGGTCCAGGCGGCGTTGAGGTGGAGGACCTGGGTGCTCAGTCCGGCGGCGTTGAAGGCGTGGGCGAGGCCCTGGTAGTCCAGGAAGCGGTTGCTCGGGCTGAAGCCGAGGACGCCGGAGGCGGCGCGGGTGTCGGCGGTGACGCGTTCGGCGATCCGGTCGATCTCCGCCTTGAGGGTGAACAGGGTGCGGATCTCGCCGGCGCTGCGGCCGACCGGCTCGGGGCCGGAGAAGGACTTCGCGGCCATGGCGGACACATAGGCGCCGGCCAGGGCGCCGAACAGGGTGCGCTGCTGGTTGCGGTAGCGGATGACCGGCATGGGGTCGGCGAATCCGGCGAAGGTGCCGTTGGTGTGCCGGGCGTGGGCGTGCCGTACGGCGACGGCGGCCGAGGCCCGGGTGACGGCGGCGAGGCCGACGGCGGCCACCTCCCAGACGTACCGGATCAGCCGGGAGGCCTGCCGGGAGCGCATCGCGGGGGTGCTGAGGGTGTCGGTGAAGGTGCCGTCCTCGGCGATCGAGGCGGAGTCCCGCAGCCAGTTACGGAAGGGGACGCGTACGCCGTGGAAGGAGACGGTCGCCCAGTCGAGGGGGAGGATGGGGGCCGAGTCCTGCGGTTCGATCACCACGCCCGGGCAGGGGCCGGTGGTGTCCCGGAGGGGGACGATGAAGCAGAACAGGCCGCGGTCCTCGCCGCCGACGACGAGCTTGGCGGTGACGATGCCGAGCCGGGCGAGGCCCGGACACGCCACGCTCGGCGGGTACTTGACGGCCTCGGGGCCGGGGGTGGTGAGGACGAACTCGCGGGTGTCCGGGTCGTAGACGGCCTCGGTGCGCACGGCGGCGTTGCTGTTGCCGTGGCCGAGTTCGGTCATCAGCAGGGCGCCCACCGTCTCGGTGGACGCGAGCCGGGCCAGGATGTCGTCGAGGTCGTCGCGGCCCGCGCCGAACTCCAGCAGGGCGCCGACCGTCGTGCAGTGGTGCAGGAAGAAGGCGTAGAAGAGGGAGGGGTCGGCGAGGGCGACCCATTCCAGCAGCGGGAAGAGCAGGTCGCGCTGGGTCAACAGCGGTGTGCTGGTGTCGAGTTGCTCGTTGATGTGCCGCAGCCGCTGGTAGGTGAGCGCGTGGCGGTCCTGGTCGGCCAGGCCGGACGGTCTGGCGAACAGCTCCGGCGCGAAGATCTCGGTCAGTCGCGGCAGCGCCTCGCGGTAGGAGTCGCCGTGCACGAGCGAGGACAGGGTGTCGCGCGGTGAGGTGCCTGGTGCCATGGTGGTGGTTCCCCTGTTCCGTCTTCGTCCGTCGGTGTGTGAAGGCGTGGGCGCGCGGGCGCGCGCCGCCGCACGGGCACGGCGGGCGGCGGTCGGGGCCGCGGCGGCCGTGTCCGGGCACGCGGCGGCACGGCGGCCGGCCCGCGGGCGGTGGTGAGCGAGGCTGAGGTGAGGGTGGACAGGCGGGAGCCGCGGAACCGTTCCGTGGACCCCGGGGTGGGTCAGTGGTGCGGGTGCGGGGACGTCCCGGTCCGCGTCCGAGGGGCTTCGTCCGGACGTGCGGTCCGGGTGCGGAGTCCGCGGATCAGGAGTGCGGCCGCGCCGGGCCGCGCCTCGCGGGTGAGGTGCGATGGGGCACCGGCGGAGCGGTGCCGATGATGCGTCGGCTTGCGCCCGATTCCCTGCGGTTGACCGAGGCGGGCTCGCACGGGGCTCACGTGCGCCGGACGCGGCACGGCGACGGGGTCGCCGGCGGCGGAGAGGGGCGGCACGGAGGGCCCGGGGGCGCTGCCGTCGGTCTGCGGGTGGTGGTCGGGCGGGAGGGCGGTGCCGCGCCGGACGGCGCGGCGGTGGATCGGGGCGGAGGGTGCGCGGTCCTCCGGGCGGAACGGGTGCCGGCGGGCCTCGGCGAGGCCGGTTCCGGTGTCGTCCGCGGTGGCCTGGTGTGCGGCCGGGCCGGGCGTGCCGGTGTGGGCTAACGACGGGCGGAGGGCGGAGGGCGCGGTCCGGACGGCCGGGCCGGCCTCCTCGGCCGGTGCCGCCGGGTGACTCGGGGCGGCCGCGCGGAGAGCGGTGGCGCGTTCACCTGGCCCGCCCCCCGGGAGCACCCGGGCACAACTGTTCTCCGCACCGTCAGGCACGTCGCCTATCCCCCTTAGACACGTTGCTCTGCAGCCGTTCGCAGCTTTCAGCCACGATGCGTAGGCATTTCGCCACGGCCGATCAATACCTATCACGGCACCGGACGGGCCGCCTCCAGAACAAGAGTGTCGAAGATCACTCGCGGCAAACCGATCGGCTGTTGGTAGCCTCACCACACCAACTGGGCGGCCGACAGGGCCGATTCGAGTGGGTTGCGCGTGAAGCCGCAGCCGGACAAGGATCAACTCCTTGTGAGCCAACATTTCGATGTCGTTGTTCTAGGAGCGGGCCCGGGCGGCTACACCGCCGCGGTTCGCAGCGCGCAACTCGGCCTGTCCACCGCGGTGGTGGAGGAGCGGTACTGGGGAGGTGTCTGCCTCAACGTCGGCTGCATTCCTTCCAAGGCACTGCTGCGCAACGCCGAGATGGTGCAGTTCGTCACGAACGAGGCCAAGGCGTACGGGATCGCCGTGGGCGACAACGTGTCCGCGGACTACCGGGTCGCGCACGAGCGCAGCCGCATGGTCGCCGACGGCCGGGTCAAGGGCGTTCACTACCTGATGAAGAAGAACGCCATCACCCAGTTCGAGGGACGGGGTGTCTTCACCGACGACCACACGCTGACGGTGACCCACCCGGACGGGCACAAGGAGACGGTGACTTTCGGCCACTGCATCATCGCCGCCGGTGCCACTCCCCGGCTGCTGCCCGGCACCTCCCTGTCGGACCGCGTGGTCACCTACGAGAGCCAGATCCTCAGCGAGACGCTGCCGGACAGCATCGTCATCGCGGGCGCCGGCGCCATCGGTGTGGAATTCGCCTATGTGCTGCGCAGCTACGGCGTGGACGTCACCATTGTGGAGTTCCTCGACCGCATGGTCCCGCTGGAGGACGAGGAGATCTCCAAGGAGCTGGCGAAGCACTACCGCAAGCTCGGCATCGAGGTGCTCACCGGCACCGCCGTGCAGAGCATCGACGACTCCGGCCCGCGGGTCCGGGTGACCGTCGACAAGAACGGCGAGCGCCGGACCCTGGAGACCGACAAGGTGCTCCAGGCCATCGGTTTCGCACCGAACGTGCGGGGCTACGGCCTGGAGAACACCGGGGTACGCCTCACCGAGCGCGGCGCCATCGACGTCGACGGACGGTGCCGCACCAGCGTGCCGCACATCTTCGCGATCGGTGACGTCACCGCCAAGCTGATGCTGGCGCACGCCGCCGAGTCCATGGGTGTCGTGGCGGCGGAGACCATTGCCGACGCGGAGACCATGGAGCTGGACTACACCATGATTCCGCGGGCCACCTACTGCCAGCCGCAGGTGGCCAGCTTCGGCTGGACGGAGGCCCAGGCCCGCGAGCGGGGCTACGACGTCCAGGTGGCCAAGTTCCCCTTCACCGCCAACGGCAAGGCGCACGGCCTGGGCCACCCCGTCGGCTTCGTGAAGATCATCAGCGACGGCACGCACGGTGAGCTGCTCGGTGCCCACCTCATCGGCCCCGAGGTCACCGAACTCCTCCCGGAGCTGACGCTGGCCCAGCAGTGGGACCTGACGGTCCACGAGGTCGCCCGCAACGTACACGCGCACCCGACGCTCGGCGAGGCGGTCAAGGAGGCCATCCACGGCCTGGCCGGCCACATGATCAACATGTGACCCACCCCCACCCCGGCGGACGCCCCCGCACCACACCGGCGGGCGTCCGCCACACCACACGGCACCTACGGGCCGGCACCGCCCACCACCACCGAGCCGGCGGAACCGAACACCGTCCCGCCGCCCCTCGTACGAACACCTGCCGGCCGACAGCTCGCCCACGAGAGCGTGCAGATGCATGCCGTACGGATCCCGACCCGCCTCGGTGCGCAGGATGGCCACCGCCGTGTCGGCGGGCCGGCTGGTCGGCGGCCAGGATGTGCATGCGGCCGTTGCGGACGAACGCGGGCCCGGCGGTGATCGCGTCCAGGGTCCACCGGATCTCACCCACGCGTGATCCGGCCCCGGCCGGACCCGGCACGGGCCCGCCTCCGCGCGGCGTTCAGGGCGTGTAGACGGTGGGCCGGGGCGCGGTGGGCATGTTGGCGCCGAGGAAGAAGCTCGGGTGCGGCGGCTGGTTGTAGGCGGTGTTCTGCCAGGCCAGGGCCGTACGGTACTGGGTGTCGTGGAGCAGCGTGGTGATCCTGGTGCCGGTCTGGTACGGCGTCGAGTAGATCCGCAGGGCCCGGTTGTCGGCGGTCCGCCAGACGACCTCCTCGCGCCAGTCGCCGAGGAGGTCCCCGGACAGCGCGGGTGTGGACTTGGTGCCGTTGTTCGAGGAGACGCCGGAGCCGGTCAGCAGGCGGGTGTCGCCGGAGGTGCCGTACTTGTCGATGTGGGTGCCGTCGAGGAGTTCGCGGACGGTGTCGCCGTCCCACCACGACAGGAAGTTGACGCTGGACGGTTCCCGGCCGAGGGAGGCGCCGGTCGCGGAGCGCAGGGTGGTGTCGGAGGCCGACCACGCCTCGGCGCCCGGACTGCCGGCGTAGATGTCACCGGCGACGCCCCGGCCGTTGTCGGAGCCCGAGGCGGTCTGCCACAGGATCTGACCGGTGCGCGCGTCGGCCATCCAGGAGCCCGGCTTGCCCGAGTCCTCGTCCACCTTGAAGTACTCCAGGCCCGGCCGGGAGGGATCGAGGTCGCCGAGGTGCGCCGCGTCGCCGTGACCCATCCGGGTGGTCCACAGGCCGGCGCCGTTGTCGTCCACGGTCATCGCGCCGTAGACGATCTCGTCCTTGCCGTCGCCGTCCACGTCCGCGACGGACAGCGCGTGGTTGCCCTGACCGTCGTATCCCTTGCCGGAGTTGGTGGAGGAGTTGGTGTCGAAGGTCCAGCGGCGGGTGAACTGGCCGCCCCGCCAGTCCCAGGCGGCGATGACGGTACGGGTGTAGTAGCCGCGCGCCATGATCAGGGAGGGACGGGCGCCGTCCAGATAGGCGGTGCCGGCGAGGAAGCGGTCGACGCGGTTGCCGTAGGAGTCGCCCCAGGAGGAGACCGTGCCGCGCGCCGGGACGTAGTCGACGCTCTGCATCGCCTTGCCGGTCTGCCCGTTGAACATGGTCAGGTACTCGGGGCCGGACAGGACGTAGCCGCTGGAGTTGCGGTGGTCGGCCGAGGCGTCGCCGATGACCGCGCCGGTGCCGTCCCGGGTGCCGTCGGCGGTCTTCATCGCCACCTCGGCCTTGCCGTCGCCGTCGTAGTCGTACACCTGGAACTGCGTGTAGTGGGCGCCGGAGCGGATGTTGCGGCCCAGGTCGACGCGCCACAGGCGGGTGCCGTCCAGCCGTATGCCGTCGACGTAGGTGTTGCCGGTGTAGCCGGACTGGGAGTTGTCCTTGGCGTTGGTCGGCTGCCACTTCAGGACCAGGTCGAGCCGGCCGTCACCGTCGAGGTCGCCGGCGCTGGCGTCGTTGGCCTCGTAGGTGTACGCCACTCCGTCCGGGGTGGTGCCGCCGGCCGGCGGTGAGATCGGTACGTCGAGATAGCCGGGCCGGAACTGGAGCGCGTGCTCCGAGGCGGCCTGCTCGGTGCCGCCCACCACCGCGCGCACCGTGTAGTCGGCCGAGTCGGGCGCACCGGAGTCGAAGTAGTTCGTCGAGGCGGTCACGGGCGAGGAGTTGAGCTTGGTGCCGCCGCGGTAGACGTTGAACGCCACGTCGTTCGGATCGGTGGCGAGCCAGCGCCAGGACACCAGGTTGCCGCTGCTGGTGTGGACGCTGGTCAGGCCCCGGTCGAGGCGTTCCACCTGCCGGGCGGTCGCCGCGTGCGCGGTCTGCGGCAGTCCGGCGAGCGCGGTGGCGGCCAGCGCGGCGGCGGACAGGCCGACGGTGAGCCGGTGTCCCGTGCTCCGGGAGCGCCGTGGGGTGCGGGCGAGCGGGTGTGCGTCGGTCACGATGACCTCCGGGGGATGACTATGGGAACGCTCCCACGGCGTGTGAGGTTAAAGACGCCCTGATGCCCGGTCAAGGATTCTGTCAGGGTTCGTGTTCGGCAATGTTGAGATCCGTGTTTTTCTCTCGCAACCTGATTGACAGTCAGGAGGGCCGTCGGGAAACTGCGTGATACGCCAGGGATTTCGCGGGAGCGATCCCCGTCGGTCCGCGGCGCGGCACCCGGACTCCCGTACGCCGGCTCGCGCCCCGCTCACCGCCCCCACCCCCCACCTTCCGGGAGCGTTCACACAACCCCTTCGGGCCGCGCCCTGTCCTCACGCCCCGCTCAGGTCGCTCACCCGTCGCTCCCCTGTCGGTCAAGGAGGCCCGCCCTCATGCCCGTTGCGTCCCCGCACGCCCGCACACCGGAAGAGCCCGAGACTCCCGTGAAGACATTACGGACCCTCATCACGACCGTCCTGATGCTGGCCCTGTCGGTCCTGGGCACCGGCTTCGCCTCGGCGGCCGACGGCCCCGGGCCCCGCTGCGCGAGCAGCCACCGCACCACGACGACGTCCACGGCCTCGCCGGTCACGGTCTGGCTGGCCGGCGACTCCACCATGGCCAATCCCAGCGGCCGTTGCCCGGTCGGCTGGGGCAGCCAGTTCGGCACTCTGTTCGACGGCGAGGTGACCGTCAGGAACCAGGCGGTGGCCGGCCGCTCCATCCAGACCTGGCTGTACGAGTCGAACGTGAGCGGCACCATGGGCTCCGACGGCGAGTGCGTCCTCAACTCCACGTCGTACTCGGTCCGTTGGGAGGCGATGCTGGACGCGACCACCGGGATGAAGGCCGGCGACTACCTGTTCATCCAGTTCGGCATCAACGACTCCTCCCGCACCTGCCCCCGGCACGTCGGCACGGCCCGCTACCAGCAGCTGCTGACCACGATGGCGCGAGCCGCACTGGCCCGGGGCGCGCACCCGGTACTGCTCACCCCGGTCGCCGCGATCACCTGTTCCGGCAGCACGGCGACGAAGAACCGCGGCTTCGTCACGGAGACGTACTCCGCCGGAACGGCCACCGGAGCGCCG
The DNA here is from genome assembly GCF_033366695.1 of Streptomyces sp. SCL15-4. Taxonomy (NCBI): domain Bacteria; kingdom Bacillati; phylum Actinomycetota; class Actinomycetes; order Kitasatosporales; family Streptomycetaceae; genus Streptomyces; species Streptomyces sp. SCL15-4. Next base: position 2,279,779 of record NZ_JAOBTQ010000001.1, read on the forward strand.
GTCGTCGACCTCCAGTCGCTCAGCGTCTCGCTCTACAACAGCCTGCGCTTCTGCCCGGACAACGGCGACTACGGCTCGGGCCCCGTGGGTGCCTTCTTCTGCGAGGACCACACCCACTTCGAGACGTACGGCGCCCAGCGCGTCGCGGGCCTGGTGGCGGCCGACGTACGCCGCCAGAACCTGCCGCTGGCCACACACCTGAAGTGACCGCGGGAGGCGTGCCGTCCCGACGGCACGCCTCCCGCGCGCCTCAGCTTCCGGCCGCGTACCGCACGAACCGCGCCCAGCCGTCCCGGCCGACGGCGAAGTCCGGACGCGTGACGTCCTTGGAGTCGCGCACGTGCACGGCCTGCGCGGTGACGGCGACTTCAACGCAGTCGTCGCCCGAGCTACCGCTATAGCTTGACTTGAACCAGGCGAGTTCGGTCGTGCTCATAGCTCTCCTCGCAGTCGCTCCAACAGGGCCCGTGAGAGTGTGGGGTTCAGGGCCTGCGACCGCAGTGTGTCATAGCGCTGGTAGAGAAGCCTCACGTCTCTCGGGTCGGCGATCAACCGGCCGTTCTCCTGCCCCTCCGAGTACGCCATTCGCCGCCCCTGAGAGGTCTCCAGCAACCGCAGAGGACCATCCATGCATGAGTGGCACTCGGCATTGATCGACATGATCTGCAGCGTCACGTTACGGGGCGCCGTGCAGTCCAGCACGTGCTCCAACTGCGCGCGCATCACCTCAACACCGCCCAGCTTCCGTCGGAAGACGTGCTCCTCGACAATGAAGTGGAACGGCACGGTCGGCCGCTCGTACAGCATTCTCTGCCGGTCCAAGCGAGCCGCAACCTGCGCCTCCAACTGGTCATCGGTCAGCAGGGGAATCCGATTCTCGAACAGTGCCCTCGCATAGCCCTCCGACTGCAAAAGTCCCGGAACCAACCGGCACTCATACGTGCACAGGCTCACCGCGACCCTCTCCAGCTTGGCCCAGCGCCGGAACCAGGCCGCAAGCCCCGCCTCTCCTCGCGTCAGGAACTTCGCGGCCCTGCGGAGCGCGCCCGTGTTGCCCGATGCCTCCTCCGCCCGCTCCACGAAGGACTCGTCAGGCATCCTCCTGCCCAACTCCACCGACTCCACGGTGTGTTTGGAGAACTGGACCAGCCTGCCGAACTCCTCCCTGCTCAACCCCGCGTGCTCGCGCAGGGCCTGGACGACCGCTCCGAAGGTCCGCAGACTGTCGGAGGGATCGGGTTCCCGCTCCGCCTCGCAGACCGTAAGGTCGTCGTCGTTCTCGCTCGCGCCGCCGTCTGTCATCCGCGGCCACCTCCAGGTCCGTACGTACCGTGCTGAGCCCCCGCGCTCGACGGCACCCAGAGTGACGGCAGGGATTGCGTACTGTCTACCGAATGTGCCCGTACGCTGACAGAGCGTACGAGGTGCGCCTCTGGATCAACGCCGCGCGCGCCCGCCACGGTGATCCCATGAACCCCACAACCCCCCAACTCCCCAGTGCAGCCGCACATTCGTTCTCCCAGCTGCTGTCCTCCACGCGCCGGGGCGCCCGCCTGGCCAGACTGCTCGCCGCCGGAGAACTGCGCGCCTGGGGAGTGTCACCGAGCGTCATCGACCGCGCGGAGCACATCGTCGCCGAACTCGCCGCGAACGCGGCCCTGCACGGCCGGGTGCCAGGACGGAGCTTCCGGCTCGCGCTGGCCCTCGATGTCACCGCCGGGACCCTGCGCATCGCGGTCAGCGACGCACGCGGCGACCGGCTGCCCGCACCCGCGAGGACGGCCCGGCCCGAGGAGGCGGAGTCGGGCCGCGGCCTGCTCCTCGTCACCGCGCTCGCCGACCGGTGGGACACCGCGCCGTACCCGCCGTCCGGCAAGACGGTGTGGGCCGAGCTGGACGTCGTCCTCCACAACCGAACACCGAGGCCGGGCCGGTGAACCGCCGGGACCTGGGTACCCGCGTCTGCGAGACGGAAATACCGCATGCCATGCACAGCACGTCTGGAAGGTGATCACCGTGTCCAGTACGCAGCCCCACTACGAGGCAGGCCATCAGGCGCACGGGTCCGAACCGGTGGGCGAGCTGGTCCAGCGGGCCTCGCAGCAGCTGACCGAGCTGGTGCGGGGGGAGCTGCGCCTGGCGCAGGCGGAAATGAAGGAAAAAGGCAAGCGCTACGGCAAGGGCGGCGGGCTGTTCGGCGGCGCCGGGCTGGTCGGGTTCCTGATGCTCCAGGCCCTGGTCGCCACCGTGATCGCGGCTCTGGCCGTGGCGCTGCCGGTGTGGGCCGCGGCCCTGATCGTCACCGCCGTGCTCGGTGTGATCGCCGGGGTGATGGCGCTGACCGGGAAGAAGCAGATCGCCGAGGCCGCGCCGCCCGCACCGCAGCAGACGATCGAGAACGTGAAGGCCGACGTGGCCGAGATCAAGGAGAGTGCGCACCGATGACCCAGCCGCCCCACGACGAGCCCACCGCCGCCGGCCCCGAGGAACTGCGCGAGCAGGTCGAGCAGACCCGCCACGAGCTGGGCGAGACGGTCGAGGCACTCGCGGCGAAGACCGATGTCAAGGCCCGCGCTCAGGAGAAGGCCGCCGACGTCAAGGAGCAAGCCGCAGCGAAGGCCGCCGATGTGAAGGAGCAGGCCGCCGCGAAGGCCGCGCAGCTGAAGGACAAGGCCGGCGGCCTCGCGCACCAGGCGCAGCCCCTCATCAAGGACAAGGCGACCCGCGTGGCCGACCAGACCCGCGACAAGGCCGCTCAGGCGGGCCGGCTGTGGCAGGAAAAGGCTCCGGAGCCGGTACGGCAGACCACCGCCCGCACCGCACGCTGGACCCGCGACAACCGCGCCCTGCTGCTCGCCGGCGGCACGGCACTCGTACTGTGGCTGGCGTGCCGCCGCAAGAGGTAGCCGGAGAGGTGTGCTACTTCCGCTTGACCGGCGGGCAGGTGCCGGTCTCCGCGCCGATGGAGTTGATCTCGGCGTTGGAACGCACGTCACCCGCGTAGTTGAGCTGGTCCGTGCACTTCTTGTCGTCGGACGCCGGCTTCTGCACCGGCGGACACGTACCCGTCTCCGCGCCGATGGAGTTGATCTCGGCGTTGGAACGCGGGTCGCCGGCGTAGTCGATGCGGTCCGTGCACTTCATGGCGGACTTGACGGGCGCGCCCGACGATGTGCCCTCAGCGGGGGCGGACTTGTCGGACGCGCCCGACGACGTTCCGGGCGCGCCCGACGGCTTGCCCTCCGTCGTGCCGGACTGCGGGCTGCTCGTGGCCTTGGCCGTAGCCGTAGCCGTCGAGTTGCTCGCGGAAGCGGAAGGGGACGTGTCGGCGTCGCCGTCGTTGCTGCACGCCGTCAGCGCCAGGCCGAGGGCCACGGCGGTCAGGGTCAGTGCGGAGATCTTCCGAGTGCGCATGCTGGTGTCCGTCCTCTGTCTGCTGGCGAGCGATCCGGGCGACTGTTCACCCGGGTGGCTTTCTGCCCTCTTTGATAGTCGGCGAGGTTGCCTGCGTTGCCTCTCGATCGCGCTCAAGACACGTTCGTGACATGACGGCGACGGCATCGCGACGTACTCCCGGCCGGAGCTAAGAGGCGCGATACGCTGCGCGGGAGCTGACCCGGCAAAGGAGCGGTGTATGTACGCCCAGGGACATCGAGCGCGGCAGAGCGCACAGGACGAGGACCGGCGGGCGCCCGCGCACGCGCCGCGTCCGGGCGCCCGTGCGCCGGCCCCCGGGACGCTGCTCCACCTCCAGCGCACCGCCGGCAACGCCGCGGCCGTCCGGGCCCTCGCCCCCGTGGTGCAGCGGGTCGCGGTGACCGACCCGAACTCCAGGCAGTCCGTGGAGACCAGCGGCCTCTCCCCCGAGCAGCGCGTCGTCCTCGCCACCCAACTCCTGCGGGCCAAGAAGACCAAGGAACTGGAACGCCTGCGCACCGCGCACCCCGACGAGCGGGACAGCCTGTCCGAACAGGCGCTGCGCGCCATCATGCCCCGCTACCGGGACGTCCACCCGGAATCCGAGGGCGAGTCGGAGAGCGAGGACCCCAACGTCTTCTACCGCACGCTCCGCCCCGAGGAACTGCCGCTGCGCAACGGCCTGCGCCCGCCGGTCGGCCACGACGTCACCAAGTCCGCCGCCGATCACATCCGCGCCGGCAGCAGGGCCAAGGTCAAGTCGTCCTGGGTCTCCTTCACCCGCAGCCTCAAGACGGCCGCGGCCTGGGCCGCGGAGAACGAGTCGCGCATCGCCAAGGTGAAGCTGCCCGACGGAGCCAGGGTCGTGGAGGGCAGGGTCTACGACACCACCGACCCCGAGCAGCTCGCGGCCGTCTTCGGCGACAGCGGCGGCAGCGCGGAGAACTTCGCCAAGGCGTCCCAGGAAGTCGTGGTGAAGGGCGGACTCGGCGCGGAGGCCGTGCTCCAGGTCTTCAAGGCCAAGTACCTCACTCCCGAGCAGTACGAGCAGTACAAGACGGGAGCCGCCACGGACTCCGATCTCTACGCCGTGGTGCGCACCCGCGCGAAGGTGACCGAGAAGAAGCAGAAGCTGGCGCCGAAGCCCATCGGCATCTACAACCACCAGGAGACGGAACTCGCCGCTCCCAAGCGCAAGGACCGGGATCGCACCCCGGACGAGGACCGCGGCAGCCGCGCCCGGCTCACCGCCTGAGGCACGGCAACGCGACGGACGAGAGGAACCCCGGCCGCCGTACGGCCGGGGTTCCTTTGCGGTGGTGCGTGTCGGTCAGCGGGCGCGATCAGCCACGCCGGGAGGGTCAGCGCTGCAGGGTGAGGACACCCGGGCGCCACGGCAGCTGGTCGTAGGGACCGCTCGCCGTCGGGGACTTGCCCTGGTAGAGGAACTGCAGGTTGCAGGGATCGATGGTCATGGTCTGGTCGGGGTTGTTGCGGACCAGGTCACCGTGGCTGATGTCGTTGGTCCAGCCGGCCCCGCTGTTGGCCTTGCCCGCGAAGGGGTTGCTCTCGCTGGTGGCCTGCGGGGTCCACGAACCGCTCAGGCTGGAGGCCGTGAAGGAGCGGAAGTAGCGCCCGTTCGCACCCATCGCCTCGACGATCATGAGGTACTGGTTCTGGCCCTGGACCTTGTAGACCTGCACGGCCTCGAAGAGGTTGGCCTTCGTGTCGCTCATGACCGTCGTGTACGACGAGCCGAAGTTGCCCGGGAAGTTCCCGATCGGCATGCTCGCCCGGTAGATCTTGCCGTTGTCACCGGCGAAGAAGAGGTACATGTTCTGGCCGTCGGCGATCAGCGTCTGGTCGATCGGGCCGGTGTCGGAGCCGGAGAGGCTCCCGGTGAACAGCGGCTGCGGGGCGGACCAGCCGTTGGGGTTGGTGGGGTCGCTCGACGTGCGGTAGATGAACGGCCACGCACCCCACTGGTACGCCAGCACCCAGATGTTCTTGGGCGCGAAGTAGAACAGCGTGGGCGCCACCGCGGACTGGCTCATGCCGGTCTGGCCGGCCGACGCCATGTCCGACCAGTTCGTGAAGGGGCTGAACATCATCGAGCCGTACGACGATCCGGACACGTTCGACGCGTAGACGAGGTGCTTGCCGTTGTACGTGACGGTGGTGAAGTCCTTCACCGAGGCCCACCCGTTCGCCGGCTGCGCCAGCGCACCCGTCGACGACCACCGGTACGTCGACGGAAGAGCGCAGCTGCCGTCCGTCGGCGTCCCGGGCAGACCGGACCACTTCTGGTTGCTGCCGCCGTTGCACGTTCCGATCTGCACCGCCGTACCGTTGGCCGTACCGGCGCCGGCGGCCTCCAGGCACAACCCGGACTCCGCGCCGACGACCGTGCCGTCGGACTTCACCCGCCACTGCTGGTTGGCGCCGCCGGAACAGGACCATATCTGCACCCGCGTACCGGCCGTGGTGGCGTGACCCGGAACATCCAGGCACTTGTTGCCGTAGACGGTCAGCTGGTTGCTGTCCGTCAGCGTCCACTGCTGGTTGGTCCCGCCCCAGCAGTCGTAGAGCTGAAGGTACGTGCCGTCGGTCTGGCTGGCTCCCGGCACATCGAGACACCGGTTGGAACCGGCACCGCGCAAGGCGCCGCTGGCAGCCGCCTGAGCCGGAGTGGCCACGAGCAGCGCCGCCAACGCGACCAGCGCCGCGGTCACCGCGGCGAGCACCGCAGACGGATGCCTGCGGCTCAAACTTCCTCTGTGCATGGGGACTTCCTCAACTTTGAGTAAGCGATTCCGGTTGCCGACGCGCGGCTACGAAAGCTGGATTGGCACGTTCATGACATACGTCCGCGACAGGCCTCTCCTCCAGCCCCCACTAGTTCGATATACCGAACATCAGCCGCAATATCGGCCAACTGAAGGATAGGGAACCGGTGAACGACGTCAATACCTCGCGCACGTGTCGCCTCCGGCTCCGAAACATTCGCACCGCGAGTTCGTACAAGCCCGCACGTCACAGCGGTGCCACCTGGAGCGACCACGACTCGGCTCTGAAGCGGGGCCACCCTCAGCCGACGCCGACACCGGCCGGGACAAGACGATTTCCGAACGCCACCAGAAATTTCGCCGCCGACTCCGGAGGTGTCGAACGGCCAGGAGGCCGGTGCCCGCCCGGCCGACGGCACGTGGCCCCTCCTCCGGACGGGAAGGGCCCCTGATCACGGTCGTTTCCGCATACGCCGACCGACTACGCGGGAACCAGCACCGGCTTCGCCGGGAGCCCACCGTTCTTCTCACAGCGCAGTTCCTTGGCCATGGCCAGCGCGAAGGAGTGGGCCACGGTCGCGTAGGCGTTCTTCAACGCCTTGATGTCGGCCTCGGGTGGCTTCGGCATGCTCCAGCGCCGCACGCTGACGGAGATGTGGGCCGGGCCCCCCACTTCGCTGAGCCTGGGGCTCCGGCACGCGAAAAAGACGTGCGCGTTGTTCTCCGCCGCCACGGTCCGCTCCCCCATCTTCAGCACGGTGAATTCCGGGTCCGGAGTGCCCGTCGGAGCGCCTCCTTCCAGCTGCCAGGTGATTCTGAGCTGAAAATCCGGCGTGCCGACGGGCATGAAGACACGGCAGAGGTCCCCGTGATCCAAGAACCCCTCGCCAAGGTCCGCCGCGGACTGCGCGACGCTGTACTCCTTCGCCGATGCCTCGAACCGTGACGACCCCGTGATCACCTTCAATGCCTTGGCCGCGTCGGCGGACACGGCCTCACCACCGCACAGTCGTGTCCCCACGACCGCCTTGTAGTTCTCCGGGAGATGATCGTCATCTCCGTCCCCTCCGCAACCGGTGGCTCCGAGAAACAGCGAGCCGGCCACGGCCGCGGAGAGGAGCCCTCCGTGTACCGACCTACGATTGATCACTGTCCGCATCCTCACGTCGTCTCCGGATTCAGCCGGTCTCCGGGGCGTTTCCCTGCTGTTTCGCCCGGTCGTTTCCGAGCCCGTAGCCGATCAGCATGGATTCGTACAGGTCCTGCCTGAACACGCTGCCCGTGGGTACGGCGTTATGGTCCAGGAACTCCTCCGCCGGGGCCTCGGCCATGCTCTCGCCAGCGGAGTAGATCTTTTTCTTCTCGTCGTCGGCGAGGTCCTCCATCCTCTCCTTGTGCTCGTCCACCGAGTTGTCGGAGATGTTCCCGATCGTCTGGCCGATGACCTGTTCGGCGGCGCCGCCGGCGGTATCGGTCGCCAGCGGGATGAGCACCGCGGCCGTCCCCACGGCCGCGGTCGCGGGCAGGAAGGCGACGCCCGCCGCGATGCCCGCCGTGGCCCCGAACTCGATCCAGCCCGCCCGCTTGGCGACCGCCTTCTCGTAGTCCTCGTGGGCCTTGAGGTTCGTCGCCTCCACCTGGTCGGCCCGGGACTGGTCGAGCATGCCGTGCACCTCGGCGCCCACGCGCACGGTCGCCCTGGCCCTGGCGGCGACCTCGTCGTCGATCTTCCCGTCCGGGCCCACTGCCCCTTCCAGCACGCTGCGGGTGTAGACCTGCTCCGCGGCCGAGACCGTCGCGTAGGCGTCCGGGTGCTGCCCCAGGGTGCTGAGGAAGCCCCGGACGACGCTCCGCCCGTTCCCGTCCACGGTGTCCATGAAGTCGAGGTGGCCATCCGGATTCCTGCCCGGCGCGAACACACTGTCCGGATCGTTCTTGGCCAACGCCCAGTTGATGTCGTCGACGTAGCCGGCGCCCATGACGCCCAGGCTGTCGGCCATCGCCTCGTGGTGCTCCTTGAGCAGCCCCGGGTCCGCACCGTACTTCTCCATGACCTTCTGCATGACCGCGGCGTTGTCCGCGTCCCGCACCACACCGGCGTCCGGGTGCCCGACCGGGTAGCCGAGGGTCGCGGCCTCCAGGGCGTGGCCGAGGGCGTCGGGCATCTGGTCGAGCGACGCCTTGTTCTCCTTCTCGTCGAGCGAGTTGACGTCGGGGAAGGACTCCCACTTCTCGTTGCTGAAGAAGTCGAGGTAGTTGTCGATCGCCTCGCCGTCCTTGTTCTGCCCGAGGTCGGCCGTGGCACCGTGGTCGACCGTGCCGTCCTCGTTGTACGCGGTCGGCGGGTCGGTGAAGAACTTCTTCGCCGCTTCCGGACTGTTGCCGAGCGCTTCCAGCATGGCGGTGGCCGGGTCGTAGCCGGCCCCGTTGACGCCGGAGGGGTTGAACGGGTTCTTGAACGGACTGTTCACCACCTTGTTCTCGGCGAACATGTCCGGGTCCTTCTGGTGCAGTTGCGCCACGTGTTCGGCGATCGGATTGAGGAACTTCGCGTCGTAGTTCCCGTACCGCATGATCCCGCCGAGCAGTTGGTATCCGAACGGCCCGCCGTAGTCGTGCTTGGCCAGCGGAATCCGTTCCGTACCCAGCTTGCGGAGCTGCGGGCCCCACGTGTCGGTGAATTCCTTGTCATGGGAGGCGGTGGCCAGGTTGAGGCCGAGGTTCTTCTGAAGCTCCTGGACGTCCTTGAGGCGCTCCGCGTCGACCTTGCCGTACTCGTACGTGTCCGTGGAGAGCTGGCCGAAAAACGCGAGCGACTTCTCCGGGCCGAGCTTCTCGTAGAAGCCCTTGGAGAACGTCACCGATGAACTGTTGTCCTTCAGCAGCTCGTTGAGCTGCTGAAGTTCGGCGTGGGTGATGTCCCGGCCCTTGGCCGCCAGAGCGGCGGCGCGGGCGGCCTCCTCCTGGTCCAGCTTCGTGTACGTCGGAGCGTTGAAGTCCTTGCGGTCGGTGACGTTGGATTCAAGGGTGTTCTTGAGGGCGAGGTCGGTGTCGTTGCAGTTGTCGACGATGAGGTCGATCCTCTTCTGCCACGACTCGATGTTCCGCCTCTCCTTCTGCAGGAACTCGCTGTAGTCGGGGTCGTGCTGCGCCGCGCGGTTCTCGGACAACGGATGCCGTGCCGTCACCTTGCCGTTTCCGTCCACGCGGATGCCGGCCGCGGGCCCTTCGTGATCCCGGATACTGATCAGGTCGTCCTTGGCCTTCTTGATGGCCGCGTAACCCTCTTCCAGGATCAGCTGCACACCCTTGGCCTCGGCCGCGGCATCCGCGAACTCCTTGACCGTCTTGCCGATGAACGCCTTGGTGACCCCTGCGTTGACGCCCTCCCAGGCCGCTCTGTCCGCCTTCGCCTTCATCCCGTCGGCGGCGTCCGTGGCGAGCGTGTCCAGCTTTCCCGCCATCTCCGACCAGTCGTCGGCGGCGGCCTTCAGCTTCGCCACCGGGGCGTCGATGATGTCCTCGTACTTCAGCACGTCGCGCGCTCCCCCGAGCCCTACTTCATGTATTCCGTGAGCACGGATATCCGCTTCAGGTCTCCCTCGACCTTCGCCTCGTCCTTGGCGTGCTGGGCCTTGCTGTAGTCGAGGTGATTCGAGATCTGCGCGCAGGCGTCCAGCAGCGTCTTCAGGTGGGTCTGCCAGAGGTCGTGCACCTTCAGCACGGCCGAACCGCTCACGAAGTTCCCGTTGGTCAGCGCGGTCGCCGCGTCGAACGTGGAGGCACGGGCGATGTCACCGTCCTTCGCCAGTCGGCCCAGCAGGCCGTACGCGTCGTTGCCGATGGCGCCGAGGTCGTCCCGGCTGACCACCAGGTCGATCCCGCCACCACCTCCGCCGCCGTCGGCCGGAACGCTGTCGATCCGCATGGCGGTCCGCTTGGCCGCCGCCGCGCGTAATTCTGACCATTCTTGCTCGAACGTCACGAAATCCCCCAAGTCCTCCAGGCAGGCCACACCACCGTACTCGCGCGGCAACCGACCTGATCACCTGTCTGTTGCTTCGTCACCCGCTCGTGTCTGAAAGGTAGTTGGTGTTCCGAGGTCCGGACGCAGGAAGCGGTCCGGTCAGGTTGACGCGGATCACGCGCTCGGACTCGTCCGGACTCATCCGGTCGGGTCTGCGGTGGTGCGAGGCCAAGGTGACGTCGGGCACGGCGGCCTCGGGCACGGGGGCATCGAGGCCACCGTCCGCGCGACGGCCGCCCAAGAGGCTGATGCTCGACGTAGCGGTCCGCGAAGATCGGACGGGGAGCTGACGCCAGACGGTTGCCCTTGGCCCGGGAGACACCTCGGTGAGGGGCGTAGGCAGGGCCGTGTTCGGCGGCGAGTTCGGGCCAGGAAGGTCGTCCGGGCGGCGGGCAGGGTCCGCGCGCCCGCCAGGCTCTCCGGCCCCCGGCGGCGTCTCGCGGCGGACCGCTGGGAAGCAGTTCTCCAGCGCCCGGCGCACGGTCTTCGACGGCCGCCCGAGCAGCTTTCGGAGCTGGTCGCCGACGCCGCGGTACCCATCGCCGATCAGCCGGGTCAGGGCCTTCATGCGCTCCACGGTGGGCGGGAACTGGCTGGGACGCTCGGCCGGCAGCCGTTTCCTCTTGTCCGGGAGCGGTCGCAGCACGATGTCCGTGCGGACGTCTCGCGGTCGTCCAGGTACGGACGCGGGAGACCCTCGTCGGCGGGGCGGAGGGTCATGCAGTAGCCGGGGTCGACTCTGGTCGTCCATGAAGGCGCGCCGAGCCCGAGCGGGTACCTGCCCTTGCCGTCGAAGGCCCCTTGAGGCCCGCGGGCACGGCGACGTCGTCGCCACGGGCACGCCAGGCCGCATGGGGTTTTCCTGCCTCGCGCGCGGGCCGTGAGGCGGCCGGAGCGTCAAGTGAGCGGGTGTGGCCGATCCGGCGGCAGGTCAGCTGCTGGAAGGGCCGGACGTGCCCGGCGCGGCGTTCCCGCCACCGGGCCGCGCCGGGCACGTCCGGGCAGAACCCGGGCGCGCTTCGTACGGGCCGGCCCGGCCCGGTGGCCGGTGACGAGGCCGGGCCACGGCAACGACTCGTCGCCGAGTTTCACCTCGCGCACATCGCCGTCCGGCCCCGGACGCCTGCCGGGCCGTGGCTCACGCGTCGATGATGACGGGGATGATCAAGGGCTTGCGGCGGTACGTGCGGAACGCCCAGTTCGCCACGGCGCGGGCGAGCAGCTGTTCGAGTTGGTGCGCGTCCCCGACGCCTTCCTCGGCCGCGGTGGCCAGGGTCTTCTCGATGACAGGGATGACCGGCTCGAAGGTGGTGTCGTCGTGGACGAAGCCGCGGGCCAGGAAGTCGGGGGCCTCGGCGAGCGCGCCGGTGTCGGCGTCGACGATCGCCACCACCGTGACCACGCCTTCGGCGGCGAGGGTGAGGCGGTCCTTGAGGGAGGCCTCGGTGGCGCCGCCGACTTCCATGCCGTCCACATAGACGTTGCCGGCGGGGACCTTGCCGGTGATGGACGCGCGCCCGTCGACGAGGTCGACGACGACGCCGTCCTCGGCGATGACGACCCGGTCGGGGTCGACGCCGGTACGGATGGCGAGGTCGCCGTTGGCCCGCAGGTGACGCCATTCGCCGTGGACCGGCATCACGTTGCGGGGTTTGACGATGTTGTAGCAGTAGACGAGTTCACCGGCGCTCGCGTGCCCGGAGACGTGCACCTTGGCGTTGCCCTTGTGGACCACGTGGGCGCCCCACCGGGTGAGCCCGTTGATGACCCGGTAGATGGCGTTCTCGTTGCCGGGGATGAGGGAGCTGGCGAGCAGGACGGTGTCGCCCTTGCCGATGCGGATCATGTGGTCGCGGTTGGCCATCCGTGACAGCGCGGCCATCGGTTCGCCCTGGGAGCCGGTGCACACGAGGGTGATCTTGTGGTCCGGGAGCTTCTCCAGCTCCTTGGTGCTCACGACCAGACCGGACGGGACCTTCAGATAGCCGAGGTCACGGGCGATGCCCATGTTGCGGACCATCGATCGGCCGACGAAGGCGACCTTGCGGCCGTGCTGGTGGGCGGCGTCCAGGACCTGCTGGATGCGGTGCACATGGCTGGCGAAGCTGGAGACGATGACCCGGCGGGGCGCGGTGCGCATGACCTGCTCGATCGCCGGGTTCAGCTCACGCTCGGAGGTGGTGAAGCCGGGCACCTCGGCGTTGGTGGAGTCGGTGAGGAACAGGTCCACGCCTTCCTCGCCGAGGCGGGCGAAGGCGCGCAGGTCGGTGATGCGGTCGTCGAGCGGGAACTGGTCCATCTTGAAGTCGCCGGTGTGCAGCACCATCCCGGCCGGCGTCCGGATGGCGACCGCCAGACTGTCCGGGATGGAGTGGTTGACCGCGACGAACTCGCAGTCGAAGGGACCGAAGCCGCGCCGGTCGCCCTCCCGCACCCGCACCGTACGCGGCCGGATCCCGTGTTCCTTGAGCTTGGCCTCCAGGAAGGCCAGCGTCAGCTTGGAGCCGACGACCGGAATGTCGGACCGCTCGCGCAGCAGGTACGGCACGCCGCCGATGTGGTCCTCGTGGCCGTGGGTGAGGACTACGGCCACGATGTCGTCCAGCCGGTCCCGGATCGAGGTGAAGTCCGGCAGGATCACGTCCACGCCGGGCTGGGTCTCCTCGGGGAACAGCACGCCGCAGTCGACGATGAGCAGTTTGCCCGCGTGCTCGAAGACGGTCATGTTGCGGCCGATCTCACCCAGGCCGCCCAGGGCAATGACCCGCAGCCCTCCTGCAGGCAGGGGAGGGGCGGCTTTCAGTTCCGGGTGTGGATGACTCATACCTTGACGGTACCCGGAGAGGGGGAGGGGATGATTCATTGCCTCTGTGATCTCTTCTTCGGTACCGCCTCCGGTGGGTCAGCCGCGAGCCCGGTCGTGCCGGCGGAGGTCTCCTGCCCCTTGTCCCGGCGGCCGGCCTCCCGGTGCGCCCCGCCGCTGCGCCACCAGGTGTACGGCAGTGCTCCAGCGCCGTCGGCACTGCGCCGGAAGTGTGTCCGGTCTTGCCCAGATGCCCGCCGTCTCCTCGGCCGGGCAGCGCTCCCGGCGTCCGTGACGGCGCACTGCCACTCGGAGATCGGCTGCCGCCCCTGCCGGAGTCGGTACTGCCCTCACGGCGGAACGTGAAAACGAATCCGACCGGCGAGAAATCCGTGCAAACACAGGCGCTGGAACGGGCGGCGCGAAACGGACGCAATATCCGGACGTCCGGACGCTTGGCATACGGCGAGCCTACGGGATTACCTGATTGCCGTCCGCAAGTAAAACTACCGGGGAGAAATGCGAGTAGCTGGGGCCCGCACCCCGAAGGATGCGAGCCCCAGCTACAAGCTACGTGACAGGCAGCGTCAGGCGAGAACGATGTTCTCGGCCGTCGGGCCCTTCTGGCCCTGCGCGATGTCGAAGGTCACCTTCTGGCCCTCCAGCAGCTCACGGAAGCCCTGGGCGGCGATGTTCGAGTAGTGGGCGAACACATCGGCGCCGCCACCGTCCTGCTCGATGAAGCCGAAGCCCTTTTCCGCGTTGAACCACTTCACGGTACCAGCAGCCATTTCATTTCTCCTTTGGGGCAGTGCATCGGGATCCGCACTGCGCGGACCCAGTGTCGCCGCGATGATCACCCCGCCCGGAAAAAAGAACCGGCTAACAAAAGCGCCTCCAGCGGCACAGAATGCCACCGCGAGGCACTTGAGGTTTTGGGAACCACAACTGCAACTGACACCGACAGTAGCACGCCGCAGCGGCCCGTGTGCGGCAAAGAATCCCACTCCACTTAATGCGGCAGAGAATCTGTCTACCTGTTCCGCCGAAATCTCAGCTCACGAGTACAGATATTGAATGAGCCGGAGCGTAACGTTGGTCGCGCTTCCGATTCTGAGGGAGTCAGGCGGTCAACGTCTCTCCCCCCGACCCACGCAGGAACCTGCCCTTGGGCGAGTGGTGGATGGTCCGGCCCTGCGGCCTGGACGGGTGCTGCGGATTGGTGTTGCCTGGCGCGACGTCCCCGCCGAGACCGTGGACTGCTCCGGAGTCACGGCCTGGCGCCGGCTACGGGACTGGACCGAGGCCGGAGTCTGGCCGCGCCTGCACGCCGTCCTGCTCACCGAACTGCGCCGCGCCGGCTCGCGCCTACCGCCGCCTTCTTCGGGGGCGCGGCATCAAACCACTGATCGCCCGTCGTGGCGTCGCCCACGGCTCCGGTCTGGGCAGGATCCGGTGGGTGGTAGAGCGCACGTTCGCCTGGCTGCATCAGTTCAAGCGACTCCGCACCCGCTACGAACGACGTGCCGACCCATCAGGGCCTGCTCGAACTCGCCTGCAGCATCATCTGCCTCCGACGACTCCGAAGGGCGTTCTGAAACGATCAGTTACTACGTAGACGACAGGACGACGACAGGACTAGGGTCTACGGCAGCATCGCGTGTCGGTCACCGGCCGGGTGAGACATGGAGGTGCCGGGACATGCCTTCGGAGGCATTCCTTGTCAGTCGAGTTGAACCACACGATCGTCCATGCCCGGGACAATCGGGAGTCCGCAGAATTCTTCGCGAACCTGCTCAGCCTTGAGATCACCGCTAAGTGGGGTCCGTTCATCGCGGTCAGCCTGAGCAACGGCGTCACTCTGGACTTCGCCACTGTTCCCGCGGACAGCATCACCCCCCAGCACTACGCCTTCTTGATCTCCGAGGAGGAGTTCGAGGCGGCGTACGCGCGGATCAGACAGCGCGGCATCGAGCACTACGCCGACCCCCACCGGAAGCAGCCCGGCACGATCAACCACAACGACGGTGGCCGCGGCGTGTACTTCATGGATCCGGCGGGCCATGCCATGGAACTCATCACCGTGCCGTACGGCGGCTGGACCTCGTAACCACGTGCATCGAGGGCCGCATCCCCGGCGCGGAGTGCGGCCCTCAACCGCTGTATGTGCCCCACGTGATCGCCTCCGCCGCCCGGGCGCCGTCAGCATCAAAGGCGCGGTGGGTGATCCTTGTCCGGCCCCCTGTCGTTGCGTTGGGGTACCGACGTGGTGCACTACTTGCGTCTCGTACGTCCTATTACGGCTGCGACTGCCAGGACGGCTACGATTGTGATCACCAGAATTGAGATCGGCGTTCCGGACGGCCAGCCTTTGTAGGCCATCGTCACGTAGTTCATTTCACCTCACGAAGTGGCTCGGTCATAGATTCCTGAGTCGCAATTCTCCATGGGGCATCGGACACAAAACCGGCCTTCTTAGACGCAGACTCCGCAAAACTCATGAATGAGGTTCCGCTGGGATCGATGCGGTTGACGGGGTCGCCGGCAGCGTAGAGGTACGGATTCTGTTCCTGGCCGGAGGGGTCGGGCTGGGTGAAGCGGCCGATGTTGGCGTCGTAGTAGCGGGCCTGGAGGTGGTAGAGGCCGGCGGGGTCTTGGTAGTTGCCGGCGAACCGATGGGGTTGGTCGACCGGTTCACCGGACTGGGCGGGCAGGTGGACGCCGCAGGGACTGGTACACATGCTTCCCCCCGTTAGGTTTTTCGCGGTCCTGCAACAGAGCCGTTGGCCTCCGGGTCCGGCATGGCTGTTCCCCCGCCAAGCTCCTGGGCGTCTTCCAGGTGTCCATCCTGCACAACATCACCCACCTGCTCTTCGGTATCGCCGGCCTCGCTCTGGCCCGCAGCATCAGCGCCGCCCGCGACTACCTGCTGCTCCCTGCTGTCTCCGGTTCGGGCGGCGGCGAACCGGCTCCGCCGCCCGAACCGCGTCCGTCGGCATCCTGTCCGCCACCGGGCTGTGCCCGGCCGCCGCTTGCCGGCTGTGCGGACCCGCACCCTGCCGGACGCCGCGTGCTATCCCGAGGCCGCAGCCCGGCCCGCCAGCCGCGCCACCGTCCGTCCGTCCCATTCCGGTCTGCGCCGCGCGCGGGTCGTTCGCGCCCGGACTGGCGCCCGCCGTCCCTCGCCCGCTGTGCGTGTGCCCGGGTCGGCCGACTTCCGGTCCCGGTCCGGGACGTTCGCTCTTGGCATCACGGAGAGGCGTGCTGGCCCGTCCGGCCTACGTGAGTGACTGCGTGGTCTGCGCAATCCCCCACGGCCGGGCTGCAGCCGTCGAGGACGTGGTTGCAGCGCCTCCTGCCGGTGGCCCGCCCGGAGGGCGGGAACTTCAGCACTGCGCCCCGCGGACCGCTCGCGCTTGGGCACCGTGCCGCTGTCAGCGCGGCGACATCAGGTGAGAACGTCGGTGGGGTGGGTGCGCTGTCGGCGGGCGGGTGGCGCTACGGGCCGGAGGCGTCACGGGCGACGTCGAAACCGACCTCCACCACCAGCTCGGAGTCCGCCAGCGTGACGTCCAGCTGCTCCTTGCCGCCCACCCGGCGGGGGAACGACCAACGTCGTGACTGCTGAGCAGCGGGGCGCCAGACCGTCATCCGATCGGTGGCCACGCTGAAAGAGCTCACTGGTCGCGACCCCGACGGCATCCTGGACGGCGAGCGGTGGATCGAGTGGCGCGGCGGCCTGGCTCACCAGTGGAGCGCCGCCTGAGCGCAACCCTCTGCCAGGCGGGGTTCGAGTCCTTCGAACATGCGAGGTCACAGCGAAGCGCCGGAAGGAGGTCAGCGATGCTGCCGCAAGCAATCCGGCCTTCACCGCGATATTGGCGTTGGGACGTGTACTCGATTTAGGCTGCGTCGGTTCGTGCCGCTCGCGGCAGCCCATCGACCGAGTGGAAAGCCGATGATCCAGCAAGCGTCGGTCACCGACCCGGCTCCCGGGCGCCGCCCCGAGCTGGTCCCGGACCTGGATGTGGAAGCGGCCCGTATAGCGGCGGTACGCCGCTACGACATCCTCGACACGCCGCCCGACGGCGCGTTCGACCGGGTGGCGGCGATGGCGGCACGCCTCTTCGACGTACCTGTGGCGACGGTCACGATCGTGGACACCGACCGCATCTGGTTCAAGGCCGCCCACGGCCTGGAAGGCGTCAAGGAGATCGGCCGCGACCCGGGACTGTGCGGCTCGGCGATTCTGCGCGATGACGCCCTGGTCATCCCCGACACCCTTCAGGACCCGGTCGCAGTGGACAATCCGCTGGTCGCCGGAGAGATGGGTGTGCGCTTCTACGCCGCCGCACCGATCATCACCCCCGACGGGCACCGGCTCGGCACGGTCAACGTCCTCGACACCAAACCGCGCTCCATCACCGAGGACGACACCGCCACCCTGGCCGATCTCGCCGCAATCGTGCTGGACGAGATGGAGCTGCGGCTATCGGCGCTGCGCGCCCTGCGCGACGAACAGGAGCGGCGGGAGGCGGAACGGGCGGCGCGGGAGCGGGCGGAGCAGGACAAGGCCGCCATCGCCGCGTTCGCCTCCACCCTCCAGCGCACCCTGCTGCCCCCGGCACTTCCCGTGGTGCCCGGCCTGGAGCTGGCCTGCCACTATCGCACCGCCTCCATCCACGACGTGGGCGGCGACTTCTACGACGTCTTCCCCGTCGACAGCGGCCGGTGGGCGTTCTTCCTCGGTGACGTGTGCGGCAAGGGCCCCGAGGCGGCGACCGTCACGGCCCTGGCCCGTCACACCCTGCGCGCCGCGGCCCAGATCGACCCGGAGCCGGTCACCGTCCTTCGAACGCTCAACACCGCCCTGCTCACCGACGTCACTGCCGGAAGCAGATTTTGCACCGCCCTCTTCGGCCTCCTGGTACGCCGGGAGGATGGCGGCTTCACCGTCACCCTGGCCACCGGCGGTCACCCGCAGGCCTACCATGTGCGTCCCGACGACAGCGGCGCCGTATGGGTCAAGGCGGTACGCCCTGAAGGTGGCATGCTCGTCGGCGCCTTCCCCCAGGCATCCTTCGCCCGGACCACTTTCTCCCTGGCTCCCGGGGAGAGCCTGTTCCTCTACACCGACGGGCTGACCGAAGCCCGCACCGCCGAGGGCGCCATGCTCGGCCAGGACGGTCTGACCGGCTTCCTCCACCAGCGCACCGGGCCCGTCACCGCCACCTCCCTGGTCGAGGACACCGTTACGCTGCTGGCCTCGCTGCCCGACGGAGCCGGCGACGACGTGGCCCTGCTGGCCCTGTCCGTGCCCGGCCCCCAAACCGCACCCGACAGTGGTGTCGCCGCCACCGCCCACACCGCCGCCGCACCCGAACACTTCGGCCAGGAGTGATGACCGACGTGACCGACACGCTTCACCTGACCGTTCAGCACCCCAGCCCCGGCCTTGCCGTCGCCGCGGTCGTGGGGGAGGTGGACATGCACACTGCGCTCACCCTGCACTCCGAAGCCCTGGAGATCATCCAGCGGGGACACCCGCGCCTGGTCCTGGACCTGGCACAGGTCGGGTTCTGCGACTCCGCCGGTCTGAGCGCGCTCATCCGCATCTGGCACGCGGCCCAGGCGGCGGGCGGCTCGCTCAGCGTCGCCGCTGTCCCCGACCGTCTGATGCGCATGCTCTGCATGACCGGTGTCGACTCACTTCTGCCGGTCCATGCCACAGCCGCCGAAGCGGTCGCCGCCATGAGTGCCGGCCAGTCCACGAGCGCAGATGTGCACGGCTCCGTCACCAGCTCTTCCACCGGGGCGGGTACGGCGAGCTGACCGAGGGCGAGCAGGTGGCCTTCGACAACGCTCAGGGGCAGAAGGCACCGCAGGCGCAGAACGTCGTTCAGGGCTGAGCGGACGCGCGGAAGCCCGGAGTGCGCGGTCCGGCGGACCACTCATGCGCACAACGTCGACGGCGAACTACAGGCCGGGAAGTGACCGCTGCGCTGCACGCCGCCCTGTAAGAAGCTCTCGAACCTCCCCCGGAACCCGTCTCACGGACTTATGGTTCTGCCGAGCCTGCTGGTGTGCTGCGGTACAACAGGTGGGCGGTGATCCGCTTTCCCGTAGCGCGCAAGGCGACGACGACTTTCTTGCTGACGGTCTCGACCAGATGCAGGCCATGACCACCGATGCGGCGCGGGTCGGCCTTCTTCGGCGCCGGCTTCTCGGTGGAGCTGTCCCACACGGTGATCGTCAGCTCTTCTCCGGACAACCGCAGGGTCATCCCGCAGGGACCCCGAGTGTGCCGGACGGCGTTGGTGACCAGTTCACTGACGGCGAGTTCGGCGTCCATGGCCAGGGTGGACGGCACGTTTTGGCGGCCGGTTCGCGGGGCGTGGGCGAGGAAGGCCCGCAGGGAGCGACGGGCGTCCGTGACCTGGGCCGCTCCCTCGTCCCAGCTCGCGTGGTAGCGCAGTGTGGCTTCCTCCTCCGTGCCCGTGGTGTCTGCCGTCTGTTTCCTCGGCGGATGGGCCCATGCGGATTCTTTCAGGGGAAGCTCCTCTAGGTGCGGGCTTGAGGTGACGCGGCGGTCGAGGTGCGGGCTGGAGCCCGGTGGTTGGAGGTGGTTCCACTGCGTTACCGGGCCCCAGCTGTGAGTCCTGGTGCCCGCGAAGGGGACATTCACGCCCTTTGGTGCGTGATGACCCTCTGACGCGCGAGGCATGCATGCCAGTGGGCCCCGGAAAATATTCCGGGGCCCACTGATGGCTCGTGTCGGTTCGTGCCGACTGGTCTACCAGCGATACCAGCGGCCCTTACGGCCGCCGCTGTCCGCAGTGCGGATGACGAAACCCAGCAGCCAGATCACCAGCACGATCACGGCGATCCACCACAGCGCCTTCAGCGCGAAGCCCGCGCCGAAGAGGATGAGAGCCAGCAGGAGAACGAGAAGCAGGGGAACCATAGTTATCAACCTCCGCCGCTCCTCGTGCCCCTCGAAAGGCGGAAACACACTGCCGAATTCCCAGGTTTCTTCACCGCGCCTGCGGGCATCGGACTCAAGTTCCCTCACCTGGATCGACCGGTTTGGTCGGCGCTTCTGCAGCAACACCACCCGCTCGGCTCATGGCCGTGGCCAGAGCCGGCGGTACCGCCGTCGTCCAAGCCGCCGGCACCGACGCATGGACCGGTCCGCCCGCCGAGTACGGACATACGGAGTTCGGCGAGCAGGACCTGGCCGAAGCGGCCGGGGACGTCGCGGATACGTGCGCGCAGGAAAGAGACGTGCACACCGTGGAGGTGGAGCGGTCGGCCATCACCGTGCCGGAACCACTGGCCGACCTGCTCGCGCTGGTCGAGTCGGAGATCGAGCTGGAGGCCCCGCCGAGCCCGCTCCCCTGGACGACCCATGGTCGGTCACATCACCCGGACAACTGTGCACTTTGCTGGTGGCACTGGCGGCTGACTTCCCCCGGGACCGCGCCTGGACAGCAAACAGGCGGGCTCGGGGGCTGTGGGCCGGTGACGGTGGTGGCTGGGCGAGCGGCTCGATGTCTCCGGCAGCCCGCCACACCTACGAAACCAGGAGACCGCCTGAACAGCGACGCGATAGACCTGACGCCCCACCAGAACGAGCGTCAAATGAGCGTCAAGACACCTCGCAGAGCGTCATTCGAGCCTCAAGATATCGCCCGTAACGCCCATAGCGCACATCATGCGCACCCATCGAAACCGCAGGTCAGCGGCCCTTCTCGGCAGGCTCCAGAATCGCCACGCACTCCACATGATGCGTCATCGGAAACAGATCGAACGCCCGAAGCGTCCGCACCCGGTATCCGCCCTCCCGGAAGTACGCCAGGTCCCGGGCCAGCGCGGCGGGGTCGCAGGCGACGTAGGCGATGCGGCGGGCGCCGAGGGTGGAGAGGTGGGACACCGTTTTACGGCCGGCGCCCGCTCGCGGGGGGTCGAGGACGATGAGGTCGACCTCGGTGATTCCGGTGCGCGGCAGGACCGACTCGACCTTGCCCTGCTCGATGCGGACCCGCGGGAAGTCGGCCAGGTTGTGCCGCGCGTCCTCCACCGCCCGCTTGCCGGACTCGATGCCGAGCACCGCGCCCTGCTCGCCGAGGCGGTCGGCGAGGGCGCCGGCGAAGAGGCCGACGCCGCAGTAGAGGTCCAGCGCCATGTCGCCCTTGCGCGGCAGCAGGCCCTGCATGACCGCCGTGACCAGCGTGTCCGCCGCCTTCGGGTGGACCTGCCAGAAGCCGCCGCCGCCCACCCGGTACGTCCGGTCGTCCGCCCGTTCGCGGACGAAGGGACGGCCGTGGACGCGGTGCACGCCGCCGGACTTCTCGTCCACCCGCAGGACCGACACCGGCCGGTCCAGCTCGACCAGCGGCAGGCGGCCGCCGGGGCGCGGGGTGAGGACCACCTGACGGTCCTGCGAGCCGGTCGCCGCGATCGCCTCGACCGACTCCATGCCGGTCCAGTCCCGCGTCTCGATGCCCAGCTCGCTGACGCCCGCCGCCGCGATCATGCAGTGGTCGATGCGCTCGACCTCGTGCGAGCGGTGCCGGCGCAGACCGGCGTGGCCCTCGGCGTCGACGGCGTACTGGACCCGGGTGCGCCACTGCGGGACCTGACCGGCGGGCAGCTTGTCGCCCTCGGCCGGGACCACCGTGCCGTCCCAGCCCGCCTCCTCGGGAGTGAGGCCGGCCAGCCGCTGGAGCTGTTCGGCGATCACCTCGCCCTTGAGGCGGCGCTGGGCGCCCGGCTTGGCGTGCTGCCAGTCGCAGCCGCCGCAGCGGCCGGGGCCGGCGAACGGGCAGGGCGCCTCGATGCGGTCCTTGGACGGCTCCAGGATGCGTACGGCGTCCGCGCGCAGGAAACGCGCGCCCTCCTCGCCCTCGGTCACCCGTGCCACCACCCGCTCGCCGGGCAGCGTGTGCCGGACGAACAGCACCTGTCCCTCGGACGTACGGGCGATGCAGTGGCCGCCGTGGGCGACGGGGCCGATCTCGACCTCGTACTCCTCACCCACCAGAGACTTGGTCGGTTCTGCCTGCATGGTGGGATGACTCCAGATCGAAGAGAGAACGAGGGAACGAGGCAACGAAGGAAGGAAAAGGGAGGACGGGGCGGCCGGCTGCCGGTGGGCCGGTCGACAGCCCACCAGTCTACGGCCTCCCCGTCTCTCCTCGGTCCTGCCGGACGGCCCGGCCCGGTCCTCGCCGGACACCGGACCGTCCGCCGCCTCAGTCCTTGCCCGACGGCTCCTTGGGCCGCTCCACGGCCGGGCCCCGGCGGACCGCGCCCGGCGCGTTCCACTCCTGCCGCTTGCGGGCGCGGGCCCGGGCGGCCTCGGAGGAGGCGAGCTGGTAGGGCACGGAGGTGACCATCACGCCGGGCGTGAAGAGCAGGCGGCCCTTCAGGCGCAGGGCGCTCTGGTTGTGCAGCAGGTGTTCGTACCAGTGGCCGACCACGTACTCGGGGATGATCACGGAGATCGCGTCGCGCGGGGATTCCTTGCGCAGGCTCTTGACGTACTCGATCACCGGTCGGGTGATCTCCCGGTACGGCGAGTCCAGGACCTTCAGCGGTACGTCGATCCCGCGCCGCTCCCACTCCTCGCGCAGCACCTTCGTCTCGGCCGGGTCGACGTTGACGGTCAGCGCCTCCAGGGTGTCCGAGCGCATCAGCTTGGCGTAGGCCAGGGCGCGCAGCGTGGGGCGGTGGATCTTGGAGATGAGGACGACGGAGTGGACGCGGGAGGGGCGGACCATGTCGTCGCTCGGGCCCTCGGGCGCGGCGATCTCCTCGGCGACCCGGTCGTAGTGCTTCCGGATCGCGGTCATCGTCGCGTAGAAGATGCACATGCCGAGCAGGGCCACCCAGGCGCCGTGGGTGAACTTGGTGACCAGGACGACGACGAGCACCAGGCCGGTGAAGAAGGCGCCGAACGCGTTGATCGCGCGGGAGCGGATCATGTGGCTGCGCTTGGCCGGGTCCTTCTCGGCGGCGAGGTGGCGGTTCCAGTGCCGGACCATGCCGGTCTGGCTGAGCGTGAAGGACACGAACACGCCGACGATGTACAGCTGGATGAGGCGGGTGGAGTCCGCGCCGTAGATGAACACCAGCAGCATGGCCGCGCCGGCGAGCAGCACGATGCCGTTGGAGAAGGCGAGCCGGTCGCCGCGCGTGTGCAGCTGGCGCGGCAGGTAGCGGTCCTGGGCGAGGATCGCGCCGAGCAGCGGGAAGCCGTTGTACGCGGTGTTGGCGGCCAGGAACAGCACCAGCGCGGTGGCGGCGGCGAGCAGGACGAACAGCAGGCTGCCCTTGCCGAAGACCGCCTCGGCGACCTGCGAGATCACCGGGTTCTGGACGTAGTCGGGGCCGACCGGGATGCCGTGGTGCAGCAGGTCGGTGGCCGGGGTCTCGGCCATGCGGACCTTCGTCGTCATGGCGAGGGCGATGATGCCGCAGAACATGGTGACGGCGAGCAGGCCCATCATCGCGAGCGTGGTCGCCGCGTTCTTGGACTTGGGCTTGCGAAAGGCCGGGACGCCGTTGGAGATGGCCTCGACGCCGGTGAGGGCCGCACAGCCGGAGGAGAAGGCGCGCAGCAGCAGGAAGACGAGCGCGAAGCCGGCGAGGCCCTGGTGCTCGGCCTTGATGTGGTAGTCGGCCGTCGGGGCGCGCATGGAGTCGCCGAGGACCAGACCCCGGAAGGCGCCCCAGAGGATCATGATGAAGACGCCGCCGACGAAGACGTACGTCGGGATCGCGAAGAGTTTGCCGGACTCTTTCACGCCGCGCAGGTTCATCAGCGTCAGCAGCACGATCACGGCGGCCGCGCAGAGCACCTTGTGCTCGACCACGAAGGGGATCGCGGAGCCGAGGTTCTCGATGCCGGAGGAGATGGAGACGGCGACGGTCAGGACGTAGTCCACCAGCAGGGCGCTGGCCACGGTGAGGCCGGCCTGGGGGCCGAGGTTGGTGGTGGCGACCTCGTAGTCGCCGCCGCCGCTCGGGTAGGCGTGCACGTTCTGCCGGTAGGAGGCGACCACGGTGAACATCAGCACGACGACCGCGACCGCGATCCAGGGGCTGAAGTGGTACGCCGACACGCCCGCGATGGACAGGACCAGCAGGACCTCCCCCGGCGCGTAGGCGACGGAGGACAGCGGGTCGGAGGCGAAGACGGGGAGTGCGATGCGCTTCGGCAGGAAAGTCTCACCCAGCCGGTCACTGCGCAGTGCGCGCCCGATCAGGATCCGTTTGGGCACGTCGGTCAGTTTGGACACGAGAGAGGATCGTAAGCCTTCGAACTGGCACCCGCCCACCCGGCGTGCTGCATCTGCCTCACGAGTGAAATCGGGGGCACGCGGAACTTCGGAATCCGTGGTGTGGGTGCCCGCCGTCCGCGGGTGGCAAACACCGCCTGTCGCCGCAGTCCGGAGGTCCCCCGCCCGGGCCCGCGGTGCTGTTCGGGGCGCCGGCGGCGCCGGCCTGCCTCGGAATCATGAGGGTGCGCGGCGTGCGCAGTATCACTCGGCGGCGCCGCGCGCCGCGCCGGGGCGGGGGTGCCGGGCGCGTGGCGCCCGTGTGTAGCTTTGGGCCCCGGTCTGAGACCCTCATGCTTGAGCAGTAACTTTTTGAACACCGGAAGGACGGTCGTGCACATCGTCATCATGGGCTGCGGGAGAGTGGGTTCCGCTCTTGCCCAGACCCTGGAGCAACAGGGCCACACGGTCGCCGTGATCGACCAGGACCCCACCGCCTTCCGCCGGCTGGGCCCGGGGTTCGGGGGCCGCCGGGTCACCGGTGTCGGCTTCGACCAGGACACCCTGCGCGAGGCGGGTATCGAGGAGGCCGGCGCGTTCGCCGCGGTCTCCAGCGGTGACAACTCCAACATCATCTCCGCGCGGGTGGCCCGTGAGATGTTCGGCGTGCAGAACGTGGCGGCCCGCATCTACGACCCCCGTCGCGCCGAGGTCTACCAGCGCCTGGGCATCCCCACCGTGGCCACGGTCCGCTGGACCGCCGACCAGATGCTGCGCCGGCTGCTGCCCTCGGGAGCCGAGCCGCTGTGGCGCGATCCCACCGGCGGCGTGCAGCTCGCCGAGGTGCACGCCTCGCCGAAGTGGGTCGGCCACAAGATCAGCAAGCTCCAGGAGGAGACGGGCGTCCGGGTGGCGTTCCTGACCCGGCTGGGCGAGGCGGTCCTGCCCACCTCCCAGACGGTGCTGCAGGAGGGCGACCTCGTGCATGTGATGATGCGGACGGACGACGTGGACAAGGTCGAGGCGGCGTTCGCCGGTGGCCCGGAAGAGGAGGGCGGTCACTGATGAGGGTCGCCATTGCCGGGGCCGGCGCGGTCGGCCGCTCGATCGCGGGCGAACTGCTGGAGAACGGCCACGAGGTCCTGCTGATCGACAAGGCGCCGACCGCCATCTCGGTCGAGCGCGTCCCGCAGGCGGAGTGGCTGCTCGCCGACGCCTGTGAGATCACCTCCCTGGACGAGGCGGCGCTCCAGCGCTGCAACGTCGTGATCGCCGCGACCGGCGACGACAAGGTGAACCTGGTCGTCTCGCTGCTCGCGAAGACGGAGTACGGCGTCCCGCGCGTCGTCGCCCGGGTGAACAACCCCAAGAACGAGTGGCTGTTCAACGAGGCATGGGGCGTGGACGTGGCCGTCTCCACCCCGCGCCTGATGTCGGCGCTGGTCGAGGAGGCGGTGAGCGTCGGCGACCTGGTCCGGCTGCTGCGCTTCAGCCACGGCGACGCCAACCTGGTCGAGCTGACCCTGCCCGAGGAGTCGGCCCTGGCCGGCACCCAGGTGGGGGACGTGGAGTGGCCGGAGGACACCTCCCTGGTCACGATCATCCGCGGCACCCGTGTGCTGACCCCCTCCAAGGAGGACTCCCTGGAGGCGGGCGACGAGCTGCTGTTCGTGGCCGCCCAGGCCCGGGAGGAGCAGCTGGAGGAGCTGCTCTCGGTACGGCGCGAAGGCTGAACCCGGACGGACGGACGGCCGAGCCGGGACGGGACACGCGGAAGGGCGCCCTTGGTGACAAGGGCGCCCTTCCGCGTCGTACGACGGCTGCTCGTGGCCGTACGACGGGCGGCTGCTCGTGGGCCGTACGACGGCGTTCGCCGGCTACGGCAGCGGCTCGCCGCCGTAGGACGGCTGCTCACGCCTCCCGGCGGTGGCGGCCTCCACTCGCGTCGCCGGTGCCGGTGTCGGCGGCCGGCGCGGTGCCGGCGGCGAGGGCGGCCTTGCGCTCCTCCTCGGCCTTCTCCTGCGCCTCCATCTCCGCGAACACGTCGATGGGCGCGGGTGCCTTCGCCAGGAAGACCCAGGTCAGCCATACCGCGAGCAGGAACGGCGGGATCTTCAGGGCGACCAGGACCCAGCCGAGCTGCGTGGTGTCGGCCCACCAGTACAGCGGGAAGAGGATCGCGCACTTGGCGAGCAGGATCAGGCCCCAGGCCCAGCTCGCCTTGGCGTACGCCTTCTTGCGGCCCGGGTTGCGGGTGCGCCAGGAGAGGTTCTCCTTGAAGACCGGGCCCAGGATGAGGCCGATCAGGGGCACGCCGGCGAGGGTCGTGACGATGTACGCCACCGCCAGGCCCAGTGTGTAGAGCATGCCCGGGAGGTAGAAGTCCTTGGCGTTGCCGGTGAACATCGCGAAGACGACACCGAAGACCACGCCGAAGACACCGCTGAAGGCGTGCTTGACGGTGTCCCTCATGGCCAGCCGGACCACGACCAGCAGCAGGGACACCGCCAGCGCGGCGATCGCGGACAGGTGCAGGTCCTTGTTCAGCGTGAAGATCGTGACGAAGAGCAGGCCCGGCACGACCGTCTCGACCATGCCGCGGACCCCGCCGAAGGCCTCGAAGAGCGCCGCCTCGGTCACCGCTCGGGCGTCGCCGGGCTGGGTCTGGTCGGTGTCTTCGGTCGGCTTGTCGAGGGACGTCACCGGCTACTCCCGTCCGAGGGGTCGCAGTTCGTATTTCGGGTTGAACAGCACCCGGCGGCCCCGGCTCATGGAGATCCGGCCCGATGCGATCAGCTTGCGCCCCGGTTCTATCCCCACGATGGAGCGCCTGCCGAGCCACACCACGTCCAGCGCGGCGGAGCCGTCGAAGAGTTCGGCCTCCAGGGCCGGGACTCCGGCGCGCGGGCGCAGGGTGACCGTGCGCAAGGTACCAGTTACCGTGACGATCTGCCGGTCGTGGCAGTCGCCGATCTTGATGCAGCCCGCCGTCTCCGCGTCTTCGCGCAGCTCCTCCGACTCCAGGTCCTCCTGCGACGAGGAGAGCCGGTCGAGCATGCGCCGGAACCGGCCGGCCGGCTTTTCGGAACGAGGAACAGCAGTCATATGTGAAGCGTACCGGGGCCGCCGACGGGGCCGACAGGGCACTGAGAGCGCCCGCCGGCTCACTTCTCGAACCGGTAGCCCATCCCCGGCTCCGTGATGAAGTGCCGCGGGTGCGACGGGTCGGCCTCCAGCTTGCGCCGCAGCTGGGCCATGTACACCCGCAGGTAGTTGGTCTCGGTGCCGTACGACGGCCCCCACACCTCCCGCAGCAGCTGCTTCTGGCCGACGAGGCGGCCGGTGTTGCGCACCAGCACCTCCAGCAGGTGCCACTCGGTCGGGGTGAGCCGGACGTCCTTGCCGCCGCGGTGGACCTTCTTCGCGGCGAGGTCGACGGTGAAGCTTTCGGTCTCCACGACCGTCAGGTCGTCCTCGCCCGGTCCGGCCGGTTCGGCGCGGCGCACCGCGGCCCGCAGCCGGGCCAGCAGCTCGTCCATGCCGAACGGCTTGGTCACGTAGTCGTCGGCGCCCGCGTCCAGCGCCTCCACCTTCTCGTCGGAGGAGTGCCGGGCGGACAGCACCAGGACCGGCACCCGGGTCCAGCCGCGCAGGCCCCGGATGACCTCCACGCCGTCCATGTCGGGCAGGCCCAGGTCGAGGACGACCACGTCGGGGTGGCGGGAGGCGGCGAGTTCGAGCGCGGTCCTGCCGTCGGGGGCCGCGTCCACCTCGTAGGCGCGTGCCTTGAGGTTGATCACGAGGGCGCGCACGATCTGCGGCTCGTCGTCGACCACGAGCACCCGGGTCATATGGTGTGCCTTTCCGGTTCGGTACGGGGCTCCCCGGCGGGGAGCGGCTCGGGACGCGGTCCCGCCGCGCGCAGGCTCAGCACCATGGTGAGCCCGCCGCCCGGCGTGTCCTCCGCGGTGAGGGTGGCGCGCATGGCCTCGGCGAAACCCCGGGCGACCGCGAGGCCGAGCCCGACGCCGGCGCCGCGCGGAGCGTCACCGTAGCGCTGGAAGGGCTCGAAGATCCGCTCCTTGGCCTCGTCCGGCACTCCCGGCCCGCGGTCCACCACGCGCACCTCGACGCGGTCGGCGATGGCGCTCGCGGCCACCAGGACGCGCCGTCCGCGCGGACTGTACTTGACGGCGTTCTCGACGAGGTTGGCCACCGACCGCTCCAGCAGCCCGGGGTCGACGGCGACCATCGGCAGCGTCTCGGGCACGTCCAGGTCGACGCCGTCCTCGGGTACGCCGACCAGGGCCATCGGGACGACCTCGTCCACGTCGATCTCCCGGATCAGCGGGGTGACCGTGCCGGTCTGGAGCCGGGACATGTCCAGCAGGTTGCCCACGAGGTGGTCGAGGCGGTCGGCGCCCTCCTCGATGCCCTCCAGCAGCTCCGCCCGGTCCTCCTCGGACCACGCCACGTCGTCGGAGCGCAGGGAGGACACGGCGGCCTTGATGCCGGCCAGCGGGGTGCGCAGATCGTGGCTGACGGCGGCGAGCAGCGCGGTGCGGATGCGGTTGCCCTCGGCGAGCGCACGGGACCGGTCGGCCTCCTCCTGGAGGCGCCGGCGTTCCAGGACGACGGCGGCCTGGGCGGCGAAGGCGGCCAGCACCCGGCGGTCCGCGGCGGGCAGCACCCGGCCGGTGAGGGCGAGCGCCATGTGGTCGCCGACGGGCATGTCCACGTCGGCGTCCTCGGGGCGTTCCAGCGGCGGCCCGAAACCGGCCCGGCCGGCGCAGGTCCAGGGCGCCACGTCGCTCTCCCGCTCCAGCAGGGCGGCCGACTCCATGGCGAAGGTCTCGCGGACCCGTTCCAGCAGTTCCTCCAGGCTGGTCTCGCCGCGCAGCACGTTGCCGGCGAGGAAGGAGAGGATCTCCGACTCGGCGCGCAGCCTCGCCGCCTGGTCGGTGCGCCGGGCGGCGAGGTCCACCACCGAGGAGACCGCCATGCCCACTCCGAAGAAGATCGCGATGGCGACGATGTTCTTCGGGTCGGCGACGGTGAGCCGGTGCAGCGGCGGGGTGTAGAAGTAGTTCAGCAGCAGCGAGCCGAAGGCGGCCGAGGCCAGCGCGGGCAGCAGGCCGCCGAGCAGGGCCGCGGCGACGGTGACGGCCAGGAACAGCAGCATGTCGTTGGCGAGGCCGAGGCCGGCGGTGTTCAGGCCCAGCGCGAGGACGACCGGACCGGCCAGGCCGACCGCCCAGCCCCACAGGATGCGGGCCCGCCCGAGCCGGCCGCCGCGGGCCACGGGCAGTCCCCGGCCCTTGGCGGCCTCCTCGTGGGTGACGATGTGCACGTCGAGGTCGGGGCCGGAATCCCGGGCGACCGTGGCGCCGACGCCGGGCCCGAAGACGTACTGCCAGGCCTTGCGGCGCGAGGAGCCCAGCACGATCTGGGTGGCGTTCACTCCGCGCGCGAAGTCGAGCAGGGCAGCCGGTATGTCGTCGCCGACCACATGGTGGAACGTTCCGCCGAGGTCCTCCACCAGGGTGCGCTGGACGGCCAGCTCCTTCGGGGAGGCCGAGGTCAGGCCGTCGCTGCGGGCGATGTAGACGGCCATGACCTCGCCGCCGGCGCCCTTCTCGGCGAGCCGGGCGGCCCGGCGGATGAGGGTGCGCCCCTCGGGACCGCCGGTCAGGCCCACCACGATCCGCTCCCGGGAGCCCCATATCGCCGAGACCCGGTGGGCGCTGCGGTACTGGGTCAGGTACTCGTCGGCCCGGTCGGCCACCCACAGCAGCGCCAGCTCGCGCAGGGCGGTGAGGTTGCCGGGCCGGAAGTAGTTGGACAGGGCCGCGTCGACCTTGTCCGGCGCGTAGATGTTGCCGTGCGCCATGCGGCGGCGCAGGGCCTGCGGGGACATGTCGACCAGTTCGATCTGGTCGGCCCGGCGTACCACCTCGTCGGGAACGGTCTCGCGCTGCCGCACCCCGGTGATCGACTCCACGACGTCGCCGAGTGACTCCAGGTGCTGGATGTTGACGGTGGAGACGACGTCGATGCCGGCGGCGAGCAGTTCCGCGACGTCCTGCCAGCGCTTGGCGTTGCGGGAGCCGGGGACGTTGGTGTGGGCCAGCTCGTCCACGAGGGCGACGGCGGGGGCCCGGCGCAGCACGGCGTCGACGTCCATCTCCTCGAAGACGGCCGCACGGTGCTCCAGCCGTCCGCGCGGCACCTGCTCCAGGCCGTGCAGCAGCACCTCGGTGCGCGGCCTGCCGTGGTGCTCCACGAACGCGACCACACAGTCCGTGCCCCGCTCGACGCGGCGGTGCGCCTCGGCGAGCATGGCGTAGGTCTTGCCCACGCCCGGTGCCGCGCCGAGGTAGATCCGAAGCGTGCCGCGTGCCATGCCCACATCGTCTTTCCGTGCCTGAAGTATGCGCAGCGTCGACCTTACGGCCGACCACCACGGCGATCAGGACCGGAGGGACGAACAGGGTCCGACTTTGACGCAACCCTGACGAGGCACGCGCCAAAGGGGCGCGGGGCGCGAAAAACGGGCCGCGCCCTCGAAGGCACGGCCCGTACATCCCCGCTGAACCCGGCGGAGCGCCTAGCGGACCTCGGTGATCTCCGGCCCCCGCTGCAACTGCCCCATCCCGCCGGAGAAGCGCGAGCCCTCCTCCTGCTGGACACCCTCGGGCACCATCTGCGCGTCGTTCGGCAGCTTCAGGACGATCGGGTCGCGCGGAGCCATCGGGCCCTCGCCGCGGACCACGACCGTGTCACGGAAGATCTGCTCCAGCAGCCCGGCGGCCTCCGGCTGCACCGCGCCCTGCCCGGAGATCACACCGCGCAGGAACCAGCGCGGGCCGTCCACGCCGACGAACCGGACGACCTGGAATCCGCCGGTGCCGTCGGGCAGCTGCACCGGCACCCG
This sequence comes from Streptomyces sp. SCL15-4, assembly GCF_033366695.1. NCBI lineage: Bacteria > Bacillati > Actinomycetota > Actinomycetes > Kitasatosporales > Streptomycetaceae > Streptomyces > Streptomyces sp. SCL15-4. Next base: position 2,311,028 of record NZ_JAOBTQ010000001.1, read on the forward strand.
GGCGCGCAGCTCCCAGCCGAGCGGGCCCTCGACCTCGTCGACGATGCCACCCTGCTGGGTGATGCCGGACGCGATCTCCTCGCGGACCTCGGCCCAGATGCCCTCGCGCTTGGGCGCGGCGAACGCCTGGAGCTGGACGGCGCTGTCGCGCAGGACGACGGTCGCGGCGACGATGGCGTCACCGGCCACCTCGACCCGCAGCTCCATGCCGTCGACGCCCGGCACGAACAGCCCGCCGAGGTCGACGCGGCCCTCGGCCGGGTCGCGGACCTCGCTGCTGTCCCACGGCCCGTCGGGGCGGGGCCCGGGCTCCAGCCGGAGGCGCTCGCGCCCGGTCTCCTCCTCGCCCGCCTCGGTGTCGACGCTGTCGACGACCTGCTCGGCCTCGCCGGCCGCGTCCTCGGCGGCACCCTTCTTCTTGCGACGTCCGAACACGTCACTGTCCTTCCCGGTCGGATACGACCGAAGCGTATCGATTCCCACCCGTCGGACCGCCTACGGCGGCCTGACCGCTTGTGCCGCTGTCGCCGCCCACCGCGGCATGGCCGCCGGTGGACCCGAAGCCCCCCTCGGCCCGCGCCGAGCCGGGAAGTTCCGCGACCTCCTGGAAGCGGACCCTCTCGACCTGCTGGACGACCAGTTGGGCAATCCGGTCGAAGCGCTCGAACCGCACGCTCTCGCGCGGGTCGAGATTCACCACGATCACCTTGATCTCCCCACGGTACCCGGCATCAACCGTCCCCGGGGCATTCACCAGGGCGACACCGCAGCGGGCGGCCAGGCCGGACCGCGGGTGCACGAACGCCGCGTACCCCTCCGGGAGGGCGATCGACACTCCGGTGGGCAGCACGGCACGCTCGCCGGGCGCCAGCTCGCGGGGTTCGGTGGTGCGCAGATCGGCTCCGGCGTCACCCGGGTGTTCGTACGCCGGGAGCGGGACGTCGGGGTCGACGCGGCGGATCAGCACGTCGAGGGGGCTACGGCTCACGGGTTCACCTCGAAGGCGCGGGTGCGCCGGATCTGGTCCGGGTCGTTCATGGCGGCCTGGATCTCCTCCCGGCGGCCGTGGTCGGTGAAGTGGTCCACCTTGACCTCGACGAAGAGGGCGTCGGCGCGGACGGCGACCGGTCCGCCGGGGCCGTTGAGGCGTCCGGTGGCGGTGCAGTAGATCTTGCGCCCCGCGACGGCGGTGACCTCGGCCTGGAGGAAGAGCGTGGCGCCCACGGGCACCGGCCTAACGAAGTCCGTCTCCAGCCGCCCGGTCACGGCGATGGTGCGCAGCAGCCAGTTCAGCGAGCCGAGGGTCTCGTCCAGGGCCGCGGTGAGCACTCCGCCGTGCGCGAGACCCGGGGCACCCTGGTGGGCGGGCCGCACGGTGAACTCGGCGGTCAGCGAGACGCCCTCGCCGGCCCGGGCCTCCAGGTGCAGTCCGTGCGGCTGACCGGGGCCACAGCCGAAGCAGTGCCCGTAGTGGGCGCCGAGGAGTTCCCCGGGCGCGGGCGCGTCGGGGTGCCGTATGGGCTTGCCCGCGTCGGCGGGAGGCTGAAGAGCTGCGGAACTACCACTCACAGCCGCAGACCTTACCCGCGCATCGGCCGACTACGGATCCCATGCCAAGCTTGGTTTCATGCAGCTCTCCGCCACCCCCTACGAAGAACGTCTCACGGCTCCCCGCTCGTGGTGGGTGATCAGCCTCCTGGTGGGCGTCTCGTTCGCCCTGATCCTCCTGCCGTTCGGCACGCTGCCGCTGCTCGGCGGCCTGGTCGGGGGTACGGCCGCGGCGGCGGTGGTGGCGAGCGCCTACGGCTCCCCGCGCATCCGGGTGGTGGGCGGCTCGCTGATCGCGGGCGAGGCGAAGATCCCGGTGTCGGCGCTCGGCACGACGGAGATCCTGGACGCCGAGCAGGCCCGCGCCTGGCGGACGTACAAGGCCGACACCCGCGCCTTCCTGCTGCTGCGCGCCTACATCCCGACGGCGCTGCGCGTGGAGGTCACCGACCCCGAGGACCCGACGCCGTACCTGTACCTGTCGACGCGGGAGCCCGAGAAGCTGGCGGCGGCGATCGACGCGGCCCGCACGGCCGGCGTCTGAGGCACGCCCCAGTACCAGCCTCCTACGGTTTTCCGGAGGTACCCGGCGCTTCCGGAAGCTCCGGCAGCTCCAGTGGTTCCGCCGGCTTCTCCAGCGGCGGCAGCTCCGGCAGCTCGTCCCAGGGCACCTGGCTCTTGCGCAGGTCGGCCCGGATCCGGGCGGCGAGCTTTCTGGTCTCGCGGCGGTTCATGACCGCCCCGACCGCGGCTCCGACCAGGAACGGCATCAGGTTGGGCAGGTCGCGGACCATTCGCTTCATGATCCGCTGGCGCAGTTCGCGCTTCATGCGGCCGCCGAGGGCCGTGTCGTACGACGAGGGCTTCATCACGTCGATGCCGCGCTCCCCCGACCAGGAGGACAGATACGCGGCGGTACGCGTCTTGAGGCCGCCGGGCGGGCGTACGCCGTAGACCTCGTGCAGTTCCGCGATGAGCTTCAGCTCGATCGCGGCGACCCCGGTGATCTCCGCGGCCAGTTCGGTCGGCATGGCCGGGGGCACCGGCAGCATCGCCGCCGCCCCGACTCCGGCACCGACCGTGGAGGTGCCGGCCGCGGCGCCCGCCACCAGCTTGTCGGCCAGTTCCTCGGGTCCGAGGCCGGGGAACTGGCGGCGCAGGGCCGCGAGGTCGCGTACGGGGATCCGCGGGGCGATCTCGATGATGCGGTCCGCGAGGGTACGACAGGCCCGCGCGGGCCCGGCTGCCGCCCCTGCGGGCGCCTTCCCGGGCCAGGTCCCGGGTCTTCTCGCGGATCACCGCCACCCGGCGCCGGGCGACGGGTGCGGGGTGGTGCGACGGTGCCGGGAGGCCGTCCCGGTCCGCCGCCGGTCCGAACGGGGCTCCCGCTCCGGGGGAGCCCCGCTCGTCGTCACGCGCGCCGTGCGGGCCGTCGAGCGGCCCTTGGTCCGCTTTCCCCAGGGGGAAGCGGCGCTTCCGGGGAGGGGTCGAGCCAGACACGGCCGACCCCTCCTCAGTCGCAGTCGCGGCAGATCGGCTGGCCGTTCTTCTCCCGGGCCAGCTGGCTGCGGTGGTGCACCAGGAAGCAGCTCATGCAGGTGAACTCGTCCTGCTGCTTGGGCAGGACCCGGACGGCCAGTTCCTCGTTGGAAAGGTCCGCGCCGGGCAGTTCGAGGCCCTCTGCGGCCTCGAACTCGTCGACGTCCACCGCGGAGGTGGACTTGTCGTTCCTCCGGGCCTTCAGCTCTTCAAGGCTGTCCGAGTCGACGTCGTCGTCGGTCTTGCGTGGAGTGTCGTAATCGGTTGCCATATCGCTCTCCCCCTCTGGGTGTCTGCGGTGTCTCCAGCGCACGTAACGCGTGAGAGGCCGGACTTGTGCCCGACCTGAAGCGGAGATTTTGCCTCACATCAAGGTCTGTTACTCAATCGACACCCAATCCGACCCCTCAGGAGTGATCGGCTTGGACGGCGGTGAGGACCGTACACGGTCCGAACGTCGCACCTCAAAGGCGCCTCCCCGTGTACTTCCCGTGATCAAGAGCCCTGAAAACCAGGACATTACCGTCTTTCCACCCTCTGTCATGATCACTCTGCGTACATGGCCGGAAATCCGCCCATGTGATCGATCACACAGGAGGACGTCCGTTCGGTCGCCGGGAAATTCCGCGTAGAGCGAACACAATCCGCGCGTGTCCTCCCGTGTCACATGGGCAGAGTGACACGCATCTCCAGTCCACCGCCCTCTCGTGGGCGGGCGTGGATGTGGCCGCCGTGCGCCCGGGCCACGGACCGGACGATGGACAGACCGAGGCCCACGCCCTTGTCGCTGCCCGTGCGCTCGGTGCGCAGGCGGCGGAAGGGCTCGAAGAGGTTGTCGATCTCGTACGCCGGCACCACCGGCCCGGTGTTGGAGACCGTCAGCACCGCCTGCCCGTGCTCGACCTCGGTGTTCACCTCCACCCACCCGGCCTCCGGCACGTTGTAGCGCACCGCGTTCTGCACCAGGTTCAGCGCGATCCGCTCCAGCAGCACGCCGTTGCCCCGCACCACCGCCGGTTTGCGCTCGCCCCGGATCCGCACACCCTTGGCCTCCGCCTCGGCGTGCACCTGGTCGACGGCCTGGGTGGCGACCTCGGCCAGGTCGACCGGTTTGCGCTCGACGATCTGGTTGTCGCTGCGGGCCAGCAGCAGCAATCCCTCGACCAGCTGTTCGCTGCGCTCGTTGGTGGCCAGCAGCGTCTTGCCGAGCTGCTGGAGCTCCACCGGCGCGTTCGGGTCCGACAGGTGCACTTCGAGGAGCGTGCGGTTGATCGCGAGCGGGGTGCGCAGCTCGTGCGAGGCGTTGCCGACGAAGCGCTGCTGGGCGGTGAAGGCCCGCTGCAGCCGCTCCAGCATGTCGTCGAAGGTGTCCGCCAGCTCCTTCAGCTCGTCGTCGGGGCCGTCCAGCTCGATCCGGCGGGACAGGTCCGAGCCGGCCACCTGGCGGGCGGTGCGGGTGATCCGGCCGAGCGGGGACAGCACGCGGCCGGCCATCGCGTACCCGAACGCGAACGCGATCACGGCGAGGCCCAGCAGGGCCAGCAGGGAGCGGCTGAGCAGGTTGTCCAGGGCTCCCTGGCGCTGCTGGTCGACGCAGTGGGCGATCGCCTCGTTGAAGTCGGACAGCGGCAGGCTGGTGGTGTTGATCGCGGTGATCGCGGGGCAGTTGTCGCTGGTGACCCGGATCGACGTGCCGCTCACGATCTTGAACAGCGGCTGGTTGCCGGTGCTGATCGCCTGCGCGGCCAGCAGATAGATGATCGACAGCAGCAGGATGCCGGCGATCAGGAACATGCCGCCGTACAGCAGCGTCAGCCGTATGCGGATGGTCGGCCGCAGCCACGGGAAGGGGGGCTGCGGCCTCCTGGGGTCCCAGGTGGGCTTCGGCGGCGCCTGGGGCGGCGCGGGTGTCGCGGCCACCGGGATCAGATCCGGTAGCCGGAGCCGGGGACGGTGACGATGACCGGCGGCTCGCCCAGCTTGCGGCGCAGGGTCATCACCGTCACCCGCACCACGTTGGTGAAGGGGTCGGTGTTCTCGTCCCAGGCCTTCTCCAGCAGCTGCTCCGCCGACACGACGGCGCCCTCGCTGCGCATCAGCACCTCCAGCACCGCGAACTCCTTGGGAGCCAGCTGGACCTCCTTGCCGTCGCGGAAGACCTCGCGGCGGTTGGGGTCGAGCTTGATGCCGGCGCGCTCCAGGACCGGCGGCAGGGGCACGCTGGTACGGCGGCCGAGGGCCCGCACGCGCGCGATCAGCTCGCTGAACGCGAACGGCTTGGGCAGGTAGTCGTCGGCGCCGATCTCCAGGCCCTCGACCCGGTCGCTGACGTCGCCGGAGGCGGTGAGCATCAGCACGCGCGTGGGCATGCCCAGCTCGACGATCCTGCGGCAGACGTCGTCGCCGTGCACCAGCGGGAGGTCGCGGTCGAGAACGACCACGTCGTAGTCGTTGACGCCGATGCGTTCCAGGGCGGCCGCACCGTCGTACACGACGTCGACGGCCATGGCCTCCCGGCGCAGGCCGGTGGCCACCGCATCGGCGAGCAGTTGCTCGTCCTCGACGACGAGTACGCGCACGTCGCTTGTCCTTCCTGTGTCCGCCCGCGGGACGCGCCGCGGGCGCGTGCGGGCAGGGGTCTGCGTTGGGGTGTGGCCCCCATCCTGCCCTTTTCGGCCATAAGTCGGCTGTAAGGCGGTCCCGGGACCGCAGGGACTGGAGTTCCGGGGCGGGAATACAAGAATTTCTCCTCCGGTTAGGTTTCCCCGGAGAGGAGCGGGGGGAGGACGGCTTTACACCCCGCGATCACGCTCTGCATGTGCCGCAGCACCATGCGGCACTCCGCCTTCCGCTTCCGCAGAGCGGGCGTGGGTGTCCGGCACCGTCGCCGCCCGGCCGGGCAGCGCTGGGCACCTGCGAGAGACGTGATCGCCCCTTCCATACGGCACACCCCCGTGCCACCGACCCACGACCCAGGACGAGGGGGCGCAGCATGGACGCTTTCACCTCAGGACTTCTGCAGCGCATAAGGGCGACCGAGTCCGACCTTTCGCGGGCTCGTGACGAAGGCGACGACTTCCTCGTCGAAGTGGAGCAGGCGGAACTCGACGACCTGCGACGCCTCGCCGCCGAACACGGTGTGGAGGTCGGCGCGTCACGCGTCTGATCGGCCCGAGCGCGACGAGGGACCCCGGCGAATCCAGCGCCGGGGTCCCTTCGCGTGCGGCCGGCGGTGTCCCGCCGGCCCGTCCGTCCTGCCGGTGTCCCGGTCAGTCGTGCCACGCCCCGAGGTCCTCCAGCAGCCGCTGGAGCGGCTCGAAGACGCCCGGCGTGCCCGCGACCGCCAGTTCCCGCGACGGCCCCTCACCGGGCCGTCCGCCGGTCAGCGCGCCGGCCTCCCGGGCGATGAGGTCCCCGGCCGCGTAGTCCCACGGGTGCAGGCCCCGTTCGTAGTACCCGTCCAGCCGGCCGCAGGCCACGTCGCACAGGTCGACGGCCGCCGAGCCGCCGCGCCGGATGTCGCGCAGCACCGGGATCAGCCGGGCGGCCACCGCGGCCTGGTGGGTGCGCACCTCGGCGACGTAGTTGAAACCGGTGGAGACCAGGGCCTGGTCCAGCGGGGGCGCGGGCCGGCAGGCGAGCGCCCGCTCGCCCTCCCACGCGCCCGTGGCCCAGGCGCCGCCGCCTCGCACGGCGTGGTACGTCTCGCCGCGCATCGGCGCCGCGACGACCCCGACGACGGTCTCGCCGTCCTGCTCGGCGGCGATGGACACCGCCCAGGTCGGCAGCCCGTACAGGTAGTTGACCGTGCCGTCCAGCGGGTCGATCACCCAGCGGATGCCGCTCGTGCCCTCGGCCGAGGCCCCCTCCTCGCCGAGGAAGCCGTCGTCGGGGCGCCGGCCGGAGATCAGGTCGGTGATCAGCTTCTCGGCCGCGATGTCCATCTCGGTGACGACGTCGATGGGGCTGGACTTCGTCCGGGCCACGGCCAGGTCGCTCGGGCGGCCGTCGCGCAGCAGCTCGCCGGCCCGGCGGGCGGCCTCGCGGGCGAGTGCGAGCAGGTCCCGGTGCAGGGGGTCGGTCACGGCTCTCCTCACGCTTCGGTGCTGTCGGCGCCCGCGGCGGCGGGGCGCGGGGTGCGGGCCGGGCAGCAGCCGACCGGGCACACGTCGTGGCTCGGGCCGAGGGCGCCCAGGGCGCAGGGGGTGACCTCCCGGCCGCGCTCGGCGGCGGCCCGCTCCAGGATCAGCTCGCGGACGGCGGCGGCGAACCGCGGGTCGGCGCCGACGGTGGCCGAGCGGCGCACCGGCAGGCCCAGCTCCTCGGCCTTGGCCTTCGCCTCGGTGTCGAGGTCGTAGAGGACCTCCATGTGGTCGGAGACGAAGCCGATGGGGGCCATGACCACGGCGGGGACGCCGGCGGCGTGCCGCTCCTCGAGGTGGTCGCAGATGTCGGGCTCCAGCCACGGGATGTGCGGGGCGCCGGAGCGGGACTGGTAGACGAGCCGCCAGGGGTGGTCGACGCCGGTGCGCTCGCGGACGGCGTCGGCGATCAGCCGGGCCACGTCCAGGTGCTGGGCGACGTAGGCGCCGCCGTCGCCGTGGGACTCCACGGGGCCGGAGGTGTCGGCGGCGGAGGTGGGGATGGAGTGGGTGGTGAAGGCGATGTGGGCGCCCGCGCGGACGTCCTCGGGCAGGTCGGCGAGGGCGCGCAGCACGCCGTCGGTCATGGGCTCGACGAAGCCGGGGTGGTTGAAGTAGTGCCGCAGCTTGTCGACGGCCGGCGGTTCCAGGCCCTCGGCCCGCAGGGCGGCCAGCGCGTCGGCGAGGTTCTCCCGGTACTGCCGGCAGCCCGAGTAGGAGGCGTAGGCGCTGGTGGTGAGGACCAGGACGCGCCGGCGGCCGGCGGCCGCCATCTCCCGCAGGGTGTCGGTCAGATACGGCGCCCAGTTGCGGTTGCCCCAGTAGACCGGCAGGTCCAGGCCGTGTCCGGCGAAGTCCTCGCGCAGGGCCCGGAGCAGGGCGCGGTTCTGGTCGTTGATGGGACTGACCCCGCCGAAGAGGAAGTAGTGCTGCCCCACTTCCTTGAGGCGTTCCTTGGGGATGCCGCGCCCGCGCGTGACGTTCTCCAGGAACGGGACCACGTCGTCCGGGCCTTCGGGGCCGCCGAAGGAGAGCAGGAGCAGGGCGTCGTACGGGGTGGCATCGAGCGCGTCTGGCATGAGTCGATCCTGCCACCCGGCACCGACAGCCGGACAACAGCCGGGCGACGAGTCGGATCAGGGCTGTTTCAGGCGATTTGTCCAGATGCCCATATTGGCGCTTTCCGGACCACCGGCACGGGTTCAGTTAGGTGGCCCTTACTTGTAACCTGTATCGGCGATATTCACGCCTTACCGAGCCGCTTCGGAGACCCCGTGCCCAGCCCCTACAGAGCCTTGTTCGCCGCGCCCGGCACCAAGGCCTTCTCCGCCGCCGGATTCCTCGGCCGGATGCCGCTGTCGATGATGGGCATCGGCGTGGTCACGATGGTCTCCCAGGTCACCGGGCGGTACGGCCTCGCGGGCGCCCTGTCGGCCACTCTCGCGCTGTCCGCCGCCGCCGTCGGACCGCGCGTCTCCCGGCTGGTGGACCGGCACGGACAGCGCCGGGTGCTGCGCCCCGCGACCCTGGTGGCCCTGACCGCGGCGGCCGGGCTGCTGTGCGCGGTCCGGTTCCGGTGGCCGGACTGGGTGCTGTTCGTCTGCGCCGCCGGGACCGGCTCGGTGCCGAGCCTCGGTGCGATGATCCGGTCCCGCTGGGCCGCGCTGTACCGCGGCACGCCCCAGCTGCACACCGCCTACTCGTTCGAGTCGGTGGTGGACGAGGTCTGCTTCATCTTCGGGCCGATCATCTCCATCGGCCTGTCCACGGCCTGGTTCCCGGAGGCGGGCCCGCTGCTGGCGGCCTGCTTCCTCGTGGCCGGCGTCTTCTGGCTGACCGCCCAGCGGGCCACCGAACCGGCGCCGCACCCGCGCGAGGCGCACGACGGCGGCAGCGCCCTGCGCTCGGCGGGACTGCGGGTGCTGGTGGCCACCTTCGTGGCGACCGGGTCGATCTTCGGCGCCGTGGACGTGGTGACCGTCGCCTTCGCCGACGAGCGCGGCCACAAGGGCGCCGCGAGCGTGGTTCTCGCGCTGTACGCGGCCGGTTCCTGTGTGGCCGGCGCGGTCTTCGGGCTGCTGCGCTTCGGCGGGGCGCCGGAACGCCGCTGGCTGCTGGGCGTGGCGGCGATGGCCGTGAGTATGATCCCCCTCCTACTGGTCGGAAACCTGCCGCTTCTGGCCGTGGCGCTGTTCGTTGCGGGGCTGTCCATCGCGCCGACGATGATCACGACGATGTCCCTCATCGAAGAGCACGTACCTCGCGCGCGGCTCACCGAGGGCATGACCTGGGTGAGCACCGGCCTGGCGGTCGGCGTCGCGCTCGGCTCCTCCGCGGCCGGCTGGGCGATCGACGCGGCCGGGGCACGGGCCGGGTACGGGGTTCCGGCCGTGTCCGGGGCCGTCGCGGTCGTGGTCGGTTTCCTCGGGTACCGCCGGCTGCGCAGGCCGCCGGCGGCGGGGCGGGGAGGCACCGTTGAGCAGCACGGCGAGCGGGACGTACGGAACCTGGCGTAACTGGGGCGGCAACGTCCGCGCACGGCCCGCCCGGCAGGTCGCGCCGGCCTCGGTGGAGGAGCTGGCCGCGGCGGTGCGCCGGGCGAGGGAGGACGGCCTGAGGGTGAAGGCGGTCGGCACCGGCCACTCCTTCACCTCGATCGCCGCCACCGACGGCCTCTTGATACGCCCGCAACTGCTGACGGGCATACGCGGGATCGACCGGCGGTCCATGACGGTCACGGTGGAGGCGGGCACTCCGCTCAAGAGACTCAATGCCGCCCTCGCGCGCGAAGGTCTGTCGCTCACCAATATGGGCGACATCATGGAGCAGACCGTCTCCGGGGCCACCAGCACCGGCACCCACGGCACGGGCCGCACGTCCGGCTCCCTCGCCGCGCAGATCAGGGGACTCGAACTGGTCACGGCCGACGGTTCGGTCCTCACCTGCTCCGAGCAGGAGAATTCCGAGGTCTTCGCCGCCGCCCGGCTGGGCCTGGGCGCCCTGGGCGTCGTCACCGCGATCACGTTCGCCGTCGAACCCCTCTTCCTCCTGACCGCGCGGGAAGAGCCGATGCCGCTGGAACGGGTCCTGTCCGAGTTCGACCAGCTGTGGGCGGAGAACGAGCACTTCGAGTTCTACTGGTTCCCGCACACCGGGAACACCAACACCAAGCGCAACAACCGCAGCGCCGGTCCCGAACGCCCCGTGGGACGGCTGGCCGGCTGGTTCGAGGACGAGTTCCTGTCCAACGGGGTCTTCCAGGCGGCCCAGTGGGTCGGCCGCGCCGCGCCGGCCACCGTTCCGGGCATCGCGCGGATCTCCAGCAGGGCCCTGTCCGCGCGGACGTACACCGACATCCCCTACAAGGTGTTCACCTCGCCGCGCCGGGTGCGCTTCGTGGAGATGGAGTACGCCGTCCCGCGCGCCGCGCTGGTGGAGACCCTGCGCGAGCTGCGGGCCGTGATCGACCGCTCGGGGCTGCGCATCAGCTTCCCGGTGGAGGTGCGCACCGCCCCGGCCGACGACATCACCCTGTCCACCGCCTCCGGCCGGGACAGCGCCTACATCGCCGTGCACATGTTCCGCGGCACGCCGTACCAGGCGTACTTCACCGCCGCCGAGCGGGTCTTCACCGCGCACGAGGGGCGCCCGCACTGGGGCAAGGTGCACACGCGGGACGCGGAGTACTTCTCCCGGGTGTATCCGCGCTTCGGCGAGTTCACGGCGCTGCGGGACCGTCTCGACCCGGATCGGCTGTTCCAGAACGACTATCTGCGGAGGGTGCTGGGGGCGTAGCGGGCGCCGTGGCGGACGTGCCGGGCGCGCTGGGCGTGGGGCTCGGGGTGGCGGGGGCGGACGGGGTGGTCGGAGTGGCCGGGGTGGCGCTCGGGGTCCTGTCCGGACCGGTGCCCGGCCCGTCGTCCGCCGAACCGCCGGGCGCGGGGGACGAGGTGCCGGGGGCCGTCGCGCCGCCGGACGGTGTGTGCCGCGGGGACGGCGTGTCCGACGGGGACGGTGTGTCGTCGGACCGGGTGCCGGAGGAGTTCCGGCCGGAGACGGCGTCGCTCACGGTCGTGCCCTTGCCGCCGCTGAAGCTGTTGCCGGAGACCAGTTCGTACACCGTGATGCCGGCCATCGTGACCCCGAACACCAGGGCGGCGGCGACCAGCGGACGGCGCCAGCTCTTCACCCGGGCGCGGTAGACGGTGCCCGCGGTGAACTCGCCCGGCACCGGCGCCGCCTGTCCCCGTGGCCGGGCCGCCACCACCGTCTTCTCCCTCAGCTGCTCCCCGGTCCGCTTGAAGAAGTGCTGGAAGACCGAGCCTCCGCAGGTGGCCAGGACGCTGACGACGCCCGCGCCGAGGATCGTGCCGTACACCCCGAAGTACGAAGCCAGTTTGGCCGCCACGACCGCCGCCACGGCGCTGCCCGCGACCTGGGGGACGTTCAGATCGATCCGCTTCCGCCCCGTATCGGGTGTCTCACGCATACCCGGACCTTGCCTGCCTTTCCCGTACTTGATCGACATTGACCGACCGACTGCACGAGAAGGGGACGTACGGACGAAACCATTAGTTCCGTTTCTGGCGATTGCGTGAACTTCACCACGTTCATGATCGACAAATCCGGTTGCGAACGGCCAAGTCGCACCCCTTGCGAGAAGTTGGCCAGCGAGCCAATCCACGCACGTGGCCCGAATGGAGTACTGTTGCGAGCCCTGGGAACCGGTCTCCCACCAGGGTGTCCGCGACCACGCAATGATCGCCGGGAGGGGACTAGTTGCACAGGGTGACGGAATTGGTCACTTAGCGTGGCGAACAGGTAACCGTGCCATAACGGCGGTCCCGGGCCCGCGCCCGACACGCCGGGCAACTCGGCAAGGTTGTGGCAGGCTGCACCCGGGCAGGCCACACTCGACTAGCGGAAGCAGCGACGCACGTGACGTCGGCAGGCACCACCCGGGAGGTCCCCATGCCCGAACTGCGTGTCGTGGCCGTCTCGAATGACGGCACACGGCTGGTGCTGAAGGCTGCCGACTCCACGGAGTACACACTTCCGATCGACGAACGCCTGCGCGCCGCCGTGCGTGGCGACCGGCCGCGTCTCGGCCAGATCGAGATCGAGGTCGAGAGCCATCTGCGCCCGCGCGACATCCAGGCGCGGATACGGGCCGGAGCCACCGCGGAAGAGGTCGCACAGCTCGCCGGCATCCCCGTCGACCGGGTGCGGCGCTTCGAGGGGCCCGTGCTGGCCGAGCGCGCCTTCATGGCCGAGCGCGCCCGCAAGACCCCGGTCCGCCGTCCCGGCGAGAACTCCGGCCCGCTGCTCGGCGAGGCCGTGCAGGAGCGGCTGCTGCTGCGCGGCGCCGACAAGGACACCGTGCAGTGGGACTCCTGGCGCCGCGACGACGGCACCTGGGAGGTGCTGCTCGTCTACCGGGTCGCGGGCGAACCGCACTCGGCGAGCTGGACGTACGACCCGCCCCGGCGGCTCGTCCAGGCCGTCGACGACGAGGCGCGCTCGCTGATCGGCGAGTCCGACGACCTCGCCGCGCCCGAGCCGAGCTTCCCGTTCGTCCCGCGGATCGCCCGGCTGCCGCGCGAACGCTCGATGGACCGTGCGCTCGAACGGCTGGACCGGGAGCGGCCCGGACTGCCCGCGCAGCCGTCGGAGCCGGCCGAGGAGGGCACCGGCGAGCGTGACTCGCTGACCAGCCTGCTGGAGGCCGTGCCGAGCTTCAGGGGCGATCTCGTCGTCCCGGAGCGCCCGTCGGAGTCCGCGGAGGAGCCCGGCGACGAGCCCGCCGCCGAGGAGCCGCCGGCGCCCGCCGCCTCGGCGGGTTCCGCCTACGCGGACGTCCTCATGCCGCGCTCCGTCGGCAGCCACCGCGACCGGCTCGTCGGCGCGACGGACCGCCAGGCCGAGGCCGACGGCGTCCGCCCCGGCCGCCGCGCCGCCGTGCCGAGCTGGGACGAGATCGTGTTCGGCACCCGCCGCAAGAAGCAGGAGTAGGCAACCGGGAAAGGGGGGGGCACGCGCGCGTGCCTCCCCTCTTCCTGGCCTTGGCCCTGTCGCGGTCCGCTTCCAGGCGCCGGTCCTATCGCGGGTCCGCCCCGACCGCCACCGGACGCGACGGGTCCGAGGACCACTGCGACCAGGAGCCGACGTACAGGGCCGCCGGAATGTCCGCCACGGCCAGCGCGAGCACCTCGTGGGCGGCGGAGACGCCCGAGCCGCAGTACACGCCCACCTCGGTGTCCCCGGAGACCCCCAGCGCCTTGAAGCGGTCCCTCAGCTCCGCCGCGGGCAGGAAACGGCCGTCGGGACCCACGTTCTCCGTCGTCGGCGCCGACACCGCGCCCGGGATGTGCCCGCCGACCCGGTCGATCGGCTCCACCTCACCCCGGTACCGCTCCCCCGCGCGGGCGTCCAGCAGCACACCCGTACGGGCCAGCGCCGCGGCCCCGTCCGCGTCCAGCAGGCCGCCGGCCGCCGGCGCCGGGACGAAGTCGCCTTCGGCCCGGGCCGGCGCCTCGGTCGACAGCTCACCCGGCCAGGACGGCAACCCGCCGTCGAGGACCCGCACGTCCGGGTGACCCGTCCAGCGCAGCAGCCACCACGCGCGCGCCGCCGCCCAGCCCTGTCCGCCGTCGTACACGACGACCGGCCGGGCCGCCGACACGCCCGCGCGGCGCATCGCGGCGCCGAATTCCGCGAGGTCGGGCAGCGGATGCCGGCCCTCCGCCCCCGGCGCGCCGGCCAGCTCCCGGTCCAGGTCGACGAAGACCGCGCCGGGAAGGTGTCCGGCCGCGTACTCGGCCCGGCCGTCGAAGGCCGGCGCGCCCGCGGCCCGGGCCAGGCTGAGCTGCCAGCGGACGTCCAGAAGTAGGGGCGGGTTGTCGCCGGCCAGCGCGAGCGCGAGGTCGGATGCGGTGATGATGGCTGTCATGGGGTCCATCCATACGTCAGGGGTGGCCGCGGCGTCCAGGTCCGACTACTCTGCTCGGCCGGACAGGCTCGATCACCCGGCGTACGGGATCGAGCACGTGGTGTACAAACGGCGGACACCCCTCGGCCATCGCCGAGAAGCGGTGAAAGACGGCAGATCGGGCATCCTCTCGTGGGTACGGCGAGCGGCGCGGTACGACCCCGCGGCGCCCGGAGGGTGCGGGGACCGGCACGGGCGTACGCGCCGACGGCGTGGACGTCCCTTCCGGACGGCGGAAGCGACACGGCCACCGCGAGGGGCCGGGGAGAGAGTGATCGATGACCGAGGCACGGGAGCCGGCCGGTCCGCACGCGCGGCGTCTGCCCGGCACACCCTGCTGGGTGAGTCTGATGACGCACGGGCTGGAGGCCACCGAGGCGTTCTACGGCGAGCTGTTCGGCTGGGAGTTCCGGCCGGGTCCGCAGCAGCTCGGCCCGTATGTGCGGGCGCTGCTCGACGGGCGCGAGGTGGCGGGCGTGGGCCGGCTGCCGACGGGCCGCCGGCTGCCGGTCGCCTGGACGCCGTACCTCGCCTCGGACGACGTGGACCGCACGGCCGACACGGTACGGCTGTGCGGCGGCACGCTGGCCGTCGGCCCGCTGGACGCCGCCGAGGCCGGGCGGATGGCGATCGCCTCCGATCCCTCCGGTGCGGTGTTCGGGATCTGGCAGGGTGCCGCGCATGCCGGCACGGCGGTCACCGGCGTGCCCGGCGCCCCCGTGTGGAACGAACTGCTCACCTTCGAGACGGAAAGCGTCGCGAAGTTCTACAAAAGCGTCTTCCGCTACCAGGACGAGCCGGTGGTCTCCGCCGGCACCGACTCGCTGGCCCTGCTGCTGGACGGCCGTCCGGTGGCCGAGCTGCACGGGGTGGGCCAAGGGCTGCCTCCGGGCCGCGGGCCGCACTGGCGGACCTACTTCGAGGTCGCCGACCTCGACGTGACACTGCGGCAGGTCGCCGAGCTGGGCGGCCGCGTGCTGGCACCGGCGCACGACGGACCGCACGGGCGGACGGCGACGGTGGCGGACCCGGAGGGCGCCGAGTTCTCGGTGGTCCAGGATCCGCGCTGAGCGCTCAGGAGGACGGGACGGGCAGGACGTCCGGGGACAGGGCCGCCGCACGGGCGGTGGCGGCGGTCATCCGGCGCCGGTGGTGACGGCGGCACAGCACCTCGTAGCCGACCTCGCCCGCGGTCTGGTTGACGTCGCCGACGACCACCTGGGCGCCCTCGACCACCATCTCGCCGTCTATCGTCCGGGCGTTGTGCGTGGCCCGGGCGCCGCACCAGCACAGCGCCTCCACCTGGAGCACCTCGATCCGGTCGGCCAGTTCCACCAGCCGCTGGGAGCCGGGGAACAGCTTGGAGCGGAAGTCGGTGGTGATGCCGAAGGCGAAGACGTCCAGGCCGAGATCGTCCACCACGCGCGCGAGCTGGTCGATCTGCTCGGGCGCGAGGAACTGCGCCTCGTCCGCGATCACATAGTCGGCCCGGCCGCCCTGGGAGAGATGGTCCACGAGGTACGCGTACAGGTCCTGGCCGTCCTCGACCTCCACCGCGTCGGTGACCAGGCCCAGCCGGGAGGACAACTTGCCCTCGCCGGCGCGGTCGTCGCGAGTGAAGATCATGCCCGCCAGGCCGCGCGCGGACCGGTTGTGCTCGATCTGCAGAGCCAGCGTCGACTTCCCGCAGTCCATCGTTCCGGAGAAGAACACCAGCTCGGGCATGAGGGGTTGAGCACCTTTCGGCAAAGGGAGGGGGCAGGGGGTCAGGAACGTACTTCGAGCAGCGGGACGAGCTGTTCCGCCGGGGTCATCGAGCCGTGGTTGCCGACCAGCGCCGACTCCTTGGGCTCCCGCTCCGAGGCGATGATCAGCACGTCGTCGTGCGCGGCGGCGACCACGTCCCCGATCCGCTGGTACACGCGCTCGTCCACGTGCGGTCCGAACCAGCCCGCCGCGATCGCCTCGTCCCGCGAGGCCACCCAGAACTGCTCCCCGAGCACCTCGCGCCACACGGTCAGCACGTCGTTCCCGGCGCCCGGGACCGCGTACACGTGCCGGGCCCGGCCCTCACCGCCGAGCAGCGCGACGCCGGCCCGCAGCTCCCAGTCCTCGTCGAAGTCGATGCGGTGCCGCTCGTCGAACGGCACGTCGACCATGCCGTGGTCGGCGGTGACGTAGAGGGCGCTGCGCGGGGGCAGCTGCTCGGCCAGCCGCTGGACGAGCCGGTCGACGTACATCAGCTGGCCGCGCCAGGTGTCGGAGGCGATGCCGTAGCGGTGTCCGGAGCCGTCCAGCTCGGCGTAGTACGTGTACACCAGCGAGCGGTCCCCGGCGGCCAGCTGCTCGGCCGCGAGGTCCATGCGCTCCTCGCCGGTGAGCCGCCCGTGGAAGGTGCCGCCGCTGAGCGCGACCTTGGTGAGCGGGGTGTGCTCGAAGGCGGGCGAGGTCACCTGGGCGGTGTGCACGCCGGCCTCGTGGGCCAGCTGGAAGACGGTCGGGTACGGCTGCCAGGGGCCCGGCTCGGTGTACGGCTGCCAGCGGAGCTGGTTCATCAGCTCGCCGGTGGCCGGGTTGCGCACCGCGTACCCGGGCAGGCCGTGCGCGCCGGGCGGCAGGCCGGTGCCGACGGAGGCGAGGGAGGTCGCGGTGGTCGCCGGGTAGCCGGCGGTGAGCGGGCGGCCGGTGCCGCCGCGGGAGCTGCCGAGCAGGGAGGTCAGGAAGGGTGCCTCGTCCGGGTGGGCGGCGAGCTGCTCCCAGCCGAGGCCGTCGACCAGGAAGACGCAGACCCGGTCGGCGGGGGCCAGCTCCCCGATGGAAGCGGTCAGGCCGGGCACGCCCAGGCCGGCGGCGAGGGTGGGCAGCAGGTCGGCCAGGGAGCCGCTGCCGTACTCGGGCAGCGGCGCGGTGGTCAGGGCGAGGGGCTCCGGGTGGTCCCAGGCGGAGAGCTGGGACATCAGCGCGTGAGGTCCGCGGTCGCCTCCGAGATGGCCTGCGCGAAGGCGAGCGCCTGGCGCACCGTCTCCGGGCCGTCCCCGGCCTCGCTCACGCGCAGGCTGAGGTCGTCCGCCGTGGAGCTGCCCGTGTAGCCGTGGTCGGCGTCGCAGTTGGGGTCGCCGCAGGCGGCGGGCTCCAGGTCGATGCGGTTGACCGCGCCCCAGCCGATGGTCAGCACGACCTCGCGGGGCAGCGTGCCCGGCGTGTACTGCTCCGGGTTCGCGACCACCCGGCTGACCACCACGGACGAGACCCGGTCGAGCTTCACGGACTCGGTGGAGGTGGTGGCGTACGGCGTCGGGGAGGTGCTGTCGGCGGCCTGCTCGTCGGTGTGGCTGACGATGAAGCGGTTGCCGGTGAGGACCAGCACGGTGACGTGCCGGCGGACCTCGTTCTGGTCGAACGTCGTCTCCTGGTGGACCAGGTACGACCGGACGGGCTCGCCGCCCACCGCGGCCTCCACCGCCTCGGCCACGAGGGCCGGGTAGTAGCCGCTGCGCTCGATCGCCGCGCGCAGCCCCTGGGTCGTCGTACTGGTCTTGGCCATGGCGTCCATCCTAATCCGTGGGCAAGGGCACTCCGGGCCAGTCGGACGGACCGGGGGCGGGGGCCGGGGCGGGCGGGTGCCTCCGTGCGGGGGCCCGGACACGAGTCCCGGGTGGTTCTCCGGCCGGTCGGCGGCGATCGGGCAGGAGGCCGGGCCGGGGCCGCCGGCGTCCGCCTCGCAGGCGGTGGCGGACGGCCGGGGTGCCGCCCGGCGCCTGCCGGGGCCGTGCCGTCTCCTCGGCGGTGGGCTCGCGGAAGACGGGGTCCCGGACGGCGGCGGGGCACGCGGCGGAGGCCGGGCCGACGAAGATCGCTTCCGGACCGTGGTGGCGGGCGAGGTCGTATACGGCGGCGGGCCGGAGCCGTCCGGCGTCCCGGCCGGTCACCTCCCGTCCCACCAGCTCTCCTCGGGCCTCCGGGCGGGCGGCGGCTCTCCACGGGTCCTTATGCCGCGTCAGTAGGCCGGCATCGTGCGCGGGCCGAGGTCGTCGCGGGCGGGCGGGGGCGCGAGCCGTACCGTGGCGCCGAGGACGCTCGCCCCGTGCGGGGCGACGACGACCGGCTCCAGGGTGACCGCGACCACCTCCGGGTGGTCGTCGACCAGCCGGGACACCCGCAGCAGCAGCTCCTCCAGCGCCGGGGTGTCCACGGGTGTGGAGCCGCGCCAGCCGAACAGCAGCGGCGCGGTGCGGATGGACCGCACCAGCGAGGTCGCCTCCCGGTCGGTGACGGGGATCAGCCGGTGGGCCATGTCGCCGAGCAGCTGGGAGGCGGCGCCGGCCAGGCCGAAGGACAGCACGGCCCCGGCCGCCGGGTCGATCACCGCGCGGACGACGGTGTCCACGCCCCGGGGCGCCATCGCCTGCACCACCGGCCGCAGTTCCTCCGGCCGGCCGAACAGCTCGGTCAACTCGGTGTACGCGCGCAGCAGTTGCTCCTCGTCGGCGAGGTCCAGGCGGACGCCGCCCAGGTCGGCGCGGTGCCTGAGGTGCGGGGCGGTCGCCTTGAGGGCCACCGGATAGCCGAGCGCGCGGGCGGCCCGCACGGCGGCGTCCGGGCCGGGCGCGGGCAGGGCGCGGCGCACGGGGATGCCGTACCGGCCGAGCAGCTCGCAGGTGTGCTCGTCGGAGATGGTCAGCCCTTCGCCGCGCGCGAGCAGCTCGCCGATCAGCCGGGCGGCCCCCTTCTCGTCGATGTCGTCGAACTCCGGCACCTTCCCGGGATCGGCCGCCTCCCGCCGCCACTGCCCGTACTTCACGGCCTCGGCGAGCGCCCGCACCGCGCGCTCGGCGGCGGGGTAGGCGGGGATGAGACGGGTGCCGTCACGGGGAGGTGCCGGAGGTTCCCCGGCGGATGCGGCCGGCGTGGCGGGCCGCATGCGCACCGCTTCGGTGCCGGCCGTGCCGGGCGCCCTGTCCGCGGCCCCCGGCGCGGTGCTCGTCGCGGCCGACAGCGCCTGCGCCAGTCCGCCGAGTTCCACATGGACCACCAGCACCGGCTTCCCCGGCACCGCCGCCGCGGCCGACCGCAGCGCCGCTGCCAGTTCCGCGTCCCCGGGCGAGCCTTCCCCGATCGCGGGGATCGCCGTGACGACGACGGCGTCGTTCGTGTCGTCGGCCAGCGCGGCGGCCAGCGCCCGGTGGAAGTCCTCCGCCGTCGCCCCGGTGGTCAGGTCCACCGGCCGGTCCGGCCGCAGCCCCTCCGCCACGCACCGGTCGTACGTCAGCACGCCCAGCGACTCCGAGTTGCCGAGGATGGCCACGCGCGGCCCCGCGGGCAGCGGCTGCCGGGCGAGCAGCAGCCCCGCGTCGACCAGCTCGGTGATCGTGTCGACCCGGATCACCCCGGCCTGCCGCAGCAGCGCGGACACGGTCGCGTGCGGCAGCCGGGTGGCGCGCACGGCGTGGCCCTGCGGGGCGGTGCCGGTGCCCTGCACGACGACCAGGGGCTTCGCGGCGGCCGTCCGCCGGGCGAGCCGGGTGAACTTGCGGGGGTTGCCGATGGACTCCAGGTACATGAGGACGACATCGGTGTCCGGGTCGTCGTACCAGTACTGGAGGACGTCGTTGCCGGAGACGTCGGCGCGGTTGCCGGCGGACACGAAGGTGGAGACGCCGGTCACCCCGGTCACCCCTCCCCCGCGCCGGTGCAGCCGGGACAGCAGGGCGATGCCGATGGCGCCGGACTGGGCGAAGAGCCCGATGCGGCCGGGGCGGGGCGGCTCGGGGGCGAGCGAGGCGTTGAGCCGGACGCCGTCGGCGGTGTTGATGATGCCGAAGGCGTTCGGGCCGATGAGGCGCATGCCGTAGGCGCGTGCGGCCCGGACGAGCGCGCGCTGCCGTTCGCGCCCCTCGGGCCCGCTCTCGGCGTACCCGGCGGAGAGCACGACCAGTCCCTGGACGCCGTGTTCGCCGCACTCGGCGACCACGGCGGGCACGTGCTCGGCCGGTACGGCGACGACGGCGAGGTCCACGTGCCCGTCGATGTCGCGCACCGAGCGGTGCGCGGGCACGCCGTCGATCTCCTTGAGGTCTTCGGGGAAGGCCTTGTTCACGGCGTGCAGCGGGCCCGGGTAGCCGGCCTCGCGGATGTTGCCGAGGATGCCGCGGCCGACTCCGCCGGGGGCGCGGCCGACGCCGACGACCGCGACCGAGCCGGGCGCGAGGAGCCGCCGGACCGAGCGGGCCTCGGCGCGCTGTTCCCGGGCGTGCTGCACGGCCACGGAGCGGTCGGTGGGTTCGAGGTCCAGTTCCAGGCGTACGACGCCGTCCTCGAAGCTGCGCTTCTGGGTGTAGCCGGCGTCCGTGAACACCTTGATCATCTTGGTGTTGGCGGGCAGCACCTCGGCGGCGAAGCGGCGGATGCCGCGCTCGCGCGCGACGGCCGCGATGTGCTCCAGGAGGGCGGAGGCGACGCCGCGGCCCTGGTGGGCGTCCTGGACCAGGAACGCGACCTCGGCCTCCTCGGCGGGCGCGGTGGCAGGCAGGCCGTCGCCGCCTATGCGGTCGTAGCGTACGGTGGCGATGAACTCGCCGCCGATGGTGGCCGCGAGCCCCACCCTGTCCACGAAGTCGTGGTGCGTGAAGCGGTGGACGTCCTTGGCGGACAGGCGTGGATAGGGCGCGAAGAAGCGGTAGTACTTCGACTCGTCCGAGACCTGCTCGTAGAAACTGACCAGGCGGTCGGCGTCATCGACGGTGATGGGCCTGATGCGCGCGGTGCCGCCGTCGCGCAGCACCACGTCCGCCTCCCAGTGGGCGGGGTACTGGTGCCGGTCCTGCGGGTCCGCCGAGGTCTGCATGGGCCCCAGAGTAAGGCTCGCGTACGACAACGGCGCGAGGCAGGCTATGGGGGGCGAACGCCGGACCGAGGCCGCGGTCCGGCGCCGCTCCGGGGCGGGTCTTCGGGCCTGCTCCGGGCACGCTCCACGGTATGGGAAACTGGTCTAGACAACCCTGAACACTGAAGGGCAGCAACACATGGCTGAGCGCCGCGTCAACGTCGGCTGGGCCGAGGGTCTCCACGCCCGCCCCGCCTCCCTCTTCGTCCGAGCCGCCACGGCCACAGGCGTCCCGGTGACGATCGCCAAGGCCGGGGGCAACCCCGTCAACGCGGCCTCGATGCTGGCCGTCCTGGGCCTGGGCGCCCAGGGAGGCGAGGAGATCGTCCTCGCCTCCGACGCCGAGGGCGCCGACGCCGCCCTGGACCGTCTGGCCAAGCTGGTCTCCGAGGGCCTGGAGGAACTGCCCGAGACCGTCTGAGAAGAGCGGGGAAGCCGCGCCGCCCGCACCGGGTGGCGCGGCTTCCGCGTATCCGCGGCCACTTGTGTCGTCCCTACGGCTTTCCGTCGGCCGAATTCGCCGCCGCCGGCCGAAGGACCGCGCCCGAGAATTCCTTGCACCACGAAAAGGGCAGCAGAAAACGCCCGCCGCCGAATAACCCTCTTCTTTGTATACGGCGCCCGTGTTAATGTCGCAGACCCGACATGTTTACGGCATGTTGCGAAGTCCTCACACGTTCGCCGGCGCCGGAAAAGCGAAGCCGGTGCGCGCCGGTCGCGCGTTCCGCGTGCAGAGCGGTCAGCGCCCGCGCCCGTTCGCCGTCCCCGCGCGCCACCGCGTCCACGATCGCCCCGTGTTCCGCCCAGTACTCCACCGGGCTCACCGGCGCCTCCACCGCGTACATCCAGGCGATCTTGTGGCGCAGCTGGGTCAGCACCGAGGTGAGCGAGGGGCTGCCGCAGGCCTGGGCCAGCGTCTCGTGGAACCAGCCGCCCAACGAGCGCAGATCCTCGCTGTTGCCCTTCCTGGCCCGCTCCTGTCCGAGCCGGACCAGGCCGCGCAGCACCTTCAGATGGGCCTCCGTGCGCCGCTGGGCGGCCCGCGCGGCGCCCAGCGGCTCCAGCAGCGTCCGCATCTCCAGCACGTCGGCGGCCTCCCGCTCGGTCGGCTCGGCCACGCACGCGCCCGCGTGCCGGCGCGTCACCACGAAGCCCTCGGCCTCCAGGGTGCGCAGCGCCTCGCGCACGGGGACGCGCGAGACGCCGTAGCGGCGGGCCAGGACTTCCTCGGTCAGCCGGCTGCCGCGCTCGTAGACACCGGCGACGATGTCGTCCCGGACAGCGGTGCACACCGAGTGCGCCGGAATACGCATGACCGACCTCCGCCTTAATCCCCGTGAAACGCCGACGATGGACGCGTGTTCCGTGACTCTATTCCAGTCGGCCGGAATTTCCGACGGCGGGTCCTAATCCATGGATATTTTTTGGACAACGGAACCGGCGGAGAGCATGAAAAACGGCGAAAGCCCCGGCTCGGTGAGCCGGGGCCGCCAAGGAAGGCGCGAGGCGCGTCAGATGTGCACGCCGTGGTTGCGGAGGTAGGCGACGGGATCGACGTCGGAGCCGTAGTCCGGGCTCGTGCGCGCCTCGAAGTGCAGGTGCGGGCCGGTGACGTTGCCCGTGGCGCCGGAGAGACCGATCTGCTGGCCCGGCACGACCTTCTGGCCCACCGTGACGCCGATGGACGACAGGTGCCCGTACTGCGTGTACATGCCGTCGGCCATCCGGATCACGACCTGGTTGCCGTACGCCCCGCCCCAGCCGGTGGAGACGACCGTGCCGGAGCCCACCGCGTGCACGGTGGTGCCGGCGGCCGCGTGGAAGTCGATGCCGGTGTGCGAACCGGAGGACCACAGGGAGCTGGAGGCCTGGTAGGCCGTGGAGACGTAGGAGTGCTCGATGGGGGCGACGAAGGCGTTCAGCCGGCGGCGCTCGGCCTCGCGCGCGGCGCGGGCCCTGGCCTCGCGCAGCTCCTCGGCCCGTTCGGCGGCCGCCTTCGCGGCGGCCTCCTCGGCCGCCTTCCGGTCGGCGGCCTCCTGCTGGGCGGTGGCCTGCGCGGCGATCTGCGCGGCGACGTCGTCCGTGGCGGCGAGGACCGGGGTGAGGCCGGTCTGGTCCACGGGGTTGTCGGCGGCGAGGGCCGGGGAGGCGGCGAGGGTGCCGATGACACCGGTGGTGGTCAGGGCCGCGACGCCGGCCGCCTGCGCGGTCGTCCGCTTGACCCGCCCGGGCTTGCGGTGCTTCCCGGTGGCGCACATGAACGCCATGAAGTGGCTGGTCCTTTCCTTCCCTCTCGCCTACCGGGTTAGCTGACGGGTTCGGAGCAGGAAGGTCTCCTACGGACTCCCTCGCGGGCGCCCGATTCACCCCAGGGACGATGGGTCCCCGGCTCCCCTGGCTCGCGCCGTACGGGGACTCGGCGATGACTGTCCGGTGCCGCGGGTGCGGCGCACTGCCTGACGAACAGCCCGGACGACGCTACGGCGGCCCGCTTTCGATCCTCAAACGGATCCGGCTTTTTGTAGCGCATCCCACAGGTCAGACAGGCAACCTCCGCACCAAAACGGGCATCTGAGGAACCGAGTGGAACAGCGTGGGGCCCTGACGGCTCGTAAGCCGTCAGGGCCCCACGCGCGCGTACGCCGGACGGGCCGGCCGCGTCGCTACTCGGCCGACACCACGCTCACCGGGCCGATGCCGAGCGCCTCGACCGGTGCCTTGATCTGGGCGGCGTCGCCGACGAGGACGGTCACCAGGCGGTCCACCGGGAAGGCGTTCACGACGGCCGCGGTGGCCTCCACCGTGCCCGTGGCGGCCAGCTGCCGGTACAGCGTCGCCTGGAAGTCGTCGGGCAGGTGCTGCTCGACCTGGTCGGCCAGCGTGCCCGCGACGGCCGCCGCGGTCTCGTACTTCAGCGGCGCCACGCCGACGAGGTTCTGCACGGCGACGTCCCGCTCGGTGTCGGTCAGCCCCTCCGCGGCGACGGTGCGCAGCACCTTCCACAGGTCGTCCAGCGCCGGACCGGTGTTCGGCGTGTCCACGGAGCCGCTGATGGCGAGCATCGCCGCGCCGCTGCCGTCCGGCGCGGACCTGAGGACCTGCCCGAAGGAGCGCACGCCGTAGGTGTAGCCCTTCTCCTCGCGCAGGACGCGGTCCAGCCGGGAGGTGAGGGTGCCGCCGAGGCAGTACGTGCCGAGCACCTGGGCGGGCCACACCCGGTCGTGCCGGTCGGGACCGATCCGGCCGATCAGCAGCTGCGTCTGCACGGCGCCGGGCCGGTCCACGATGACCACGCGCCCGGTGTCGTCGGCGGTCACCGGCGGCACCGGCCGGGGCTCGCCGGGGGTGCCGGTCCAGGCGCCCAGGGTGTCGGCGAGCAGCGCGTCGAGGTCGGTGCCGGTCAGGTCGCCGACGACGACCAGAGTGGCGGTGGCGGGCCGCACATGGCGGTCGTAGAAGGCGCGTACGGCCGCGGCGTCGATCTTCTCGACGGTCTCCTCGGTGCCCTGGCGCGGCCGGGACATGCGCGAGGTCGCCGGGAACAGCTCCTTGGAGAGTTCCTTGGCGGCCCGGCGGGAGGGGTTGGCCAGCTCGTGCGGGATCTCGTCCAGGCGGTTGCGCACGAGGCGCTCGACCTCGCTCGGGGCGAAGGCGGGGGCGCGCAGCGCGTCGGCGAGCAGGCCGAGGCCCTTGGCCAGGCGGGAGGCGGGGACCTCCAGGCCGAGCCGGACGCCGGGGTGGTCCGCGTGCGCGTCCAGGGTGGCGCCCGCGCGCTCCAGTTCGGCGGCGAACTCCTCCGCGGAGTGCTTGTCGGTGCCCTCGGAGAAGGCGCGCGCCATGATCGTGGCGACGCCGTCCAGGCCGGCCGGCTCGGCGTCCAGCGGCGCGTCCAGCAGCACCTCGACGGCGACGACCTGCTGGCCGGGCCGGTGGCAGCGCAGCACGGTCAGGCCGTTGTCGAGCGCGGTGCGCTCGGGGGCGGGGAACGCCCACGGCCTGGCCTCGCCGGGCTGCGGCTGAGGGTGGAACTCCATGGTGGCGAGCTCGGTCACTTGGCCGTCTCCTCGTTCTCGGTCTCGTCGCGGCCCGCCTCTACGGTCGCTTCCTGCTCCGGGTCCTGCGGCACGTCGGCGTCCGGGGCGGCCTCCGGGGACTTCGGTTCGTAGACGAGGACCGCGCGGTTGTCGGGCCGCAGGCGGGCCGCCGCGACCTCCTGGACCTCCTGCGGAGTGACCTCCAGGACGCGCTTGACGGCGGTCAGGGCGAGCTGCGGGTCGCCGAACAGGACGGCGAACCGGCACAGTTCGTCGGCGCGGCCGGCGACCGTGCCGAGCCGGTCCAGCCACTCGCGTTCCAGCTGGGCCTGGGCGCGCTCCATCTCCTCGGCGGTGGGGCCCTCCGCGGCGAAGCGGGCCAGCTCCTCGTCGATGGCGGCCTCGATCACCGGCACCTCGACGTCACCGGAGGTCTTCACGTCCAGCCAGCCCATGGAGGGCGCGCCGGCCAGACGCAGCAGGCCGAAGCCGGCGGCGACGGCCGTACGGTCGCGGCGCACCAGGCGGTTGTACAGGCGGGAGGACTCGCCGCCGCCGAGGATGGTCAGGGCGAGGTCGACCGCGTCGCACGCGCGCGTGCCGTCGTGCGGGAGCCGGTAGGCGGCCATCAGGGCGCGCGCCGGGACCTCCTCCACGAGGACCTCGCGCTTCTGCTCGCCGATGATGTCCGGCAGGGAGCCGTCGCGGGGCGCGGGCTTGCCGTCGTGGGAGGCGATGGAGCCGAAGTACTTCTCGATCCAGGCGAGGGTCTGCTCCGGGTCGATGTCGCCGACCACGGAGAGCACCGCGTTGTTCGGCGCGTAGTAGGTGCGGAAGAACCGGCGGGCGTCCTCCAGGGTGGCCGCGTCCAGGTCCGCCATCGAACCGATCGGCGTGTGGTGGTACGGGTGGCCCTCCGGGTAGGACAGGGCGGTCAGCTTCTCGAAGGCGGTGCCGTAGGGGACGTTGTCGTAGCGCTGGCGGCGCTCGTTCTTGACGACGTCCCGCTGGTTCTCCATGGACTCCTCGTCCAGGGCGGCCAGCAGCGAGCCCATGCGGTCCGCCTCCAGCCAGAGGGCCAGCTCCAGCTGGTGGGCGGGCATGGTCTCGAAGTAGTTGGTGCGCTCGAAGCTGGTGGTGCCGTTCAGCGAGCCGCCGGCGCCCTGCACCAGCTCGAAGTGGCCGTTGCCCTTGACCTGTGCCGAGCCCTGGAACATCAGGTGCTCGAAAAGGTGAGCCAGGCCGGTACGCCCCTTGACTTCGTGGCGGGAGCCGACGTCGTACCAGAGGCAGACCGCCGCCACCGGGGTCAGGTGGTCCTCGGAGAGCACCACGCGGAGACCGTTGGCCAGGCGGTGCTCGGTCGCTGTCAGGCCCCCGGAGCCTGCCTCGGCTGTGGTCGTGTGACCCATGGGCATGTACGTCCCTTCGCGAGCGGAGGCGGTTGATGGAAACCGCGGTTTTGCTGCCGTTCCTGCCACTGTATGCAAAGCGTGCGGGGCCTTCGCGAAGTTCCCGCGCACGTACGCCGACAGCGGATCGCGTACCCTGCGTCGGACCCCCTCCCGGACGGTTCTCCGGTGCCAGGGGCGGGCCGCTCCCCCGGTGCCGCCCGGACCGGGTCGTGGCACGGGTTGTCAGTGCCTCGGTCCACAATGGTCCGCGTCAGATCCGTCAAACGCTTCAGCAAGAGCGCCCCGTAGGCGAGCGACCAGATCAGAAGGAGCCAGGCAGCGATGGCCCGCCGCAGCACGAAGACCCCGCCGCCCGACGATTCGTTCGAGGAGAGAATCCTCGACATCGACGTCGTGGACGAGATGCGTGGCTCCTACCTCGAGTACGCGTACTCGGTCATCTACTCGCGCGCCCTGCCGGACGCCCGTGACGGCCTGAAACCGGTGCACCGCCGGATCGTTTACCAGATGAACGAGATGGGCCTGCGCCCCGAACGCGGCTATGTGAAGTGCGCGCGCGTCGTCGGCGAGGTCATGGGCAAGCTCCACCCGCACGGCGACGCGTCGATCTACGACGCGCTGGTGCGCATGGCGCAGCCCTTCTCCATGCGCGTGCCGCTCGTCGACGGCCACGGCAACTTCGGTTCGCTGGGCAACGACGACCCGCCGGCCGCCATGCGGTACACCGAGTGCCGGATGGCCGAGGCGACGGGCCTGATGACGGAGTCGATCGACGAGGACACGGTCGACTTCGCACCGAACTACGACGGCCAGGAGCAGGAGCCGGTGGCCCTGCCCGCCGCCTTCCCGAACCTGCTGGTCAACGGCTCATCGGGCATCGCGGTCGGCATGGCGACGAACATGCCGCCGCACAACCTGCGCGAGGTCATCGCCGCCGCCCGCCATCTGATCCGGCAGCCGAACGCCGACCTGGACGCGCTGATGAAGCACGTCCCGGGACCCGACCTGCCCACCGGCGGCCGGATCGTCGGCCTGGACGGCATCCGGGACGCGTACGCGACCGGCCGCGGCACCTTCAAGATCCGCGCGACGGTCTCCATCGAGGACTTCACCGCCCGCCGCAAGGGCCTGGTGGTCACGGAACTGCCGTTCACCGTCGGCCCCGAGAAGGTCATCGCGAAGATCAAGGACCTGGTCAACGCGAAGAAGGTCCAGGGCATCGCCGACGTCAAGGACCTCACCGACCGCGAGCACGGCCTGCGTCTGGTCGTCGAGATCAAGAACGGCTTCGTGCCGGAGGCGATCCTGGAGCAGCTCTACAAGCTGACTCCGATGGAGGAGTCCTTCGGCATCAACAACGTCGCCCTGGTCGACGGCCAGCCGCTCACCCTGGGTCTGAAGGAGCTGCTGGAGGTCTATCTGGACCACCGGTTCGACGTGGTCCGGCGGCGCAGCGAGTTCCGCCGCGGCAAGAAGCGCGACCGGCTGCACCTGGTCGAGGGTCTGCTGACCGCGCTGGTCGACATCGACGAGGTCATCCGGATCATCCGGTCCAGCGAGAACTCCGCGCAGGCCAAGGAGCGCCTGATCGAGCGCTTCTCGCTGAGCGAGGTACAGACGCAGTACATCCTCGACACGCCGCTGCGCCGGCTCACCAAGTACGACCGGATCGAGCTGGAGGCGGAGAAGGACAAGCTCACCGCGGAGATCGAGGAGCTGACCCGGATCCTGGAGTCCGACGCGGAGCTGCGCAAGCTGGTCTCGGCGGAACTGGCGGCCGTGGCGAAGAAGTTCGGCACCGACCGGCGCACGGTCCTGCTGGAGTCCGCGGCCACTCCGGTCGCCGTGCCGCTGCAGGTGGCCGACGACCCGTGCCGGGTGCTGCTGTCCTCGACGGGGCTGCTGGCCCGTACGGCGACCGACGCGCCGCTTCCGCGGGCGGCGGGCGGCAAGCGGGTCAAGCACGACGTGATCGTCTCGGCTGTGCGGACGACCGCGCGCGGGGTGATCGGGGCGGTGACCTCGGCGGGCCGGCTGCTGCGCATCAACGTCGTCGACCTGCCGCAGCTGCCCGAGCCGGTGGGCGCGCCGAACCTCTCCGGCGGGGCGCCGCTGGCGGAGTTCGTCTCTCTGGAGGACGACGAGACGCTGGTCTGCCTGACCACGCTGGACGAGTCGTCGCCGGGCCTGGCGCTCGGCACCGAGCAGGGCGTCGTCAAGCGGGTGGTGCCCGACTATCCGTCCAACAAGGACGAGTTGGAGGTCATCACGCTCAAGGAGGGCGACCGGATCGTCGGCGCGGTGGAGCTGCGCACCGGCGAGGAGGACCTGGTGTTCATCACGGACGACGCGCAGCTGCTGCGTTTCCAGGCCTCCATCGTCCGCCCGCAGGGCCGCCCGGCGGGCGGCATGGCGGGCATCAAGCTCACCGAGGGCGCGAAGGTGATCTCCTTCACGGCGGTCGACCCGGCCGCCGACGCGGTGGTGTTCACGGTGGCGGGCTCGCGCGGCACGCTGGACGACTCGGTGCAGACGACGGCCAAGCTGACCCCGTTCGACCAGTACCCGCGCAAGGGCCGGGCCACGGGCGGGGTGCGCTGCCAGCGGTTCCTGAAGGGCGAGGACTGCCTCTCGGTGGCCTGGGCGGGCCCGGCGCCGGCCCGGGCGGCACAGAAGAACGGCACCCCGGCGGAGCTGCCGGAACCGGACCCGCGCCGGGACGGCTCGGGCACGTCACTGCCGAAGACGGTGGCGGTGGTGGCGGGACCGGTGCTCTAGCGACCCGGGCGGAAGCCCGGCAGGGCGACTCGGGCGGAAGCCCGGCAGGACGGCCGGGGCCGGAGCCCAGCACGACGGCCCGAGCCAAGAGCCTGACAGGACGGCCGGGGCCGGCAGCCCGGCAGGGCGATCCGAGCCGGAGCCTGGCAGGGTGGCCGGACGGAAGCCAGGGAGGGTGGCCCGAGCGGAAGCTCCGCAGGGCGATCCGAGCCGGAGCCTGGCATAGGGGCCGGACGGAAGCCGGGGAGGGTGACCGAGCGGAAGCCCGACACGGCAACCCGAGCAGGAGCCCGACAGGACCGCCCGGGCCGAAGCCCGAGACGGCGCCCCGAGCCGGAGCCCGGCACGGGGCCCGGGTGGGTGCCCGGGTGGGTGACCCGAGCGGAAGCCCGAGCCGAAGCCCGGCACGGCGGCCCGGGCGGAAGCCCCGCAGTACGACCCGGGCCAAGAGCCTGACAGCACGGCCCGGGCCGGCAGCCCGGCAGGGCGATCCGAGCCGAAGCCTGGCAGGGTGGCCGGACGGAGGCCCCGCAGGGCGGCCCGGGCCGGAGCCGGCAGGACGGCCCGGGCGGAGGCTAGAGGGGCGACCCGGGTGGGGACTAGAGGGGCGGCTCCGCCAGGTCGGCTGCCGCCTCGTCCTCGTCCGGTCCCTGTACGTAGCGCAGGACGCCCCACATGCCGTGCTCGTCGGCGTGCGGGGTGTCGTTCGCGCAGGCCTCCAGTTCCTTGCGGAGGGCGGCCGCGTCGATGCCGGAGCCGATCAGCACGAGCTGGGTGAGCCGGTCGTCACCGGGTGCCCAGGGTTCCGGGTAGAAGCGCAGGAACCGGCCGACGGCGTGCACGGTGTAGCGGTTGAACGTGTCGTACGGCCCGAAGTCGACGTATCCCTTGATCCGGTACAGCCCCTCGGGCCGGCTGTCCAGGAACCGCATGAGCCGCCGGGGCTCCAGAGGGACGGCGGAGGTGTGGGACAGGCTGTCGTAGCCGGTGTGCAGGTGCCCGGCCCCGCCCGGGTCCCCGTGGTCGTGCAGGTCCTCGAAGGACAGCTGGCCGATGCGCTCCTCGGTCGGCCGGCAGTCGAAGAGGAACTCGGGATCGATCCTGCCGTAGGTGGCGGGCACGACGGCCGCGCGGTCGGTGAGCGAGCGGACGAGCCCGAGGACCCGGTCGGCGTCGGCGGCGCGGTCGAGCTTGTTGACGACGACCAGGTCGGCGAGCGCGAGGTGCCGGTCGATCTCCGGATGCTTCGCGCGCGTGCCGTCGAACTCGGCGGCGTCGACCACCTCGACCAGGCCGCCGTAGACGATGCCGGGGTGCTCGCTGGCCAGGACCATGCGCACGAGTTCCTGGGGTTCGGCGAGTCCGCTGGCCTCGATGACGATCACGTCGATGCCGGCGGCGGGCGCGGCGAGCCGGTCCAGGTACAGGTCGAGTTCCCCGGCGTCGACGGCGCAGCACAGGCAGCCGTTGCCGAGCGAGACGGTCGAGTCGCCGAGAGCGCCGGCGACGGCCATCGCGTCGATCTCGATGGCGCCGAAGTCGTTGACGATGGCCCCGATGCGACTGCCTCCGCTGCGGTGCAGCAGGTGGTTGAGGAGCGTGGTCTTCCCGGAACCCAGAAAACCGGCGAGCACGACGACCGGAATCTGCCGCGGACCGCCGCCGCTTCCGCTTACCAAGCTGTTCCCCAACGGGCGACCTCTCAGACGTACCAGCGCGCACCGGCTCCCGGTGCGCGCACGGGCGTGGACGGAGCGTCCAGGATACGAGCGGCGGGAAGCCGACTCGGGGTGACGACCGGTTCACATTGATGGAATCAACATGTGGCCGTCAACATGTGCAGAGGCCGCTACGGTGGCCCTCATGCGCGATCACGACACCGTCCCCCACCTCCCCGGGCGTCGGCTGACCACCAAGGAGACCGCCGAACTGCTCGGTGTGAAGCCCGAGACGGTCTACGCGTATGTGAGCCGAGGTCTGCTCAGCAGCAGGCGTGCGGCCGGCGGCCGGGCCAGCACCTTCGAGGCCGGGGAGGTCGAGGCGCTCGCCCGCCGCAACCGGCGCGAGGCCGCCGGCAGCCCGGGCACCGGCGGCGACCTGTCCGTCCGCACCCGCATCACGCTGATCGAGCGGGACCGGTACTACTTCCGCGGCGTCGACGCCGTCGAGCTGGCCACCCGTCACCCCTACGAGGAGGTCGCGGAGTGGCTGTGGACCGGCCGGCCCGCCCCGGGAGCGACGTTCACCGCGCCCGCGGCCACCGTCGAGGCCGCCCGGCGCGCGGTGGACGCCCTGTCCGAGCACGCCTCCCCGGTCGACCGGCTGCGGGTGGCGGCGATCGCCGCGGCGGCCGAGGACCCGCTGCGCTTCGACCTGTCCGAGGAGGCCGTGCTGCACACGGCGCGCACCCTCGTCCCCACCCTCGTCGCCGCGCTGCCGCCGGCCCGGCACGGCCACAAGGACGACGGCCCGCTGGCCCACCGCCTGTGGGGCCGGCTGACCGGCCGCCCGGCCGACGAGGCCTCCCTGCGCGTCCTGGACACCGCGCTGGCCCTGCTGGCCGACCACGACCTGGCCGCGTCCACGCTGGCGGTCCGGGTCGCCGCCTCGGCCCGGGCACACGCCTACGCCGCCGTCTCCGCCGGGCTCGGCGTACTGGAGGGCCCGCTGCACGGCGCGGCCTGCGGTCTGGCCCACCGGATGCTGCTGGACGTGCTCGACCAGGGCACGGCGGTCCCGGTGATCGCCGAGGAACTGCGCGCGGGCCGCCGCGTCCCCGGCCTCGGCCACCCGCTGTACACCGGCGAGGACCCCCGCGCGCGGGCGTTGTTCGCGCTGCTGGAGCAGGTCCCGCGCGCGGAGCCCGCGCTGCTCGCGGCCCGGGACGTCGTCGCCACCACCGCCCGGCACACCCCGCTGCACGCCAACGTCGACCTGGCCCTCGCTGTGTTCACCGCCTCCAGCGGCATGCCCGCCGCGGCCGGCGAGACGATCTTCGCCGTCGCCCGGACCGCGGGCTGGATCGCCCACGCCCTGGAGGAGTACGGCGAGCGGCCGCTGCGCATGCGCCCCAGCGGCCACTACGTCGGCCCGCGCCCGCCCCGGACCCTCCCGGAGTAGGACACGGCCGGGCCGGAAGTCACCGCGGGGCGAGTCAGGTTAGGCTCACCTCTGTGAGTAGGTGTGCGACCGTCTCCCGCAGCCTGGACGAGCCGGTGGCCGGTACGGCTGCCACGGCGACGACGTGGCTGCTGCTGGAACAGGCCGGCCCGTGGGGCGCCAAGGCCCTCACGTCCAGCCATCTCGACCCCGCGCTGGGGCGCGCGCTGGAGGCCGCCGCCGACGGAACCGGCGTGCGCGTCGCCCTGATCCGCCGCCCCGGCCGCCACGCCGATCCCGGCCCGCCTCCGATGCGGCAGGTGTACGCCGCGCACACCGTTCCCGGGCGCCTGTGGCTGCACGGTGCCGCCACCCGCGATCCGCGGCACCTGCTCGACCTGGACTTCGCCGCCCTCGGGACGGGCGACCACCGGTCCTTCGGCGCCGCGCTAGGCGGGCGGCCCCATCGGGGCGACCCGCTGGCGCTGGTCTGCACCAACGGCAAGCGCGACCGCTGCTGCGCCCTCCTGGGCCGCCCCCTGGCCACCGAGCTGGTCGCGTCGGGGGTGCGCGGCGTCTGGGAGGTCACCCATCTGGGCGGCCATC
The DNA here is from genome assembly GCF_033366695.1 of Streptomyces sp. SCL15-4. Classification (NCBI taxonomy): domain Bacteria; kingdom Bacillati; phylum Actinomycetota; class Actinomycetes; order Kitasatosporales; family Streptomycetaceae; genus Streptomyces; species Streptomyces sp. SCL15-4. The sequence goes on from NZ_JAOBTQ010000001.1 coordinate 2,344,060, forward strand.
GATTCGCGCCCACGGTGCTCGTCCTGCCGTACGGCTACGCCTACGGTCGCGCCGGTGCCCACACCGTCAAGGAGGCCCTGCACGGCGTGCGGGAGGGACGCGTACTGGTCGAGGGGTGCCGGGGGTGCTCCGCGTGGGGGCGGCCCGGCCAGGCGGCGGAGCTGGCCGTGCGCACGGCGGCGGGCGAGTACCGGGCGGGTGTGCTGAGCGTCGTACGGACCGACGGCGCGGCCCCACGCTGGGAGGTCACCGTCGCCCATGCCGACGGCCGCCGGTGGCGGGTCGCCGTGGCACAGGGCGCGGCGCTGCCGCCCCGGCCTGAGAGCTGCGGCGCGGCGGTGCTCGGCACGCCCGCGCGGATGGACGTCGTCGAGGTGCGCGAGCTGAGGCCGACGGCGCTGGCGAGCTGATCCGGCAGGGGCCCCGTCAACGTTGATCAATGGTGGATCAAGAGATCCACGCCACACCCGCTGGGGGCTCCCGGCCGTCCCACGTACCGTCATGGGTATGCGCTCCACCTCCCCCGTACGCCGTCTGCGCCTGCGTCTGCCCCGGCGGATGTTCTCCCAGGTGCTGCTGATGCAGGTGGCGATCGCCGCGGGAGTCGCGGTGCTCGCGACCGGGCTCTTCCTGGCGCCGCTGAGCAGGCAGCTGGACGAGGAGGCGATGCGCCGCGCCCTGGCCATCGCCGAGACCACCGCGCAGGACCCGCAGATCGCCGAAGACGTCCGTACCACCGCGCCGGACAGGAACGGCCCGGTGCAGCGGCAGGCCGAGCGGATCCGGCGGGCCACGCACGCGGAGTACATCGTGGTGCTGGACCGGGACTGGGTGCGCTGGTCACACCCGACGCCCTCGGAGATCGGCCGGCGGGTCTCCACCGACCCTTCGGACGCTCTGGCCGGCAAGGAGGTCATGGAGATCGACAAGGGCACCCTCGGCCGCTCGGCGCGCGGCAAGGTGCCGCTGTACGACGCCCGTCACCGTGTCGTCGGCGCGGTCTCGGTCGGCATCGCCTACGACAGCGTGCGGGCGCGGCTGATCAGCGCGATCCCGGGGCTGTTCGCGTACGCCGGCGGGGCACTCGCGGTGGGCGCGCTGGCCGCCTGGCTGATCTCCCGGCGGGTCCAGCGGCAGACCCGGGACCTGGCCTTCTCCGACATCTCGGCGCTGCTCGCCGAGCGCGAGGCGATGCTGCACGGCATTCGCGAGGCGGTGGTGGCGCTGGACTGCGGCGGCCGCATCCGCCTGCTCAACGACGAGGCGCGGCGGCTGCTCGGGATCGGCGACGAGGCCCTCGGACGGACCCCGGACGAGGCGCTCGGCGCGGGCCGTACGACGGATGTGCTGGCGGGCCGGGTGTCCGGGACCGACCTGCTCACCGTGCGCGGACAGCGGGTGCTGATCGCCAACCGCATGCCCACCGGCGACGGCGGCGCCGTGGCCACCCTGCGCGACCGCACCGAGCTGGAGCAGCTCGGGCGCGAACTGGACTCCACGCGCGGCCTGATCGACGCCCTGCGCGCCCAGGACCACGAGCACGCCAACCGCATGCACACTCTGCTGGGCCTGCTGGAGCTGGAGATGTACGACGACGCCATGGAGTTCGTCGGCGAGGTGGTCGGAGACCACCGGGCCACCGCCGAGCAGGTCGCGGAGCGGATCCGGGACCCGCTGCTGGCCGCGCTGCTGGTGGGCAAGGCGACCGTGGCGGCCGAGCGCGGGGTCGCCCTGTGGGTGTCGGAGCACACCCGGCTCCCGGACCGGCTGGTCGATCCGCGCGGGCTGGTCACGGTCGTGGGCAACCTCGTGGACAACGCCCTCGACGCGGTCGCGGGCACCCCGCACGCGCGCGTGGAGGTCGAGCTGCGCACGGAGGGCCGTACGGTCGTCCTCGGGGTACGCGACACGGGGCCCGGAGTGCCGGAGGGCCAACGGGAGCTGATCTTCACCGAGGGCTGGTCCACCAAGAAGCCGCCCGCGCACGGCAAGCGGGGCATCGGGCTGTCCCTGGTCCGGCGGCTCGCCGAACGGCAGGGTGGCAGCGCGACCGTGGGTCCGGCGGCCGGCGGGGGCGCCGAGTTCACCGTGGTGCTGCCGGAGGCGCTGGCCGAGCGGGAACTGGTGCCCGCGGCGCCCGAGGAACCTGCCGAGGCCGCCGTCGCCGAGGAGGAGGCGCGATGATCGAGGTCCTGGTCGTGGACGACGACACCCGTGTGGCCCGTGTCAACGCCGCCTACGTGGAGAAGGTGCCCGGTTTCCACGTGGCCGGCGAGGCGCACAGCGCGGCCGAGGCACTGCGCCGGGTGGAGAGCCTGCCGCGGCTCGATCTGGTCCTGATGGACCACTACCTGCCCGACGGCACCGGTCTCGCGGTCGTCCGGGAGATGCGCCGGCGCGGCCACCAGACCGACGTGATCATGGTGACAGCGGCGCGGGACGTGTCGACCGTGCAGGCTGCCATGCGGCAGGGCGCGTTGCAGTACCTGGTGAAACCGTTCGCCTTCGCCGGTCTGCGGGCCAAGCTGGAGGCGTACGCCGAGCTGCGGCGCACGCTGGACGGCGGCGGCGAGGCCGAGCAGGCGGAGGTGGACCGTATCTTCGGCGCGCTGTCCGCCCCGTCCGAGCCCGAGTTGCCCAAGGGGCACTCCCCCACGACCGCCGAGCTGGTACGCCAGGCGCTGCTGAGCGCCGAACGCCCGCTGTCCGCCCAGGAGATCGCCGAGCGGACGGGGGTGAGCCGGCAGACCGCCCAGCGGTACCTGAAACTGCTGGAGCGCACCGGCCGGGCACGGCTGACCCTCAAGTACGGCGACGCGGGGCGTCCGGAGCACCGTTATGTGTGGGCGACCCACGCCTGAACGTGGTGGGAAACCGCTCGAGCCCCTTGACTGCGTGTCCGAGGCCCGGCAGCCCGGGCCGATTCCCGGCTCTTCCTCCTCCTTCTCCTCACCCCATCAGGTGGGTCATCGGGCGGGTGGCTTCGCCAGCCCCTTGCTGTAGGCGTACCGCACGGCCTGCGCCCGGTCCTTGAGGCCCGCCTTGGCGAAGAGGTTGTTGATGTGGGTCTTCACGGTCGCTGTCGACACATGCAGCCTGCGGGCGATCTCCTGATTGCTCAGCCCTTCGGCGATCAGCACCAGGACCTCGGTCTCCCGCGTGGTGAGGCCGTCGGGCGGCTGGCCGACGGACGGTGCGGGTTCGGGCTCCGGCCGCGACAGCCGCTCCAGCAGCCGTCTCTGGACACTCGGCGACAGCCCCGCGTCCCCCGACAGCACACTGTGTACGGCGCGCACGATCTCGTCACCGTCCGCGTCCTTGGTCAGGTATCCCCGGGCGCCGGCCCGCAGCGCGGGAAACAGCGACTCGTCGTCCGAGAAGGTGGTGAGCACCACGACCTGGGTTCCGGGGTATTCAGCACGGATCCGCCGGGTGGCCGCCACGCCGTCGCAGCGCGGCATCCTGAGGTCCATCAGCACGACGTCCGGCGCGAGTTCACCGACCAGTCTGACGGCCTCCTCGCCGTCACCCGCCGCCCCCACGACCTCCACACCGGGCAGCAGTCCGAGCAGCATCACGATGCCTTCACGGACCACGGTCTGGTCGTCGGCGACAACCACCCGTGCGATCTTGGTCTGACCCTCCTTCTCCGTCATACGGGCACCTTCAGCGTCACCACGAATCCTTCTTCGTCCGGCCCCGCGTCCAGCGAACCGCCCAGCAGTTCGGCGCGCTCACGCATGCCCAGCAGACCGTACCCACCTCCGGCTCCGTCGAGTTCGCCCGGCCGCCCGCCCGAGTCCCGCACGTCCAGCGTGACTTCGTGCTCGCTGTAGTCGAGCCGCACATTCACTCTGGCGCCATAGGCGTGCTTGCGGACGTTCGTCAGCGCCTCCTGTGCCACCCGCCGCACGGCCTGGGACGCCTCGGCCGGCAGGGGTCTGCGCTCACCTGTGACGGTGACCTCGGCGCCGTCGGCCGTGCTGACGAGTTCGGTCAGGAAGTCCTCCAGCGGTGTCATCTCACCACGCAGCGCGGACAGCGCCTGCCGGGTCTCGGCGAGCCCGTCGCGGGCCATCCCGCGGGCGGCCACCACGCGCTCCAGGACCCGTTCCCGGTCCGCGCCGTTCTCGATCAGCAACCGGGCCGCCTCCAGGTGCACGAGCTGCGCCGAGAGACTGTGGGCCAGCACGTCGTGGATCTCCCGTGCGATGCGGGCCCGCTCGGCCAGCGCGGCGGACTCGGCCTCGGCCGCGCGGGCGGCGCGCTCCTGGGTGAGCAGCCGCTGCGCGTTGCCGCGGGCTTCCGCGTCCAGCCGCAGGACGTACCCGGCGAGGGCCAGGCCGGCCACGGTGGCTGCCGTGGTCAGCCAGACGTCGTTGGTGAACGCGGAGTAGGAGGCCAGCGCCACCGACGCGACGGGGACCGCGGCGCCGAGCGGCAGCCGTTCCAGCGCGCTGACTCCACAGCCGCACCAGATCACCAGGGCCGGGCCTCCGAATCCCGTCGCCTCGGCGGCGACCGCGATACCGAGGAGCACGCCCATGAGCGCGAGGGACGGCACCAGCCGGTGCTCATAGGTCGTCCGGAAGAACGCCCAGGACACGAGAGCGGCGAGCGCGACTCCCGCCGCCGCCGCGAGCGCTCCCCAGACGCCGACGTGGCGCTGGCTGAAGGCCGCCCACAGCAGTATGGACAGCACGAGCAGACGGACCGTCCAGGCGAGCAGGCGCCGGGGTCGGCTGAGGCCCACGGGACCCAGCGCTTCGCGCGACGGCCAGCGTGTCCAGGCGTTCTCTGTCACACGCGCTCCTTCCAGGCCGACGGGTTGTCGCCACCGTACGCCGGGGCGAGTCGGCTCGCGGGGCCGAAGGACTGGGCCCGCCACGCCAGGATCCCGCCGCGGGCCAGCAGTGTGACGGCGAGGCCGAGCAAGAACGCGGAGCCGTCCTGGTGCGGGCCGAGTGCGGTGCAGAGGGCGAGGACACCGGCTCGCAGGGCTATGCCCACGATCCATACGGCGATGCTCGCCGTGGTGCCCTTGGTCCACACGGTGCCGTCCGGCGCGGTCCAGAGCCGGGTGGTCCAGCCCCAGCCGAGGCCGGTGGCCAGGCCGATGATCAGTTCGGCCGCGAGCAGGGCGGCGGATTCCGCGCGGTCATGGGCCTCGACTATGCCGGGTTCGCGCAGCGCGACGACGGTGAGCACGACGGGCAGCAGCCACCAGCGCCGGTCCGTGTCGATCGCGCGAGCGCGGGACTGCCGCACGATCATCACGGCGACGACGGCCACGATCGCCAGCGCGTTGACGAGCCCGGACATCAGAGCCTCCGTGAGCGAAAGGTGGTGCCGGAGCGAGCGCTCCCGACGCCTTCCAAGCTACGGAAATTCGCAGGTCGGGTGATCGGAGCAGGGGTGGATCACGGGTGGAACCTCAACGCGGTCCGCCTCCACCCGCGGGTGGAGAGACCTCCGGGGGCGGGGCGCGGGTCCGCCGCGCCACGGGATGCCCCGCCGACACGGTCCTCTCCGCATGCGCCGACCAGCGCCGGAATACACGGAGCCACGACCGGTTCCGGGTGGCTCGCGGGCCGACGACGCCGACACCGGCCGGCGGGAGTCCGGCAGCCGGCCGAGCCGGACCACGACGCGCGGTGCCACCCGCTCGCTCAGCTGCCCGGCGCGGCAGGCGCGAACGACGAGCACGCCCGCACCGCGGACACCTCCTCCAGCCGATCCATCCCACCGATCGGCCACTCGGCCCGGCCGGCGCTCCGTGTCCGCCGACCGGCCGACCCCGGCCCAGGCTGCGTCTGCCTACCACCCGCTTCCGGCCCGGTCCGCCTCCAGCGCCCGGCCCTGACCCGACGACCGGCGAGACCGGCACGCCTCAGCCGCTCCAGCGCGGGCCACACCCCCGGCCCGGCCGCCCGGCACGCTCCCGTCCCGTCGGCCGAGCCCCAGTGGCAGCGGCTACGCGTCGATGCGGGACCGGTCCAGCGTCGCCGCGGAGCTGGAGATGAACTCCTTCCGAGGCGCCACGTCATTGCCCATCAGCAAGTCGAAGACCTGCTCGGCGGCCTCCAGGTCGGAGAGGTTGATGCGGCGCAGGGTGCGGTGGCGCGGGTCCATCGTGGTCTCGGCCAGCTGGTCGGCGTCCATCTCGCCGAGGCCCTTGTAGCGCTGGATCGAATCCTTGTACCGGATGCCCTTGCTCTGGAATTCCATGAGCTTGTCGCGCAGCTCGCGGTCGGAGTACGTGTAGACGTACTTCTCCTGGCCCTTCTTCGGCTGGATCAGCTCGATGCGGTGCAGCGGCGGCACGGCGGCGAAGACCCGGCCCGCCTCGACCATGGGCCGCATGTAGCGCTGGAACAGCGTCAGCAGCAGACAGCGGATGTGCGAGCCGTCCACGTCGGCGTCGGTCATCATGATGATCTTGCCGTACCGGGCCTGGTCGATGTCGAAGGTGCGGCCCGAGCCGGCTCCTATGACCTGGATGATCGCCCCGCACTCGGCGTTCTTGAGCATGTCGGTCACCGACGACCGCTGCACGTTCAGGATCTTGCCGCGGATCGGGAGCAGGGCCTGGAACTCGGAGTTCCGCGCCAGCTTGGCCGTACCGAGCGCGGAGTCGCCCTCGACGATGAACAGCTCGCTGCGGTCGACGTCGTCGCTGCGGCAGTCGGCGAGCTTGGCCGGCAGGGACGAGGACTCCAGGGCGGTCTTCCGGCGCTGGGCGTCCTTGTGCTGGCGGGCCGCGACCCGGGTGCGGGCGGCGGCGACCACCTTCTCCATGACGACCCGGGCCTGGGCGGCGGCGTCCCGCTTGGTGGCCGTCAGGAACGCCTTCAGCTCGCTGCCGACCACATTGTTCACGATGCGGCGGGCCGCCGAGGTGCCGAGGACCTCCTTGGTCTGTCCCTCGAACTGCGGCTCGGCCAGGCGGACCGTGACGACGGCGGTCAGGCCCTCCAGGGCGTCGTCCTTGACGATGTTGTCCTCGGCGACGCGCAGCAGCTTCTTGGCGCGCAGCACGTCGTTCATGGTCTGGGTGAGGGCCTGTTCGAAGCCGGCGACGTGGGTGCCGCCCTTGGGGGTGGCGATGATGTTGACGAACGACCTGACCGTCGTGTCGTAGCCGGTCCCCCAGCGCAGCGCGATGTCGACGCCCAGCTCGCGGGTTACCTCGGTCGGGGTCATCTGGCCGTGTTCGTCCAGAACCGGGACGGTCTCCTTGAAGGTGCCCTTGCCCGAGAAGCGGAGGACGTCGCAGATCGCCCTGTCGTTCGCCAGATACTCGCAGAACTCGCTGATGCCGCCGTCGAAGCGGAAGGACTCCTCGCCCTTGCTCCCGCCCTCGCCGAGGCCCAGCTCGTCGCGGACGACGATGGTCAGGCCGGGCACCAGGAACGCGGTCTGCCGGGCGCGCTGGTGCAGGGTCTCCAGGGAGAGCTTGGCGTCCTTGAGGAAGATCTGCCGGTCGGCCCAGTAACGCACGCGCGTGCCGGTGCGCGTCTTGGGGACCTTCTTGGTCTTGCGCAGGCCGCTCTTGGCCTCGAACTTCGCCTCGGCCCCGTCGGCGGCGAAGGCACCGGGCACGCCCCGCCGGAAGCTGATCGCGTGCGTGTGGCCGCCGCGGTCCACTTCGACGTCGAGACGGGCGGAGAGCGCGTTGACCACGGAGGCGCCGACGCCGTGCAGGCCGCCGGAGGCCGCGTAGGACCCGCCGCCGAACTTGCCGCCGGCGTGCAGCTTGGTCATGACGACCTCGACTCCGGACAGGCCGGTCCGCGGCTCCACGTCCACGGGGATGCCGCGGCCGTTGTCCCGCACCTCCACCGAGCCGTCGTCGTGAAGGATCACCTCGATGTGGTCGCAGACACCCGCGAGGGCCTCGTCCACCGAGTTGTCGATGATCTCCCACAGGCAGTGCATGAGGCCGCGACTGTCGGTCGAGCCGATGTACATACCGGGGCGTTTGCGCACGGCCTCAAGGCCCTCGAGGACGAGCAGGTGCCGCGCGGTGTAGTTGGAACCGTCGCGGTCTGCTCCTGCCAGCAGAGCTGTGGACGGCACGGACGTCTCGGCGGTCACGCGGTTCGCTCCTCGCTGAATTTCAGATGGCCCCCTTCTGGGTAAGGGGGCGGCTTCGGTCGCCGCTCAGAGGGTACCGAGCCCTGGTAGAGCCGGTGTAACGCCACCCTCGTCGGCACTTCACACTAGTCCAGCCTCGCATGCCTGTTCGATCCCTCGATGGAGTGAAGCACATATCACGTTCCCTTTGGGGCATGAACCATTTAGGCTCCGGGCACGTCCTCATGAACAACCGGCAACCCAGCCGGGAGGACGACACAGCAAGAGAGCGCGAACCCGTACGCACCCAAGACACGCAATACGGCACATTCGCCGCCAACCGGCAGCAGACAGCCGTCCCCGGAAAAAATTTTCGCGGAAAGGCCACGAGCGGGAACGTTTTCGGGCTGGTTGGATGTTGACCCTGGTACGACAGCTCGTCGAGCTAGAGAAGAGGCGACGTGACTACTGTTCTGACCCCCGCGAGCCCGCTGACGGCCGCCGATCGCTGCGACCGCTGCGGCGCCCAGGCATACCTGCGCGTCGTGCTGCTCAGCGGCGGAGAACTGCTCTTCTGCGCCCACCACGGTCGCAAGTTCGAGCCGGAACTCAAGAAGATCGCCGCTGAGATACAGGACGAGACCGAGCGACTGACGTCCGCTCCGGGCCCCGCTTCCGAAGAAGAGCGCTGAATCTCGCAGACACGACGAGCCAGCCCCGGCACAGGCCGGTGATCGGGCGGCCGCTCCTCACCAGGAGTGGCCGCCCGTGCTCATATCCGCTCACGCGCTCAGGAGCGGCCGTGAGGCCGCTTCCCGACCCCTGTGGCCGACTCCAGGGCCCGTACGACCTCGGAGACGCGCGTGTAGACGCCGGGGTGTTCCGGCTGCCCGCAGCCACTCCCCCACGACACCAGGCCGATCAGCCGCCCCTGGGCCACGAGGGGGCCGCCGCTGTCGCCCTGGCAGCCGTCGGGCCCTCCGGCGACCTCACCGGCGCACAGCATCGTGGTGGCCTGATAGGCACCCTCGGGGCCGCCCGGGTAGGCCTTGGCGCACACGTCATCGGAGAGTACGCGTACGTGTGCGGCACGCAGCCGCCGCGCATAGGCTCCCTCGCCGGTCGTGTCGCCCCATCCGGACACCAGTGCCTCCGTACCGGTCCGGTAGGCCGCGTCCCCGGCGCGGGCCATCGTGATGACCGCGCTCTCCGGCAGGGGCCTGGCCAGCACGGCGACCGCGAAGTCCCCGGAGTTGGTCGTGCGGTCGAACCGGGGATTGAGCCGGATCTCCCGTACGGCGATCTCCTCGCCCTGCGATGACAGCAGATCGGTGCGGCCGGCGATGACCTTCAGGTCGCGCACCCGGTTCGGCGGCACCCCGAGAGCTTCTTCGCTCAGACAGTGTGCCGCCGTGAGCACCGTGGTCCGCCCGACGGCCACAGCGCCGCAGAACTGCCCGGCCCGCGTTCCGCCGAACAGGTCACGGCTGGCCAGTGCGACCGTCCACGGGGCCTGGGAGACATCGATCGGGAAGCCCCCGACGACCACGCTGCCGGCGGCCGGGTGAGCCGTGCCCACCACAGGTATGGCGGCCATGGCGGCCGCCAGCGCCAGCGGCCGGACCAGTGCCCGGGTAAGGGAACGGCGCATACGGGCTCCTCACTCTCAGGACTTCCTGGGGCACCCAGAGTGATTCACCGAGCCGGATCGCGCAGCACGAAGGCCCGGCTCCCGCGAGGGGAACCGGGCCTTCGGCGCCGTACGGCCGCGACTTAGTCGAGGTAGTCGCGCAGCACCTGGGAGCGCGACGGGTGGCGCAGCTTCGACATGGTCTTGGACTCGATCTGGCGGATGCGCTCACGCGTCACGCCGTAGACCTTGCCGATCTCGTCGAGGGTCTTCGGCTGACCGTCGGTGAGACCGAAGCGCATGGAGACGACGCCGGCCTCGCGCTCGGACAGGGTGTCCAGGACGGAGTGCAGCTGCTCCTGAAGGAGTGTGAAGCTGACCGCGTCAGCAGGCACGACGGCCTCGGAGTCCTCGATGAGGTCACCGAACTCGCTGTCGCCGTCCTCGCCCAGCGGGGTGTGCAGGGAGATGGGCTCACGACCGTACTTCTGGACCTCGATGACCTTCTCAGGGGTCATGTCGAGTTCCTTGGCCAGCTCCTCCGGAGTGGGCTCGCGGCCCAGGTCCTGGAGCATCTGGCGCTGCACGCGCGCGAGCTTGTTGATGACCTCGACCATGTGCACCGGGATACGGATGGTGCGGGCCTGGTCGGCCATGGCGCGGGTGATCGCCTGACGGATCCACCAGGTGGCGTACGTGGAGAACTTGTAGCCCTTGGTGTAGTCGAACTTCTCGACCGCGCGGATCAGACCGAGGTTGCCTTCCTGGATGAGGTCCAGGAAGAGCATGCCGCGGCCGGTGTAGCGCTTGGCCAGGGAGACCACCAGGCGGAGGTTGGCCTCCAGGAGGTGGTTCTTGGCGCGGCGGCCGTCCTCCGCGATGATCTCCAGCTCGCGCTTGAGCTTCGGGGCGAGCTTGTCGGAGTTGGCGAGCTTGTCCTCGGCGAAGAGACCGGCCTCGATGCGCTTGGCCAGCTCGACCTCCTGCTCGGCGTTGAGCAGGGGGACCTTGCCGATCTGCTTCAGGTAGTCCTTGACCGGGTCGGCGGTGGCGCCGGCCGCGGCGACCTGCTGCGCGGGCGCGTCGTCCTCGTCCTCGTCGGACAGGACGAAACCGGCGCTCTCGGTGCCCTCGGGCTCGTCGGCGACCTTGGTGTCCTCGAGAACCTCGTCCTCGAGAAGCTCGACGTCGTCCTTCTTGGCGGTGGTCTTCTTGGCGGCCGTCGCCTTCTTCGCGACGGTCTTCTTGGCGGTCGCCTTCTTGGCGGCCGTCGTCTTCTTCGCGGCAGCCTTCCTGGCGGTGGCGGCTTCCTCGGCGGAATCGGCGGAATCAGCTGCGGACGCGGCGGTGGGCGCCGCGGGGGCGGCCGTGGTGGCGGTGGCCTTCCTGGTGGTCACCGTCTTCGCCGCGACCGTCCTGGTGGCGGTGCGCTTGGCCGGGCTCTTCGCTGCGACGCTCTTGCGGGTGCGCTTGGGCTCTGCGGCACTGACCATCAGCGTCACACCCTCTTCCTCAAGGATCTGGTTGAGGCTGCGCAGTACGTTCTTCCACTGAGTGGCCGGAATCTGGTCAGCTTCGAAGGCCCGACGCACATCGTCGCCGGCGATCTGCCCCTCAGCCTTTCCCCGCTCAATGAGCGCCATGACAGAGACGGACTCGGCGATCTCCGGCGGGAGCGTACGGGATGTGCTGGCCGACACGAACAACCTCTCGGAACGTTGGAAAACGGCTTCCGGCACCGTCCACTGCGGACAGGAGCCGACCACCGGCCTGGGAATGGGCCGACGGCGCGGGCGGGGGCCGGGAAGATGCACAGCGCCATGCATGGCGTCCGTATTCCCTCCGCGGCTGTCACCTCTTAGGTCATCGCGCTGTCTTCACGAGCGTTACGCCCATTCTGCGTGGCCCGAGTCACACCCCGTAAGTGGTCAAAAGTGGCCAGATGTGCGCAGACGAGGTCATCGGTGGTCTCTTTCCCGGCTGCCTCCGCTACCAGGGGGCCTGTCGCACCGCCGGACGCCGCCGGACTCCAGAAGGTCCGGCGAGGTCCGGCGGCGGCCGGTACCCGGGCCCGGCGCCACCGTGAGCACCACCAGGACGCCGCACACTGGCGACCGCACCACGTCCCTCGCGGGTCAGTGCTCGCGCGGGGCGGGCACCACGCGCTCCACCTCGGGCTGGACCGTGAGCAGCTGGCGCATGGCCGTCTCCGCCGCCGCGCCGTCGCCGGTGCCGAGGGCGTCGACGATCCGCGCGTGCTGGGCGAGCGACGCCTCGCTGGGGCGGTCACAGGCGGTGACCGGGCCGCCGGAGACCTGGAGTGCCGCCGAGACGATGCCGGAGAGGTGCTCCAGCATGCGGTTGCCCGCGATCTGGATCAGCATCGCGTGGAACTCGTTGTCCGCCCGCGCGTACGTGAGCGCGTCGCCCTGCGCCATGGCGTGGCTCATGATCTCGACCATGTCGCACAGGCGCTGCTGCACCTCCTCGCGTCCGTGGCCGGCGGCGAGGCGGGCGGCCAGCGGCTCGATCGTCCAGCGCAGCTCGCTGAGCTCCCGGCGCTGGTTGTCGCGCTGCGGCCCGAAGGCCCGCCACTCGATGATGTCCGGGTCGAGGAGGTTCCAGTCGCTGACGGGACGCACGCGCGTGCCGACGTTCGGGCGGGCGCTGACCAGGCCCTTGGCCTCGAGGACGCGCAGGGACTCGCGGACGACGGTGCGGGAGACCTCGAAGCGCTGGCCGATCTCCTCCGGCACCAGCGGGCGGTCCGCGCCCAGGTCGCCGGAGACGATCATCTGTCCCAGCTGCTGGACGAGTTGGCCGTGCAGCCCGCGTCCGCGGCTGGCCGCGGCCCGCCGGCCGACGCGGCCCAGTTCGGGTTCCCCGGTGTCCCAGGCGGAGGTGCCGGCGCGGTCGGCCACCGGGCCTTCGGCGTAGGGGTAGCGGTCGAGTTCGCCCGGGCCGACCAGACCTGAGTCTGCGGAGCGGGCGGCGGTCATCATGGTGTGCGCAAGGGTACTCACGGATCCTTTGTCGGCGTCGCCTTCAACTCCCTTGAGGTCTTTGGTGAAAAGCACACGAAAGGGTGATCGCTCACCCCGTCGCAATTGACGCCTTATCGGAAAGAAATGGCCTTTCTGCGGGGAGTTGCGGGCAGAGCAGGGCCTCAAGTGTGCGAAGGGCGGTCAGCGCAGCCGGGTCCGCAGCGCCGTGCACAGATACGCGCAGAGGAGCCCCGCGAGCGACAACGCCAGTGCGCCGCCGAAGGGTTGAGCGAGGATGCGCGCGGCCGCGAGCAGGTACCGGTCGCCTCCGAAGGGCCACTGCAGCAGGAAGACCTCCCGCATCCGCACGGGGAAGTCCGCCGCCAGGCGCACGGCCGGGCCCTGGAGCGCCTTGTGGACGACGGGTACGAGGAGGACGGGCACGGCGAGCACCGCGGCCAGCCCGGCCGTGGTGGACCGGAACACGCCGGCCGCCAGCACACCGGCCCAGGCGCAGCCCACGATCAGCCCGAACCAACTCGCGGTCAGCGGGAGCCAGTCCGCGGGAACTTCCGTCAGCTCCCGGCCGTAGACGACGTAGAGCGCTTCGGCGTCGCAGCCAAGGGTGAGGAAGGCGAGCAGCCACGCGGTGGCTCCGGAGACGAGCAGTTTCGCGGTGAGCAGCCCCAGCCGGCGGGGGACGGTGCCGCGGTCCGCCGCGAGGGCGGGGTGGCGGAACTCGTCTCCGAAGGCCAGCGCGCCGAGCAGTCCCGCTCCCAGCGCCGCGGGCGGCAGCGGCAGCTCGCGCGGCCACGCCGCGAACAGCCGCGCCTGCGGAGTGTGACCGATCCGGGCCAGGAGCAGGGCGGTGAGTACGGACACGACGAGTACGGCGCCGCAGGTGAGGAAGCCGGTGCCGATGCCGGCGGCGCGCCGGATCTCGTAACGGAGCGGGCGGAGCGGGCTCGGGGCGGGGCGGACGGAGATGGGGGGCGGGAGGGGAGAGGAGACGAGGACCGCGCGGTCACGGTCGGGGTGGCCCGGCTGGTCGGCTTGCGTCTGCCGGGCACCGGAGTTCCTCGCCCCCGGCAGGCGGAGACGAGCGCCGAGGACGGCCGTCGCGCGGGTGGACGTGCCGTCGGTCCGCGGCCTGGCGGGTGACGCGTCCGCGCGACGGCCGGTCTCCGGTGCGGCCGTCGCCCCCGCGGGCCGGCCGCCATCGCTGCCGTTCTCGCCGTTGCCCGCCGACTCGGCGCGGCGGTGCCGCGGCTGTGCGGTTCTTCCCGGAGCCTCGGCGGACGTGCCGCCCGCACCGGACGCGGTGCCGGTCCGCGTGGAGGCGCCGGCCGGGGCGGCCACGGCGGCGGGGGCCGCGTCGCGGGTCGCCGGACCGTCGGCGGGCAAGGCCGCGACGGCCGGGGCCGCGTCGTGGGACGGAGCGCCGGAGACTGCCGTGGAGTGATCCCGTCCGATCTGTCGTTCGACGGCGCGGGAATGCCCGCCGTCGGTGTTCCGTGCCCACTGCGGGGCCGAACGGGCGGACGCGGACCGCCCTTCGGCCATCGGGGACGAGCCGGCCGCCGCCCGCTCCGTCTCCGGTGCCGGCGGTTCGGACGGGGCGTGTTCCCGCCGCCCGGCCGGCTGTCCGGACGCTGCCGCGTCGCCTGGCGAGAGTCCCTGGGCCGGGTTGTGCGGCCCTGCGGTCCGGTCGAGGGCCGTTGAGCGGAGGTCGGCCGGGTCCCGCTCCGGCCGGGCCCGCCGATCGGCAGGCGCCGAGTCCGACACGGTCGGCCGGGATTCGGCACGGCGCCCGTCCTCGTCGCTCTGTGCTCCGGCGCCCGGTCCCATGTCGCCAACCTCGTCGGCGAGTTGATGGACGAGAATGCCGTGGCGGAAGGCGATCTCACCGACGTCGGCGGTCGTGCTGCCGTACACCGACAGGCGGTTGCCGCCCTCGCGCACGACTTCGACGGAGCGGCGGGCGGTGCGGGCGTCCTTGGCGAGCAGGGCGGCGAGGCGAGCCGCGTGGGGGCTGCGGACGGCCACGCGCCGACGCAGCCGGGTGCGGGCGAAAACCCTTGCCTCCTGCTCGGCGACGAGCCTGCCGCCGTCGAGCGTGACGACCCGGTCGGCGGTCCGCGCGGCCTCCTTGGGCACGGCCGTGGTGAACAGCACCGTGCCGCCCTGGTCGGCGTGGGCCCGCAACATGCCGTGCAGCCACTGGGCCTCCCGGGCGGAGAGGCCGTCGGTGGGTTCGTCCAGGACGAGCGTGTGCGGGTCGGGCAGCAGGGCGCAGGCGAGACCGAGTCTGCGGTCCATGCCGCGCGACAGCGTGTCGAGGCGTTCCTCACGGAAGCTGACGAGACCCACCACTTCGAGCACCTCGTCGGCTCGTCGCGCGGGAACTCCCGCCGCCGCGCACAGCATGCGCAGATGACCGCGGACCGAGCGGGCCGGATGACCGGGCACATCGCCGAGGAGTACGCCGACTTCCCGCGACGGATGGGCGATCCGGTGCAGAGGACGGCCTCTGAAGTAGGTGACACCGCGCCCTTGTTGGAGTTCAAGCATGAGTTTGAGCGTCGTGGTCTTTCCCGCGCCGGCGCGTCCCAGGAGCGCGGTGACTTGCCCGGCACGCGCTTCGAAGGAGACATCGTCGACGGCGGGCGGATGCGCCTTGCGGGAATTGCTGGTCAGTCCGAAGGCCTGGATCACCTGCAGCAAGATAGCGCGACATGTCTGGTTTTTCGGGTATAAGGCGATTTGCGGGAAGGCGCCATGCGAGCCGGCCCCGCCTTTGTCCACCGTTCGATGGAGCCCGGGGTCGACGCGAACGCGCGGCGGCCGACGAGTGGCGGCGGCAGGCGGCAGGTCAGGCGATCACCGGGCCGCCTTCCCGTGCCTCAGACCTCGGGACGCAGCATCGGCGGGTTGAGCAGCGTGGCGCCGCCGGCCCGGAAGAGCTGGGCCGGCCGGCCGCCCTGGCGCGTGGTCGTCCCTCCGGTGGGGACGAGGAAGCCGGGAGTTCCGGTCACCTTGCGGTGGAAGTTGCGCGGATCGAGGGCCACGCCCCACACCGCCTCGTACACCCGGCGCAACTCGCCGACGGTGAACTCGGGCGGGCAGAAGGCGGTGGCCAGCGACGAGTACTCGATCTTGGAGCGGGCGCGTTCCACGCCGTCCGCGAGGATCTGGGCGTGATCGAAGGCGAGCGGTGCCACGGGCTCGCCCTCGCGGCCGTAGCCGCCCTGCTCGAGCAGTTCCTCGACCGGGGCCCAGCGCGCGTTGCTGGCGTCGCCGCCGGCCCGCGGCGCGGGCAGGTCGGGTGCGAGCGCGAGATGCGCGACGCTGACGACGCGCATGCGCGGGTCCCGCTCGGGATCGCCATAGGTGGCGAGCTGCTCCAGATGGGCTCCGTTGTCCTGCGCCGGAGCGGCGGGGTCGTGGGCGCAGAGCCCCGTCTCCTCGGCCAGCTCGCGCGCCGCTGCCTGGGACAGATCCTCGTCGGCCCGCACGAAGCCTCCGGGCAGCGCCCAGCGCCCTTGGAAAGGCGGCTCCCCCCTGCGTACCGCCAGCGCGCACAGGGCATGGCGGCGCACGGTCAGCACGACCAGGTCCACGGTGACGGCGAAGGGCGGAAAGGCTGACGGGTCGTAGGGCATGCCGCGATCATAGTCGTCTCCCTGACGATAAACACTCCCCCCGATGGCCGCATCGAGGCTGTTCCGCTTCGTTCCGGCATGACGCGCGAGGTCGGGCCTCCCTCCGGCGGTCCGGTGGCCTTGGGCAGTGCTCCGTCGCTGCCAGCGGCCCTTTCAGCAGGTCGGGAGCGTCCTTCAAGCAACCGGCCGAGGTGTTCGGCGCGGACCTTGCCGGGCAGGCCCGACGGCGAGGCGGTGGGCGCCGGGCGGGCCGGTGTCGACGGTCAGGTGGGGCACGGCGCACACCGGTCGGCGGTCATGCGTCGCCCTCGGGTCGTGTACGTACGCCGTCCGGGTGCGCACCGCCGGGCGCGGTGTCGTCAGGGCTGATGCGCGTGCGCGTGGTGCTCGCTCCCCGGGTGCCGGGCCGGGTGGGGCCGGCCGGGGCCGACCGGGGGCGGGAGTCGGCCGGCCTGCGCCGGTCGGCCTTGGTCCGGGCCGTGTGACGGTCGTCGTCGCGCGCCGTGCTCCGTGACCGGCGCCTGCGCTGCCCGCCCGGCCGGGGGCCGGAATCCCGGCCGTCCGCCGCGGCCCCGGGCGCCGGGGCCGGGTCCTGAGCGGGCTCGGCGAGCGGCTGCTGCGGTGCGGGAACCTGGGCCGGCTCGGTGAGCGGCTGCTGCGGTGCCTGGTCCGTTCGCCGGGTGGTCCGCTCCGGTGGGTCCGAGGGGCTCTGGGCGCGCAGGCAGCGGCGGACCGCTTCCGGGTCGAGCCCTTCGTTGCATGCCTGGTGCAGCAGGCGGGCGAAGAGGTAGTCGGGGTCCGCGCCCAGCGCCATGGCCAGTGCCTCGCGCGCCTCCAGTTCGTCGCCCGTGGACCAGGCGACCCAGCCCGCGAGGGTCAGCGGTGCGGCG
The DNA here is from genome assembly GCF_033366695.1 of Streptomyces sp. SCL15-4. Taxonomy (NCBI): domain Bacteria; kingdom Bacillati; phylum Actinomycetota; class Actinomycetes; order Kitasatosporales; family Streptomycetaceae; genus Streptomyces; species Streptomyces sp. SCL15-4. The sequence goes on from NZ_JAOBTQ010000001.1 coordinate 2,361,302, forward strand.
GCGTGTTCGCTGTAGGGGCCGACGCAGCGGCGGGCCAGGGCGCGCCAGAGTCGCAGTGCGGGACCTGCCACGTCCCCTTCCATCCAGGCGGCGGCCCTGTCGCGGGTCGTACGGTCCTGGAGTCCGAGGATCAGGGCCGCCGCCTCGTCGGCGCCGAGGAGGCCGTCGTCGCGGACGTCCGCCGGATGCGTGCCGGAGACCGGTGCCGCCGCGGCCAGGCGGTGGATGATCCGCTCGGCGAGTGCGAGGGTCTCCTCCGCCACCTGCCGGCGGGTCGTCTCGTCCAGGATGCGGGGCACCAGGCTCATGCCCGCCGCGTCCAGGGCGATCTCCTGGTCCAGCGCCGCGGTGGACTCCCGGGGTTGCAGCCTGGCGCGCAGTTCCTTCAGCGTGCCGCGCACCTGGAGGCCGGCGTAGGTGGCCGCCGCGGCGAGCACGGAGGTGCCGGGCAGACCCATCGGCGAGCCTTCCTCGGGGCAGCAGCCCGCGACCGGGCAGCAGTACGACCAGAAGCGTCCGTCCGAGACGCACAGGGCCTCGACGACCGGCACGTCGAGGCTGCCGCACTCGATGCGCATCAGCTGGGCGAGCCTCGTCAGCCGCTGTTTGACATCCCGGCCGGACTCTCCGGGGCCCGGTTCCTGGCAGACGTAGGCCACCATGCCCTCGGGCCGGGCGCCGCGCCGCTCGCTGCCGGTCACCAGCCCGCGGGCCAGCTGCCGGGCGGCGGCCTCCCAGTCCTCCTCGTTCGCGGGGATGCCGAGCCGGGCCCGGCCGCCGAACCGGCCGCGGCCTCCCCGGTCGTGCAGGGCGAGAAGCACCATGCTGTCCTCGGGGCGGTAGCCGAGCAGGTAGGGCAGGGCGTCGGCCAGTTCGGCGGGGGTGCGCAGGGTGACCTGCGCGGCGTGGTCGGCCGGTCCGGCCGAAGGGTCGTGACCGGAGATGTCGTCGTTTCCGAAGGGTCCGGCGGTTTCGCTGTGATTCGTCATGCGCCGACGATCTCGCGGATCTTCGGATTCCGCTTGACCCTGTGGACAACTCGGATCAGGGACACGACAAGGCCGTTCTGGTTGTCCACAGCTTCGGCCCGTGCCCGCCCGGTTGTCGGTCCCGTCCTGTTGTATGGAACGCATGGAACACACGAGCAACGCGGATCTCCGGACCGAGGCCGATGCCGTCCTCGCCCGGCTCGTCGGGGACGCCACGGGCGCCGCCCGGCTGCGGGAGGACCAGTGGCGGGCGATCGAGGCACTGGTCGCCGACCGGCGCCGGGCCCTGGTCGTCCAGCGCACGGGCTGGGGCAAGTCCGCGGTGTACTTCGTCGCGACCTCGCTGCTGCGGGCCAGAGGCAGTGGCCCCACGGTGATCGTCTCGCCGCTGCTCGCGCTCATGCGCAACCAGGTGGACGCCGCGGGCCGGGCCGGTATCCGTGCCCGGACGATCAACTCGGCCAACACCGAGGAGTGGGACGCCGTCCAGGCGGAGATCGCGGCGGGCGAGGTCGACGTGCTGCTCGTCTCGCCCGAGCGGCTGAACAACCCCGACTTCCGTGACCAGGTGCTGCCCAAGCTGTCCGCCGCCACCGGTCTGCTGGTCGTGGACGAGGCCCACTGCATCTCCGACTGGGGCCACGACTTCCGCCCCGACTACCGCCGGCTGCGCACCATGCTCGGCGACCTGCCGTCCGGCGTGCCCGTGCTGGCGACCACCGCCACGGCCAACGCGCGGGTGACCGCGGACGTCGCCGAGCAGCTCGGCACGGGCGGTGCGTCCGACGCGCTGGTGCTGCGCGGGCCGCTGGACCGGGAGAGTCTGAGCCTCAACGTGCTGCGGCTGCCGGACGCCGCGCACCGGATGGCCTGGCTCGCCGACCACCTCGACGACCTGCCGGGCTCCGGCATCGTCTACACACTCACCGTCGCCGCCGCCGAGGAGGTCACCGCCTTTCTGCGCCAGCGCGGACACGTCGTCGCCTCGTACACGGGCAAGACGGAGAACGCCGAGCGGCAGCAGGCGGAGGACGACCTGCTCGCCAACCGCGTCAAGGCCCTGGTGGCCACCTCCGCGCTCGGCATGGGCTTCGACAAGCCGGACCTCGGCTTCGTCGTCCATCTCGGCTCGCCCTCCTCCCCCATCGCCTACTACCAGCAGGTCGGCAGGGCCGGTCGCGGTGTCGCCCACGCCGAGGTGCTGCTGCTGCCGGGCAAGGAGGACGAGGCGATCTGGGAGTACTTCGCCTCGCTGGCCTTTCCCTCCGAGGAACTGGTCCGGCGCACCCTCGACGTCCTCGCCCGAGCGGACGGACCCCTGTCGCTGCCCGCCCTGGAACCGCTGGTGGAGCTGCGCCGTTCCCGCCTGGAGACGATGCTGAAGGTCCTGGACGTGGACGGGGCGGTACGGCGGGTCAAGGGCGGCTGGACGGCCACCGGACAGCCGTGGTCGTACGACGCCGAGCGCTATGCGTGGGTGGCCCGGCAGCGCGCGGCCGAGCAGCAGGCGATGCGCGAGTACGCGACGACCACCGAGTGCCGCATGGAGTTCCTCCAGCGTCAGCTGGACGACGAGGGCGCCAAGCCGTGCGGCCGCTGTGACAACTGCGCGGGTTCCCGCTTCACCTCCGGCCTGTCCCCGGCGGCCCTGGACGCGGCGCGGAGCGACCTCGGCCGGGCCGGGGTGGAGGTGGAGCCCCGGCGGATGTGGCCGACCGGGCTGCCGGCCATCGGCATCGCTCTCAAGGGACGCATCCCGGCGGGGGAACAGGCCCTGCCCGGACGGGCTCTGGGGCGTCTGTCGGACATCGGCTGGGGCAACCGGCTGCGTCCGCTGCTCGCGCCGCAGACGCCGGACGCGCCGGTGCCGGACGACGTGGCGCGAGCCGTGGTCGACGTGCTGGCCGACTGGTCCCGTGGCCCCGGCGGCTGGGCCTCCGGCGCCTCCGATGCCCCGGCCCGGCCGGTCGGCGTGGTCACCATGGCCTCGCGCAGCAGGCCCCGGCTGATCCACTCCCTGGGCGCGCACATCTCCGAGATCGGTAGGCTGCCCCTGCTCGGCTCGGTGGAATACGCCGGGGACACGCCCCGCGTGCACCGCAGCAACAGCGCACAGCGGCTGAAGGCCCTCGACGGGGCGTTGACGGTGCCGCCGGCCCTGGCGGCGGCGCTCGCCGCGGCCGAAGGTCCGGTGCTGCTGGTCGACGACTTCACGGAGACGGGCTGGACCCTGGCCGTCGCGGCCCGGCTGCTCCGCAGGTCCGGAGCGCGCGGTGTGCTGCCGCTGGTCCTCGCCGTCCAGGGGTGAGCGCCGATTCCGCTGGTCCGGGCCGCCGTGTGGCTGATCGCGGCGGTCCGCCGGACCGGGTCCGGGCGGCGCAGGCGTCGACGACCCGACCTTTGGGTAGGGATATAAGCCACGCACCACCAGATAACCCTCGGCGGCCCCAATTGCTCGTTGCCGCAACCCAGTTCGACAGGAAGAATTGAGGTCCGCCACCCGCACGACTCACCCGTGATCCGGTTGGGCTCCGCTGCGGTGCGCGCTCCCCCGAATCCGACCTCGCCCGCAGTACGGGCGCGTAGCCGAAGGGAGGAACGTGACCTTCGGATTCGCATCGTCCTCGGCGGCCTCGTTGTCGACGCCCGCGTCCGCCGCTTCCGCCAGCCGTCTGCTTGAACCGGCGGAGTGGGCCGCCGCCGGGATTCCTCTGCTGCGCAACCCCCGTGAGGTCGTCAGCGGCCTGCACACCCGCCACGACCCGAAGCCGCTCACGGCGGTCGTGGCCGTTCTCGACCCGGACGAGCGGCTGCGGGCGAGCGCCTCGTTCACGCGCCGCGCGGCCCCGGCCGACGGCTGGATGTTCCGCAACGCGCTGCTGGCCCAACTGCGCAGGGTGATTCCGCACGACCTGCGCCGCCGTACCCCCGTGCGCACGGCCGTCCTGCTCTACTGCCGTGAGGGCGACGCGCGTTGGACCGAGGAGGACGGTGCCTGGATGTGGGGGCTGCGCGACGCCTGCACCCTGCACGGGCTGCGCTGTGGCGCGTACATCACGCTGACCCACGACGGCTGGCAGGTGCTCGGCGAGGGACGCGGCGGGCGCCGGCCCAACGCGCACTCGGCGCCGGAACCGTTCGCCACGTCGCAGGCCCCGCCGCTCGCGCCGCGCACCGGCGGCCCGGTCTCCGACGTACTGCGCCGGGCGGCGGCTCGCTGACCGGCGCGGTGCGGACGGTACGACGATGCGTGCCACCGACCGGATGCCAGTGCGGTCCCGTCCGGCCGGTGCGCGAGGACCGGGCCGGACGCGTGCGCGAGGACCACGCCGAGAGACACCGGTGAGTACGCACGCCCCTGCCCCGCTCACGGCTTGCGGAGCCCTGATGTCTGCCCGGTCGGCGCCAACCGCCGGTCGGCCGCCGGCGTCCGCTGCGGGCGTGCCCGACGGCAGTTGACGGTCGTCGCCGACCGCACCGGCAGGGTGTGTGTCCGGTGCGGCACGCACCACCACGACGGCCCGGATGACTCTCCCGGCACGACCGCTGCCGACGCTCCCCGGGTCTCCCCGGGAGGCCGGTCCTTACAGCCACGACCCGTCGTCCGGGCACGCCGAAAGCCGCACCGTGCGGATTCCGCCGGAGCGGCTCCTTCGGCACCTCGGTGTCCCGAGGTGCCGGACGCGACTCAGACGCCCGCGCCCAGCACCGAGTTGATCTGCTGCGGGTCGCCGCAGACGATCAGCAGGGCACCTGCACGGGAGTGGGCCAGCGGGAGGGCGGTGGCAGCCACGGAGGCGGGGCCTCCGTTGACGGCCACGACGACCACCGGGCGGGAGGCGGCACGGGAGGCGACGGCGGCGTCCGCGTAGAAGACGTCGTCGCCGGCGTCGTGCTGCGCCCAGTAGGACGTCTCACCGAAGGACAGTTCGTGTTCGGCCCACGGGTGCTGCGCACCGGTGGTGATCACGAGCACGTCGCCGGGGGCGCGGCCCGAGTCCAGGAGCAGGTCCACCGCCTCCTCGGCGGCGTCGAGCGCACCCTCGGCCGAAGCCGGGATCAACTGGATCTGCGGGCTCGCCGGGGCGGCGGGGGCGGCCGGGCCGGGCTGGGCCGGAACCACGTCTCGCGGTGTGCGCTGCGCCGGCGGCGTGGGCCGCAGAGGGCCGGGACGACCGGGGCGGGACGGAGCCGCGGGACGGGGGCCGGGTACGGGGCGTGGGGTCGGCGCGGTACGGCCGCTGGCCGGAGTGGCGCGGGGACCCTGGGCACTCTCGTGAATCTGAGGCTCCTCGGGAATGAGAGGCATGAGCTGATTTTTATCAAACGTTGGTGCGGCGCGGATGACCGGGTGGCACATCAGTGCGAGCGGAACCGTCAGAAATCGAAGCCGAGCTGACCCTCGATTTCCGGAACGCTTCCGTCCGCCCAGTTGCGGACCTTCTTGAGGTGCCGCCACTGAGGCAACGCATCAAGATACGCCCATGACAAACGGTGGTGCGGGGTGGGCCCCCGCTCCGCCAGCGCGGCCTTGTGCACGGGCGACGGATACCCGGCGTTGGCCGCGAATCCGAAGTCTGCATGGTCGACACCCAGTTCGGCCATCATTTTGTCGCGCTGAACCTTGGCGATCACCGACGCCGCCGCGACGGCCACACACGACTGATCGCCCTTGATCACCGTGCGGACCTTCCAGGGAGCGCCGAGGTAGTCGTGCTTCCCGTCGAGGATCACGGCGTCGGGACGGACCGGCAGGGCCTCCAGGGCGCGCACCGCGGCCAGCCGCAGCGCGGCCGTCATCCCCAGGTCGTCGATCTCCTCGGGGGAAGCATGCCCCAGCGCATAGGCCGTCACCCATGCCCGCAGGGTCTCGGCGAGTTCTGTGCGTCGTTTGACCGTGAGCAGCTTGGAGTCGGTCAGGCCCTCGGGCGGGCGGCGCAGTCCGGTGATCGCCGCGCAGACCGTGACGGGACCGGCCCAGGCGCCGCGCCCCACCTCGTCGACACCGGCAATGACCTTCGCTCCGGTCGTGGCGCGCAGGGAGCGCTCGACGGTGTGAGTAGGCGGTTCGTACGGCATGGCGCCCTTAGCGTACGCCGCCGGGATCGCCGCGCGACACCCCGGTCTCCCCGCGGGCGCGAAGGGGGCTGGCGCGGGGTGTCAGGCGCCGTAGGGCCGCAGCAGCGGGAGCATCAGCAGGTCGACCATCTCTTCGAGATCTCGGTCGTTCCATTCGCTGGCGCACATCTTCGAGCGGTACATCATCATGGCCGGGATGGCGTCGAAGACATAACCGTTGGCCGCGTCCTCTCGGACCTCTCCTCGCTTTATTCCACGGACGATGACCTCGCGCACCAGCTTGACGGTCGGCTCGACCACGCTCCCGAGGATCACTCCTTCGAAGCGCTCCGCCTGCACCTGATCGCATTCGTGAATGACCGAGCGCAGTGCGGTGCCGGGCCGCGAGTACATGATCTGCCGCACCTGCCGGCACAGGGTGAGGAGGTCCTCGCGCACGCTGCCCAGGTCCGGGGCCTTCTCCACCCGGGGCAGTCCGGACACCAGGGCGTCCGCGACCAGGTCCTCCTTGGAGGGCCAGCGGCGGTAGACCGCCGCCTTGCCGGTGTGGGCGCCGGCCGCGACGCCCTCCATGGTCAGGCCCTTCCAGCCGACCGTACTGAGCTGTTCCAGAGCGGCGTCGAGGATCGCCCGCTCCAGCACCGCACCGCGCCGGCGTGGGGAAGCCGTCCCGGTCGGCGCGGCCGTACAGCGCGAGGTAACCATCTGTGTTTCTCCAGCGGGCGAGGTGAGCGGGATTTCCGGGGCGGCGACGCCGCACCGCGGCAACGGGGGACGCGGGGCGCGACGCGCGGTTGAGTGAACGCTTGCGTTCACTGTTGAGGACTCACTACCGTGGGCGCGACAGTGAACGCGAGCGTTCACTAAAGCCGGTATGGGGGACCCATCGTGACAACCTCTCAGCTTCTCACAGACGACCAGAAAACGGGCGCGGCCCGCCGGGCGGGGCATCCCGGCATCGCACTCACCGTCATCGCGGCCTGCCAACTCATGGTGGTACTCGACGCGACGATTGTGAATATCGCGCTCCCGCACATTCAAGAAGCGCTCAGCTTCAGCACGACCGATCTGACATGGGTGGTCAGCGCCTACACGCTCACCTTCGGCGGTCTGCTGCTGCTCGGCGCGCGGGCCGGTGACATCCTCGGCCGTCGCCGGGTGTTCATGGCGGGCATCCTGCTGTTCACCTTCGCGTCGCTGCTGGGCGGACTGGCCCAGGAGCCCTGGCAGTTGCTCGCCGCGCGGGCCCTGCAAGGTGTGGGCGGCGCGATAGCGTCCCCCACGGCACTGGCGCTGATAACCACCACCTTCCCCGAAGGCCCGGAACGCAACCGGGCCTTCGGTGTGTTCGCCGCCGTGTCCGCCGGTGGCGGTGCCATCGGCCTGCTCGCGGGCGGCATGCTCACCGACTGGCTCGACTGGCGCTGGGTGCTGTTCGTCAACGTGCCCATCGGTGTGCTGATCGCGTTCCTCGCGCCGCTGTACATCAACGAGTCCGTGCGTCATCCGGGACGCTTCGACCTCGCCGGCGCCCTCACCTCCACGGTCGGCATGGCGTCGCTGGTGTACGGGTTCATCCGCGCCGCGGAGGACGGCTGGCGGGACGGGCTCACGATCGGGTCCTTCGCCGCGGCCGTCGTGTTGCTGTTCGCCTTCGTCTACATCGAGACGCGGGCGAAGGAGCCGATCACCCCGCTCCGGATGTTCGCGGACCGGAACCGCTGGGGCACCTACGTGATCATGCTGAGCCTGGCCGCGGCGATGTTCGGCATGTTCTTCTACATCGTGCTGTTCGTGCAGAACGTGCTCGGCTACAGCGCCATCGAGGCCGGTTTCGCCTTCCTTCCCGTGACGGCCGCGATCGCGGTGGGCGCGGGTCTGTCGCAGCGCTTCCTGCCGGTCTTCGGCCCCAAGCCGTTCATGATGGCCGGCGCGGCGCTGGTGACGGTCGGGCTGGCCTGGCAGACCTTCATCAAGCCCGACAGCACCTACACCGGCGGGGTGCTGGGTCCGATGCTGGTGTTCGGCTTCGGCATGGGCCTGACGTTCGTGACGGCCACCGTCACCGCCGTGGCCGGTGTCGCTCCGCACGAGGCGGGCGCGGCCTCGGGTCTGCTCAACGCCATGCAGCAGGTCGGCGGTTCGCTCGGGCTGTCCATCCTGACGACCGTCTTCGGGTCGGCCAGCAAGGACGAGGCGAAGAAGCAGCTGCCGCAGTTCCTCGCCGACGCCTCGTCGGAGCAGAAGGCGCGGTTCGCCACCACACACCAGCTGCCCGCGCCGTGGGGTCACGACGTGCTCGCCCACGGCATCTCCACCGCCTTCGTCCCGGCCGCCGCGATGGCCGCGCTCGCCTTCGTCACCGCCGCGCTGGTGCTGAGGGTCCGCAAGAGCGACCTCGACTCCCTCGCGGGCACCGCGGGCCCGCACCTGGGCTGAGCCGGGCCGCGCCGCGCGCGACCGCGGCCGGGCGGGCCCCTGCCGGACAGCGGACGGCACAGACGGGGACCCGGCCGGCCGCGCCACGGCCACCAGCACCCACAAGACGACCGGGGCCAGGGCCGGGAGCAGAGCCGGATGCGGCAGCAGCACGGACACCGGCGGGCCGAACGCCATCGCACATCCCCTCCGTCCCTCGTCCTCGCGCCTGCGCCGGCCCGCCGGTCACGGACACGGCAGACGGCGGACACCGGGACAACGAGCGACGGTCACGGAGAGTTCCCACCGGGCACGGAGAGTTTCCGTCGTCCCGACGCGGGCCGGCCTGCCCGACGGCAGGAGCCGTCAGACTCCGGCGGGCACCCAGTCCGGCAGTGCCTCGGTACGCCCGGCCCACTCGGCGGGCGGGGCCCCCGCCTTGTCCGCGGCCAGCACACCGCCCACGATCGCGCAGGTGGTGTCCACGTCACCGCCTACCTGCGCCGTGGTCCAGAAGGCCGTCGGGTAGTCGCCGAGGGAGCGAGCGGCGGACCAGAGCGCGAAGGGGACCGTGTCGTGGGCGGTCGTACGGCGCCCGCAGCCCAGGACGGCCGCGACGGTGCCCGCGTCGCCGTAGTCGAGCATGTCCCGGGCACGGCGGAGGCCCTGGCCGACCGCGCTCTTCGGGACGAGGGCGATGACGCCGTCGAGGAGGGCTTCCGGGGCGGGCGGACCGTCGGGGGAACCGGCGAACGCCGCCGCGGCGGCCACGGCCATGGCCCCGACCACGGCTTCCCGGTGCTGATGCGTGGTGTAGGCCGAGATCTCCGCCTGGTGGGTCGCCTGCTCCGGATCGTCCGCGTACCACGCGCCCAGGGGCGCGATCCGCATCGCCGCGCCGTTGCCCCAGGAGCCCTGGCCGTTGAACAGCCCGGCGGCCAGCCGGCGCCAGTCCTCGCCCTCCCGGACCAGGCGCAGCAGCCGGTTGACCGCGGGGCCGTAGCCCCGGTCGAAGTCGTGGTGCTCGGCGAAGGAGCGCGCGAGCGCGTCCTGGTCGACGCGGTGGTGGGCGGCCAGGACGGTGACCACGGAGCAGGCCATCTCGGTGTCGTCCGTCCACTGCCAGGGGCCGGCGGGCAGCTCGCGGCGCTTGAGCAGGGGAAGGTTCGCGGGGACGAAGAACTGGGAGCCCAGCGCGTCTCCCACGGCCAGTCCCCGCAGGCTCGCCAGGGCCCGCTCCAGGCGTCCGGGGGAAGAGGAGTCAGCGGTCATCGCCCTGCCACCTTATCCGGTGACCCAGTGCGGCACCGGCTCGCGCCAGCGTTCGAAGGGCCGGTCGAGTGTGTACTTACCGTCCTCTCCGAGAACGAGCATCCGCATCTCGGCGTTCCCGGGATTGGCCAGCGACTCGAATTCCGCGACCGTCCAGTGGAACCAGCGCATGCAGAACAGCCGCATGGCGAGCCCGTGGGTCACCAGGAGGACGTTCGGGGGATGGTCAGGGGCCTCGAAGCTGCGGAAGAGGCTCTCCAGGAAGCCGCCGACGCGGTCGTACACGTCGGCGCCGGACTCGCCCTGCGGGAAGCGGAAGAAGAAGTGGCCGTACGCGTCCCGGTACGCCTTCTGCAGGCGCACGTCGTCGCGGTCCTGCCAGTTGCCCCAGTCCTGCTCGCGCAGCCGGGGCTCCTCCCGGACGCGTATCAGGCCGGGGTCGAGGTGGAAGGCGCGGAGGGTCTCGTGGGTACGGCGGTACGGGGAGACGTACACGCTCACCCGCTCCCGGCCGAACAGTTCGCGCAGCCGCTCTCCGGTCTCCTCGGCCTGCCGCCGTCCGCGTTCGGTCAGCGCGAGGGCGTGGTCGGGCTCGCGCTCGTACACGGAGTCGTCGACGTTGCCCGTGGACTCGCCGTGCCGGACAAGGACGATGCGCCGTGGTCGTGCCATGCCGAAACCCTAGATCGAACGGCGGCCGGTCGAGCACTCGTACCGGCTCCATACGGCGTAGGTCACACGAATCCGGCGTGCCGGGCCGTTCCGGAGGTGCCGTGAGGCCGTCTTGGCGTGCGTCCGCTCGTCAAACCTTCGCGCGCCCGGAAGCACCTCGCAAGCGGCGGATCGTCTGCGCGCGCCTCCGGACCGCCTTCGCGCCCCTCCTCAGACCGTCCAGGACGGCTCCAGGTCCACGAGGTCACCGGTGAGTGCCGCGATGTCCGCCTCGGTCTGGGCGCGCAGGGCGAGGCGTTCCACGCGCTCGGTGCGGTATTTGCCGTGCTCGGCCGCCGAGCGCCACATCGACAGGATCAGGAACTCCTGCTCGGGCGCCTCGGCGAACATGCCGCGGATCATGCCGGGCGAGCCGGCCATCGCCGGGTTCCAGACCTTCTCCTGCATGAGCGTGAAGTGCTCGACGCGCTCTTCACGGACCGTGCACAGGGCCACGCGGATCAGGTCGGCGTCGGTGAAGCGGGGCTCGAATCCGGTCTTCACGTCGAAGCGGTACTCGAACAGCTTGACCTGTGCGTCCTTGAAGGTGCCGGACTGGGCCGCGGCCAAGCGGTCGTGGGAGCGGGCCATGAAGGAGTCGTAGAAGGCCCGGCTCTCCCAGAAGGCGAAGAGGTGCGCCACTCCCGGCCGCTGCCGGCTCCAGCCCCCGCCCTGTCCCCGGAAACCCGGCTCCCCCGGGAGCCCCGCCCATTTCCGCTGCCCGCGCTCGAACCCGCGGCGGTCCACCACGGTGCAGCGAATCCACTTGACCAGCACCGCGCCATCGTACGGCCAGCGGACGTGGCGCCGGTCACGTCTTGGGGAGATCGACCGCGCGTACGCGGCCGCGTACGTGGCACGATAAGCAAGAAACCCCGGCCGCACGGGAGTTGGGGTCGAGCCACAGGGGGAAGCCTGATGACCGGCTTCAGCAAGGGAATCCGCAAGGTCGAGGTCGCGCTCAAGTGGGACCCCAGTCCGGCGGGAGGCCCGCCGACCGATCTCGACATCGTCGCCGCGACCTTCGTCTCGGACGACGCGTACGGGGATCCGGCCTATCTGGTGCACTTCGACAGCCGCTCGCCGGACGGCACGATCACCCTCAACCGTGACAGCACGGACGGCAAGGGTTTCGGCTGGGACGAGGTGATGACGCTCGAACTGGACCGTCTCGACGGCCGCTACGCGCGCGTGGTGGTGGGCGCCGTCATCCAGCAGAGGTACGGCCACAGGACGTTCGCCGGCGTGCTGCGTCCCGCTCTGCGCATCCGTGAGGGCTACACCGTGCTCGCCGAGGACGACTTCGGCACGGTGGCCGGGGCGACGGCCGCCGCGGTCGCCGAGTTCGTCCGGGACGGCTCCGGTGAGTGGACCTTCCGTCCCGGCCTGCGCGGCTTCGAGGACGACCCGGCGACCTTCACCCGGGTCATGGGCCGGGCGCACCGGTCCTGACGTCCTCGTACCGCACGCGTAAGGGGCGCCGGCCATGGCTGGCGCCCCTTACCTCACGAACGGCGTGTCATCAGCTGCAGCCGCTGGTCGAGCCGCAGCCCTCGCAGATGTAGCAGGAGCCGGCCCGCTGCATCTTCGTACCGCAGGAGAAGCACAGCGGGGCGTCGGCCTGGATGCCCAGCTGCATCTCCACCAGCTCGGCGCTGGTGTGGGCCTGCTTCGGGGCGGGCTTGGCCGCCTCGGTCTCGGCCTTCGGCGTGGCGACCGCCTTCAGCTCCTGGGCGCGCGGCGCCGACTGGGCCAGGCCCTCGACGTCGACCTCGTCGTCGGCCGGCTCATAGGAACCGGTCTCCAGGTGGCGCTGACGCTCCTCGGCGGAGTGGATGCCGAGCGCGGAGCGGGTCTCGAAGGGCAGGAAGTCCAGCGCCAGGCGGCGGAAGATGTAGTCGACGATCGACTGCGCCATCCGCACGTCCGGGTCGTCCGTCATGCCGGCCGGCTCGAAGCGCATGTTGGTGAACTTCGAGACGTACGTCTCCAGCGGCACGCCGTACTGGAGGCCGACGGAGACGGCGATGGAGAAGGCGTCCATCATGCCCGCGAGGGTGGAGCCCTGCTTGGACATCTTCAGGAAGACCTCGCCGAGACCGTCGTCGGGGTAGGAGTTGGCGGTCATGTAACCCTCGGCGCCACCGACCGTGAAGGAGGTGGTGATGCCCGGGCGGCCCTTGGGGAGGCGCTTGCGGACCGGACGGTACTCGACGACCTTCTCGACCTTGGTCTCGACGGCCGCGGGCTCCTCGGCCTTCTTCTCGTCCGCCGAGTCCTTCTTCTTGGCGGAGAGCGGCTGGCCCACCTTGCAGTTGTCGCGGTAGATCGCCAGCGCCTTGACGCCCAGCTTCCAGGCCTCGAAGTAGATCTCCTCGACCTCCTCGACGGTCGCCGTCTCCGGCATGTTGACCGTCTTGGAGATGGCACCGGAGATCCACGGCTGGATCGCGGCCATCATGCGGACGTGGCCCATCGGGGAGATGGCGCGCTCGCCCATGGCGCAGTCGAACACCTCGTAGTGCTCCTGCTTGAGGCCGGGGGCGTCGATCACATTGCCGTTCTCGGCGATGTGGGCGACGATCGCCTCGATCTGCTCCTCCTGGTAGCCCAGGCGGCGCAGGGCCTGCGGGACGGTGCCGTTGACGATCTGCATCGAGCCGCCGCCGACCAGCTTCTTGAACTTCACCAGCGCGAGGTCGGGCTCGACACCGGTGGTGTCGCAGGACATCGCGAGACCGATGGTGCCGGTCGGCGCGAGAACGGACGCCTGGGAGTTACGGAAACCGTTCTTCTCGCCGAGCCGCAGCACGTCCTGCCAGGCCTCCGTGGCGGCGGCCCAGACCGGGGTGTCCAGGTCGTCCATGCGGACGGCCGTGCCGTTGGCGTCGGAGTGCTGCTTCATGACGCGCTTGTGGGCGTCGGCGTTGCGGGCGTAGCCGTCGTAGGTGCCGACGACCTCGGCCAGCTCGGCGGAGCGGCGGTAGGCCGTACCCGTCATCAGGGAGGTGATCGCGCCGGCCAGGGCGCGACCGCCGTCGGAGTCGTAGGCGTGGCCGGTGGCCATCAGCAGGGCGCCGAGGTTGGCGTAGCCGATGCCGAGCTGGCGGAAGGCGCGGGTGTTCTCGCCGATCTTCTGGGTCGGGAAGTCCGCGAAGCAGATCGAGATGTCCATCGCGGTGATGACCAGCTCGACGACCTTCTGGAAGCGCTCGGTCTCGAAGGACTGGCTGCCCTTGCCGTCGTCCTTCAGGAACTTCATCAGGTTCAGCGAGGCCAGGTTGCAGGACGTGTTGTCCAGGTGCATGTACTCGCTGCACGGGTTCGACGCGGTGATCCGGCCGGACTCGGGGCAGGTGTGCCAGTTGTTGATCGTGTCGTCGTACTGGATGCCCGGGTCGGCGCAGGCCCAGGCGGCCTCGGCGATCTTGCGGAAGAGCGCCTTGGCGTCGACCTCCTCGATGACCTCACCGGTCATACGGGCGCGCAGGCCGAACTTGCCGCCGTCCTCGACCGCCTTCATGAACTCGTCGTTCACGCGGACCGAGTTGTTGGCGTTCTGGTACTGGACGGACGTGATGTCGTCGCCGCCCAGGTCCATGTCGAAGCCCGCGTCGCGCAGGACGCGGATCTTCTCCTCTTCCTTGACCTTGGTCTCGATGAAGTCCTCGATGTCGGGGTGGTCGACGTCGAGCACCACCATCTTGGCGGCGCGGCGGGTGGCACCGCCGGACTTGATGGTGCCGGCGGAGGCGTCGGCGCCGCGCATGAAGGAGACGGGGCCCGAGGCGTTGCCGCCGGAGGAGAGCAGCTCCTTGGAGGAGCGGATGCGGGAGAGGTTCAGGCCGGCGCCGGAACCGCCCTTGAAGATCATGCCCTCTTCCTTGTACCAGTCGAGGATCGACTCCATGGAGTCGTCGACGGACAGGATGAAGCAGGCCGAGACCTGCTGGGGCTGCTTGGTGCCGACGTTGAACCACACCGGGCTGTTGAAGCTGAAGATCTGGTGCAGGAGGGCGTACGCCAGCTCGTGCTCGAAGATCTCGGCGTCGGCGGGAGAGGAGAAGTACTTGTGGTCCTCACCGGCCTTCCGGTACGTCTTCACGATGCGGTCGATCAGCTGCTTGAGGCTGGTCTCGCGCTGCGGGGTGCCGACGGCACCACGGAAGTACTTGCTGGTGACGATGTTGACCGCGTTCACCGACCAGAAGTCGGGGAATTCGACGCCACGCTGCTCGAAGTTGACCGAGCCGTCGCGCCAGTTGGTCATGACGACGTCACGGCGCTCCCACGCCACCTCGTCGTACGGGTGCACGCCGGGGGTGGTGTGGATGCGCTCGATGCGCAGGCCCTTGCTGCCCTTGGTGCCCTTGGCGCGGGCACCTCGTGCCGGACCGCTCGCCGTCTCTGTCATGCCGCCTCCCTACGGGCGAAAACGCCCTGAAATGCCCCCGTTGTTCCCGTGGGCACATGTTTCTGTCTTGCGTCGCGGGCAGCCGCAGCCGCCGCCCGCAACAGGTCTTCGTTCGCCGCCGTACGACCGGAACCCGGTTCTCCGTCCGGATTCCGGTCCGTCGGTCAGTCGGCGGCTTGCGCGGGCTCGGGAACCCGAGTGGTCCCGGCCGGCCCGCGATGGTCTTCCTGGCTCCCCGCGCCGCCGTCTTCCTCGTCCGCGGCGGGGCGCGTCGCCTCCCTCAGCTCCGCGATGGCGGCCTCGAAGTCCTCGAGCGAGTCGAACGCCCGGTAGACGGAGGCGAACCGCAGAAAGGCGACGAGGTCCAGCTCCTGCAACGGGCCGAGTATGGCCAGCCCCACGTCGTGGGTGGTCAGCTCGGCGCTTCCGGTCGCCCGCACCGCCTCCTCGACCCGCTGCCCGAGCTGGGCGAGCGCGTCCTCGGTGACCGGCCGTCCCTGGCACGCCTTGCGCACGCCGTTGATGACCTTGGTGCGGCTGAACGGTTCGGTGACTCCGGACCGCTTCACCACCATGAGCGAGCACGTCTCCACGGTCGTGAAACGACGGGAGCAGTCAGGGCACTGGCGGCGCCTGCGGATGGACGTGCCGTCGTCGGTCGTACGACTGTCGACCACACGGCTGTCGGGGTGCCTGCAGAAGGGGCAGTGCATGTTCTCCAACCCTCCTCACAGCAGACTCGTCAGCCTCGTCCGACCCACAGGCCTCGCGAAGCAGCCCCAAGCATAGGCGATCGAAGAGCCGCCTCCGACCGGGGGGACCACAACTTGTGGGCCGCTGTGACCATCCAACCACTACATGTGGGGATCGACTCATTCGCCAAGGCAGACACGCGTGTCGCGCCGGGACGGCGCCCGGAGCGCCGTGGCGATCCGGCCGCGCACGCGGACGCGGAGCCGCTCCACCGCGCGTTCACGGGGATACGGTGGGCGCCGCGGGGAGGACGCGTGGCACTTCCGCACAGAAGGGGCCCCGGATACCGGACCGTGGCATTCCGGATGGCAGACTGAGGAGGCCGCTCGCGAGGCGTGCGACTCCAGCGGTGAAGAGTACAACAATGGGCGCTTTTGTCCGCCGAACGTCGCGCTACCTATACACCGGAAGACCCGGTCACGTCACGCGAAACGCCCTTTTTCACTCGAACGTGTGTTTGGCGCAACCTTTCGAAAGCAACTACCGTTGTGCAGCAGGGAGACCATCGAGAGGGGCCGCCGTGACCACCACCGCAGACAGTGCCATCATCACCGCCCAGGACCGCTCCCAGGGCCGAGTCGAGCCGGTACACGCGATGAACGAAGCCACGAATCCCGAGGGAAACAAGCGCTCCCTGCCGGGCCGACCTCCGGGCATCCGGGCGGACAGCTCCGGGCTCACCGACCGGCAGCGCCGGGTGATCGAGGTCATCAGGGACTCCGTGCAGCGGCGCGGTTACCCGCCGTCGATGCGGGAGATCGGTCAGGCCGTCGGCCTTTCCAGCACGTCCTCCGTCGCCCACCAGCTGATGGCACTGGAGCGCAAGGGCTTCCTGCGCCGCGACCCCCACCGCCCGCGCGCCTACGAGGTCCGCGGTTCGGACCAGACCGTCACCGTGCAGCCCACGGACACCGCCGGCAAGCCCGCCGCGTCGTACGTCCCGCTGGTCGGCCGCATCGCCGCCGGTGGCCCCATCCTGGCGGAGGAGTCCGTCGAGGACGTCTTCCCCCTCCCCCGCCAGCTCGTCGGCGACGGCGAACTCTTCGTCCTGAAGGTCGTCGGCGACTCCATGATCGAGGCCGCGATCTGCGACGGCGACTGGGTCACCGTGCGCCGCCAGCCGGTCGCCGAGAACGGCGACATCGTGGCCGCGATGCTCGACGGCGAGGCCACCGTCAAGCGCTTCAAGCGCGAGGACGGCCACGTATGGCTCCTCCCCCACAACGCGGCCTACGAGCCGATCCCCGGCGACGACGCGACCATCCTGGGCAAGGTCGTCGCCGTGCTGCGGCGCGTGTGACGGCCGCGGCGAACGAGCCCCGTCGGCTCGCTCCCTGACCGGGCCCCGGAACCCCTGCGCCGGTTCCGGGGCCCTGCTCGTCCCCCAGGCGGCCGTGCGGCGCCGCGCCCGTCCCGGGTGGCCGCCGCCGGCGACCAGGGATCACTTCCCCTCCGCCTCCTTCGCCGCGGCGTCGATCGCCGAGAGCGACCTGCGGACCTGGTTGCGGTCCGTGGTGTACCAGAAGTCCGGCAGTGACGCCTTGAGGTAGCCGCCGTAGCGCGCGGTCGCCAGCCGCTGGTCCAGCACGGCCACCACGCCCCGGTCGCCGGAGGCCCGGACGAGGCGGCCGGCGCCCTGTGCCATGAGCAGGGCCGCGTGGGTGGCGGCGACCGCCATGAAGCCGTTGCCGCCGGCGTCCTCCACCGCCTTCTGGCGCGCGCTCATCAGCGGGTCGTCGGGGCGCGGGAACGGGATCTTGTCCATGACGACCAGCTGGCAACTGGGCCCCGGGACGTCGACGCCCTGCCAGAGCGACAGCGTGCCGAACAGACATGTCTTCGGATCGGCGGCGAAGTTCTTGATCAGCTCGCCGAGCGTCTCCTCGCCCTGGAGCAGGATCGGGAACTCGGGGATCCGGGAGCGCAGCTCCTCCGCCGCGAGCTGGGCGGCCCGCATGGACGAGAAGAGGCCGAGGGTGCGCCCGCCGGCCGCCTGGATCAGCTCGGTCAGCTCGTCCAGCATGTCGGCGCGCTCGCCGTCGCGCGCGGGCCGAGCGAGGTGTGCGGCGACGTACAGGATGCCCTGCTTGCGGTAGTCGAAGGGCGAGCCGACGTCGATGCCCTTCCACTGCGGCAGGTCCTCGCCCTGCGCGCCCTCCGGGCCGAGGCCCAGGGAAGCGCCGACGCCGTTGAAGTCACCGCCGAGCTTGAGCGTCGCCGAGGTGAGGACGACGGACCGGTCGGCGAAGAGCTTCTCCCTGAGCAGGCCGGAGACCGACATGGGAGCGACCCGCAGGGACGCGCCGAACCGGTCGTGCCGCTCGTACCAGACGACGTCCCACTCCGAGCCGTTCAGGATCCGTTCCGCCACGTCGTGGACCGTCTCCACCGAGGCCAGCGCCTGCTTGCGGACCGCGTCCTCGTCCTGGACGGACTTGTCGCGGGTCGCGCCGATCGCGGAGATCACCGTGCGGGCGGCGTCCCGCAGCTGCATCAGGGCGTAGCCGAGGTCTTCCGGGATCTCCTCCAGACGGCCCGGAAGCGCGAGTTCCATGAGCCGCTCGAAGCCCTCGGCGGCGGTCTGGAGCTGGTCGGCGGCCTTTTCGTTGACGAGCTTGGCGGCACGGCGCACGGCACGGTTGACCTGGCCGGGCGTGAGTTCGCCGGTGGCGACGCCGGTGACGCGGGAGACGAGTTCGTGCGCCTCGTCCACGATCAGCACCTCGTGCTGCGGCAGTACCGGGGCGCCTTCGATGGCGTCGATGGCGAGCAGGGCGTGGTTGGTGACGACCACCTCGGCGAGCTTGGCCCGCTCACGGGCCATCTCCGCGAAGCACTCGGCGCCGTACGCGCATTTCGAGGCGCCCAGGCACTCCCGCGACGACACCGACACCTGGGCCCAGGCGCGGTCCGACACACCGGGCGTGAGGTCGTCCCGGTCGCCGTTCTCGGTCTCGTCCGCCCAGTCCCGCAGTCGCAGCAGGTCCTGGCCCAGCTTGCTGGTGGGCGCGGCGGCCTCGAACTGGTCGAAGAGCCCCTCTTCCTCGTCCTGCGGCATGCCCTCGTGCAGGCGGTGCAGGCACAGGTAGTTCGACCGGCCCTTGAGCATGGCGAAGTCCGGACGGCGGCGCAGCAGCGGGTGCAGGGCGTCGACCGTGCGCGGCAGGTCCCGCTCCACGAGCTGGCGCTGCAGGGCGAGCGTGGCCGTCGCGACGATCACTCTCTCTCCGTGCGCGAGCGCGGGCACGAGGTAGCCCAGCGACTTACCGGTGCCGGTGCCGGCCTGGACCAGCAGGTGGGAACCGTCGTCGATCGCCTCGGCGACCGCTTCGGCCATGGTGACCTGGCCGGGGCGCTCCGTGCCGCCGACGGCGGCGACGGCGGCATGCAGGAGTTCGGAGAGGGAGGGCTTCGTCATAGCCTGACCACCCTACGGCCCCGCACTGACAAACGGGGGGCTGCGGCGGGGACGGGGGACGGGATCACGACCGGGGCTCCTGGGATGGGGGGTGCGGGACGGCGGGACGCGTGCGGGATGGGGCGACGGCTCCGTAGGCGAGGCGAGGCGGCGGATCTCGTCGGTGGCGGCGCGCGGTGGCCGTCGTGCGGCCGGCGGCTCCTTGACCTTCGGTGGTTTCCTCGGGTCGTCGCACGCCTCTCGCCGTGGCGGCACGGAACACCCCGGACTTCTTTCCCGGTTCCGGGAACACCACGGCACCGCCACTCGTATCTCATGGTGAGCGCGCGATCACGTGCCGCTACAGCGCATCGCGCAGGACCCGGTCCCGGATCATGAGGGCGGCCCGCTTGCCGGGCAGGTCGATCTCGGCCGCGAACCGGAAGCCCGCGCTGAGGAACGCGGCGATGGAGGGGGTGTTGCGGAGATCGGGTTCAGCCACCACGCGTGGGCAGGCGGGACGCCGGTCGAGGATCAGGTCGGCCACGGCGCGGAGCAGCGCGGAGCCCAGCCCGCGTCCCCGGTCCGCCGCGTCACCGATGAGCAGATGGACACCGGTGTCGTGCGGACGGGCCGGATAACCGCGGGCGAGCGGGTCCAGGTCCGCCCGGTAGATCTCCCAGTAGCTCATCGGGGTGCCGTCGAGT
Organism: Streptomyces sp. SCL15-4; assembly: GCF_033366695.1. Taxonomy (NCBI): domain Bacteria; kingdom Bacillati; phylum Actinomycetota; class Actinomycetes; order Kitasatosporales; family Streptomycetaceae; genus Streptomyces; species Streptomyces sp. SCL15-4. The sequence continues at coordinate 2,381,042 of NZ_JAOBTQ010000001.1, forward strand.
ACGCCGAGACACGGCACGCAGCATCCGTCGCCGTTCAGTTGGGCCCGCAGGTGCTCCTCCGTCCGGCGCGGAGGCCCGGCGAGTTCCCAGAAGGCGGCGACGGCCGGGTCGTTCATCCAGCGGTGCACGAGCGGCAGGTCGTGATCGATGTGCACGGGCACCAGCCGGAAGGAACCGGCGGGGGTGGCGACCGGGCCCCAGGTGGCGAGCCGGTCGAGGAGGTCCGTCGTCGTCCCGGCGCGGAGGGCGAGGAATTCCGCGGGCAGGTGCAGTTCCAGCGTGTCCTCGCTGTCCGGGTCGTCGTCCTCGATGGCGAACGGGCCGAACGGGGAGGTCCGGAGGTCCGTGGCGGCGGGCCACGGGCCGGCGCGGTACGGACGGGCGGAGGCCGGGCCGGTTTCGGTGGTCATGTCGGTGGGAGCCACGGTGCTCCCTCCTCTCATCAGGTGGGGTGGTGTGCGTACGGTGCTCAGGAGTGCAGGGGGTTGGCGATGGTGACGTAGACGGACTGGGTGTCGACCGGACCGGTGAGTTCGTCGAGGCCGTGCAGCCGGGTCAGCAGGTTGGCCTTGCAGTGCAGCTTGGGTGAGTCGAGCAGGCGGCCGGGCAGCGAGGTGCGCGACGGGGCGGGCCCCGTGGCCAGGGCGGTCAGGAAGCGGCGGAAGGCCGCGAGGAGCAGGCGTTCGTCGGCGAGGTGCTGGGAGCCGAAGGCGCCGATCAGGCCGAACACGTTGTTGACGGCGAGGTAGTAGACGAGGCGTTCGTCGGCGACCTCGTCCGGGACGAAGGTCTCGCTGCGTTCGCCGAGGCCGGGCAGCCGGGCGGCCAGTCCGGCGCGCCGGGACTCGCGGAAGTAGTAGCCCTGGTTGTCGCGGTAACGGCCGCCGGCGGGCCAGCCGTCGGCGTCCAGCAGGAGCAGCGTGTTCTGCTGGTGCGCTTCGAGGGCGATGCCGGCCTCGCCGTCCAGCCAGAGGACGGGGCGGACGACGTGCTCCAGGTAGCGCAGGAACCACTCCGCCGCCACGGCGCCGACGGCCTGGCCGGTGCGTGCCGCGAGCCGTGCGACGAGATGGGCCAGGCGCGACCGGACCGGCCAAGTGGTGCGCTGCGGCGCCGGGTTGTACGGCGGTACGGCGCGGGGGCGCGGTGATACGAGTCCGGCGACGCAGCCGACGTCGTCGGCCGGAGTGAACGGGTTGTGCCGGATCATCACGTCGAGTCCCGGCACGGGCAGGCCGTCCGGATCGTCCACGGCCAGCCAGGCCGGGTCGCGCACGATGTCGAAGCCGGGGTGCGCCGCCCGCCACTGCGCGGCGAGGCCGGTGCGCAGCAGCCGGTGCGCCTCCACTCCCCGGTGGAGTTCCTTGCGCAGGTTCTCCCGGCGGGAGTTGGTGATGCGCAGGGCCAGCGAGAGCTTGAGCATCGCGGGGGCGCCGGGCCGGTGGACGGTTCGTACGGAGGAGGTGGGGTGCCAAGGAGTGCCGAGCGGGCCCAGGTCGCGGAGGAGTCCGGAGTCGAGCAGTGCGGCGACGGCCGGGCGGTGCCGTACCTCGCGTGCCTGCCAGGGGTGCAGCGGCAGGGCGGTGTGGCCGTCGGGCAGCGGCAGTTCGGTGCCGGCGAGGCGCCGGATCAGATGGCCTGCGGGAACGGGACGGCCGCGTTCGGTCCAGGCCGAGTCGGTCGCGAGGAGAGAGGGGGCGACGGCGAGCCAGTGCAGGGGGAAGGAGCCGTGCGACTCCGGTGAGTACCGGTCGGCCTCGGCCTCGGTCAGGCCCTCCCGGCTCTTCGGCGTCGGATGCAGCGGGTGTCCGAGGAGGAGGGCTTGTTCGGCGCTGAGGAAGAGATCGGGGGTGTCGGCGGGGTTTTCGCGCCGGTGCCGGATGAACTCGGCGGTGCGGCGGACGGAGTCGGCGACCCGGGCCACGAGATCGCCGCCGGCCGCGGCGCGGGAGCCGTCGGCGGGTGCGCCGTCAGGGCCGTGGCAGGAGCGGAGACCGGGGCCGTCGCCGCCGGTGCGGGCGCCGGGCGTGACGGGGCCCGTGGTGGCCGGTGGGCTGGTGGCTTCCCTGGTCAGCAGGGCCGCGACGGTGACGGCGTCGACGGGCGGGGCGGTGGCGGGAGCGCAGGCCAGGCGGGGTGGGTCGAAGCGGTGCCAGCCCGTCGGGGACCAGTACCGGACGGGCGCGATGAGGGCGGTGCCGCTGGCGGGCAGCGGGATGTGGAGGTGTCCGGTGACCGGGGCGGCGAGGCCGGTCTCGCGGATCCAGCACCGCAGCAGGTTCTCCACGGCGGCGGCCTCGGCGGCGGTGTGCGGGTCGGGGTCCTCCAGCGGGTCGGAGTCCCTCGGCGTGGCGGTGCCGGGCACGGTCCGCCGGCCGGTGTCCACTTCCCGCCTCTTCTGCTGGGGGACCGCGCCGGTGAGCAGGACGGCGGCGGGCGGAGGGTCTCCCTGGTCGTCGGGGGCGCCGGAGCGGCCGTCGGGCTGAGGGGTGGCGTTCATGACGGCTCCTCTGGGGCTGGTGGTACGGGGCGGTGCGGGCTGGTCCCGTCGTCCGCCCGGCCGCCCCGCGGGGCGGCCGTCGGTGGTGCCCGAGCGACGCGGCCGGGTCGGGCAGCGGGCCGCGCGGGACGGCCGTGAAGGGGTGGCCGACGGTCGGTGTCGGCCGGGACGCGTGGAAGGGAAGGGCGGTCGTGATGGCGTCGGGCGGGTGTGTGGTCCTCAGTCCGTGTGCCGGGCCGGGCCGGGGTGGCGTTGCCGGTGCGGGCCGTGGGTCCCGTGCTCGCGGGCCGCCGCCGCGATCGCGTCGGTCAGGCGGTCGAGTACCGCCTTCGCCTGTTCGTCGCTGATCGTCAGCGGCGGAAGCAGCCGGACCACGGCACTGTGCCGGCCGCCCAGTTCGACGATCAGCCCGCGCCGAAGGCACTCGCGCTGGACCGCGGCGGCGAGGCCGGGCGCGGGCGGATGCGGCGTGCGGCCGGCGCCCCACCCGGCCGGCACCGCACAGCCCTCACCGAGGCCGGTACGGGCGGCGGGCACCCGGAGGCGTCCGGGACCGCCGGGATCACCCGGGCCCCCGCCGGGCCCCGGGCCACGCGGCCCGGCAGGCACAGCCTGATCACCCACGCCGCCGGGGCCACCCGGACCGGTCGGCTTCCCGGCGTCGTGAGCGGCTCGGTCCGCCTCCGGATCCACCAGTTCGATGCCGATCATCAGGCCCCGGCCTCGTACCTCACCCACGCACGCGTACTCACGGCCGAAGTCCGCGAGTTGGCTCAGCATGCGGGAGCCGAGGGCGGCGGCTCGTTCGGCGAGGGCGTTCTCGCGGACGTAGGCGAGGGTGGCGGTGCCCGCGGCCATGGCGAGCTGGTTGCCGCGGAAGGTGCCGGCGTGGGCGCCGGGTTGCCAGGTGTCGAGGTCGTCGCGGTAGACGATCACGGCCAGCGGGAGGCTGCCGCCGATGGCCTTGGACAGGACCATGACGTCCGGGGTGATGCCGCTGTGGTCGACGGCCCAGAAGGCGCCCGTGCGGCCGACTCCGGTCTGGATCTCGTCGGCGATCAGCGGGACGGAGCGGTCCGCCGTGAGCCGGCGCATCCGGCGCAGCCAGTCGTCCGGCGCCGGGAGCACTCCGCCCTCGCCCTGGACCGGTTCCAGGATCATCCCGGCCGGCAGGGGCACACCGGACTTGGGATCGTCCAGGAGGGACTCGGTCCAGCGGGCGGCGAGTTCGGCGCCGGGCGGGCCTCCGATGCCGAACGGGCAGCGGTAGTCCTGCGGGTAGGGCAGGCGGGTGACCCGGACGTCGGGAGCGCCGCCGGAGGCGGCCAGGGCGCCGGCGGTCATGCCGTGGTAGGCGCCGGCGAAGGCGAGGACGCCGGTGCGGCCGGTCGCGGTGCGGACCAGTTTGAGGGCGGCCTCGACGGCGTCGGTGCCGGCCGGTCCGCAGAACTGGACGCGGGCGCGGCCGGCGAGGCCGGGCGGGAGGGTGCGGAACAGTTCGGTGACGAAGGCGTCCTTGACCGGGGTCGCGAGGTCGAGGACGGAGAGCGGGGCGCCCGAGTCGAGGACTCCTCGGATGGCCTCCAGGACGACCGGGTGGTTGTGGCCGAGGGCGAGGGTGCCGGCGCCGGAGAGGCAGTCCAGGTAACGGCGGCCGTCGGCGCCCTCGATGGTGAGCCCCCGCGCCCGGACGGGAACGATGGGCAGGGCGCGGGCGTAGGTGCGCGCCGAGGACTCGCGCGCCGCCTGGCGTCTGAGGATCCCCTCGTGCGCGGCCCGCGCATCCGCGGGCGAGCCTTCCGCCATCGACTCCGTAACGGCCACGACGCGCTGTCCTTCCGGCTGGTCAAAGGCGAGTTGGTCGGGACCGGGCACGGACGGCTGGTCCCACCGGCTACAACCTCCGACCGTTCGGCCGGTTACGGGGTGGCACGGAGATCCTTGACCGGAAGGTGAGGTGAGGCTTCCCATCGCGCCTCCGGGAGCGGGCGGACGGCAGGCGGCACCGGCGCGCGGTGGGACGAACCGCCCTGCCCCACGGCCCTGTTCGGGCAGCCTGTGACGGAACCGTTGCCGTCCGGGCAGAACTCCCCCACGGCGACCGCATAGTGTGTGATGCCGTTCCCGGAAGGTCGCGGGACCAGCGTGAACCGTCCACGAGTTCGCCGCCGGTGCCGGGGCCGAAGCGCCGGGTTCCTTCACAGCAAGGGGAGTCAACACCATGCGATCCATACGGCCGTCGTTCACCGCTCGGCGAGGCAGGGGCGGTCGCCGCACCTCGGCCTCGCTGACGGCGGTCGCCCTCGTCTCGGCGCTGGCGCTGACCGCCACCGCCTGCGACAGCGGCGGTACCGACGACGGCAACCCGAGCGCCACCGCGACCGCGGCGGGCACCGGTGACGGCAAGATCCGTATCCCGGAGGACCTCAAGCGCAGGCTCAAGGACCACGGCATCGACATCGACAAGTGGAAGAACGGCGCCTGGAAGAACTGGAACAAGGACGACTGGCTGCGCGAGGCCAACGACTTCGTCAACCCGATCATCAGCGGTCTGTGGGACCCGGACCGGATGCGGGAGGCCGACGACCCGGACCGGGGCGTCGACGACAACGACATCTCGGGTGACCAGGGCGTGACGGACCCGACGCCGCAGCCGGTGAAGGCGCGGGCGGTCGACGCGCCGTACCACGCCAACGCGGCCACGTCGGGCAAGCTGCTCTTCGACTCGCCCGAGGGCACCATGGTCTGCTCGGCGACGGTCGTCCAGGACCCGGCGCACCCGGGCAAGTCCAACCTCGTGTGGACGGCCGGTCACTGTGTGCACGCCGGGAAGAAGGGCGGCTGGTACCGCAACCTCGCGTTCGTGCCGTCGTACAACAACCAGGCCCTGTCGGCGACCGGACTGCAGAACGCCAGCCGGTCCCAGGTCGCCCCGTACGGCGTGTGGTGGGCGGACGCGGCGAAGACCTCGCAGCAGTGGATCAGCGAGGGCGGCAAGACGGGCGGTGCCGGTGCCGCGTACGACTTCGCGGTCATCCATGTGACGCCGGAGCAGGGCAGCGGCGGCAAGTCGCTGGAGGAGACGGTCGGCGGGGCGCTGCCGGTCGACTTCGACGCGCCGGCCGTGGCGAAGGTGAGCAGTGTGACGGCGTCCGGTTACCCGGCGGCGGCGCCGTACGACGGCGGGCTGCTGTACCGCTGCCAGGACAAGCCGGGCCGGCTGTCCCTCGAACAGTCCGACCCGACGATGTACCGGATCGGCTGCACGATGACCGGTGGTGCGTCCGGCGGCGGCTGGGTGGAGACCGGCGCCGACGGCAAGCCCGCGCTGGTGTCCAACACGTCCATCGGCCCGGTGAACGCGGGCTGGCTGGCCGGCCCGCGGCTGGGCGAGGTGGCCAAGAGCGTCTACGACTCGGTGAGCGAGCAGTTCGCCGGGCACTGAGCCCGACGGTGCCCTGCGCACGGCGAGGACCCGCCACCCGAGGGGGGTGGCGGGCCCTGTTACTGCCGTGGGTCAGGCGGAGACCGGTGTGTACGGTGCCAGGTCCGCCGCCAGTTCCTCGTGCACCCGGACCTTGAGCAGGGTGCCCTCCGCGGTGTGCTCCTCGGAGATCACCTCGCCCTCGGCGTGCGCACGGGCGACCAGCTTGCCGTGGGTGTAGGGCACGAGCGCCGTGGTCTCCACCGCGGGACGGGGCAGCTCGTCGTCGATCAGGGCGAGGAGTTCCGCGATGCCCTGGCCGGTGCGCGCCGAGACGGCGATCGAGCGCTTCTCGACCCGCAGCAGCCGCTGGAGGACCAGCGGGTCGGCCGCGTCCGCCTTGTTGATCACGACGATCTCGGGCACGTCGGTGGCGCCGACGTCCCGGATCACCTCGCGCACGGCGGCGAGCTGCTCCTCCGGGGTCGGGTGCGAGCCGTCCACCACGTGCAGGATCAGGTCGGAGTCGCCGACCTCCTCCATGGTGGAGCGGAACGCCTCGACCAGGTGGTGCGGCAGGTGCCGGACGAAGCCGACGGTGTCGGCCAGCGTGTACAGCCGGCCGCTCGGGGTCTCGGCCCGGCGGACGGTCGGGTCCAGGGTCGCGAAGAGCGCGTTCTCGACCAGGACGCCGGCGCCGGTGAGGCGGTTGAGCAGGGAGGACTTGCCGGCGTTGGTGTAGCCCGCGATGGCGACGGACGGCACCTTGTTGCGCCGGCGCTCCTGGCGCTTGACCTCGCGGCCGGTCTTCATCTCCGCGATCTCCCGGCGCATCTTCGCCATCTTCTCGCGGATCCGGCGCCGGTCCGTCTCGATCTTGGTCTCACCGGGGCCACGCGTGGCGAGGCCGCCGCGACCGCCGCCCATCTGCCGGGACAGCGACTGACCCCAGCCGCGCAGCCGCGGCAGCATGTACTGCATCTGCGCGAGCGCGACCTGCGCCTTGCCCTCACGGGACTTGGCGTGCTGGGCGAAGATGTCCAGGATCAGGGCCGTACGGTCGATGACCTTGACCTTGGTCACGTCCTCCAGCTGGATCAGCTGGCCCGGGCTCAGCTCACCGTCGCAGATGACGGTGTCCGCGCCCGTTTCGAGGACGACGTCCCGCAGCTCGGCGGCCTTGCCGGAGCCGATGTAGGTGGCCGCGTCGGGCTTGTCCCGGCGCTGGATGACGCCGTCGAGCACGAGCGCGCCCGCGGTCTCCGCGAGGGCGGCCAGCTCCGCGAGGGAGTTCTCGGCGTCCCGCGCGGTGCCGGTGGTCCACACGCCGACGAGCACGACCCGCTCCAGGCGGAGCTGGCGGTACTCGACCTCGGTGACGTCCTCCAGCTCGGTGGACAGGCCGACGACGCGGCGCAGGGCCGCGCGCTCCGAGCGGTCGAACTGGTCACCGTCCCGCTCGCCGTCGATCTCGTGGCTCCAGGCGACGTCCTCTTCCATCAGGGCATCGGCCCGAAGACCCTCGGGATAGGCGTGCGCGAGGCGCTTGGTGTCCTGGGAAGGGGAAGAAGAGGAGGTCATTGGATCCTTACGTCGATGGAGTTGCCGTTACGGCGTCGGTGCGGCGGTCGTAATCGGCCGCTCGCCTGGTTCAACGTACGGGTACCCCGGGAGATTCCCGTGTCCCGTCCGTGCGCCGACTCGTAGATGGTCGCACGGGACGGTGCGTCTCGTCACCGGGTTATCGCCGGAGGTGGGGCTCGGCCGCCTTGGCCGCCGCCGTCGGCTTCCAGTCCGGGTGGCCGGGCATCGGCGGGGTCTTCCGGTCGTAGAGCCAGGGCCGCAGGAAGTCGCCGAGGTCGCGGCCGGCGACGGCCGAGGCCAGCCGGACGAAGTCGCCGGTGGTGGCGGTGGCGTCGCGGTGCTCCCGGACCCAGAGGCGCTCCAGCCGCTCGAAGGCCGGCCGGCCGATCTCCTGCCGCAGGGCGTAGAGGATGAGGGCGGCGCCGTCGTAGACGTTGGGCCGGAAGAGGTCGATCTTCTGGCCGGGGGCGGGCGGCTTGGGCCGGGCGGGCGGGCCGCCGGCCTCGCGCCAGCGGTCGGAGGCGCCGTACGCGGCCTTCATCCGCGCCTCCATGGGCCGGTTCGCGGTCTCCTCGCTGTACAGCGCCTCGTACCAGGTGGCGTGCCCCTCGTTCAGCCAGACGTCGGACCAGGCGCGCGGGGTGACGCTGTCGCCGAACCACTGGTGGGACAGCTCGTGCACCATGATCGATTCCAGGTACCACTTCGGGTAGCCGGGCTCGGTGAACAAGCTCTTCTCGAAGAGGGAGAGGGTCTGTGTCTCCAGTTCGAAGCCCGTGGACGCCTGCGCCATGAGCACGCCGTACGTCTCGAAGGGGTACTGGCCGATCTTGCTCTCCATCCAGGCGATCTGGCCGGGCGTCTTCGCGAGCCACGGTTCGAGCTTCTCGCGGTCGGTGGCGGGGACGACGTCGCGCAGGGGCAGCCCGTGCGGTCCCTCGCGGCGGACCACGGCGGAACGGCCGATGGACACCTGGGCGAGTTCGGTGGCCATGGGGTGCCGGGTGCGGTAGGTCCAGGTGGTGGTGGGGCCGTCCCGGTCCGCTCCGCCGGGCAGGCCGTTGGCCACGACCGTGTAGGCGTTGGGCGCGGTGACCCGGAAGGTGAACATGGCCTTGTCGGACGGGTGGTCGTTGGAGGGGAACACCAGGTGGGCGGCGTCGGCCTGGTTGGCCATGGCGAGCCCGTCGGCGGTGCGCACCCAGCCGCCCTGCTCGTCCTTGCCGTAGACGGGGTCGCTGGTGTGCCGCACGGTGATCCGGAACCAGCGGCCCTCGGTCAGCGGGTGGTGCGGGGTGACGACCAGGTCCTCGCCGGCGCTGGTGAAGCCGGCCGGGAGTCCGTCGACCTCCACCGAGCGCACGGTGCCGTGGGTGAAGTCGAGGTTCACGCGCTCCAGGTCGGCGGTGGTCCAGGCGTCGATGGTCGTCACGGCCTCCAGCGGCTTGTCCTGGGCGCCGCTGTAGGTGAGGGCCAGGTCGTATGAGGCGACGTCGTAGCCGGGGTTGCCGAGGTACGGGAAGAGACGGTCGCCGACGCCGAGGGGTTCCGCCGGGGCCGCGGCGGCGACGAGGCAGAGGGAGACGGCGGAGGCGAGCAGGGCCGCCTTGCGGTACCGGCGCCTTGCGGAGCGGGTGCGGTGCGCGCGGGTGTCGGGCTCGACGCGGGGACGGGGGTGGTACGGGGAGGTCTCGGGCTGGGTCGGGGGACGGAGGCGGGGGCGGGGACTGAGCGGCATGGACCACCGCTACCAGGGCGGCCCCACCGCACGACGGCGACGCGCGTCCGGCCCACCCGAACGAGTAACCCGGACGCCGTCGTCAGGAGGCGGCGGACCGGGCGTCACCGCCGGGACACGCAGGACGGACGCCACCGCCAGGGCCCGGCGCCGGGCCGAACGGATGCCACGTGCAGGGACCAGGGCCGGCAGGACGGAGGCCGCCATCAGGAACCGGAGCCACACGGGGGACGGACATCATCGCCAGAGACCGGCGCCCAGCCGGACGGATGCCACGACCAGAGACCGGCCGCCGGCGGCCGGGGCCGGGCGGAACGGAGGTCGTCGGCGGAGACCTGCGCGGCGCGGTCCCGTCGGCCGGGGTTCGGGCGTCAGGCGCTTCGGGTTCTCGTCGTCAGGACGCGGGGGTCTGGTGCTGGGCGCGGCTCACGTCGTACACGCCTGGTACGTCCCGCATGGCGCGCATGAGGGACGGGAGGCGGGAGGCGTCGGGGAGTTCGAGGGTGTAGGTGTGGCGCACCCGCTGCTGGCTGGGCGGCTCGACGGTGGCGGAGACGATCTCGGCGCCTTCCAGGGCGATGGCCTCGGTGAGGTCGGCGAGCAGATGGGGGCGGCCGAACGATTCCGCGACCAGGGTGACCCGGCACTCGGCGGTCTCCCCCCAGCGCACGCCGACCTCGGCGCGCCCCAGGCTCTTCATGTGCGCCACCGCGGCGCACCCCGCGCGGTGCACGGTCACCACTCCCCCGCGCACCGCGAAGCCGGTGATCTCGTCGGGCGGTACGGGCGTACAGCACCCGGCGAGCCGTACGGCGGCGCCGGCGCGGTCCGCCAGGACGTCGGCGCGCCGGGAGCGCGGCCCGCCGGCGTCCGCGGGACGCGCGGGCACCGCTCCCGGGCGCGCTCCGGCGGCGCCGGGACTCGCGCTGTCGCCGTCACGGAACGCGGGGGCGGTGCCATGGGCCTCCGGCTCGGCCGCGCCGTCGTCCGTGTGGGTGCCGCCGCCGGGGTGGGTGGCCAGCCAGCGCTGGATGGCGATGCGGGCGGCCGGTGTGTGGGCGTGGTCCAGCCATTCGCGGGAGGGCTCGGAGGCGGGGTCCTGGCCCATCAGGAGCTGGACGGTGTCGCCGTCGCGCAGGACCGTGCTGAGGGTGGCGAGGCGGCCGTTGACCCGGGCGCCGATGCAGGCGTGCGCGTCCTCGCCGTACTGCGCGTAGGCGGCGTCCACGCAGGTGGCGCCCTCGGGCAGGCCGAGGGTGCCGCCGTCGGGGCGGAAGACGGTGATCTCGCGGTCCTGGGCGAGGTCCTCGCGCAGGGTGGACCAGAAGGTGTCGGGGTCGGGAGCGGCCCGCTGCCAGTCGAGGAGGCGGGAGAGCCAGCCGGGGCGGGTGGGGTCGACGCGCTCGCCCTCGGCGGAGGAGGCGTCGTGCGCGGGCGCGTCGGGAGCGGGTGCGTACGGGTTGCCGAGGGCGACGACGCCGGCCTCGGCGACCTTGTGCATCTGGTGGGTGCGGATGAGGACTTCGACGACCCGGGCGGTGGCGGGGGTCCCGCCGGGCGAGTCGGTCCGGCCCTGGGGAAGGGCGACGGCGGTGTGCAGGGACTGGTAGAGGTTGAACTTCGGTACGGCGATGAAGTCCTTGAACTCCGAGACCACCGGCGTCATACAGGTGTGCAGTTCGCCGAGGACGGCGTAACAGTCCGCGTCCTCGTTCACCAGCACCAGCAGGCGGCCGAAGTCCGTACCGCGCAGCCTGCCGCGTTTGCGGGCCACACGGTGGACGGAGACGAAGTGCCGGGGCCGGATGAGCACCTCGGCCGGGATGTCGGCCTCGCGCAGCACCCCGCGCACCACCTCGGCGACCTCGGCGAGCGGGTCGCCGGTGCGGGCGGCGTTCTCCGCGATGAGTTCGCGGGTGCGGGCGTACTCCTCGGGGTGGAGGACGGCGAAGACCAGGTCCTCCAGTTCGGTCTTGAGGGCCTGTACGCCGAGACGTTCGGCGAGCGGGATGAGGACGTCCCGGGTGACCTTGGCGATCCGCGCCTGCTTCTCGGGGCGCATCACGCCGAGGGTGCGCATGTTGTGCAGGCGGTCGGCGAGTTTGATCGACATCACGCGCACGTCGTTGCCGGTGGCGACGAGCATTTTGCGGAAGGTCTCCGGTTCGGCGGCGGCTCCGTAGTCGACCTTCTCCAGTTTCGTGACGCCGTCGACCAGATAACGGACCTCCTCGCCGAACTGTTCCCGCACCTGCTCCAGCGTCACCTCGGTGTCCTCGACCGTGTCGTGCAGCAGTGAGGCCGTCAGTGTCGTGGTCTCGGCGCCGAGTTCGGCGAGGATGAGGGTGACGGCGAGCGGGTGCGTGATGTACGGCTCGCCGCTCTTGCGCGTCTGGCCGCGGTGCGAGGACTCGGCCAGGACGTAGGCGCGGCGCAGGGGTTCGATGTCGGCGTCGGGGTGGTGGGCGCGGTGCGCCTCCACGACATGGCCGATCGCGTCGGGGAGTTTGTCCCGGGTGGCGGAGCCGAGCAGCGCGGCGCGGCCGAGCCTGCGCAGGTCGAGCCGGGGCCGGGCCTTTCTGCGCGTCGCCGCGGGTGCCGCGGACGCGGTGAGCGCCTGCGGCACCGGGGGCACCGCCGGACCAGCGGTCGCGGGGTTCGTGGCCTCCGCACTCATGGGCACCTCCGGCTCGTGGACCGGCGGACGGAGCCCCAGGGCGCACGCGGCTCAGGGTTGGCGACGTTCCCCCGTCCGTGCCGGTGCTTGATGCTACCGAGCCCGCCACCCGTGACCGACCGCCTCCGGCCGAGCGTGAAACGGATCACCCATTCGAGCGATGGAATCGAGGTTTAGGTTTTCGGTCAGCCGGACGACCGGGCGAGCCACTCGGCGTCGATCCCGCCCTCGGCGACGATCACGGCGGGGCCGGTCATCTCGATCTCCCCGTCGGGCCGCTCGGTGATGACCAGGCGTCCGCCGGGCACGTCGACGGTGTACGTCGCCGGGGTGCCGGTGACGGCCGGGTCAATGCCGTCCCGGCGGGCGGCGGCCACGGCGACGGCGCACGCGCCCGTGCCGCACGAGCGGGTCTCGCCGGAGCCGCGCTCGTGCACGCGCATGGCGACGTGGCGGGGGCCGCGGTCGACGACGAACTCGACGTTCACGCCGTCCGGGTAGGCGGACGCCGGGCTGACCGGCGGCGCGGTGTGCAGGTCGCCGGCGTGCGCCAGGTCGGCCACGAAGGCCACCGCGTGCGGGTTGCCCATGTTGACGTTGCGCGCGGGCCAGCTGCGCTCGCCGACGGCCACCGTGACGTCCCCTTCGGGCAGGCGGGCGCGGCCCATGCCGACGGTGACGTCACCGTCCTTCGCGATGTGGACGGTCCTCACGCCCGCGCGCGTGGCGATCGCGAGGTCGCCTTCGGCCACATGCCCGGCGTGCTGAAGATAGCGCGCGAACACACGTACGCCATTGCCGCACATCTCGGCTACCGAGCCGTCGCCGTTGCGGTAGTCCATGAACCACTCGGCCTCGCCGGCCATCGCCCGGGCCTCGGGGTGGGCCGCCGACCGTACGACGTGCAGCACGCCGTCGCCTCCGATGCCCGCCCGGCGGTCGCAGAGCGCGGCCACGGCGGCCGGGGACAGGTCGAGGGCGTTCTCCGGGTCCGGGACGATCACGAAGTCGTTCTCGGTGCCGTGACCCTTGAGGAAGGCGATCCGTGTGCTCATTCCTCGATCGTACGGGAGCGGACCACGACCGTTTCAGGGGCGCTTCAGCGCAGTCGGGCCACTCGCCACACGGCGAGGATCACCGCCAGGGCCACCAGCAGGACGTAGCCGAGGACGACCCGCCAGTCCGGGCGGCGGCCCGAGCCGCGCGGCGGCAGGCCCGGCCAGGTGTAGCCGACCCTGCGGGCGGCCATCATGCCCCAGCCGGCGGCGCAGGAGCAGATCAGCAGGCCGAGCATGGCGATGACCGCGCCGCTGTCGCCGAAGTCGAAGGCGAGCGGGAAGGCGAACATCAGGGAGCCGACGGCGGCGAGGCTCACGATGGGCGCGAGCTGCCAGATGCGCAGCCGGCGCTGCGGGCGCAGCTCGACCTCGACCTCCGGTCCGCCCGGGTACATCTCCTCGGGCGCCGGTCCGTCGGCGGTGACGCCGTCCGGGGCCTCGTCGGGGCCGTCGTCGGCGAGCCGGTCGTCGTCCGTCAGACGATCCGTGACCAAGGAGTCCGGGGCCAAGAGGTCCGGAGCCAGAGAGTCGGAGACCAGGGAGTCGGGGACCAGGGAGTCCGGGGCCAGCGGGTCCGGGGCCAGGGTGATCTCGGCCGGGCGGTCGTCCGTCGGGCCGTCTTCGTGCGGGCCGCTGCCGTGACGGCCGCCGTCGTGGGAGCCGTTCGGCTGCCAACCGGTCGGCAGCGGGCCGTCCGTCCGGGAGTGGCGCTCGGCCGGGCGGTCCCCGCCCGGGCCGGGATCGTCACTCTCGGTGGTGACGTGCTCGGTGCTTCGTGCGGTGTCGCGAGGGCCGGCCTCCATCGCCACGCGCCCTCCCAACTAGGCTCCACTTGGTCGATCGAAGCTCGATGATGGCACGGCGCCACAGGCCTCGATGACCGGCGACGCATCCCGATGCCATGACGTGATCAGGCTGTAACCGGTCGTTCGACCAACGCCAGGGCCTGCTGCGGAAGTTCCCCGCGGTCGGCGGCGGCCCCACTCAACCAGTGCACCCGGGGATCCCGCCTGAACCACGAATCCTGGCGGCGCGCGAAGCGCTTGGTGGCACGCACGGTCTCGGCGCGTGCTTCCGCTTCGGTGCACTCCCCGGCCAGCGCCGCGAGGACCTGCTGGTAGCCGAGCGCGCGCGACGCCGTGCGCCCCTCGCGCAGCCCCTGCGCCTCCAGTGCGCGCACCTCGTCCACGAGGCCCGCCTCCCACATCCGGTCGACGCGCCGCGCGATGCGCTCGTCCAGTTCCGGGCGGGCGACGTCGACGCCGATCTGGATCGTGTCGTACACCGAGTCGTGGCCCGGCAGATTCGCGGTGAAGGGCTGGCCGGTGATCTCGATCACCTCCAGTGCCCGGACGATCCGGCGTCCGTTGCTCGGCAGGATCGCGCGGCCGGCCCCGGGGTCGGCCGCGGCGAGCCGGGCGTGCAGGGCCCCGGGGCCGCGCAGCGCCAGCTCCTCCTCCAGCCGGGCCCGGACCTCCGGGTCGGTGCCGGGGAACTCCAGGTTGTCGACGGCTCCGCGGACGTACAGGCCGGAGCCGCCGACCAGGACGGGCCAGCGGCCCTCGGCGAGCAGCGCGTCGATCCGCGCGCGGGCCAGTTTCTGGTACTCGGCGACCGAGGCGGTGGCCGTCACGTCCCAGATGTCCAGCAGGTGGTGCGGGACGCCGCCGCGCTCCTCGGGTGTCAGCTTGGCGGTACCGATGTCCATCCCCCGGTACAGCTGCATGGAGTCGGCGTTGACGACCTCGCCGCCGAGTTGCCGGGCCAGGAAGACGCCGAGATCGGACTTGCCGGCCGCGGTGGGTCCTACGACGGCGATGACACGGGGGGCGACGGGTGCGCTGCTCACCGCACCAGTCTCGCAAACGTCCAGGCGAGCCCTCGAACGAGTGACGAGTCACGCGCGGAGGTGATCTCACCGTGTCCGCGCCGGATACGCGGCGTCCGCGGTGGGTAGGCACGGGGTGACGCGGGATTTCGTCCCCACGAGTACCGTATGGAGTGGATATGGTCGTGTTCACACGGCTTCTCGGCAGGCCGGAGGCGACGGCCGGACGTGCCGGGGCGAGGGAAGGTGGACCATGGGTCTGTTGGACAACATGAAGGCCAAGCTGGGCCCGGCCAAGGACAAGGTGTCGGATCTCGCTCGGCAGCACGGGGACAAGGTCCAGCACGGGATCGACAAGGCCGCCAAGGCCGTCGACGAGCGGACCAAGGGCAAGTACAGCGACAAGATCCACACGGGTACGGACAAGGCCAAGGAGGCCATGGACCGCCTCGCGCAGAAGAGCGGCCCCACGGCGACACCGCCGCCTGCGGACCCGACGACCCCGACGCGCCCGGAGGGACCACCGCCGACTTCGTGACCGAGGGGTCGGGGCGCGCCGGACGCGTACGGGGGCTGCCGGATTCCGGGCGGTGTCCGCGGGCCGCCGCCGGCGTCAGGTCCAGGTGGCGACCAGATAGCCCACGCCGTACGGCGCGTCCTCGTAGAGCAGCGCGCCGTTGAGGCGGGCGTCCCGCGCCGCGCCGGCGAGGATCTGCCAGGGTGCGCGGCCGGCCGCCTTCAGTTCGCGGGCGAGGGCGGGGTCCAGCGCGCGCAGGGCCGCCAGGTCCGCCGTGCCGAGTGCCCGGGCGGCCTCCGCGTCGAAGGGCGCCGCCCGTTCGTCCAGGTAACCGGGCGCCTTGAGGGTGCGGCAGGCGCTGGCGTCCCCCATCACCAGCAGCGCCACGCGGCCTGCCCGGCCGGCCAGTTCCCGGCCGGTCTCGGCGCATCGCTCGGGCTCCAGCGTGTCGGCGACACCGAGCCCCTCGATCGGGGCGTCGGCCCAGCCGGTCCGCTCCAGCAGCCAGGCGCCGACGGCCAGCGAGGCCGGCAGTTCGCGCTCCGGTGCGGCGCCGGTGGCGTGGCCCAGGCGTACGTCCACGTCGACCCCGAAGCCGCGGAAGGTGCCCGAGGTGCCCTGCGGGAACGGGCCGAGGCCGTCCGGACCGGCGGTGCCGACGACCACCAGCAGGTCGGGGCGGGCGGCGGCGAGCACGCCGAGCGCGTCCGAGCAGGCCGCGCGTGCGGCGTCCAGTTCCGGTGCGGCACCCGCGGCGACCTCGGGCACGAGCAGCGGCGGGCAGGGGCAGACTGCGGCGGCGACAAGCATGGTCGGCAGGTTAACTCCCCGCGCGGACCCGTCCGGACCGCGGTCCCAGGTCGGCACGCCGGTCAGCCGTTCCGGGCCGCGCTCCGGCACATCACGCGGATCGACGAGCCGCTCCCGCCGGCCTCCGCCGTGAACGCGGCCCGGAACGGCACCGTCCGAGGCACCCGCCGCCCCGCCGCCACGGACGCCGACACGCTCGTCCGCCCGCCCGGATGCTCGCAGCCGCGACGGAACCCGCACGCTCGTACGAGGCTCCTTCCCGGACCCTCGTACGAGCCCCGCGCCCCGGTCCGCCGGCAGGCCGTCAGTCGCAGCCGCAGCCGCTTCCCGCGGCCACCGGCAGCGGTTCCGGCACACCGATCTTCGGCAGGCCCAGCATCACGCCCGCCGGCTTGGCGGCCTCCGCCGCGTTGCGCTTCTCCCAGGCGTCGCCCGCGCGCGTGCGGCGCACGGCGAGGGCGGGACCCTCGGCGAGGAGGTGGTGCGGAGCGGCGTACGTGACCTCGACGGTGACGACGTCGCCGGGACGGACCTCCTGGTCGGGCTTGGTGAAGTGGACCAGGCGGTTGTCGGGGGCGCGGCCGGAGAGGCGGTGGGTGGCACCGTCCTTGCGGCCCTCGCCCTCGGCGACCATCAGCTCCAGCGTGCGGCCGACCTGCTTCTTGTTCTCCTCCCAGGAGATCTCCTCCTGGAGGGCCACCAGCCGTTCGTAGCGCGCCTGGACGACCTCCTTGGGGATCTGGCCGTCCATGGTCGCGGCGGGAGTGCCGGGGCGCTTGGAGTACTGGAAGGTGAAGGCCTGGGCGAAGCGGGCCTCGCGGACGACGTGCAGCGTCTGCTCGAAGTCCTCCTCGGTCTCGCCGGGGAAGCCCACGATGATGTCGGTGGTGATCGCCGCGTGCGGGATCGCGGCCCGCACCTTCTCGATGATCCCCAGGTACCGCTCCTGGCGGTAGGAGCGGCGCATCGCCTTCAGGACCGTGTCCGAGCCCGACTGGAGCGGCATGTGCAGCTGGGGCATGACGTTCGGGGTCTCGGCCATGGCCGCGATCACGTCGTCCGTGAAGTCGCGCGGGTGCGGGGAGGTGAAGCGGACCCGCTCCAGGCCCTCGATCTTCCCGCAGGCGCGCAGCAGCTTGCTGAAGGCCTCGCGGTCGCCGATGTCGGAGCCGTAGGCGTTGACGTTCTGGCCGAGCAGAGTGATCTCCGAGACGCCCTCGCCGACCAGGGTCTCGATCTCGGCGAGGATGTCGCCCGGGCGGCGGTCCTTCTCCTTGCCGCGCAGCGCCGGGACGATACAGAAGGTGCAGGTGTTGTTGCAGCCGACGGAGATCGACACCCAGGCCGCGTACGCGCTCTCGCGGCGGGTGGGCAGCGTGGAGGGGAAAGTCTCCAGGGACTCGGCGATCTCCACCTGCGCCTCCTCCTGGACGCGGGCGCGCTCCAGCAGGACGGGCAGCTTGCCGATGTTGTGCGTGCCGAAGACGACGTCCACCCAGGGCGCCTTCTTCACGATGGTGTCGCGGTCCTTCTGCGCGAGGCAGCCGCCGACCGCGATCTGCATGCCCGGACGCGAGGTCTTCTTCGGCGCGAGCCGGCCGAGGTTGCCGTAGAGCCGGTTGTCGGCGTTCTCCCGGACCGCGCAGGTGTTGAAGACGACGACGTCCGCGTCCCCGTCCGACCCTTCGGGGGCACGTACGTATCCGGCCTCTTCGAGCAGCCCGGCCAATCGCTCCGAATCGTGGACGTTCATCTGGCACCCGTAGGTGCGGATCTCGTAACTCTTGGGGGCGGGAACGTCCACTGCCGGGCTCCGGTCGCTGCTGCTGGTCATGCGTTCCAGGGTAGGCGGTCCGCGGAGACCGGTGTCCCGGAGTTCCCAGGTGGCACGGCCGCCCGGCGCGGCGGTCAGGGACGACGGCACCCCCGTCCCGGAGCCCTGTGACGGCAGTCACAGAGGTTTATCCGTGTGGTGTTCGCGAAGGGCTCGTGGGGCAGGAGAGGTTTTCCGCCAAAGGGCGTCCGAAAGCCCGGACGGGCGTGTGCAAAAGGGCGGACGACCTGCTTAGGTGGGTCGGCAGCTTGCCCCCGGGACACGGTCGTCTCCGTAGCGGCAAAGCCTTCCGGGGTCACACCGGGCCACTTCACCGACGAGGAGGTCTTCGAGCGAGTGAGACGCCACAGCGAGTCCGCCGTCGCCCCCGGCGCTTCCGGGACGGGGAGCCGCCGCGGCCCTTCCGGCCGGTGAGAACAGCGAACGGGGGTGACGACAGGTGAGGAGAACGAGCGAGCACACGGCCCTGCAGCGCCGGTGTGCCGCGATTCTGCGTGATCTCGGGGTGGATCGGTCGCTCACCCTGGAGGCGCTCCGCGCGCGGGTGGAGGAACTGAGAGGC
Source organism: Streptomyces sp. SCL15-4 (assembly GCF_033366695.1). NCBI lineage: Bacteria > Bacillati > Actinomycetota > Actinomycetes > Kitasatosporales > Streptomycetaceae > Streptomyces > Streptomyces sp. SCL15-4. The sequence continues at coordinate 2,399,574 of NZ_JAOBTQ010000001.1, forward strand.
CGTCCGCTCGTGCTCCGGGAGCTGCCCGAAGCGGCGGCGGCCACCGGGGCCTGCGGACTGTGGCTGGGCACCGAGGACGCCGACTACGTGTTCTACGAGACCAGGACGGCTCCCCTGCACCAGGAGCACATCATCCTGCACGAGATCGGCCATGTGCTGTGTGATCACCACCGCAGCTTCACGGACGACGGCGCACGGCCCGCCGGCCGGCTCCTGGACGCTCCCACACCCCGTCTCGTCAGGCGGCTGATGGCCAGAACCAGTTACACGACCGTTGAGGAACAAGAAGCCGAGATGATCGCCAGCCTGATCCAGAGCGCCGGGAAGACCGGGCGGGTGGCCGGTCCTCTGGGACGCCTCGGCGCGTTCCTGGGAGTGACCGCCGATGACGGTGAGTGAGCTGGCGGCCCGGCTCGGACTCGTCGGCGTCGTCATCCTGTGGTGCGCTCTCGTCTGGCGGGCGCGCCCGGCGCTGCGCGAGCCGCGTCTGCGGGGACTGTGGATCACGGTGCTGGCCGCGACCACGGCCATCACGCTCTTCCAGCGCGGGGTCGTCGACGCGCTGACGTCCGCCGGCGTCACGGTGCACACGGTGTCGCTGATGCGCAATCTGATCGGTGTGCTCAGCGCGGGGCTGGTCCTGCTCTTCGTCGTGGACTGCCGGCGCTCGCCGCGGCTGCGTGCCTCGGTCGCGGCGGGGCTGACGGCGGCCCTGGTGTCGCTGCTGGTGCTGGATCTGCTGGGGGCCGGCCAGCCGGTCACGGGAGCGGCGTCGGCGCAGCGGCCCGCGTCCGCGACGGCCGCCTACTGGCTGATCCTCAGCATCGCCCATCTGCTCGGCGACGCCGTCGCCGTCGTGGTCTGCTGGCGGTACAGCCTGCGCACGACGGAACGCGATCTGGTGTGGTCGCTGCGGCTGTTCGCGGCGGGCAGCGTCCTCGCCCTCGTCTTCTGGTGCGGGTACCTCGGCCATCTCTACGGCCTCGCCCCCGGCCTGCTGCCCTGGCTCTCCATGGTGATGGGGGCGCACGGCTTCCTGCGGGCGGCGTCACTGCTCGTTCCCACCGCGACCGCGCTGGCCCGGTCGGCCGCCGCGCTGCGGACCTCCTGGCGGCTGTGGCCGCTGTGGCGGGACCTGGTGACGGCGGTGCCGCACGTGGCGCTCGCCAGCCCCCGGCGGACCCGGCTCCAGGAGGTGCTGCGGCCGCGCTATCCGCTGGTGCTCCAGGCGCACCGGCAGACCATCGAGACGTACGACGCGCTGCTGACGCTCCAGCAGTACGTCCAGCCGGACGCCTACGAGAGGGCGCACCGGCACGCCCGGCGGGCGGGGGTGCCGGAGGACCGTCTCGCGTGCGCGGCGCTGGCCGGTGCCGTGGGCCAGGCCCGCCGCGCGGTGCTGGTCGGCATGCCGCCGTCCGACCCGCGCCCGCTGCCCGGCGTGACCCACGGCAGTCCCCAGACCCTGCTGGGGATCGCCCGGATGTGGCCTGCCATGACCGACGCGCTGCCCTGCCGCGCGCGCACCTCTCCGGCCGCCGGTCACGCCGAGCCGCGCTGAAGGCGGCCGGGCTCAGCGGGCGGCGGCGCCGCGTGGCGTGATGCGGTAGTCGAAGCCGAGGGTCCCGAGGTCGAGGGCCGTCGCCCCGCCGTCCACGGTGAGCACCGCCCCGTTGACGTAGGAGGCCGCCGGGGACAGCAGCCAGGCGATCGCCTCGGCGACCTCGCGGGGCTCGCCGGGACGGCCCTGGGGCAGCGGCCTGGTCGCCTCGGCGTAGGCGTCCGCCATGCCGCCGGGCAGGTCCTCCTCCTCGGCGAAGCGGGCCATGCGCCGGTCGGCCATCTCGGTGCGCACCCAGCCCGGGCACACGGTGTTGGCGCGCACGCCCTGCCGGCCGTAGTCGACGGCGACGGAACGGCACAGCTGGAGCAGGGCCGCCTTGGAGGTGGCGTACGGGGCGTTGCCCGTGCCGTTGCGCAGCGCGGACACCGACGCCACGGCGACCACCGCGCCCTTGGACTCCAGCAGGTGCGGGATCGCGGCGCGCAGCAGGAGCATCGGGCCGGTGAGGTTGGTGCGCATCACCTCGTCCCAGTCGCGCAGCGACATGTCGCCGACGGCGCCGCCGCGCCCGATGCCCGCGTTCAGCACCACTCCGTCGAGCCGTCCGTACGCGTCCAGGGCCGCCCGGACGAGTCCCTCGACCGCGTCGGGGTCCCCCATGTCCGACGGATGCGCCAGCGCGCCGGTCTCCCGCGCGAGGCGCTCCAGGGGCTCGGCCCGCCGGCCGGAGACGACCACGTGGTGCCCGGCCTCGCCGAGCAGCCGGGCCGTGGCCTCTCCGATGCCCGAACCTCCGCCGGTCACGACGACAACCCTTTTGTCCTCCACCAGTTCCGGCCCCTTCACCAAGATCGACGAATTCGCCCAGCGAGTCCGAGCTTAGGGCCCGGTGATCTTCGGGTGACGACTTCCGGCCAGCGCCCGGAGCGGCACCGCGGTCTGTCCCGCGCCGGCTCCCGGTTCCGGTGGACGCGCGACCACCGT